>DUPV01000026.1 GCA_012838135.1 Clostridiaceae bacterium | reverse complement strand
TTCGTTAAAATTGACGAACCGACAATTTCGATGACTTTTGCAGTTAATGACAGTCCGTTTGCAGGCAGAGAAGGTGAATATGTGACCAGCAGACATTTAAGAGCCAGACTTGAGCGCGAAACTTATACCAATATTTCCATGCAAATGGAAGATACTCAAACAACTGAACAATTTATCGTCAAAGGAAGAGGTGAATTGCATTTATCAGTTCTGATTGAAACGATGCGTCGTGAAGGCTATGAGTTTCAAGTATCAAAACCGCAAATAATTATGAAAGAGATTGATGGCATGTTATATGAACCGGAAGAACTGGTCATGATTGATGTGCCGAATGATTTTTCCGGGATCGTAATTGAAAAACTCAATCAACGCAAAGCTGAATTAATAAATATGTCTCCCCCGTCACGCGGTTATACCAGAATGGAGTTCAAAATACCGGCACGAGGGCTGATCGGATATCGTTCTGAGTTTTTGACCGATACCAGGGGCAATGGTATAATCAATAGCATTATTAACGGTTTTATGCCGAGGAAAGGTGATATTGAAAGCAGAAATCACGGTGTTTTAATATCACATGAAACAGGTACTGCGGTAACCTATGGTTTGCATAATGCACAAGCCAGAGGTGAGCTGTTTATCTCACCCGGAACGGATGTTTATCAAGGTCAGGTTGTCGGGCAAACTATGCAAAAAGAAGATGTAACTGTAAATGTCTGTCGTCGTAAACATGCTACAAATATCAGAGCCGCAGGCAGTGATGACGCTTTAAAACTGACGCCGCCGTTGCAATTGAGTTTGGAACAGTATCTGGAGTTTGTGGCAGATGATGAATGGATTGAAATAACTCCGAAAAACATCAGAGTCAGAAAGAAAATTCTGGATCATGCCCAAAGATTACGAGCAAATAAGTCAAAATCATCATAATATTGAAGATTTTGGCCCCTGAGGCCAGCCGAAAAAATCAAAATGTCCATAACGGAGTTGCCAAATGTCGTCTAAAATATTAAAAACTCTAGCAATTTTTGCCAGTATCGCTTTTTTAATTTTGGTTGCCTTTGTAGGTTTTATTAACGGTTTCGAATATGTAAAAGCCCAAGATCAACGTTTAAGTAACTTAAAGCAAAGATTTGAAGAAAAAGGCAGCTCACCGATTACCGAATATACTCCGGGTGCTGTTGAGGTGGCAATACCGCGAGCCGCGACAAGTGATGATATTGCTAATATTCTCAAAGAGAAAAATCTGATCGGCAGCCCGTTCTCATTCAAAATATTATCCAAGTTCAATGGATTTGACGGCAAATATCAAGCAGGGACGCATTATTTGACACCTGAACTGAGTTATGACGAAATGATGTATCTTCTGACTCATCAGCCGGAAGCAATTGTTATTACAATTCCTGAAGGGTATACCTATAAACAAATGCAGCAAAGATTAATTGATTCCGGACTCAATATTGACGTAGAATACATGGATGATTTGGTAAAACGACCAAATGCCTTTATCGATTATCCTTTTATAAGAAATATTCAGGTACATGAACAGCGAACATGGATGTTACAAGGTTATCTGTGGCCCGACACTTATCGTTTTGATCCCAGTATGGATGAAATGGACATTTTGAGAATGTTTTTAAATAATACCTACAATAAACTGACAACAGGAAATTATGAGGAGCGAGCTGCTGAGATGGGTTTGACTATGGACCAAGTAATGACTTTGGCTTCTATTGTCCAAACCGAAGGCACATCAGCAGAAATGTACAAAATAGGCAGAGTTTTTCTCAATCGTTTGAATGCGGGAATGAAACTTGAATCATGTGCAACGATCAACTATTTACGTTTAGAAAATAATGAAAAACCTGTTTTCTGGGTACAGCAAACCGATTTAGATCGTTTTCAATATAATCCTTACAACACATATGCTTATGATGCTTTACCGCCCGGTCCGATCAATAATCCGGGATTGGCTGCGATTGAAGGTGTTCTCTGGCCTGCTACGGAAAGAACTTGGCCGGAGGCTTTAGAGTATTATTATTTCTGTGCAGATGGTAAAGGCAATAATGAATTTGCTAAAACTTATGAAGAGCAATTAGAAAATATTGAGTTTTATCGTTCGAAGAACGAGGAAGATTGATGATTGGATGATTGAATTATTAGCACCGGCAGGTGATTTTGAAAAGTTGACAAAAGTTATTCAATATGGTGCGGATGCCGTCTATCTGGGATTACATCAGTTTAATTTGCGAGCTGCCGGCGGTAATTTCAATCTGCAAGATCAATTACCGCAAGCAGTTGAGCTGGCACATCAAAACAAGGTAAAGGTTTATCTTACTTTAAACAGTTTGGCACGTGATCATGAGTTTGCCGACTTGGAAACCTTAATCAAACATTTACCTGTAACAGGTATCGATGCAGTAATTGTTTCCGACCCCGGTGTCCTGCAAACAGTTCGTAAATTTGCCCCTGAGCTTGATATACATATCAGTACACAGAGCAGTGTCATGAATTCACAAACTGCAAAATTTTGGTATGACCAAGGAGTTACCAGAATTATTTTGGCTCGCGAACTTTCTCTAGAAGATATTAAAACTATGCGTCAACAAATTCCGGAAGACTTAGAGTTAGAAGCCTTTATCCACGGTGCAATGTGTATGTCCTATTCAGGACGTTGTATTCTATCCGATTATTTTAACGCTCGCTCCGGCAATCGAGGAGCTTGTACTCAACCTTGTCGCTGGAATTATCAAACCGATTCTTTAATTTTAAAAGAAAAGGGCCATCCGGATAAGCCGATAATTTTGGAACAAGATCAGCATGGTTCATATCTATTGAGTTCATCTGATCTTTGTATGATTGAATATATTCCCCAATTGGTTAAGGCGGGGATAACGAGTTTTAAAATCGAAGGCAGAACCAAGAGTGCCTTTTATGCATCAGTTGTGGTCAAAACCTATCGTCAGGCCTTGGACGCATATTTAGCCGATCCGGATAATTATCAGGCAGATCCTGCTTGGCTGGAGGCTTTAGAGCAAACAGTTCATCGCCATTTTGATACCGGATTCTTTTTTCAGGACACCTCCAAACCTTTAGCGGAACAAGAATCAAAAATCCATGCCGAAAAAACCATGTATAAACAAGCAAAAGTCATTGCTGAAGTCAGAGATAATCTCGAAAACAACTATTTGGTGTTAGAACAAAAAAATAAAATTGAACGTGGTGCCATTGTTGAACTAATCAGGCCGAATCAAGACAAAATTGATTTGCAGTTGAATGAATTATTTGATATTAACCGTCAACCGATTGATTCTACACCTCATGCACGGATGTTGTTTTTGATTCCTTATGAAAATGCTGAAGAAGTTCCACAAGGATCTTATTTGAAACAAGTTCTGTCTTAAATAATTACAAAAACAATAAATAATATTATTAAAGCAACAAAAGAAAGATTGAAAAATTTGTTTCCGGGTTCTTTTTTCTTGGAATGTCGTTCGATGATTTTATCTGAATCTAAAAGCGGATTGATTTTTTTTGTTTGACTTAAGGTGACAAATAACGGAATAAATAAAGTGATCGCAATTAGTCCCTTGATAATTAACGGTATCATGTCTTCAATGAAAATTACTGAACTGTTTGCAAGATTCAGGTTTAATACCGGTATTTTAAGAATCAAATAGTAATACGTTAGATTGAAAGTCAGATGACAGAGTATTGTGGCAATAATTGACTGATGATAAAGATATAGCATTGATACCAACATGCCTAAACCGAAATACGGTATGAATTCCTGAGGCTCAAATGTTAATAATCCGCTTATTGCAGCGCAAAAGAAAATCGCACGGTTTTGTTTTTTTCGTAATAGTAATTCCTCTAAAACAATTCCTCTTAAAGAACATTCCGTGAGGATTGCCGGAATCAGACAAATAATTAGCAAATAGACAATCAAGTAAATAGTATTATTTGCAGGGAATAATTGCAGTTGCTTATCGAAGATAATAATATTTTCAAGAATCCCGATTCGTTCCAGCAGAATAGATAGTGCTAAGTTCAACAAGGCCATGATATAAGCAAAAGGAAAACCTATCAAAATGCTTAATAATGCAGTGAGCGGATTAACAGTCAATTTAATAGAGACAGCAAATTGCGGCTTAATTAAGATATAAATGAGACTAGGTAAAACAAAAGCTGAAAATAAGAATACAATCTGGATTACAGTTAAACTTTTCCAAGTAAATACACCGGGAATTATTTTTGACCAGATATTGAATAAATCTAACAACAGAAATATCAAGCAACCTAAAACAATAAAAAACAACAAGTTTAATTTTTTTTGCCATTTTGAGTTTTTGTTTACTTGTTGAACCAATGTTTGGCTGGTTTTAGGCGTCGGATTGACTATCCTGATCCTGGTAGGTCTGATCGTATTTTCAGACCGCAGCTTATTGACTGGTCGAATATTGTTGTTGTGCTTGTCTTCCACATTATTGTACCTCAATAATTATTTCATATTTTACTTAATAGAAAAAAATGTTGCAAGAGCAGCGCTAACAAGATTCCGGCAGTCAAAAAAGGGGCGAACGGAATAATGATTCTTTTTAAATCAGAACAGCATTTTTTTAATAGTAAGAATCCAATTGCTGAGCAACAACCAATAAAAATCGAATAAAAAACAGTGGTTAGCTCAAAAGACCAGATCAATAAAGCGATCATCTTGATATCGCCTGCTCCGAATAGATATTTACCTAATATTGATTCAGCAATTAATACCGTAAATATGAGAATTATAAAAACGCAAATTGATATAAGGAAACTCGAAACGATTTGTTGCAAGTTGCAAACAACAATCTTTGTTCCCAATATCATCAACCAAGCTATACTTATTTCGCTGTTATAAACTTTTTGCCAACGTAAATCCGTATAGGAAAAACGTAAAAACGGTAAAAAGCCAAACAAATCAAATAAAATATTCATAAATTCAGAATAACAGGCAAGATCACAATAGATATATTAATTTTTTGGTAAATAATAATAAATTTGATAACATAGATAAGATTTTGATAACATAAATAAGATTTTGATTACCTTGGTAACATAGATGAGATTTTGATAATATAAATGAGGTTATTGTAAATTTACGGAATTATAATTGATCATTTTTACGAATATTAAATTTTTTATAGGGAGAGATTTTATGAAAGAACATTTAGTAAACAGCATTAAGGCTAATTTAGCTGCTGAGTATGGTAAAAATTTAAAACATGCTACTAAAACGGAAATTTGGCAATCTTTATCACGTTCAATAATGCAAGTCTTAACGGAAAATTGGGAGAATACACGCGAAACTTACCGCAAAGGTAAACAGGCTTTTTATTTTTCCGCAGAGTTTTTAGTCGGTCGCAGCTTACTTAACAATATTGTCAATTTGGGAATATACGATGAAGTGCAACAAGCCGTTCAGGAATTAGGTTTTGATTTGCAGGATTTAGAAGAAGAAGAAACAGATCCGGGACTTGGTAATGGCGGTCTCGGTCGTTTAGCTGCTTGTTTTTTAGATTCCAGCACAACACTGAATTATCCTGTTACCGGTTACGGAATTCTCTATCGTTACGGTTTGCTCAAACAATTATTTGAAAACGGATTCCAAAAGGAATATCCCGACGAATGGATGGAATATCCTTATCCTTTTAACGTAAAGAGATCTGAAGATAGAGTAATGGTTCGTTATCAAGATTTAGATGTCATTGCGGAACCTTATGATTTGCCTGTCACGGGTTTCGGTACAAAAAATGTTAATGTTCTTCGTTTATGGAAACCTGAACCGGCGGAAGCTTTTGACTTTAACTTGTTTAATTCACAACGTTTCGACGATGCAGTTATCGAAAGAAACCGGGTTAGTGACATTTTCCGTGTCCTTTATCCGAATGATACTTCATATGACGGTAAGGTTCTCAGAGTACGACAACAATATTTCTTTGTTTCTGCATCTCTCCAAAATATTCTTAAAATATACGAAAAAGAACATGGTACTGATTATAGTAAATTTGCCGATTTCAACAGTATTCAATTAAATGATACGCATCCGGTTTTAGGAATTCCTGAATTAATCAGATTATTGGTTGATGAAAAGGATGTCGAATGGGATCAGGCTTTTGCAATCACCAGAAAAACATTTGCTTTTACCAATCATACAACTTTGGCAGAAGCCTTGGAAAAATGGGAAATCAGCATATTCCAATTCTTATTCCCGAGAATACGGGAAATAATTCAAAAAATTGACAATGAATTACGTAATGAATTAAGAACCTGCCATTTCAATTCAGACCAAATTGAAAAGAATTCAATTATCCATGATGGCATGGTTCATATGGCAAACATGGCTGTTTATATGTCGTATTCAGTGAACGGTGTTGCCAGAATCCATACTAATATTTTACAAGACACTACTTTCAATTGTTACTTCAAAATTTGGGCGGATAAATTTAATAATAAAACCAACGGAGTTACACCAAGACGTTGGTTGAGAACTTGCAATCCCAAATTATCAGCTTTGTTAACCGAATTGTTGGGCAATGAAGATTGGGTTACCGATTTATCATTATTGAAAAAGTTATTACCTTATGAAAAAGATGAAAAAGTGATGCAACGTTTAATGGAAATTAAACGTGAGAATAAAGTTGTTCTGGCAAATTATATTGAAAAGCGCGAAGGCATTAAAATTGATCCTGATTCCGTCTTTGATGTTCAAGTTAAACGAATTCATGAATATAAACGCCAATTGCTTAATGCTTTCGCAATTCTTGATCAATATTTTTATCTGAAAGATAATCCGGGAACAAAAATTACCCCGGTTACATATATTTTCGGCGGAAAATCCGCTCCGGGTTATTTCCGGGCAAAAGCCGTGATTAAATTTATCAATGAAATTGCGAAAAAAGTGAATAATGATCCGGATGTTAATGATCAGATGAAAGTAGTTTTTGTCCAGAACTACAATGTTTCATATGCGGAAAAGATTTTCCCGGCAGCAGATCTGTCAGAACAAATATCAACGGTAGGTAAAGAAGCTTCCGGTACCGGCAACATGAAATTTATGATGAACGGAGCTTTGACTTTGGGAACATATGATGGTGCGAATATCGAAATAATTGAGTTTGCCGGTGAAGAGAACAACTTCATGTTTGGTTCAAATCTGAAGGATTTTCCGGCTACCTTGGATTTCTACAATTCACAATGGCAATATGGAAATATCCCGGGTCTTAAACGCATTGTCGATTCATTGGTTGATGGTACATTCAATGATAATGATACCGGCATGTTCCGTGAATTGTATAACAGCTTGCTCTACGGTTCAAATTGGGAAAAAGCCGATATCTATTATGTGCTGGGTGATTTTGCAGATTATAAAAAACGTCGTCAAGACGCTTTTGAAGCATATCAAGATAAAGCATCCTGGGCTAAGATGTGCTGGCAAAACATTTGTAATAGCGGTCAGTTCAGTTCAGATAGAACGATTGCACAGTATGCTGAAGAAATCTGGAAAGTCACACCGGAACCAATTGCATAACATTGCTGAATTACAGATGAAGTCAAGCTTTGCTGACAAGTGAAATTTGATATTTTTCTTAGCAGAGCCAAAACATGTAAAGGAGAAGAGAATGGCCGATTTTAAATATGAAGTAAAACAAAATATCGGGAAATTAAGTTCCGGACGTTCAGGCTGGAATCGTGAAGTAAACATGGTCAGCTGGAATGAAAATCCGGCAAAACTGGACATCCGTGACTGGGCACCGGAACATGCTAAAATGAGTAAGGGTGTTTCCTTAAATTATGAAGAAGCTTCAATTCTGCGAGAGATTCTCAACGAAGTAAATTTGGATGAACTATTCGAATCTGAAGCGTGATTATTTCATTATCTAAAAACGCAAAAGGGACTGTCTCAAACTGTTTTGGGACAGTCCTTTTAATAATCTAAAAGCAAAACATATTCTCAGTCGGTTTTGTTATTGAATTTTAAAAAATTTTAAAAAGTTAACTTAAAAAGCTAACAACATCAGAGAAATTGCCACGATTCCGATAATCATTGAAATAAAAATATTCTTTGTTTTATACGCAATAAAAAATACAATTAAAGAAGGGATAATCTTGAGATTGACTGTAGGATTGAAACTTAAATCATTTTCCCAAAAAACCAGATCAGAAAAAACTAATGCTGAAAAGATTGTAACAGGTATAAAGGACAGCCATTTTGTGAGCGATGGCGGTATTTCTTTATTTTTAAAGAACAGCATCGGAATTATGCGAGGAATAAAAGTGGCGATTGCTGCACCAAATATTATAATCCATCGATCAGTTGTCATGTTCACCTCGTACAGTATTTTGTTCCACTTGAGTTTTATTACTGATAATAAAACCGATTGTCGAAGCGATTACGGCTGCTATAACCAAAGAAATATTATTTCTCAAAAGCATTTTAAATATAATTGCCAATATTCCGGCTAATATGGCAGCAATCAGGTGAACTTTGGAGACAACCTGTTCGACAAGCATTGCGATAAACATTGCAACTAACACATAATTGACAACTGTTAGCGGGATATTGACATTTTGACCGATTAAGGTTCCGCATAAACTGCTGATAATCCAAGAGAAATGGGCCAAAAGATTTGTAGTTAATGCTTTACTTGGTGTCCAATCGGGATTTGTCGTGAATTGCGTAATATTGGTGCCAAAAGTTTCATCGACGATAGTTTGAGCAAACAGCAGATAAAATCCGATAGATTTTCCCTTCAAATATTGTATTAACCCTGATGACATTAAAAGATGTCTTGAATTAACAAAGAAAATAGTAACAATAATTGAGACGGGTGAACTTGCAGCAGATACTAATTGAGCAATCATAAACTGTCCTGCTCCGGCAAAGACTAATAAGCTCA
>DUPV01000025.1 GCA_012838135.1 Clostridiaceae bacterium | reverse complement strand
GCAGGGAACCTGATTCGAGAAGCTGCTAAAATAACCGGCGGCGGAGGTGGAGGCAGACCGGATATGGCTCAAGCCGGCGGCAAGAATCCGGAAAAAATTGCAGAAGCTTTAACATATATTAAAGATGCAATCAGTAAACTTTAATTAATGAAATTATTTGTTCATGCATATTGATAAAAATTCAAAAAACTCAAAAAAGGGAGAAAATCATGCAAGATTGTATTTTTTGTAAAATAGCAAAACATGAAATTGAAACAGAAATAGTTTATGAAGATGATTTTGTTGTTGCGTTCAAAGATATGAATCCGGTTGCACCGGTTCATATTTTAATTGTGCCGAAAGAACATGTAAATAATTTTTATGAACTTGCTGTAAATTCTCAAAAAGCTTTGATTATGGCTGCAGTTACTAATGCAGCAGCAGCGATAGCGGATCAATTTGAAACGGCTGATGGTTTTCGTCTGATTACCAATAATGGTAAAGATGCCGGACAGACTGTATTTCATTTACATTTTCATCTGATCGGCGGCGAAGTTTTGGGAGCAAAATTAATTTAAGTTTCAATTAACGTTCATTATAATATAGCAAATTGCGCTGGGAGCAAAATTGGGTTAAGTTTCAATTGAAGGAAATTTTTAAGAGAGTTCAAGCAGAAACCGGTCTAAATGATTAACCCAATTTTTCTTTTAAAATATCTATGGTTAATTGTGGATTAGCTTTGCCCTTTGTTTTACCCATTACTTGACCTATAACAGATTGAAGTGCTTTTTCTTTGCCTGCTTTATACTCATTAACTGCCTTTTCACTATGTAAGATCACTTCGTCAATTATTTTAGCAAGAACGTTTTGATCATTGATTTGTTCCAAATCCTCTTCAATAACAATCGATTCAGGAGTTCTTTCAGGATTTTCAAAAATAATTTCAATAATCTTTTTTGCACTACCTAAATTAATTCTGCCATTATCTACTAATTCAATTATCTCGGCAAAAGCCGCCGGAGATATGTTAACATCAAAATTTTCAGGGCTGCTCAGCCTGAAGATTTCCGTAATAATCAGATTAGCGACAGCCTTCGGATCTGCACCATTTTTGACAGTTTCTTCAAAGAATGTGGCAACTTCAATGGAAGATGTTAATTGCTCAGCATCATAATTGCTCAGCTCGTATTCTTCCGTGTATCTGGCTTTTCGCGCATCCGGCAATTCCGGAAGTCTTGCTCTGATTTCTTCGATTTTATCGTCAGTTATGATAATTGGCATCAAATCAGGATCGGGCATAAACCTATAGTCAGCCGCATCTTCTTTGCTCCTCATGGAATAAGTTGTTCTAGTATCTTGGGAATAGCCGCGAGTTTCCTGAATTAATTCTTCCCCTGATTCGACAGTTTTAATGTGACGTGCTGTTTCATATTCAATTGCTCTCTGAATGGATTGAAAAGAGTTGAGGTTCTTTATTTCAACACGAGTTCCGAATTTTTCCTCGCCGATTTCTCTGATCGAGAGATTAACATCACATCTGAAGGAACCCTCATTCATTTTCGCATCTGAAACATCCGTATAAGTTAAAATTGCCCTCAGTTTTTGTAAATAAGCCAAAACTTCTTCCGCGGATCTTAAATCCGGCTCGGAAACTATCTCGATTAAAGGCGTGCCGGCTCTGTTATTATCGACAAGACTGCCCAGTCCTTCTTCATGGACCAGCTTTCCAGCATCTTCTTCGATATGCATGCGATTAATTCTTATTCTTTTTTTGCCACGGGACGTTTCTATATCTAAATATCCGTCATGACAAATGGGATGGTCATCTTGGGAAATTTGATAGCCCTTGGCCAGATCAGGATAAAAATAGTTTTTTCTATCTTGTTTACCGACCCGGCTTATTTCACAGTTAGTAGCCAGCCCGGCCATTACCGCCAAATCTAACACTTTTTCATTTAAGACAGGGATTGCTCCGGGCAAACCTAAACAAACCGGACAAGTATTTGTGTTGGGTTGATCGCCAAATTTATTTGCACAATTACAAAAGATCTTTGTGTTAGTTTTCAATTCCACGTGAACTTCTAAACCCATAACTGTTTCATAATTTTTTGCCATTATTTGTCACCTGCCAATTGTGATGCAATTTTTTTGCTGAACTCTAATAATTTCTTGTCATTAAATGCTCTTGTGGTGATCAATAATCCCTCTTTACCAAAAGGTATTGATATGCTGGGTAGTCCTGCCAAGCTCAACCCGGCAATATAGGATAAATTAATCGGAGCAATTAAAAACTCAAAGTTCTCCAGTGCTTTTTCAAGATTTTCTTTGATCATAGTCCTGGCTTTCATAGCTTGAACATAATATTCTTCATATTTGCCTTCACTTAAGACAAAGTTTCCGAACATAATTTTTTGTTGTATAGCCATGCCGAAACCTTCTGTTCTGGAATTTTTATATAACTCTTCCACATTATTATAATCTTCTGACCTATATCCGAAGCCGATGCCATCATATTTTTCCATGTTGGTGGCAAATTCTCCGGCAGAAATTATTTCATAGGCGGGAAGAGCATGCTCCAATTCTTTGATCGTAACCTTATCTAACGGAATACCTGATTTTTCAAATAATTCTTCTATATCTGTAAAATTCTCGAATTGATTGATATTAGCTACTTTTTGTTCATTTAAATCAATATCTTCTAAATTCAAAAAATCTATATCAGTTAAATGGGAAGCACTGTCTTTTTCATCTTTCCCGGTTACAATATCCATAGCTTTTGATATATTAACAAAGGATTTGGTTAAAATTCCCACCCCATCCAATGAAGAGGCTACTGAAATTATTCCATATCTGGAAATCAGACCAAAGGTTGGCTGATAGGCAAACAGTCCATATTCGTGAGCACCTGAATGGATCAATCCTCTGTGTCCGGTGGAAAAACCGATGATGTTTTCACCATGAGCCACAGCAGCACAAGTGCCGAAACTGTTCTCCGTTTCACCTACGCCAAATTCCCTTGTGATTGTCTTGCCTAAGATTACTCCGCCTGCTTGTTTAACTCTTTCTACGACGGTTGCATCAAAAGGAGGAATATAGTTTTCCAACATCTTGGAATTTGCCGTAGTTTTAATTCCCTTAGTGGAGATTTGATCAGCAAACACCACCGGGAATGGATTATCATTATTATCTAAAGCGGCTAACGCTTCGACCTTTGTTATGGTTTTATATGCTTTGATTTTCTCATTATCTTTTTCTATTTTAGTAAAATAGTCCAAATATTTTTGTTTAATGTTCACGCTATCCTCCTTTCTAATTTTCTTCAATAATTCTGGGAACCAGTATATATCCGTCTTCTGTAGTATCTGTACCTGAGAATAATTCATTATGGGTGAATTCAACTTTGACTTGGTCTTTTCTGGTCGAGTTTGCAATCGGATGAACATTGATCGTCGGTTTATAATTCTCAAGATTTAATTTCCTCAAATCTTCGGTAAGTTTTATAAAATCGTCGATATATTTTTCGAAAACCTGTCCGGAAATATCATCCAGATTTAACATGGACATCTCAGCATAGCTTTCTATATCAACAGTTTCCTCAATTTCAACTTTTTTCGAAGCCACGGCGCCCCTGACGGTGCCATCTTCTGACATTACAGCAATACTCAAATCTTGAAGTTGCTGTTCATCTACCGTACTGGGTGCATTGGTTAAAGGACATTCAGCTTCTCTGTTTTTGGGGAAAGCAATTACTTCTCGGATACTGTCCTCTTGAGCCATCAGCATAATCAGCCTGTCTAAACCGAAGGCAAAACCGCCGTGGGGCGGGGCTCCGTATTGGAAAGCTTGAAGAATATGACCAAAACGCAGGTCAATTTCTTCATCACTGATGCCTAATAATTTGAACATTTTTTCTTGAATATCCGGACGATATATTCTTAAAGAACCGGAACCTAATTCAATACCGTTTAAAACCACATCATAAGATTCTGCTCTAGTGCTCAACGGATCAGTGTCCATTTTTGCCAAATCTTCCGGTACCGGCATAGTAAATGGATGATGCATGGCAACATATCTGCCTTCGTCTTCGGAATATTCAAATAACGGAAAATCGACCACCATCAAAAATTTGAAATCATCTTTTCTTCTCAGGCCGAATTTATCACCTATATCTAATCGCAATTGACCGAGAGTTTTGCAAACTACTTCTAGTGTATCGGCACAGAAAATTAAAAAATCTCCCGGTTCGACCATCATTTTTTGCAAGAGGGCTTCCATATCTTCTTCGGAAAAATATTTGGTCAAAATAGTTCGTAAATTCCGATCTTCGTCTATACCAATCCAAGCCATGCCCTTTGCACCATAAGAGATTGCTTTTTCTGTCAATTCATCGATTTCAGTTCGGGCAAGGACATTACCGCCCTTAATATTGATGGAACGAACTACGCCTCCGGATTTTAAAGCATCAGTAAAAACTTTAAAGGCGGAATTTTTAACTTCTTCTGTCACGTCTACGATTTTCATATCAAAACGCAGATCAGGTTTATCCGAACCATATAAATCCATAGCTTCTTGATAAGTCATTCGCGGGAACGGATCTTTAAAATTAATATCCAAAACATCTTGGAAGGCTTTTTTGAACAAATCTTCCAATGTATTTAATATTTCTTCCTTGCTTAAAAAGGAAACTTCCAGATCAACCTGAGTAAATTCAGGTTGTCTGTCGGCTCTTAAATCCTCATCTCTGAAACATCTGGCAATTTGATAATATTTGTCGAAACCTGATGCCATCAGCAGTTGTTTAAAAACTTGAGGTGATTGGGGCAGAGCATAAAATTCTCCCGGATGGGCTCTGCTGGGCACTAAGTAATCCCTGGCACCTTCCGGTGTACTCTTGGTTAGAATGGGAGTTTCCACTTCTAAAAATTCATTATCTTCCAAATAATGTCGGATACTTTTCAACGTTTTGTTGCGCAACAGAAAATTTTGGTACATTTTGGGACGTCTGAGATCCAAATATCTGTACTTCAGTCTTAAATCTTCTCTGACTTCTACATTGTCATCAATCGGAAACGGCAAGGGGTTAGCTTCAGAAAGTATTTCAAACTTTTCCGCCATTAATTCTACCGTTCCGGTAGGAATTTTAGGATTATATGTTTCTTCATCCCTCTCCCTTATCGTACCGGTGACAGCTATTATATATTCAGATCTTAAACGCTCTATTAATTTAAACTGTTCTTCATTAAAATTTTGCAAATCGAAAACAACTTGCAGTACGCCGCTTTTGTCTCGCAAGTCAACAAATATAACACCGCCCATGTCTCTGGCGGTTTGCACCCAGCCCATGGCAGTTGCTTTATTATTTATATCCGATTCTTTAACTCTTCCGCAATAATGACTTCTAGAAAAGTTTTTCATATTATTCACTCCTTCAGATTGGTCATCAGTATGACTCAACCAATCTATTTTAGCATAGATTTCCGGTAATCCAATATAATAATCTCTTTAAATGCATTTAACAATTGCCTGTAAAAACTATATTAAAATGTCAGTGCAATATAAACATCTCAATTTGAGAAAGATGCATCAGTTTTTGAAAGGAAGATTATTTTGAAAGAGAAAATTTTGACGGTAAACAATTTACAAAAAATATATGAAAGTGGTGATGTGAAAAATCATGTAATAGAAGATTTTAATTTGGACATCTATAAAAATGATTTTACCGTTATCATGGGGCCATCCGGTTCCGGTAAATCTACGCTTCTTTATTGTTTAGGAGCTATGGAATCAATCACAAATGGCGAGATTATTTTTGAAAATAAAGATATCAGTAAATTAAAAAATAATGCTTTAAGCGAATTGAGATTAAATAAATTTGGTTTTATCTTTCAACAAATTCATCTGGTATCAAATTTAAATCTATTTGAAAATGTTGCGCTTCCTGGCCTGGCCGGACCAAATAAAACAAATGATGCAGTATATGAGACAGCAAAAAACCTTTTGGAAAGATTTGGCATAGATGATGCTGCTAAAAGATTGCCATCCCAAGTTTCCGGTGGGGAACAGCAGAGGGCAGCGATTGCCAGAGCTTTAATTAATCAGCCGACAATAATTTTTGCCGATGAACCTACTGGAGCATTAAATCAAAACAATTCACAAATTGTGATGGATCTGTTTACCGAATTAAATAATTCCGGACAAACAATTGTACTTGTCACTCATGACAAGAGAGCTGCTCTAAGGGCAAATCGAATTATCTATATTATAGACGGTTCAATAGTCAGCGAATTAAACTTAGACCCCTATCAAGCTTCGAATTTACAAGAGAGAGAAGAAAAAGTAAATGAGTGGCTCGTTTCAATGGAATGGTAGTTTTAGCGAAATGGTCATCTCAAACAGAATCGTAATCTTGGAGGAAAAAGATGAAAGCTTTATGGGTTTTAATTAAGGCACAATTTAAGAATAAAAAAAGCAACTATATAAGTATATTTTTAATTGCACTTCTGATAGGCTTACTGCTTTCTTTAAGTGTAAGTATGATCTTTAATGTGAATAATACGGCTACGGATGCGGCTAAGGCCTCAAATATCGGTGACTATTTTATGATGTTTGCCGGAGACTATGTTCCGACGAATGAAGATTTTGCAAACCTGAACCAAATGCCGGAAATTAAAAGCGTAAGAGCCCCGGAAAAGGTCAGGGTATTCGGGCAGTATGGCAATATCAATAAACAGAATGATGAAATAATTTCTCCGGAGAATGATCCGACTTTTTATGAATATAGAGAAGATTTCATGCCGTTTAGAATTTTATCAGAGGACAGGAAATCTTATCTGCCGTCTGATCAAGTTAAAGCGCCTGAAAAGGGTGAAGCCTATGTTCCGATATCTTTTATTGCCAAATATGATGTTGAAATTGGCGATATATATCATTTGAAAACTGATGAAGCTGATTTTGAATTCAAAATCAGCGGTCTGGTCGAAGATCTGACTCAAACAAATATGATATCGATCGGCGAACATAATGTATTTTTAAATCAATCAGATTTTAATCAACTTAAGCAAATTTCAGAAAATAGTCCAGAACAATTTCATTTTAACTATATGGTCTATTTTGATGTGAACGAAGAATTTGCAAATGTACCGATGAATGAAATGTTCAAGCGAGTTCAGGAAGAAACCGGTTTAAGAGATAAATCAGGTTTTTTTGGTAACGATATCTTGTTGATATTCTTTGCATCAATAATTTCTTATCTAATCATATTTGCAATCCTGATTTTTATCATAATCATGTTTATAGCAAGCATTTTAATCTCAAACTTTAGTGTAGCAAGTTCGATTGAAGAAGAATATAAGAATATAGGAGTTC
>DUPV01000024.1 GCA_012838135.1 Clostridiaceae bacterium | reverse complement strand
GTAAACATTTTCTGCTATACCTTTATCTATACTGTAATACCAATTATCTTCAACTTTCTTTGATTTTATTGAGAATGGTATTATAATACACATTATTATTAAAAACACAGTAAATACTATGCTTGGTATATCTCTTTTATTCTCACTATCAGGGTTGTTTTGATTATCTAAATTGTTTTCTTCACTTAAATAATTACTCATATCAACTACACTTTTTTCTGCCTTATCATTTTTCCGGTAACTTTCAATAACCTCTTCTTTACCTAGACTTTTCATCAACATAGCCATACATTGTGTTGGTGAAGTGGTCTCCGTCGCTTTATGGGGAATGATTAGTTTCGAATCTGCCCTGTTTTAATATATGATTTATCATAACTTATTATTGTCACAATTGTTACTTTTACCTTGCTTTGCTCGGGAATTGACGCCTCCAGAGATAGAGGGGGTAACCCTAATTAATTTATAAATATAGCTTACAATAACAGGCGTGAAAATCAACCTGGATTTTTTAAAAAATTATCAAAAGTACCCCGAAAATACCCCAATGATAATATAATAGATATTGCTTAATGTAAAGGCTTATAGAGTTCGGACTAGAATCCTGCCAGGCTTACCACTTTAAAAGCACTGATACGAAAGGGTTTCAGTGCTTTTATTATTGTATGCAAGATTTAAATACAAGTAAAATTACACACTATTTTGCGCACAATAATTTTATTTTTATAATATTTGCATGGTTTTTTCTGTCTTTTTTTGTGTATCTATTTTTGATGCTAATCCACCTTATATAAGCTAGATATAAAAGAATCGATGATCTCTTCATCATAATTGCTTATTTCACCATCTGCTACATAATAAGCAGTATATATAGTCAACATCCATAAAGTAAAATACCTGTGCATTATTCATTTCAGTATTATCAGGCTTTTCAAATTGTTTTGACGCTTTAGCAATAATAACCTTTTTGTCATTTGTAAAAGTTTCAATTGAATCTACATCAACATCATCCGCCATAATCAATGCTGTTAAAAAATCTTTTTCATACTCTAACAGTTATTCATCCACGTTATTAATTGCAGTTATCATTATCCCGGGGAAGTTTCCAATTTCATATTTATGAAAAGCTATAGAACTATCGTCCTCTTGATGAGAATAAGAAGATGGGATTTTAAATTTTACATTTAAAAAAGCATACTCTGTAAGTGCTTCTTCTTGTTTGTTTGTTTCTGTTTCAGTTGTTTCAGTTGCTTTAGTTGTTGTTTCAGTTGGTTTAGTTGTTGTTTCAGTTGCTTTTGTTGTTGTTGTTTCAGTTGCTTTAGTTGTTGTCTCAGTTGCTTTAGTTGTTGTCTCAGTTGCTTTTGTTGTCGTCTCAGTTGTTGCTTTCTCTGTTATTTATTCGGTTGTCTCATCACTAGTTTTTTCTGTTTCAGATTTATTTGTAGTGTCATTAGATTTACAAGAGAACAAAGATAATGCAAGAATTAAAGTTAATAATATACCGGCTGTTTTTTTCATGCTTTCTTCACTTCCTTTTATTATTATTTCAATTATTCAAAATACTGGAAATAAGTTGAATATTCTGTACCAGGTTGAGCCACTCACCGAACTGAACCTAAAATGTCAGACAGTTCCGGAGTTATTTTATACGGTACGAAGCCGATATCAAATAGGTGTGAC
This sequence comes from Clostridiaceae bacterium, assembly GCA_012838135.1. Lineage (GTDB taxonomy): Bacteria > Bacillota > Clostridia > Saccharofermentanales > DTU023 > UBA5436. Next base: position 93,415 of record DUPV01000024.1, on the reverse strand, counting down.
GTATCCCAAGGTCGTTAAGGCGGGCTCGTTTTTTATTTTATTTTTCCGGCTATCCAAGTAGGCGCATTTGGCTTAATCACATCTCTGCATTTAGTGCAATAAACTTTTCCGTTTGAGTGCAGATGCTTACCTGTTTCTTCGGTGAATTCCGCAAAACATCTTTCACAAGCAGTCGTTTCCTCAAAGTGTTCCGCCGCTTTCTTTTTGTCTATATTAAACTTAATTGTTGCTGCAATAAAGATTGCTGCAAATCCTGCAATAATAATAATCATACTTTTCTCCTTCTCTTTTTGCCATTTAAAAACAGCCTTCTATCTTTATATTTTAGCTTGATAGAAAGCTGTTTGCTTATTTTTTATTATTTATTTACAGATTTTTTTGCACATTCTCTGAAAATATCTTAAATGGTTTTTATTATTTGACAATAATTGCCTTGCGTTCACTTCTTATCAAACTATTATCTCCCTTCTGTAAATAGTTCACTAATTGTTTGATTTATACATCTTTGCGGTGTGGAAAGAACAGGTATGCCCAGTAATTCTTGAATAGGTTTCTCCAGATGAGCTAATGATGCCTGACAGAGAACAATCGAATCATAAGATGAATTTTTATATTCGGCCATTCTTTCCATCACAATGTTGTCGTGAGTTTCCGGATCGCCGCTTTTTAAACATGCGATAGCTTTATCAATTAAGACAATATCTTGTTTTATTTCTTTAGCGGTATCCTTGAGGCTGATAATTTTGTGTTTGGTGGGCTCTATAGCACTTTCAGCAGTTGCCACCAACAAAATATTACTATATTTTGCTGCTGCTTCTTTACACATTGCATCGTCAATAGCAATTATTTTTTTACTAATATATGGTTTTATCTCTTCGATTAGAGGAGATAAAGTAGAACAAGTTACAACAATAATGTCCGGATCAGCTAATTCAGCTGCCTTCATTAAACAAAAAAATCTGTTTTTATTAGCAACAGTCACTTTGCCAATGCGATTTGCCTCATTAGCAAAAAATTCATCTACTATGCTTTCTATTTGAATCTTTTCATTCGCTGCTTCTTGAAGCTGTCTTGGAAAAGAAACGTAAACTGATCCCACAGTGTGAATCAAAATTAGTTTCTTCATTATATTTCACGTCCATATATTTCTTTGAAGATTGGGGCTAAGTGTTCATAAGCTCCTATTGCTGCTCTATGTTGATCCGGGATTTGATAAATTTCAGTACAGTAATTTCCGTCATAGCCGTTATCTTTAAAGGTTTGAATAATCTTTTTAAAGTCTAAACCACAATGCCCCGGATATCTGCGATTATTATCAGCTAAATGAACATGAAAGTTTAACGGTTGATATTTTACGATTGCTTCGTAAATATCTTTTTCTTCTAAATTCAAATGGAAAACATCCATCATTAATCCGAAGTTTTCTTCATCAACTCTTTCTACCATATCTTTTGCATCGGCTAAAGTATTAATAAAATTAGTTTGCATAATGGTAACTGTTTCTAAGGCAATGCGAACATTTTTAGGTTTTGCGTATTTACTTAATTCTTTAAATGCAGCAATTGCATACTCTTCCGTTTGTTCTTTAGTAATTTTATTATTATATTGTCCTCTTATTCGTCCAATATTTATATCTGCTTCTAAAAAAGAAGCAAAATCAATAATTCCTTTTGAACGTTCAATAGCTTCATCTCTGATTTTCTTATCCGGATGTGAATAGCTTAAATTTAACTGACCAAAAATTTCACCGGTACAAACAATGGCTACCATTAGATTATTTTCATCTAAAGATGATTTTACTTGTTCCCAGTCTAGTTTCGATGGATCCAAAGTCATGAATTCAACACCGTCATAACCTATTTCAGCTAAATTCTTTAGGGAAGTATTTAAATCCCCTTGATATGCTGTAACAGAATCTGCGATTGCTACATCAGGAGTTGCCACTTGATAACATAAATTCATAAAACAAACCTCTTTTCACATATTTTAAGAATAGATAGATTCTCAGCTATCTGTTTTATAATTCTACATATACATAATAGTATTATTTACCACTTTCTTCAATTGCAACTACAATTAAAGATGATCGTAAAGAAAAAGATCTTATATATTTACCGAATTATTACACTCAATTTTTGTAAATAGTTTTATAATGTTTCATTATAGAAGTTCTTTGAAGATTGCCGGAAATAAAATGAAAGGGCTGTTACTGAATTAGAACAATAAAGAAAAAAGTATTAATCTTAGCTTAAAGAAACAACCTATTATGCAAGAAAAGGAGAGAAATATTAAATGAAAAAAAGAATATTACTTTTAATATTGGGATTAATCCTTATTTTAACCGGATGTTTTGGTAAAGACTCCTCTGATCAGGGAAAATCATCTAATCAGGAAAAATTATCCAATCAAGGAAAATCATCTTCTAAGACTACTGAAATTGGTTCCGGAAGCAAAGTTTTAAAAATAGTATCCGGATCTGAGAATAAAGAATTAGAAAATATTATCAGAGAATTCGCTGACGAAAATAAAGTTAAGGTTGAAATGACTTATAAGGGTTCAATAGATATCATGAGAGAACTTCAATCTGAAACAGCTTCTTATGATGCTGTTTGGCCGGCGAGTAATATTTGGATTTCGATGGGTGACAATTCTCACAGAGTAAAACATATAGAATCTACAACAATTACTCCGGTAGTATTCGGCATCAGAAAATCATTGGCTGAAGAATTGGGATTTGTCGGCAAAGAAGTTTCAATAAAGGATATTATGGAAGCTATTGAAAACGGAAAATTAAAATTCTGTATGACTTCAGCAACTCAATCGAATTCCGGTGCCAGCGCTTATTTGGGATTTTTAAACGCTTTGGCAGGAAGTCCCGAAGTCATTACTGAAGAACATTTGAAAGATGAAACTTTACAAAATAATATTACAAAATTACTGCAAGGAGTTGACAGATCATCCGGTTCATCCGAATGGTTAAAGACTTTGTTCTTAAATGGTGAATATGATGCCATGGTCAATTATGAGTCCTTAATTATTACTACTAATCAAGAATTAGTTTCCAGAGGAGAAGAACCTTTATATGTTGTATATCCTTACGATGGAATGAGTATTGCAGATTCACCTTTAGGTTATATAGATAACGGCAATGAAAAACAAGAAGAAATATTTTTAAAATTTCAAGAATATATTACTTCGGATGAAACTCAAGATAAATTACAAAAATTAGGCAGAAGAACCGGTTATCAAGGAATATTTGATAAAAATAAAAAGGTGTTTAACCCTGACTGGGGATTAGATACGGAAAGAATCTTATCTCCCATTAAAACACCTAACGCTGAAGTACTGAATGAAGCTTTAAACTTATATCAATCTGATTTCAGAAAACCTTCTTTAACAATTTATTGTTTGGATTTTTCCGGTTCTATGGCAGGAACCGGTGAAGAACAAGTTAAAGAAGCGATGGATTTAATTTTAGATCAGGAAAAAGCTTCCTCATTATATATTCAAGCCAATCAAGCAGAAATTAATTTTGTTATTTTCTTTGATGACAGGGTGCTTGATACCGCTTTTGTTGAAGATGGTTCTCAAGGGTCTTTATCAAAGTTAAATCAAAGAGTTCAAGAACAATCAATTGGCGGCGGTACAAATATGTATAGAGCTTTGGTAGAAGCGTTAGATATTTTGGCTGAATATGAGTTGTCTCAATATAATCCTGCGATTGTTCTGATGACTGATGGTGTGAGTGGTGGAAATTTTTCTGATTTTACGACTAAATATGATGAATTAGGACAAGATATTCCTGTATTTTCTATTATGTTCGGCATGTCAGATCCTGATCAATTGAATGAAATTGCAAATTATACCAATGCACGAGTATTTGATGGCAGAGAAGATCTGGTTGGAGCATTCAGAAGTGTAAAGGGATATAATTAAACAGGGATTATTAAAGATGAAAAAACGTGAGATAAGACAAGCAATAATAGGAGTTATAGGTGGTCTGATTACATTTGCAATAACCTTATTACTTCATATGCCTATTCCATTTTTAATAGCTTTACCTGTAGGTGCATATATTGGATTGTATTTAGCTACAAAACCACAGTTAAGAATAGGTTCCATTAAGCTAAAAGAAGCTAATGGTGAAGAAATGAAACAACTGATGTCTGATGCCTTAGATGATATTCAAGTATTAGAATCAGGCAGTAAAATTTCTTATGACAGTGAAATTAAAAATTTGTCTGAACGCTTATATCAGTCCGGAATTTCTATTTTTGAACATTTACAAGAAAATCCAGGTAAAATTCCCTTAGCCAGGAGATTTATCAATTACTATTTGGAAACCGCTTCATCTTTAATTTCTAAATATGATAAATTACACAAATCAAGAGTAAAAGGAGAAAGTATAGTAAAAGCCAGAAAAGATGTTATTGACGGACTCAATATATTAACAAATTCGTTTGATAAACAATTTGAACATTTAATGCAAGGAGAAATTATGGATATTTCAACTGATGTTAAAGTCTTAACTCAAACAGTTAAAATGGAGGAAGAGAATGTATGAATAAATCTAAAATAATAGGTTTAGCAGTTCTGTTAGTAGTTATAATTACTGTAGTTGCATTTTTGTTTTTCAAACCGAAAGCTTTACAAAAAGTAGATGGCTACTTAGGCGGCGAGAAAATAGGATTGTTTGAAGACGAAGAATTTAAATCCATAATGAATAAAAATTATGGCTTAGATGTCAATTATAAAAAAGCCGGTTCTATAGATATGGTCAGAGCAGATAAAGAAAATATGAATTATTTATTTCCTGCATCACAGACAGCTTTAGAATTATATAAAGCTGAAATCGGTACTCCGAAAAAATCTGAAATTATCTTAAATACACCATTGGTTTTATATACACATGCAAATATTAAAGATAAATTTATTGAACATGGATATGTTGTTGAAGAAAACGGCTCCTGGTATATGGATATGGAGAAATTTTCAGGAGCTATTATCGAAGGAAAAACTTGGGCAGACATCGGTTTAACTGAATTATACGGTTCTGTTTCAGTTAAAACTACAGATCCGACAAAATCAAATTCCGGTAACATGTTTGCAGGATTAATTGCTAACTCTCTTAATAAAGGAGTTGTTGACAGCAAAGAAGATTTTGAACAAATTATGCCTGATGTTAAAAACTTTTTTGGTAAAATGGGATATATGGACACTTCTTCCCATGACCTTTTCGAACAGTTTTTAAAGATGGGAGTTGGGGCTTATCCGATAATAGCTGCTTATGAAAATCAAATTTTGGAATTTGCTGTTTCTCATCCGGAAGATTGGGAAAAAATCGGTCAGGATATTGTAATAATATATCCTACTCCTACAGTTTATTCTTCACATGTAATGATTGCTTTAGATGAATTGGGAGAAGAAACTATTACAGCTTTAACGGATAATAAAATTCAAGATTTGGCTTGGAAAAAACATGGTTTCAGAACAGGAGTTTCAGGAGCTCAAGACCCATCTGTTTTTGGTGTTCAAGGTGTAACAAATCAAATTAATAAAGTTATGCCGATGCCTGATTTTAAGATTATGGAAATGATTATAGAAGAATTAAAAAATTATTAATTTAATAAGGAGAATTTATATGTCGGAAATTAGTTTAAAAGATTTACAACAAAATAAAGAAGTGTTAAACCAACCTACTCAAAACATGGAACTTGTGAAACAAGAAGTTCAGGCAGATATGGTAGAAAGAGGAAAAGAACTTTCGCCTGAACAAAGAGAAAAGGTAGATGAAATTAAAAACGGATTAAACATCATGGACTCTAATCAAACTGTTACCTTCGGTGTTGGAGCCCAAAGAAATTTAGCCCAATTTTCAGATACTATTTTAGATAAGGTTAAAAACAAGGATATAGGCGATGCCGGTAAACTCTTATCCGATTTAATGGTTCAAGTTAAGGATATGGAAATTGATTCTATCGGAGAAAGCAAAGGATTTTTAGGTATTTTACCGGGTAAACTGAAACGTAAAATTGAAAGATTTAAAAATAAATTTGAAACGGTTGAAGTTCAAATTGATAAAATTGAGGGACAATTGGATAATGCCAGAGTTGAAATGATGAAAGATATTGCTATGTATGATGAGTTATATAGTAAAAACTTAGAGTATTTCCATAGTCTAAATTTATATATTATTGCCGGTGAGGAAGTTATTCAAGAAATGACTACCGTAACCATTCCCAAATTAAGAGCGGAAGCACAAGAATCCGGCGATCCGATGAATGCTCAATTAGTTTCTGACTTTGAAGAAACTGTTAACAGATTCGAGAAAAAAGTACACGACTTAAAATTATCCAAGTCAATGGCAATGCAAACAGCTCCTCAAATTAAATTAATTCAAAATAACGATAAGGTTTTAGTTGATAAAATTCAAACGGCAATCTTAAATACCATTCCTCTATGGAAGAGTCAAATTGTCATTGCGTTAGGTTTAGCCAGACAAGAAAATGCTTTAAAATTACAAAAATCAGTAACTGACACAACTAATGAATTATTATTAAAAAATTCAGAAAAATTAAAACAAAATACGATTGAAGTAGCTAAAGAATCGGAAAGAGGAATCATTGAAATTGAAACCCTCAAAAAGACTAATCGCGACTTAATCGATACGATTGAAGAAACAATTAAAATCCACCAGGAAGGATATAATCAAAGACAACAAGCTGAAAAAGACCTGTTGTTAATTGAAGAAGAACTTAAACAAACTCTGTTAAAACACAGAAGATAAGTTATTTTTATGTTGCAAGAAATAATGTAGTTTTTGTATATCTGACATAATTGCAAAACTTAAATGCTGAAATAGCTTTGTTATAGATTATAATTGCCAAAAAGAATACGAATCTTTTACAATTTTTCAATAGAAAAGTATTATACTTTTAATTGTTAATAATTGTGAAAGGGTACCTAGTGATCCGACAGTGCCTGGTTTTCGGATCAAGCCGGGACCGATAGGTACGATACAGCAGTGTATTACACCAGAGGTGCAAAAGCCCGGATGGACAGATTTCACGCTCTGTTCGTCTGGGTTTTCTAATTGTGATTATTCTGATTAAAGCTGAATAAAAAGGCGATCTGAATAATAAGGCGATCAATGTAATATTAAAGTACAAGCTAATTGCAACAACAAAGAATAAAAAACTAAAAAACAGAAAAACAAAGAATTTAAAAGCAATCATGGAGGCAAAGTGAAACTTTTATATAAAGGCAAGACCAAAGATGTTTACGAAATAAATCCAACCGAAGTCCAACTGCGTTTCAAGGATGATATGACCGGTAAAGACGGTGTTTTTGATCCGGGGGCAAATGAAGTCGGTTTATCAGTGGAAGGCATGGGTAAGAAGAACCTGAGTGTTACTAACTTGTTTTTGAATATGCTGGAAAATGTAGGAATCAAAACCCACATGGTAAGTTCAGACATTGAACAGGGCACAATGAACGCCAAAAAATGTCAGCCTTTCGGTAAAGGTCTGGAAATCATTGAACGGAAATATGCGGTAGGTTCATTCATTCGCAGATATGGTCTATATGCCGAAGAGATGATGCCATTAGGTAATTATGTTGAAATTACCTTAAAGGATGATGCCCGACAAGATCCGCTGATCACCAAAGATGCATTGGTGGCTCTCGGATTATTAACTGCCGAACAATATGATTTCTTAATCGCTCAAACTATTAAAATAACGGATTTAATTGAAAAATATCTGGCTGATCGTGCTTTGCAATTGATTGATATCAAACTTGAATATGGTACGGACAGCAGCGGAGAAATCGTATTGATAGATGAAATTTCCGCCGGAAATATGCGTGTTTACCGCAATGGTGAAAAAATCGAACCGGAAGAATTGTCTGATTTGATTTTAAAATAATTAGCTATGGATATTCAGTGAAATGAATTTTGGATAATTACCGGTGAGACGAATTTTAAATAATTATCAGCGAGTTCAGTTTTCAAAATTTAAAACAATTAATTGAATTCAGCAACAAATATTTTGCACATCAAATCTTATAAATTGAAAAAATATTTTGAAAGAGAAAAAAATGATTGTCTTTAAAAAATTTCCCGAATTTGACCAAGAAGCAAATGCATTATTTGCTGAGATTAAGGATTTTTTGCAAGTAAAAATCAATGATCTGAAAATTTACCACATTTATCAATTTGCTGATGAATCAAAACGTCAGGATTTGCTTACGGCAATTTTTGACTTGCGTTACGGTGAGCTGATAGATGTATTACCAGCTGATTTAATTTTTATCAAAGATAAATCCGGTCAATACAATCAAGTTGAAGATTTGACCTTGAAATATGTCGAAAATATTTTGGGCCAAACGAATGACTTGCGTTATTATAAAGGTTATAAGTTTGAGCTGGATAATCCGGCTGATTTGGCTTTGATTAAGCAATATCTGATTAATTCCGTAGTCGAAAAAGAAACAAATCCGACAGAGATTAATTTTGATTATGAAATTTCAGACGAAACAGAACATCTTCCGGTCGATAACTTTTTGAACTTTAGCCAAGAGGAGCTTGAAGCATTCAAATCTGAGCGTGGTGTTGGTCTGGATGTTGATGATTTGCAAGTTATTCAGAATTTTTTCCGTAAGGAAAATCGAGATCCTAGATTTTGTGAAATTAAGATGCTGGATACTTATTGGTCGGATCATTGCCGGCATACAACGTTTTTGACGAATATAGAAAATATTGAGATTATGGCCGGTGCATACCATGATCTGGTCAAAAAGAGTTATCTCAACTATCTTAACACCAGAGAATTTGTTTATGCCGGTCGCAAATCCAAGCCGGTATCCTTGATGGATTTAGCGACAATTAATGCGAAAGAATTGAAAAGACGCGGGATTCTGAATGACATGGAGGAATCGGATGAGATTAACGCTTGTTCAGTCGAGATCGATCTGGATGTTAACGGCAAAACCGAGCGCTGGTTGCACTTATTCAAAAATGAAACTCATAATCATCCGACCGAAATAGAGCCTTACGGCGGAGCACATACTTGCATTGGCGGTGCAATCAGAGATCCGTTATCGGGCAGAGGTGAAGTCATTCAAGGGATTAGAATCGTCGGTGCGGGGAATCCGCTAACTCCTTTTGCTGAAACTCCGGCAAATAAATTACCGCAAAAATATATTTGCAATAAAGCTATGAACGGTTTTTCCGACTATGCCAATCAAATTGGTTCACCGGTCGGTCTGATTCGCGAATATTATGATGACGGTTACGTTGCCAAGCGTATGGAACTCGGTGCTTTAGTCGGTGCGGTCAAAAAAGAGAATGTTTTACGTGAATCGGGTGAGCCGGGAGATATTATTCTGTTGCTTGGAGCGGCAACCGGGCGTGACGGATTAGGTGCGGCAATCGGTTCTTCGGCTATCCAAACCGCCAAAACTCTGGAAAAAGCGGGAGCTGAAGTTCAACGCGGCAATCCCTTTGCTGAGAGAAAGATTATGCGTTTATTCAAAAGACCGGAAGTCAGCAAATTGATCAAAAAATGTAATGATTTCGGTGCCGGCGGAGTTTCAGTTGCAATAGGCGAATTATCCGACGGTCTTGATATCAATTTGAACAAAGTTTATACCAAATATCCCGGACTCAACGGTTATGAAATTGCACTTGCCGAATCTCAGGAAAGAATGGCTGTTATTGTCAGTCCGGAAAATTTAGTTAAATTTATCCAATATTGTGAAGAAGAAGATGTACGTTGCGCAGAAGTTGCGAGAGTTACAGATACCAGGCGTTTAAGAATGTTTTGGCATGATGAGATTATCATGGATTTGAGTCGTGAATTGCTTGATTCCAACGGTGCGATGAAATACCAAGATGCTGTCTTAGATACATCATTTGAGAGTTTTGGTTTTGATCTTGAAGTTCAAACTGATGAAGAACAACAAATTTTAAGCTTAAATAAATCTATTTTCAGGAATTTGACAACAAATTTTGATTCTACTCTAGGCAGAAATAAAGTATTGGCTGAATATGGCGGTAAAAATCAATTAACTGTTCAAGACGGGATTGTCACAAAATTTCCGGTTGAGCATACAAAAACAGCTTCGGTTATGACATACGGTTTTTATCCGGGAATAGCAAAAGCTTCAGCTTATCATGCCGGTTACTATGCAGTTCTCCAATCGATTGTCAAAAATATTGCTTTGACCGGAAAATATAAAGATATTCGTATTTCAATGCAAGAATTTTTCCCGGCAATTCATAATGATCCCAAACGCATGGGCACACCATTTTTAGCTTTGTTGGGAGCATTCGAAGTAATGTCACAATTGGAAATTCCGGCGATCGGCGGCAAAGATTCAATGAGCGGCAGTTATCAGGACATTGATGTTCCACCGACAATTGTCAGTTTTGCAGTCAATACTGCATCGATTGATCAAGTGGTATCGCGTGAATTTAAGCAAGCCGATTCAAAGATTTTATTGACCAGAGTCGGCTTGAATGAACAAGGTGTAATTGATTTTGTTTCCTTTGCCAGAGTAATGTCGGCATATAACGAACTCTATCGTGCCGGTAAAATTTTGGCGGCATCGGCTATTAGTGAATACGGTCTTACTTTTACTTTACAAGATATGGGCCTTGGCAATTCACTTGGTGTGGAATTAGATGAGGATTTTGCTGATTTTGCCGATAGTTTCATCCCGGGAAATCTGATTGTTGAAGTTGCTGATGATGTAGAATTTGATCAAGAGTTGTTTTACGACATCGGCATTACCACAGCCAATTTTGATTATGCAAAATTAATCGATCAAAGAACTGCCGATTTAGCGAAAGTGTATCCTGATATTTTGCAAAAGACAGATAAAGTTGATCATGAAGTAAAATCTATCCTGAATTTGACGTTTAATCAAAAAACAATTGAACCGATTAAGGCTCTTAAGAAAAAAGTTCTGATTCCGGTATTTGAAGGTGCAACCGGCGAATATGATTTAGCAAGAGCCATGAAAAAAGCAGGATTTGAAGTCGAGCAAGCTGTGATAAGAACTTTGAATAAAGCAGACTATTATGTCAGTTTGCAGGATTTTATAAAGAAAATTGCGAGAACTTCTGTTCTGGCAATTCCTCATGGTGATTATATGGCTTCAACGATCAAAAACATTTCAGGAGCCTTGACCTCAGTTCTCGAACAAGAAAAAGTGAAAACAGCTTTGCAAGAATTGCAGAGCCGAGACGGTTTGCTGATTGGAATCGGAGCAGGAATGTCTGCTTTGATTGATGCCGGTTATTTTGGCCAAATCAAAGATGAATTGTTTTTCACAGCAAATAAAAACAATCAATACGTACACTTGATGCAAGATGTAACAGTAATTCAAAACAGCTATCTTACCGATCAGAGTCAAACTGTTTATACAGCTCCGATTAGCGGTCGCAACATTACCTTGTACTGTGCTGATTTGGAAAACATTCAAACCGCAGTCGATATACTGGCGATCAACCAATCTAATCTACTGCCGGGTGATTGCGGTATTGATGCAATTGCTTCCAAAAACGGGAAAGTCATTGGGATCAGAAGTTTAATTGATCGGATGAGTCCGGATTTGTTCAGAAACATCTCTATAGCAGATTATCCGAAACATTTTGAAATTTTAACCGACAACTGGTCGGAAAATTGAAAACAATTTAAGGAGAAACAATTACAATGAAAGTTGCAGTAATAATGGGAAGCAGTTCAGACTATCCGATTGCCGAAAAAGCATTAGCCATGTTCGACAAATTTGGCGTTGAATATATAGTACGGGTGATATCTGCCCATCGAGCTTTGGATACTTTGCAAAAATGTGTTGCAGATTTTGAAAAAAATGAGATTAAATGTGTAATCGGCTTAGCAGGTAAAGCAGCTCATTTGCCGGGTGTAATTGCCGGAATGACAGTATTGCCCGTGATCGGTGTACCGATTAAGGGATCAGCATTTCTCGGTATGGATTCATTGCTTTCAATTGTCCAAATGCCAAAAGGTGTTCCGGTAGCGACCGTTGCAGTTGATGCGGCTGATAATGCAGCATTGCTGGCTTGTCAAATTTTAGCTTTGGGCTCGGAAGAATTAACTGAGAAATTAAAAAATTACAAACAAGAATTAATTGAAGACGTTGCTAATCAAGATGAAGACATCCAATCAAGATAAAAAACAAGATTAAAAATATTACTTAAAGACAAAGCTTAAAACAGGATAAAGATAAGGAAAATAGAATGAGCGGAATTGTAGGTGTTACTACTGAACGACATGGTACAGCAGCCCATTACTTAATTTATGGTTTATATGCATTGCAACATAGAGGTCAAGTTAATACAGGTGTCTGCCTGCTGGATTCAAATCAATTGATCATAAAAAAAGGTTCCGGACAAATCAACAGTTTGTTCCCGGACAATATTTCGATGAATATTCCCGGAGATCGCGGTGTGGGGCATGTGAAATACGGTGAATATCGCAAGTATGATATTGAACAACCGATTTTGCCGAAAGAATATGATATTAACGGTACGAAGTGTTTGCTTTCGCTTGACGGGAATATTCTTAATCCGGATTTTTCTTTGTATAATTTAGCCAAAGCTCTTTATTCATCTTTGGCAGAAGGCAAAGAATATTTGAACAAATTGCGTGGCGCTTTTGCCGGTATATATATGGATGCCTATAAAATGATCGGTTTCAGAGATCAATATGGTTTGAAACCGCTTTGTGTCGGCAAGCTGAATGACGGTTATATTATTGCTTCGGAAACTTGTGCGATTGATTCCTGCAGAGCGGATTTTATCAGAAGTCTGGACATAGGTGAAATAGTTGTAGTTCAGGGAGATAAGCTTAATTTTCACCTCTATTCAAAAAACACACAAAGGAAAAGCTGTATTTTTGAATTGATTTATGTTGCCCGACCGGATAGCTATTTGGATGGCTTGTCAGTTTATAAAGCACGAAATCAAATGGGCAGATTGCTCTATGAAGAATGTCCGACGGAAGGCGATATTGTTATGGGCGCTCCGGATTCAGGTTTAATTGCAGCAATCGGATATGCAGAAGCTTCACGTATTCCTTATAAAGACGGTATTATCAAAAACAGATATATCGGTCGAACTTTTTTAACGACAAATGAAGAAGAAAGATTGACTGATATTTACATCAAACTCAATCCGGTGAAGGAAGTTTTGAAAGATAAAAGAATCATTTTGATTGACGACTCGATTATTAAAGGATCAACATCAACCCGAACAGTAAAAATGTTGCGGGAAGCGGGAGCAAAAGAAGTTCATGTCAGAATTTCCGCTCCGATGTATCGCTATTCGTGTAATTTATCGATGGATGTCCCTGATGCGGAAGCATTAATGTCGTACAATAGAACTTGTGAAGAAATTCGCGAAAAGATCGGTGCAGATTCGCTTTATTATTTATCACATGAAGGTTTGCTGGAAGCTTGCGGCGGAGACAATAATTTCTGTGATCATTGTATTACCGGCAATTATCCGATTGATTTTTAACTTAACATAATAGAGAACTAAATATAAGGCATGATGTCGCTAACATATAAAGCGAGAGACAGATGAATCGAGAACTGTATATTATGGGATAGGAGGTATTATGTCGCTAACCTATAAAGAATCAGGTGTAGATAAGGAAGCAGGTTATCAACAGGTAAAACTGATTAAGGATTTGGTAAAACAGACTTTTGATAAAAATGTTGTTTCGGATTTGGGCGGTTTTGGCGGTATGTATCGTCTGCCGACACTGAATTATGAAAAACCGATTCTCGTTTCGGGCACTGACGGTGTCGGTACTAAACTTGATTTAGCTTTTCGGGCAGACAAACACGACACGATTGGCATTGATTGTGTTGCGATGTGTGCTAATGATGTACTTTGCCAGGGTGCAAAACCTTTGTTTTTCCTTGATTATATCGCAACCGGTAAATTGATTCCGGAAAAAATGGCGAGTGTCGTTGCCGGAGTAGTAGAAGGTTGTAAACAAGCCGGCTTGGCACTGATCGGTGGCGAAACCGCTGAAATGCCCGGCATTTATCAGGAGAATCATTATGATTTGGCAGGTTTTGCAGTCGGTATTGTTGATGAAAAAGATGTTCTGAATCCAAACAATGTTCAAGTCGGTGACAAGTTAATCGGTCTTAAATCCAGTGGTGTACATTCCAATGGTTTTTCTTTAATTCGTAAAATTGTTTTTGATCTGCAAAATTTTGAAATAGATACCTACATTGATCAATTAGGAAAAACACTGGGAGAAGAATTGCTGATTCCGACTAAGATTTATACTAAAGAAGTTATGCCTTTACTGGAAAAGTATGACATCCATGCTTTAAGCCATATTACGGGCGGCGGAGTGATTGAGAATCTGCCACGCTCAATAGCTGAAGGTCAAGCAGTTTATTGGGACCTGAAAGATTATGAAATTCCGACAATCTTTCAATTGCTTGCTCAATGGGGCAACGTAAATCTACGTGAAATGTTTGGTACCTTTAATATGGGAATAGGGATGGTTATTTTTGTATCTGCCAAAGAAGCTGAAAAGATGATCGCCGACTTGGAATCTCAAAACATTGCATGTGTTCTGATGGGAGAAGTAATTTCCGGAAACGGCGAAGTAGATTTACGCAATTTGAAGACTTAATTGCTTTTTCAAATAAATAAAATCAATCTGGTAACAAAATTGAGAAAATAAATTCGGAGAATACAAAATTCAATTTGCAGAATTCTGAATTTTCAATCAAAACGACGATCAGAGGATGAAATAAATGCCTAAGAAAAAAATTGCAGTTTTAATTTCAGGTGGCGGGTCAAATCTGCAAAGTTTGATAGATCAGCAACAAGCCGGATTTTTCTCCGGAGAAATTTCGCTTGTGATTTCCAATAATAAAAATGCCTACGGTTTGGTTAGAGCTGAACAGAACAAAATTCCTGCATTATATATTCCGAAAAAAGATTATCCGACCAATCAACTATATGATCGAAAATTGATTGAACTTTTTGCTGAATATGACATTGATCTGATTGTTTTAGCAGGTTATTTAAGGTATATCACACCTGAATTAATTGTAAAATATTCAAATAAAATTATTAATATTCATCCGTCACTTTTGCCTGCTTTCGGTGGTCAGGGTTTTTACGGAGCAAAAGTGCATCAGGCGGTTTATGCCAGAGGGGCAAAAGTATCAGGCGCCACGGTACATTTTGTTGATGAAGGACAAGATACCGGACCGATTATTTTGCAACAGGCAATTGCTTTGGATTCAAAGTGGCAGCCGGAAGATATTGCCAAATATGTCTTGAGAATAGAACATCAAATTCTGCCTTTAGCTGTAAAATATTTTTGTGAAGATAGGCTAACCGTCAAAAACAACAGGGTGTATATTGATTTGTAATAATCAAATAAAAAAGCGAGTATAAAAAGATAGAAAACAATGTAGTGTAAATTGATTGACAATAGTTTGAGTCGAGGCGAATACAAAAAACAGGAGAATGAGATATGAAAATTCTTATTATAGGCAACGGTGGACGTGAACATGCAATTGCTGAAGCTTTGTTAAAAAACAAGAAAACAGAGTGTGTTTATATTTCCACACATAATGGCGGAGCTAAGGATAGAATTATAAATGCTGAATTAACGAATCACAACATTGAAACTATTGATGAATTTTTAGCAAAGACTCAAATTGATTTAGTTGTAGTTGGTCCGGAACAATTTTTAAGCGAAGGCATAATTGATCATATTCAGTCAAAAGGAATCAAGGCATTCGGTCCTCACAAAGCAGCAGCCCGGCTTGAATCGAGCAAAGCTTTTGCCAAAGAATTTATGGAGAAATATCAAATACCGACTGCCGGGTATTTTAGATATGATAATTACGATGATGCTTTAACCGGTTTGCCGGAATTCGGATATCCGGTGGTGATTAAAGCAGATGGTTTATGTGGCGGCAAAGGAGTTTCGATTTGTCAAAACGAAAAAGATGCTGTCCGGGCCCTGACCGATATTTTCCATAATCGAATTTTTGGCAATCAAGGGACAGAAATTGTCATGGAGCAATTTTTATCCGGTTTTGAGGCTTCATTATTATGTTTTGTGTCAGGCAATAAGATTTATCCTTTTGATACAGCCATGGATTATAAAAAAATTTATGACAATGATCTTGGACCGAATACCGGCGGAGTTGGCTGCATTTCGCCCAATCCCTATTGGACGGTTGACTTGGATCAACAGTCGAATCAAATTATTCGCCAAATAGAAAAAGGTTTAGCCCAAGAGAAACTGGGCTTTACCGGTATATTGTTCATCGGTTATTTAATTGAAAACGGCAAACTCTATGTACTGGAATTCAACACCAGATTCGGCGATCCGGAAACTGAAGTTTTATTGCCAAGGCTTAAATCTGATCTGTTGACAAATATTATGCAAGCGATTGACGACAAACCGGTTGAACTTGATTTTGCGGCTAATGTAGCAATGACAACTATTCTTGTTTCTCAGGGGTATCCGGGAAAATATGAAACCGGACATGAAATAACCGGTTTGGATTTGGTAGATCCGGATATTTTGATTTATCATAATGGAACAAAACAAATTATTGATTCAAGTTCAGATCAAAAAACGAAAATTGTCACGAATGGAGGACGTGTTTTATCGGTAGTTGCAGTAAAAGAAAATCTGGCTGCAGCCCGTCAGGCAGTTTATAATAATATTGACAAAATTCATTTTGATAATATGAGTTATCGTACGGATATCGGGAAAATTATTGAAATTTATAAAAATTAATTTTACCAAATAAGCTATAAAATATATAATCGACAAAATGCATAGTAGCTGTTAGAAGCTGATTTTAATCATTTTATTGTAAAAAATAATAACAACGTAAATCACCAAGAAATATTAAAACTGATACATGAAAAACAGAATTAATAAAAAAGCGATACTTAATTATTTGGGATATCAGAATCAAGATCTAAGCGATGAATTTTTGGCAGAAATGGATGAAGCGATTGATACAGTTTTGGCAGCTGCTAAACCGAACAAAATTTGGAAAAGTATGTTGCGTTCTGAATTGGATCTTGTATTGATTGGTGAAGATATCAATGCTCATTTAGGAAATGCGGAACAAGTAATTCTGATGGCTGCAACATTGGGTCACGAAGTTGATTTTATTTTAAGACGCAGTCAACGTTTAGATATGAAGCAAGCCGTAATTCTTGATGCCAGTGCATCGGTAGTGATTGAAACCTACCTTGATCAAGAAGAAGATTTCTTAAGACAAGAATTTCTTCAACAAGGAAAATATCTCAGCACACGTTTTTCACCGGGCTATGGTGATCTTCCGTTAAGTATTCAGGATATTTTTCTGAAAATTTTGGATACTAATCGCAAAATCGGGGTAACGGTATTAAACAACGGTTTAATGTCGCCAATGAAGTCCATAACCTGTATAATGGCTATTCTGGATGAACCGGTCAGCAAAGCGACAGATCCTTGCAGTATTTGTCGGTTGAAAGGAGATTGTGTTCTACGCAGAAGAGGCGGTTACTGTGGACGTTTTCGCCAATAAAAAATTAGAATTGATTTAAATCAATTAAACAAAAAAGGATGCACAGCAGAGGTGAATGTTGTGGGTAATTTTGCAAAAAACAAATTTGATAATTTGCTTAATAAAGATTTTGTAATCCTGGACGGTGCCAGTGGTACTGAATTTCAAAAGCGCGGTCTGAAACCGGGAGAAGCTCCGGAATCCTTGAATTTTTCCCAACCGGATTGGGTGATTGATACACATAAAGCATATCTTAAGTCAGGTTCAGATATCATTCTGACTAATACTTTCGGTGCATCATATTATAAGCTGAAATCCTCGGACTTGACACCTGAACAGGTGATTCCCCAAGCAATTAATTTAGCCAAAAAAGCAGTAGCGGAATATCAGGCTGATGCAAAACAACAAGAGCCGAATTCAACCGAACTTAAAGATAATTCTCGATCAGAATATAATAAATCTCAAATAGAACCTTTAGTGGCATTTGATTGTGGTCCTCTGGGTGCTTTGATTGAACCGAACGGAAGTATGAGTTTTGAGCAAGCTTATCAGGACTTTGCCGGACAAATTAATTTGGCAAAAGAGTCAGGTGCCGATCTGATTATGTTTGAAACCATGTCGGATCTATATGAATTGAAGATTGCTTTATTAGCAGCAAAAGAAAACTCCGATTTGCCGATAATTTGTTCGATGAGTTTTGAAGCAAATGGCAGAACTTTCAGCGGTACGGATATTGCATCGTATGTTACTTTGGCGCAAAGTCTCGGTGCAGATGTGATCGGACTCAATTGTTCAACCGGTCCGAAACAGTTATTACCTTTAATCAAAGAGATCCTGCAACTGAGTCAGGTGCCGGTTTTACTGAAACCTAACGCCGGATTACCAGATCCGCAAACAGGCTTATACAATTTGCCGGTTGAGGAATTTGTTGAAAATATGCGAGAAGCGGCGAAACTGGGTGTTAAATTTTTAGGAGGCTGTTGCGGCACAAATTCCGAATATATTAAAGCCTTATACGATAATATTTCTGATCTGAAATTTAATAGAATTGAGATTAAACAAAATCCAATGGTATGTTCTTCAACTAAAACGGTTCAAATCGGTACACAACCGTTATTTGTCGGTGAACAACTAAATCCGACCGGTAAAAAAATTCTCAAACAGGCACTTTCAGACAAAAACTATGAAGCCTATCAGAAAATGGCTATTATCCAAGAAATTGCCGGTGCGGATATTCTTGATGTTAATTGCGGTTTGCCGGGTATAGATGAAGTTGCGGCAATGGCGGAAGTCGTGAAAAAAATACAAGCAGTTAGTCGCTTACCCTTGCAAATTGATTCGAATAAGCCGGATGTTTTGGAAGTCGGACTACGTCTCGCCAATGGCCGTAGTATCATTAATTCAATGAACGGTAAAGCCGAGAGTATGGCAGAGATTATTCCTCTTGCCCAAAAATATGGCTCAATGGTTATCGTTTTGCCGCTGGATGAACAAGGAATTCCTGAGACTGCTGAACAAAGAATAGTTATTTTAGAAAAAATTATTGAGCAATGTGAGAACAATGGTTTAGCTAAAGAAAATCTTATTGCGGATTGCCTTGTATTGACAGCTGCAGCTGAACCCACGGGTGGAATTGAATGTTTGCGTACAATCAAATTGGTCAAAGAAAAATTAAATATACCGACAATCATCGGACTTTCTAATATTTCTTTCGGATTGCCGGCAAGACGTCAATTAAATCAGGTTTTTTATGCAGAAGCATTAGCCAGCGGTTTGGATTTAGCAATTTTGAATCCGGAACATGAAGAAATAGTAGCAACCAGAGCCAGTCACATGGCTTTATTCGGTCAAGATCCGAATCAGGCTAATTATATAGCTTATGTTGAAGAAAAAGGCGATAGAATAAGCGATAATCAGCGAATAACCCAAACATCTACAGCAACAACTGCAATAAAAACAGCAACAGAAATAATTGTTGCGCCGTCAATCACAGATGCTCAATCTCTGGAGCAAGTTATTGTGCAAGGCTTAGAAAACGAAGCAGCACAATTGGCAAGACAAGCTTTGCAAACAGAGATGAATCCCTTAGACATCATCCAAGATCAGATTATTCCTGCTTTAGATGAAGTGGGCAGGCTTTATCAAGAGGGCATAACCTTTTTACCACAACTTCTCCAATCTTCAAAAGCAGCCCAAAGTGCTTTGAACCCGATTCGCAAAGCAATTGAAGTTCAAGCTCAAGTTGAACAAAAATCAGCAAAAGAAGTCGCCGATTCTAAGCCTATTATTGTAGTTGCTACAGTTGAAGGCGATATTCATGACATAGGGAAAAATATTGTCAAAACGGTTTTAGAAAATTATGATTATACAATTCGCGATTTAGGCAACAATGTTGCTCCGGAAAGAATTTTAGAGGCCGTTAAAGCGGAAAATGTTAAATTAGTCGGTCTTTCCGCATTGATGACTTCGACTTTGCCGGCAATGGAGGCAACGATTAAACTTTTAAATCCTGAACAGCCTGATTGTAAAATCATGGTTGGCGGAGCAGTTTTAACCGAAGAATATGCCAAATCGATAGGTGCAGATTACTATTGTCAAAATGCGAAAAGCAGTGTAGATGTGGCGAAGGAGGTTTTCCGTAATGAATCATAATCACATTACTGATAATGCTTTAGTTTTATATGACGGAGCGATGGGAACCTATTATCGCTGGCTTTATCGCGAAGATGATTCTTTATTGGAGGAAGTAAATTTATCCAATCCGGATCGGATTAAAGAAATTCATCAAGCATATATCAAAGCCGGTGCGGTGCGTATTAAAACCAATACGTTTGCGGCTTTTCCTTTAATGTTGAAACAAAACGCTGATCAAGTTAAGCAAATGGTTCTGGCTGCCTGGCATCTGGCAAATAAAGCCATCTACGAATTGAAAGCACAAGAGACAGTCAAAGTAGTAGCCGATATCGGACCGTTTTTTGTTCTGCAATCAGGTTTAGCAGATGATTTTCAAACGGAAAGTCAACAAGCCTATCTGGATCTGGTCAAGATTTTTATTGATGTCGGAGCAGAAGAATATTTGTTTGAAACACAGGAACAGCTTACAGATTTGATTCCTGCGATTAAATTGATTAAGTCATATAATCCGAATGCTAAAATTACGGTTTCTTTTAGTGTAAATCAGAATGGTTTTACCCGAACAGGATTGCGCTTAAAAGAACTTTTGGCACAAGCTGAGCAAACAGATGAGATAACGTTTACCGGATTAAACTGCACTTTAGGACCCACTCAATTAGGTCAGGTTTTTGCTGAACATGCAGAGTCTTCAAAATTTTGTTTCTTCGGACCGAATTCAGGTTTACCGGAGCGAGATTTGGGCCGTGGACGAGGCGGTATGGAAGCAAAATATTTTGCTGAATCATGTCAAAAAGCATGGGCTAACGGTGCTTATCAATTAGGGGGTTGTTGCGGAACAAATCCACTTGATATCAGAGCTTTATTTGATTTATTCAAAGCTCAAAAACCGGTTTTGTCGAAAAGATTTGATTCTAAATTGGAATTAAAAGTTTCTGAACAGTCAGGTTCTGAAACAGAGATTTCCGATAAACCGGAATCCGGGAAAGCAGAAATTGAAGGTATAAAAATTACTGAAAAAACCTGGTATGAAAAACTCTTGACCGGTGAACAAATTGTGGCAATTGAATACGATACGCCAACCAAAGCAAATGTAGAAACATATCTCGAAAAAGTAGCTCAACTAAAAGCTGCCGGTATGGATTTAATGACGATTGCCGATAATCCGA
The DNA here is from genome assembly GCA_012838135.1 of Clostridiaceae bacterium. Lineage (GTDB taxonomy): Bacteria > Bacillota > Clostridia > Saccharofermentanales > DTU023 > UBA5436. Next base: position 72,026 of record DUPV01000024.1, on the reverse strand, counting down.
ACGGTCAAACCAGAATTGACAGTGCTTTAATGGCGGCACGTATCAAACGGGAGTTAGATGTTGAGGTTTTACCGCATTTTACTTGTCGTGACCGCAATATATTTGCAATTCATTCACTGTTGCTCGGCCTGGCAACTTGTGATGTCCATCAAATATTGGCAGTAACCGGTGATCCGATTCCTTTGGAAAATCGCAATCAAATCAAATCAGTTTTTAATGTGAATTCTCAAAGCCTTTTACGCTATATATCTCAACTCAATCAAGATATGCCACGACCTTTTATTTTATCTGCCGCTTTAAATGTTAATGTACCACGATTTGACATGGAACTGAAAAAAGCAAAACGTAAAGTTGAATCCGGAGCACAGGTCTTTTTGACTCAGCCGATTTTTACCGAACGTGGTAAAGAGAATTTAATGCTTGCCAAACAAGAGTTAGGTGATCAAGTAAAGTTTTTGGCAGGGATTATGCCCTTAGTCAGTGAAAAAAATGCACTTTTCATGAAATATGAAATGTCAGGAATTGATGTACCGGATGAAATTATCAAGCGTTATGCGGATCGAGATCGGGATCAAGCTGAAAAATTAGCATTAGAAATTTCGCGTGAAATTATGGCGGATTTACAACAAGTAACGGACGGATTCTACTTGATTACGCCATTCCAAAGAACTCATCTGACTGCTCAATTATGCCGTGAATGGAAAGTGAAGAAAAACTAATCATTGGCAAGAAAATATATTTATGTAAAAAACATACATAAATGCTAATATTTTTTTACAAATCACAAGCAATAATTCGGTCAATAATTTGTTTAATCGGCATCTCATCTTTTTGCTCAGCCTGAGTTACGATAATCGCATTTTTCTCCGGGATGACAACAATATACTGACCGTCCGTACCGGAAGCAAAAAACAAGTTTTCTTTGGCAAGCCAAATACCATAACCGTAAGCATAATAGTACAAGTATTTTCGCACGGTAGGATCAAAGTTGGAAGAATAAGCTTTGATTGTTGTCATATTATCAATCCATGATTTCGGTACAATTTGTTTTGCTTGATAGGTGCCTTTATCCAATAGTAATTCTCCGATTTTTATTAAATCCTCCGGCTGAAGCCAAAGTCTGGTTGCACCTGCAAGATAATTTCCGTATTTTACCCATTTTGCATCTTTAATAGCTAAAGGTTCAAATAATTCTCGCTCAATAAAGGCAAACAAATCTTCACCGATGAATTCTTGTAAGACAACCGACAGCAGATAAAAACCGGCATTGGAGTAAAGATGAGTTTTGCCCGGTTCATCTTTGATCGGATAATTGACGAGATAATCAAGATATGTGAAAGGATCCATATCTTTAATATCGCCACGCATGAGAAGCTTTTTATTATAACCGATGGTATGGGTCAAGAGGTGTTTGATTTTTATTTTTGCCAGATATTCTTTATTAGCTTGATTAGTCAAATTTACAGTATTTTCAATGATCGGAAAAATCAAGGTATCTTCATTAAAATCAGGATAGACACCTTGTTGAGCGAGATTGATAATTATGCCGGTAATTAATGTCAACACAGTTTTGCTGATGCTTCTGACATCTGAGGATTCAGTACGTTGATTGAATCGATGCAGAAAACAAGTGCCATTTTGCTTGATTGCAAACGAATGCATCTGAAGCTTATCGCCATTTTTATCAATACCTGTTGCAAAACAATCAACCCATTGATCAAATTTTTGTTTGTTCATTATACCCTCCGGAGATTAAGACATATTTGATATATTTAGACTCGACTTTTCTTTTCTGATAAAAAACTACAAAAATATTTGTTGAATTATAAGGCACGTTATAAAAGAATATTTTAGCTCTCATATTATTGAGTTTTTGCTGAAATAATCTAAAATGTTAATTCAATTATATAATTATTGTTTTGTTAATGCATACAGAGAAAATAAAAGATATGAGAAACAAAAAAATTCTGAGGTGGCAGCTGCTTTGATTTGGTGTGATGATCGTTTTTTAATTTATCAAAAACCACCTGATAAGACCGGACTTTTGCTCTATGAATTCATTGAAAAATTAATGTCAGAAGTATCAAAATAAGAAGAAGCGGGTATTTCAGATGAAAACAGTGATTAAACATTTCGATAGGTTAAGCAAGGTTGAACTCTATCGTATTTTACAAGCTCGAGCCGCTATTTTTGTCGTAGAACAAAATTGTCCTTATCAAGACCTCGACGACAAAGATCAAAATGCAATTCATGTCTGGCTGGAAAATGATAAGGGAATTCAAGCCTACTGTAGGGTCTTGGATCGCGGTGCGACTTTCGAAGAGGTTGCAATTGGCAGGGTCATTACCGTAAAACGCGGTGCAAATCTCGGTTACCAGCTGATGCAAGAGGCAATAGCAGTTGCGATCAAGTATTTTAATGCAGAATCTATCCGTATCAGTTCGCAAGTTTATGCAAAAGGCTTTTATGAGAAAAGCGGTTTTGTTCAGGATTCAGATGAATATTTGGAAGATAATATTCATCATATTCAAATGTTGTTAAAAATCGAGAATAATTCTCCATTCTTCGATTAATCTTTCTAAAGAAAATCTGGCATTGGCTGGACTACTGCTTGGTAGCTTTATAGCTTTGATTCCAAGCAGTGGTTCCTGATACTTTTTGTAGTATTTGTCCGAAGTACCCCCATTGGTGAAAATCCGGGTTATCGAACTTTGTTGGAGAATCGGCTTGAGATCGGTCGGTACAACATTTCTGATACTGCTGTCACTGGAGCCGATAATGTCACATTGATAAATCGTGTCCCAAGCTGCAATCTGATGACGCTGCAAAAAATCTTTACGTTGCTCAATAGTTTGAGGTATTTCATCCTCAAATAAATTTGCTACAATCGGCCAAAAACGATTTTGGGCATGACCATAGAAGAAACCCATTTCACGAGTTTTGATCGAAGGAAAACTTCCTAAAATCAAAATCCGGGAATTCAGTTGATAAAAAGGTGGCAACGGATGCACGATTGTTTGATAGCGACTATCTAATTTTCTACTGTCCTTGGTGTTTAGCATATTTTCCATTAAGCTAAAAACCTCTCTAATCTTTATATTTTTATCTGATATTTATAGTATTTTTCATAATTATAATTAGACTTTTCCTACCGGTGCCATCCCAACTTTTTTGCCTTGATCACTCTGGCTGAAATCAATATCCACCCTAAATTAAGTCTACCATTATTTCAGTCAAAATTCAGATATTTTCTTACATGGTCAAAATGATTAGTTATGATTAATGCAAATACTCCTTCATCTATCTATCAAACCACTGAACGAGATAAAGAAAAGTGCACAAAATAATTTTGAAATTTTTATTTAAAATATATATTGACTGGAATAGGCATTACATTTATTCTGATAATCAAGCAGAATGTAAACCTTTACAATATAAAAAAATGGTTTTTAGCAAAAACTCATTTTTTTATATTTTTATAAACCACTGATGTAAACCTTTACATTAGTAATTTATGAGGATTGATGCTAATTATATTTATTTCAAAATCTTTTTAGAAAGTTTTAAATATGAAACGCAATTCAAAAGCAGGGAAAGTAGGAATAATCGATGTCGCGAAAGAAGCAGGTGTTTCAGTTGCAACAGTTTCTCGTGTAATAAATAATAAAGGCAATGTTTCTTATGAAACGGAAATTCTTGTGAAAAAAGCCATTGAAAAACTTCAATTTCACCCCAACGTACTCGGACGAAGTTTAAGACAACAGAAAACGAATGTTATTTTGATATTGGTACCGTCAATATCAAACCCTTTTTATTCGAAAATTGTGGAGGGAATTGGAAATGCCGCATTAGATTGCGGTTATTATACATTACTTGCTGAAACCAATTCTCTCAAAACTCGAGAAAAAGAACTAATTTCAATATTAAAAGAGCAAATGGCTGCTGGGATTATCTGGGCAGATCCCGCATCTGAAGATAAATATGTTTCTGAATTGTCAAAATTATATCCTGTATTTGTTATTGCTCAAATTCTGAATAATACCGTAAATTCAATTTCTATTGATAATCGAAAAGCTGTTTGGGATGTTGTTGATCATTTATATAGAAGAAACAGAAAAAGAATAGCTTTCTTGGGTAACAATATTAATTTACATTATAATACGTTTCGCTATGACGCGTATTTAGAAGCCATTAAAGAGTATGGGATTTCAAATTATCAAAAAGCAGTGTTTCCCGGTTTTGATATTGATGCGATAAAAGAATCTTTTAATTCAATTTATAATGAAAAAGATGCTTGTGACTCAATTATTTCCATTTCTGATGTCCAGAACCTATATATTCTTGAAGAAGCAAAAGCGAATAACATAATCATAGGTAAAGAGTTGGCATTAATAGGGTTCGATAATATTGGTTTTACACATATTATTACCCCATCTTTGTCAAGTGTAGATCAACCGAGATATAAATTTGGATATGATGCAACAATGAATTTGATTGACTGGATAGAAGGCAGAAATAACTGTACAAAAAAAATCATTTTAGAACATAAAATCATTTCAAGGGAATCAACACAGTAGTATTAATTAAGTTTTATTTTGAACAAAGGAGTTTTTTATGACAAAACAATTAAATGTAGGAATGATTGGTGCAGGTTTTATGGCAAAAGCACATTCTGTAGCATATGTATCTATGCCAATGTTTTTTTATCCGGCACCGGCGAAAATAAATAAAAAAATTATTGTTGATTCAAATGAATTGTTAGCAAAAGAAGGTAAGGAAAAATTTGATTTTGAACTGTGGTCTACAGATTGGAGAGATGTAGTAAATGATTCAGACATAGATATTGTTGATATTTGTGTTCCGAATAATCTTCATTATGAAATTGCTATGGAAGCTATCAAAGCAAAAAAACATGTTTTTTGTGAAAAACCTATGGCAATTAGTTCCGCAGAAGCAATAGAAATGTATGAAGCTACAAAACAATATAATGTCAAAACTATGGTTGCATATAATTATAGAAAAACGCCGGCAGTGTTATTAGCGAAAAAGTTCATCGAAGCGGGAGACATCGGTGAAATATTAGATTTCCGCGGAACATATCTTCAGGACTGGTCTGCTGATCCTAATGCACCATTATCTTGGCGTTTTGATAAAAAGATTTCTGGTACAGGTGTTTTAGGCGATATAGGAACTCATGTTGTAGATATCATTCGATATTTAGTTGGAGAATTTGATGAGGTTAATGCGCATATGGAGACATATATTAAAGAAAGACCGATTCAAGAATTTTCTGCAGATAAATTGGGAATGCACATTATGGATTCGAGTGTAGAAAAGAGACCAGTAACTGTTGATGATTACTGTAATTTTTCGATTAAATGTAAAAATGGAGCTTTCGGCACAATAGAAGCAACAAGGAATGCCTGGGGAAGAAAGAACTATATTACTTTTGAAATACATGGTACAAAAGGTTCTATTTATTTTGATTATGAAAATCGTGACAAAATTCAAGTATGCTTTGCAAATGATCCTGCCGATCGCAGAGGTTTCAGAACAATAATTACCGGTCCTGACCATCCCTATGGAAGCAACTTATGGCCAATACCCGCTTTAGGGATAGGTTATACAGAAACAAAAATTATAGAATGTTATGAGTTTATTAACGGAATAGTGAATGATAAGCCAACAAGCCCAAATTTCTTTGATGGTTGTCAAATTGAATTAATTTGTGAAGCAATTATAAAATCTTCTCAAACGTCTCAATGGGAAAAAGTACAAGTTTTGTCTCAATAAATAATTTTTATAAACATTAATATACAAGGAGGATTTTATGAAATTAGGTTATATGACAAATGCTTTTGGAAAACTGGTTGGTGATGGAGGTGGTGTTCAAAACATTAAAGATGTCCATTACGTTACCTTATGTGAAATGGATGATGCGATTAAAAAAATTGCAAAAGAAGGTTATAAGTATATTGAAATTTTTGATGGAAATCTTCAACAATATGAAAATAATGTTACTGAGTTGAAGAATATTTTATCTAAATATTCAGTAGATATTTTAGGTGTTTATCTTGCAGGTTTCTTTATTTATGATGATGCATTAGAAGAAGAATTAGCACGTATAGAGAAAACTGTTTTACTGGCGAAAGAGTTTAATATTAAGCATGTTGTTGTTGGTGGAGGATCAGTTCGTTTATCCGGGATTAAAGAAGGAGATGCGAAAAAATTGGGAAAAGCATTAGATAAGGTTGCGGCTGTTATTGAAAAACATGGTCTGATTCCTAGTTACCATCCTCATCTTGGTTCAATAGCTGAAAAAACGAAAGAAATTGATGAAGTTTTTGCTTCTTCTTCAATTAACTTTTGTCCGGATATTGCTCATCTTGTAGCAGGAGGATCGGATGCATTGTCACTAATTAAAAAATATTTGAACCGAATAAAATATGTGCATTTGAAAGACTTGTCAAGTGAAGGTGAATTTGTTCCTTTGGGTAAAGGTATTATTAATTTAGTAGAAATTATTGAATATCTACAATCGAATAATTACACAGGTGACTATTTGGTTGAAATAGATGGTTATAGTGGTGATGCGGTAGAAGCTTGTTCTACATCATATGATTTTTTGAAAAAGCATCTAATGTTTGATGCTTAACGCTCAATGCTCAGTTCAATACTTAATGATTGAAGATTAGTATTTTTAAATGTAATCGATTTCATAAAATTTATATTATAGGAGGAAAAAATGAAAAAACTAAAAATGATTTCTGCTCTAATGTTAGTGGCTGTTATGTTACTAACTGTAGCAGGATGCAAAGGAAAAGACTCAAAGTCTGATAAGGATTCAGACGAAAAGGTTGAAGAAAAAACTGATGCCGAAAAAGATGCAGACAAAGAAGAAATAACTGAAAAAGCAAAGGAAGAAGAAACGGATAAAAGTGATAAATCTGACCAAGGAGATGAGCCGGAGATATTATCTGTAAGTGCTAATAACGAAAAAGCAGTTTCAGCGACAACTCTTTCTCTGACAGATGAAGAACTAGAGAAACTTAAAGAAGGTAATTATACTGCTGCAATCGCAATGCACTATGGAGGAAACGACTGGGCAACTTCTCAATTACAAGGACTGACTGATACTTTTGAAAAGATGGGCATTGAAATTGTTGCTACAACTGATGCGGATCTTAGTCCGGAAAAACAAGTATCTGACCTTGAAACTATTATGGCAAGTAAACCGGACATTTTAGTAAGTCTCCCAACCGAACCAACTTCGACAGCTAATGCATACCAAAGAGTTGCAGATGCAGGAACAAAGATAGTTTTCATGGATAATATTCCTGAAGGCTTTATTGCAGGTGAAAACTATGTAAGCTGTGTTTCGGCAGATAATTATGGAAATGGCATAATTGCAGCAGATTTAATAGGTGAAGCGTTAAACGGCGAAGGAAAAATTGGAGTAGTCTTTTTTGACGTTAACTTCTTTGTTACAAACCAAAGATTAGAAGCATTTGAAAAAACTATGGCTGAAAAATATCCAAATATTGAAATAGTATCAAAACAAGGTTTTGTAGATGAAGGAGGATGTGATGTTATCGCAGATGCTATGATGACACAGTATCCGGAAATACAAGCAATTTTTGCACATTGGGATATCCCAGCAGAAGGTGTATTGTCTGCACTGAACGCAATAGAAAGAGATGATGTATTAATTTCTACGATAGATCTTGGGAATAATATTGCTAAGCAAATTGCATCAGGACGTGTTTTGGGTGTAGGAGCTCAATTACCATATGATCAAGGAGTTGCAGAAGCAACTTGTGCTGCTTATGCACTTTTAGGCAAAGAAGTTCCCCCATATGTTGCGGTTCCTGCAACGCGTGTTGATCAAAGCAACATTATTGAAGGATATGAAAAAGTATATCATATGGAAGCACCTGATTGGTTGACTGCTGAACTTGAAAAATAAAAAAATCATAGATGATTGTGATAGGGGTTTTTAATAATCCCTATCACCTCTAAGTTAGGATGGGTTTGATGGATAATTATTGTTTAAAATTGAATAAAATATCAAAGTCTTTTGGTGTTAAAGTTTTAGATGATATCGACTTTGCTCTTAGAAAAGGCGAAATTCATGCTCTTGTCGGGGGTAATGGGGCTGGTAAATCAACCCTTATGAAAATAATGACAGGAGTATATTCGAAAGATAGCGGAACAATTGAAGTAAACGGACATGAAGTTGATATACATAATGTAGAAAATGCTCAAAATCATGGAATTGCTATGATTTTTCAAGAATTATCTCTCATTCAAACAATGACTATTTCCGAAAATATTTTTTTAGGTAGAGAAATAATGAAGAATGGATTTCGGAATACCAAAAAAATGAATGAAGAAACGAGTTTTATTTTAAATAAAATGGGTTTGGATTTAAATCCGGAAATAACTGTTGAGCATTTAAGTGTTGGTAATCAGCAAATGGTTGAAATAGCAAAAGCTTTATCAAAAAATGCAAAAATTCTTGTTTTAGATGAGCCAACTGCATCTCTGACAGATAATGAAACACAAAAACTATTTGAAATAATGCACTCTCTTAAGACTGAAGGGGTTTCGATGATTTACATCTCTCACAGAATGAATGAGATTTTTAAAATTGCAGATAGTGTGTCTGTGTTGAGAGATGGCAAGTTAGTATTTGAAAGTATTATTCAGGAAACAAGTATAGAAGAAATTATTTTACATATGTTAGGAAGTACTTCAGACGTAAATCTATTAAATTGGCAAGAGAGATCGTATTCTTCTGATGAAGTTATGTTACAAGTAATTGATTTAAGTATTAATGATCAGATTACTAATATAAATTTTGATGTTAAAAAAGGAGAGATTTTAGGATTAGCTGGTTTAATGGGCAGTGGGAGAACAGAAATAGTAGAAACTATTTTTGGGATTCGTAAAAAACTAAATGGAACTGTCCTTTTGAACGGGGAAAATTTGGAAATCAATTGTTCTGCAGATGCGGTAAAAGCAGGCATAGCTCTTATACCTGAAGATAGAAGACGTCAAGGTTTAGTGTTAATCCATACTTTAAAAGATAATATCTTATTACCTAATATAAAGGCCTATGAACATAATGGTTGGATTAACGAAAATCAAGCTGTTAACGCAACTCAAGCAAAAATAGATGAATTTAACATTATTGCAAAATCAATGTTTTACCCAATAAATCTGCTCTCCGGTGGAAATCAGCAAAAGGCAGTAATTGCAAAATGGATGGATATAAATCCTAAAGTATTAATGTTGGATGAGCCGACGGCAGGTATTGATATAGGTGCAAAAGAAGAAATAATTAATATTGTCCGAAATTATGCAGATCAAGGTAATAGCGTCATTTTCATTTCTTCAGAACTAAGTGAGCTTTTAGCTATCTGTGATAGGATTCTTGTGTTGCATGATGGTGTGATAAGCGAGAATATTTTGCGAAAAGAAATTTTAAAAGAGGAGGAATTGCAATATGCAATCCAAGTTAGTTAATAAAAAACATGCTAAGCCCATCCCTTTTGACAAATTGATGGTCTATATAATATTTGTTATAGTTTTTGTGTTTTTTTCAATTCTTCTTGAGCCAAAAGGCTTTTTAAATATTACCAATTTATTAAATATATTACGCCAGACGGCAGTTATTTCTATTATGGCTGTTGGAGGTACATTTGTAATGGCATCTGGTCAAATAGATTTGACCGTGGGTGCTGTTGCAGCTATGTCGTCGGTGTTCTCGGCATTAGTCCTACAAAAAAATGGTTCAATAATATTGTCTGTTCTGGCAGGAATTTGTTTTGGAACATTTGTGGGATTAATAAACGGATTATTAGTTACAAAATTACGATTACCTGCTTTCTTAGCAACTCTCGGAGTAATGCAGTTAGTAAGAGGATCAGCTATGAAAATAACTGATACAAGCGCAATACCAATTGATAATGATACTTTTACATATATTTTCGGTGCCGGTTCAGTTGGGTCTATTCCGATTTTGGTTTTTTGGACAATGCTTATTTATTTAATCGGAGCATATATTTTTTATAAATCTAGTTTCGGAAGGCATGTTCTAGCGACTGGCGGCAATAGATTGTCGGCAGAGTATAGTGGGATCAAAACCGAAAAAGTGTTAATTATTAGTTTTATAATTTCTGGATTATTAGCCGGTCTCGGTGGAGTATTATATGCAGGCAGATTATCTGCAGGTAGATTTTCCTATGGAGATGGTGATGAAATGTCAGTAATTGCTGCAGTTGTTTTAGGCGGTACGGCAATGTCCGGTGGTACAGGTGCAATATTGGGATCTTTAGTTGGATCGTTATTGATGGGTATCATAAACAATGCATTAATTCTGGCTAATCTGAGTTCAGCAGAACAAATGATGATAAGAGGTGCCATTATTGTAGTTTCAGTAGCTGTGAGCAACTTAACACAAAAAATACAAAAAGCAGCATAAACAATAGATTAGAAATCGAATAATAATAAATAATTTAAGCGGAGGTTCTATAATGAAAAAATTAAATATTGCAGTAATAGGTGCTGGATTTATGTGTAAAGCACATGTAGTAGGAATGTCTAACATGCCCAAATTATTTTGGCCATCGCCTGTAATGCCTGTTTTTAAGACAGTTTGTGATATTGTCCCAGAAATAGCTTCTGAGGCAAAAATTAGATTTGGATTTGAAAAAAGCTGTACTGATTGGCGTGATGTTATTGCAGATCCAGAAATAGATGCAGTGCATGTTTGTACACCAAATGATAGTCATGCAGAAATATCAATAGCCGCTCTTAATGCTGGTAAACATGTAATATGTGAAAAACCGATGGCTTCGAAAATAGAAGATGCTGAAAAAATGGCCATTGCTGCTACTGAAGCAGCAAAAAAAGGGATTATTAGTATGAACGCATATCAATACAGACGCGTTCCGGCAATCGTTTTTGCAAAACAATTGATTGACGAAGGTAAGATAGGAAATATCTTGAATATTCGTTGCCAATATTTACAATCTTGGTCTGCTGATCCCAATTCTCCATTATCATGGCGTTTCCAAAAAGAAATAGCTGGATATGGAGCATTAGGTGATATCGCATCCCATGTTATAGATATTGCTCAGTATCTAGCTGGTGATATTGATGAAGTTGTATCCATTATGCAAACATATATTAATGAAAGACCTGTTCAAGAAAGTGGTGTTGATTCATTAGGAACAGTTAAGGGTGATGTTGGAGCCAAAAAAGAAAAAGTTGACACAGATGATGAAGAAACAATGCTATTACGTTTCAAAAGCGGTGCTGTGGGTAGTTTAGAGGCAACGAGAAATGCATGGGGAAGACATAATTTTATTACTGTTGAATTACATGGAACAAAAGGGAGCATATTGTTTAACTATGAACGTTTGAATGAAATAAGAGTGTGCTATGCTGATGATCCGGATACCGAGAGGGGATTTAAAACGATATATACCAGTCCTGCTCATCCTTATGGAGATGCAACATGGAATATTGCTGGTATGAATATTGGTTATGGAGAATTAAAAGCAATTGAAATGTTGGAATTTGCTAAAGCAATAGCAACTGGTGAGCAACCATCAACTTGTTTTAATACAGCGTATAGAGTTGAGAAGGTAGCAGAAGCTTGTGCACGTTCTTCAAAAAGCAATCAATGGGAAAAAGTATAATTTCTTTGTTACTTTTGGATTGATATTTAGGAGGAATGTGGTAATGACAAGACCAATTACATTGGCATCAGGACAATTTGGTGACATAGATCTTGCTGATTTATGCAAACTAGTTTCAGAAATTGGTTATGATGGTTTGGAATTAGCAACACATGCGCATTTCAATGTTTCAAAAGCAATTGATGAACCGGGATATATAGATAATATTAAAAACTTATTATCGGAAAATGGGCTGAAATGCTATGCTATTTCAGCTCATTTAACAGGACAATGTGTAGGAGATGATTGGGATCCTCGATTAGATAATTTTGCCCCTAAGGAAATTGCAGGGAAACCTACTGAAATTACGAATTGGGCTATTAAAGAAATGAAAAGAACAGCAGAAGCTGCTGCAAAAATGGGTGTTAAAGTTGTAACAGGTTTTACCGGATCGCCTATTTGGAAATATTGGTATTCATATCCTCAAACAACAACGAAAATGATTGACGATGGATTTAAAAAAATCTATGATCTTTGGACTCCTATTTTTGATGTTTTTGATGAATATGATGTTAAATTTGCTTTAGAAGTGCATCCTGCTGAAATTGCTTTTGATTATTATTCAACAAAAACATTATTTGAAGTTTTTGACAATAGACAAACATTGGGACTAAATTATGATCCTAGTCATTTGGTTTGGCAAGGAGTTAATGAATTATCATTTTTAAGAGACTTCTTTGATCGTATTTATCATGTTCATATAAAAGATGTGAAAGTCAATAAAAATGATAAAGCTGGAATACTTGGTTCTCATTTAGAATTTGGAGATCCAAGACGAAAATGGAATTTTGTATCAGTAGGCCATGGTGATGTAGATTTTGATGGAATAGTTCGAGAATTAAACTATTTTCAATACGAAGGTCCATTATCTGTAGAATGGGAAGATAGTGGTATGGATCGTATTTATGGGGCAACTGAATCTTATGAATATATCAATAAACTAAATTATAAACCTTCTTCAATTGCATTTGATTCAGCACTTACAACAAAGTAAAAGATTCTTTGAGAGTGAAGAGAGTCCCCGCATCTAAGAAAATAAAAAGCCCGGATTGTTGACATACAGGCATACGATGATACGCTTAATGTGTGAAATAGTACCAATAATAAATATAACAAAAGCAGAAGCACCACCAGTAACAACAACTCATACTACTGGTGGAAATCACACATTAAATATATCAACATATTTATTTGCTCCTGAATTGACATGGAATATGCCAGCAGCATAAGTGGAAAAGTAACAATTTTTCCACTTATGCTTAACAATTATGATAAAAGTTATTATATTGCCACAATTAAGATAATAAGTTTTGTATAATTAAGAAAATAGAAATTGTTAATTAGAGAGTGTGGAATTGTGGATATATTGTTATTGTCGTTTTCTTGTGTAGCTCCTTTTATTATTTATTTGTTCTTGGGATTTACAAGTAAGAAAATTCTGAAAATCAGCTCGGCAACTTTTTTGGATATAAATACGATTGTGTTTAGAATATTTTTACCCTTAAATTTGTTTTTTAACATTTATCGTTCGGATTTTGCTTCAGTTAATCTTTCACGTCCGTTATTAATCGGCTTAATCTGTGTTTTGGTTTTTTTCCTGTTGGCGATGATTTATTATGGAAAAAGAAATATTCCCAATGCAGATAAATCCGTTATGATTCAGAATTCATTTCGTTCGAATTTCATTCTTTTGGGAATAGAATTAACTGAAAGCATCATGGGAACAGAAGTCTCTGCTTTAGGTGGTGTAATGACAGTAATGTTTATCCCTTTGTTCAATGTTTTGGCAGTGCTGGTTTTTTCTTTTTATGCTAAAGAAAAAGTATCTTTCATCAAGGTATTAGCAAGGATTTTGAAGAATCCCCTGATCATTTCATCCTTACTTGCGCTTGTTTTAAATTACTTCAATGTTTCAGTGTCTGATTGGTTATTTAACGTTTTATTTCCTTTGGGAAAAATGGCAACACCTTTGGCTTTATTTGCTTTAGGCGGTAGATTTGTTTTTACGACAGATCGGGAATCACGCAAACTTTTGTTTGAAGGTTTATTGTTCAGGCTGATTCTGATTCCTCTGATTGTGATGTTAATTATTATTCCGATGGGAATAAGGGGAGAAGCTTTAGCTTTGTTCTTAGTCTTGTTTGGCGGACCGGTTGCGGTTACTTCTTATACAATGGCTCAACAAATGGGAGGCAATGAACAGCTGGCAGCACAATTGTTAGTTTATACTACAGTTTTCTCAACGTTTACGCTTTTTGTTTTTATCAGCATTTTTAAGTCTTATGGTTTCTTTTAATCATGAGAATATCTTTAACGATAATATTTTACACATAAAAACGTGATTCTTATTATGTTTTATGTATAGTTGTTCTTGTTTTTTTCATCGACTATTGAATTTATTAGATAAATTTTGATATTAAGAAATGGTCAGTAGATGCAGATTTTGACAAACTATTTTATCATTTTTTTAAATCGGCGACTTCACCGAGATCAGGCAGCCAAACGTTGGATGCATCAATAAATACATCGGGATTTTCTTCCCGAGCAGTAATTTGACCGGCAATAGTGGCGGGTATGGTTCCGTTAAGTTGACCGCGGATGCTTTCGGCTCGTAAAAGACAAAAGTCGGTAAATGTTTGAACACCGATTTTATAATCTTCAAAGGAACAAAAAGCAGTCGGATCTTTTTTGACATAGGGCGAGATCATGGCAATTGTTTCAGTAACTTTCAGTGAAAAGTAGCCTGATTCAAAATATTCGCGAATCAGATAATCGAAGTTCTCTTTATATTGGGCAAAACAATCCGGATTTTTCATCAGATGATGATATAGAGGACGCTTGAACATGATTTCACCTGCAGCCGGCGTAACAATCGGATGATTGATATAGAGTTCGGCATCATTAATCGGTTCCGGCATACCGAGTGAATAAGTTCCGAAAGCCAGGTTGTAATCCCACGGCAGCATACTGATAATTCCGTTTTCTTCATAGAGAAAATAATTGTGGCCGTTTTTACCTAAATAACCGTCCAGATTTACGACAAAAACCTGTACCGGAAAGAATTTTAAGACAGAATCAATATTTACGGCATCAGTTAAATTTTCTCCGGTGGATAAAATCTGTAAGGCCCGGATTAAATTCTTTTTATCCTGTTCGGTCGGATCAAATTTTGCTTTACGAAAAATATTGTCATAATTTTCCGGATTATCGTCAATATATCTTAAAGCAACATCAGCATTTTCGGCATCAATATTTTTATAGTCAGGTTTATAGAGTTGACCATGACTGACACCGAAATTTCTTCGGGCAAAAGCATGTTCCGGTTCTTCAATTGCTAAATAAAGTCCCCAAGCCTGATCGTTAATTGTCAACCAAACATAGCTGGTCAGGGGAGAAGGAACACCCATAAAGGCCATCATGTCATAGGTAATGTAAGATTTTAAGTAACTGTTATCTTGGAAAGAAGAATCTAAAGAGAATTTATCCAAGCCGTAATAACTGTTGGCAGCATAATGGTCAAATTCGATTTTAAAGCTATATCGTTCTAAGCCGTATTTATGTGTCAAACGCAAAGAATTGTTGCCTTTTGTTCTGAAACCGACATTATTAAAACGCTCACCGTCGATTTCAATATCTGCATGTTTATATTGTTCTGCTCGCGGATCTGTGAGAATTTCATCCCATTGTTCACAATAAATATTTATCTCATGAACGCGACTATCATCGAACAAACGATGCTCATAGCCGGGATTTTGTCCGGCAGGCAGAACACCCAGATTCCCGTTCATGAATAGAATGGTAAAGAGGGAAGCAACAAGCAAAATTACAATGATTATTTTGTCAATGTGTTTGTGTTTTAACATTTTTACTAGGCGGTGACTTTATTTTTAAATTTTACAAATTTTGTTGTGATGACGCAGACTCTTTGTTGCGACCTGATTAACTCATATAATCGCCGTTGTACGAAACCATCACGGTATGATTGACACCTTTAATGGCAGCTAATTCATTAATAAATGAACTGTCGGCAGATTTCAATCTAATCTCATAATTCAACTCAATCTGTTCGGGCATGATAGTTTTACTCTTTAAAGAAAATCGTTTGACTGAACCGTTGATATGGCTGAGAATTTCTTTTTCAACATCTTCATCAATGCAGTGTACGACCAGTATATATGGTTGTTCATGAGTTTTTGTATTGGCAAAAATCAGCATAATTATTCCGATGAAAAAACTGCCGAACAAGGCGAGAGGAATCAAGCCTGCAGCAAGTACGATACCGACAGCAATACTCCAAAATAAAAAAGCGATGTCGGAGGGTTCTTTGATAGCGGTTCGGAAACGCACGATTGAGAGTGCACCGACCATACCGAGTGATAAAACAACATTACTGGTTACAGCCAAAATCAAGAGTGCGGTAATCATGCTGAGAGCGATCAAGGTGATTCCGAAGCTGGCAGAATACATTACACCGGAATATGTTTTTTTATAAATAAAAAAGATGAATATACCGAGTACGAATGAGAGTAACAATGTAATTAACATATCCATGAGCGGAACTGCATTGATATTTTCTAAAAAACTTGATTTGAAAATGTCCTGAAAGGTAATTGTCATATACATGAAACTGTCTCCTGTTTATTAATTTGTAGATTTATTAGATTCTATATTTCTATGTCTGATTTTCTGATTACTGTTTTATACTTTATAAATTATTAATCGTATTTTCTGCACATAGTATACTTGGAATAAGCCGTGAGCGGGCGATTGTTCAAGCAGACTGCCATCTTTACGAGATCCGGCAGAAATTCATCATATTTTACTTCCAAAACAGCAAGTCCGTCTGAAACATTGATGTGCTTATTTATTTGTAAAAAATCATCAGTTTTGGTTGTTGTTCTTAAGTTGCGATCTATGGTAATTCGGACATTGCCGGGGTGATAAATAAACGCCTCCCGGTCATAAGTCACGATAGTTTTCGGTTTTAATAATTGTCCTTTTAATTTTGAATAAAATTCAATTGTCAGGGCATCTTCTTTTTGTAGAAGAAAATCAATTTCTCCGTTGAGAATTTGTTGAACTTCAGATTGGGCCAGGAGTGCTGTTTGTTTTGCACATTTACCGTTGATTTTTATTTTACGTTCTAAACGGATAAAGGAAAAATCGTTGTTATAATAACGTATGCGAAATTTTTCTCGTTGATTTATCCCGGAAATATTTTGAATTAAAGCTTTATCGTAAAGGGTGTCAAAATATAAACTACTCACACGGTAATTACCGTGTGAGTCAGAATTATTATCATGCCGGAAAACCCTTTTCAATGTTTGGCTTAGTATGAAAGCGTCTGCATGATTGATATTATATTTTTTTTCGTTACGTAGTTTTAAAATTCCTTTTTTCTTAATCATATAAAAAGCATTTCCGGATTGTTCAAAACAGTTTTTGTTTTGCGTGTTTTATGATCGGTTTTTGTTCAGATAGTGATCATTAATTAAAATTCTAGTCATCATAATCTGAATCGTCGTAGTTTGAGTCATCATAGTCCGAATCATCTACTGTCGGAGCAGCAGTTTGAGCTGCAGTCGGAGCATAGTCGGTATCATCATAATCAGTGTCATCTACTGTCGGAGCAACAGTCGGTGCTGCAGTCGGAGCATAATCGGTGTCATCATAATCGGTGTCATCTACTGTCGGAGCAGCTGTTGTTGCAGGCGTTGTTCCATAATCGGTGTCATCATAGTCTGTATGATTTTTGGCAGGTGCTACCGGAATTGTTATAGAGTTCTTGTTGTCTTTTTTATCATCCTGATTGGAGACATTATCCTTTTTATCGTTTTTATCGTTTTTATCCTTTTTATCGTTTTTATCTTTTTTATCGTTTTTGTCTTTGTTGTCATTTTTGTCATCCTGGTTGGAGACATTGTCTTTTTTCTCATCTTTCTTATCTTTGTTTTTGTCATTGCTGTCAGTACCGACTTCTACATCAACATTTAATTCGCCAACTTTTTCTTCGACGGCTTTTCCAATATTAGCAATAAAATTATCATTTGGTAAGAAAGAACCTTCTTTTAATTGTAAAGTTAACACTTTTTCTGATTCACCAACTTCTTGAATAAAATATCCTGCATCATTGATTTTATCAACTAATTCTTGAAGAACGACAGTTGAATCCTTGCCAATATAATTATCATAATCTTTTACAATTTTTGTACCGTCTTGGTTTGAACCGCGAACATCGGTTACCTTACCGTCTTTATCGTATTCAATTTCGATTTCAGGATTTACAGAAAGTACGATTACACCTCTTTCAGTATCCTTTGCTTCCATTTTAGGATTTGATTTTGCTTGGCCTGCACAACTTGTGAGGAAAAGTGCCAACACCAGCGAAATGATTGCTAACAAGCTTAATTTTTTATTCATTTTTTTGTTCTCCTTTAATATTTTGAATTTAATTTTTATAAACCCTTGTTATTGTTTTTGGTCTATAGTTATAGGTTTCGTAGGAAGTTTTTTAAAATCGGGGTCGTTTTGAAAAATGTTTTTAATTATCTGAATTAATTTGAACAAATGGATAAATCAGCAGTTCTTTCAACCAATGATAATTATGACAATAAAACAACTTAGTAAATGGTCATTGATCGATTAAACATTAAGCCGAACAATTTAAAAATTGGATAAAAATTTCAAATAACAATAGATTGTCTTTTTTTAGGAAAAAGAATGGACTATCTCAAAAAGTGATTTCTTTTGAAACAGTCCATTCTGTGTGGCGCGCCCAAGAGGACTTGAACCCCTAACCTTCTGATCCGTAGTCAGACGCTCTATCCAATTGAGCTATGGGCGCACTTTTAATTGCTTTGCAATTGTAGGCAATTAAAATAAATCTGTCAAGCAATTTATTTGAGTTAAAATGTCAAGTTAATTGCAAAGTTAAGTTCCAGTCTAAGAAGCTCCGGTAAAGGAGTTGGAATTTAGTTATCGAGAGTAGTTAAAATGTCAATAATAATTGCAATTAAATATTTGCTATAAATTGATGCTATTCAAATATAATAAATTCTTGTTTATGCCTGCCAAATTCGTTAAAATAACCAAAGATAAATATCTTCCAGGAGGTTTAGATGGAAAACGTCTTTATTTTTGATCATCCCTTAATCCAACACAAAATCTCATTAATGCGTGATAAAAATACTACGACTAAAGAGTTTCGAGAATTGACTACCGAAGTATCGCGCCTGATGGCGTATGAAGTTACACGGGATCTCCCTTTAAAAACTGTTGAAATTGAAACTCCGGTGGCTGTTGCTAAAGCAAAAATAATTGCCGGAAAAAGTCTTGCATTGGTTCCGATTTTAAGAGCAGGTCTTGGTATGGTTGATGGTATGCTGGATTTGATTCCGATGGCTAAAGTTGGTCATATCGGACTTTACCGGGATCCTGAAACTTTGGAAGCGGTTGAATATTATTGTAAATTACCGGAAGATGTTGAAAGCAGAGATGTAATTCTTTTAGATCCGATGCTGGCAACCGGTGTTTCGGCAGTAGATGCTGTTAGTCAACTAAAAAAACGCAATATTACTTCAATAAAATTTGTCTGTATAATTGCTGCTCCCGAGGGTATTCACAATCTTCATTCCTCTCATCCCGATGTGCCGATTTTCTGTGCGGCACTAGATGAAGGTTTAAACGAACATGCATATATTGTTCCCGGCCTGGGAGATGCAGGTGATAGATTGTTCGGTACAAAGTAATAACAATGAGACTTTTTCTGTCATAATTAGATAAGTCTATTCAACATGAAAATAAAAAGTTCGCTCAGCAAACTTCAAACGACATTGATCCGGCAACAGATAAGTTTGATGTTTGTTAAGCTTTTTTTCATCTAAAGTTGTTCCGTTGGCAGAACCGAGATCTTCTAAAAAATAATGGCTGCCATGTCGAGAAATTCTGGCATGCACTCTGCCGATAGTTGATTGAGTTAAAACTAAATCACAAATCATTTTATCTCTGCCGATCAAAAATTCATCTACCAGAACAAATGCTCTCATTCCTTCACTCTCGGCCAGTGTGCCCGGAGGTCCTTCTGACAGCATGGCTAAACGAAACAGATCATCTTGAGGATTGATTGGAACCGTTGTTTCACTCGGAACAGTTTTTTTATACTTATTTACATTTTTCAGTCGATACACGATTTTTTTAATTAAGCCGTTTTTATATGATTTTTTATTTTTGATTGTTTTTGAGTTTTTCATTGTTTCTGATTTTCTTTTAGCTCTTGTTTCCCTGCTAGCTTTTTCAGATTTTTGTTCAAAATTTGCCGAATGATTGATTAATGCTTCATTTTCAATATAATTATCTAATAAATCTCTGGCTTCTTTATGACGATCTTCTGCGATCAATTGATAATGGCTCATAACAATGTTTTTCAATTCAGATTTGTCAGATGCAATATAATTCCAAAGGTTACCGGCTTTTTGCCTGATTGCAGAACCGGGTATTCCGACATGCAAATCCGAGGGTAAAACAAACCATTGAATTTCTGTAATAATTGAATGATTTTGGCAAAATGTAATTAATTCTGGTCGGATTAAATTGAGATTCGGTTTTAGTAAATGTTGATGCAGTTCAGATAAATTATCGGTAATAATTTTTAACAATGTAAAATAAAAAGCTTTTTGCAGGCTGCAGTCTGCGGTTTTGAAATTTTCAGATTCACACCAATCAAATAATATATATTTATCTGTCGGTATGTCGAATAAAAGATAATTCAGCTGATTTTTTGAGTCGGAAACTTTGATAAATTCATTAGAAAAATCAAAATTGAATTGTAGCAAATGCAGAAGTTCCGACTCCTGCATTTGTTCAATGTTTTTTATATCTAAACGAATGTATTGGTTCATTTTGACATTGTATTCATTTTGCTATCAGTAACTGATACCGTCGATTATTGAATAATCGAAAACTTTATTAATCAGACTTTTGGCAAAGCTTGATAATTGAGTTCTGAAAATTAAGGCAACTGCAATCAATACGGCAATTATTAAAACAATTTCCAAGGTACCTAAGCCTTGTTCGTCTTGCAGTTTTTGTTGAAACTCTTTGATTTTTAACATGACATTTCCTTTCTTAATGTTAAATGGTAATTTTTTTAATAAAAAAAATGATTTGTTTTCCGGTTTATTTCTGTTTTATTCAATCAGTAGAAACAGGTTTTTTCCCTGTTTTCTTTAAACTGAATTTACAAATTACATGTGTCGGACAACTACTCAAGAGAAAAAGTAAAGGCAAAAATCAAATATTAAAATTAAAGCTGCAAATTGCTCATACTGGCAACAGCAGGCAACATTGCCATGATGATAACAACAAATAAATCTGTTGCCATCGGCAATAACAAAGCCATGTTTTTGGTTTGTAAACGGCGGCGCATTGCATTTCGATATAATTGCCAACTCGCATTAGCTTGTAAATCCAGAATATCCAATATTTCTTGTCCTCCGTCTCGATCATAACGTGCCATTAATTGCAAAACGGAGGCGATTTCTTCTTGTGGTAATTTTTCTGCTATTTGCAATACTGCAACAGATGCACTTTCTCCCACACTCAAAGCATGTTTGATTTGGGCAAGATTAGATTTAAGTTGAGAATTGATGTTGCTTTGATATGAATTGATCATTAGCCTCAGACTGCGGTCTAGGCTGATTCCGCTACGTAAAAGAACAACCATTGAATTTAAAAAGGTAGGATATTCAATCCTGATTTGTTGTTTCAACTTATTTTCTCTTTGTAAAAGATCAAAATCTTGAATGAACCAAAAAAATAGCGGAATGATTAATAAAATAGACCCGGAGATTATTTTCAATAAAAAAAACACACCGGCAATCAGTGTAAAAACAAAGGTGAGCAATACTTTTCTTTTAAGATAAATCAGCCAAGCGTGAGGTTTGTTTTGAGATAAAATCCTCACAGTTTCAGCTAAATTATAACCGAGTTTAGCAGGAGCATAAGACAATATGAATTGAGCAGTAAATATCATGATTTTTGCTTTCGGTTTTTTGCCTGATAAATTAATAAAAACATCTTTTTCTTTAAAATTAGCCGGGTTTTGTGCAAAAACAATCAGTGTCCAACAAATTGCCAAATGAGCGATCAAGAAAATAACTGCCAGCAATGGTCTGCTCCATTTAACTTCAGACAATGAACTTGCATATGAAGAACTGTTTTTGATTAATACTAGTGAAAAGAAAAAAGGCAAAAACATCAGAATAATTGCCTCACTATTTTGGGCATTCTGTTCTGATTGAATGTCTTTTTGCATTTGGATTTCCGCATTTAAAGTGCGATGAGTTTGTTTGACGAAAATATCCAAACGACCTCCGTAATGATTGAGATAAGGTAAAACATCAAAAAAAGCATCACAGGTTTTACATTTAAATTGATTTTTCAGATTAAGCAAACTGCGATCCAGATCAAGTTGAGCCTTCATGCTTTGATTTAACTGTTTCAGACATTTTGCCAAAATACTTCTGCGTCCCAATTCTTCTTGGAGACGACTTGATGCTTCCAACAATGTAATTTCCAAGGTATGCCCTGCTGCCAGTCGACTGCTCAGATATTCAAGCAGAATTTTATACTGCTCGATTTTGGCAGATGCTGTTCTGCTCATAACAAATTTGGTTAGACCGTAACAGATAATCAGAGATGCGAGAAATATGATCAGGATACTTTGATTTTGCAGATCTATCCAAGTCAAAGATGCTAAATATACAAAAAGCCAAGCAGGTAATATCATTTTTGAAAATTGTTTTAGATGTGACATATTAAATCATCTCCTTGCCTGATATATAAAGGTTCAATTTGAAACTGCTGATTTTCGTATCCGGTAATGTGACTGATTTCTTGAACAATTCTTTTTCCGCTGGGCAGTCTGGTTAAGTGAACATTTACATCAAGTGCCGAGGCAACTAATCTACGGACAGCATCCCAGGGTAAACTTGAAGACATCAAGATCATCAAACTGATTCGATTCAACATTTCCATACTATTATTTCCATGTCCGGTTGACATCGAGCCCGGATGCCCGGTGCTCATTGCCTGAATCATCTCAAAGGCTTCACTTCCTCTGATTTCTCCTACTAAAATCCGATCCGGTCTTAACCTTAATGAAGAACGGATTAATTGGTCGAGTGTAATAGCTCCCTGACCGTCCGGTCCTGATTCTCTTGCTTCTAAACGCACAAGATTGTCAATTCCCTGTAAATCTAATTCGAGATTATCTTCAATTGTCACGATTCGTTCCTCTTTGCCGATATAGGCTGAAAGTGCATTGAGAAAAGTTGTTTTACCTGTTCCGGTACCGCCGGAAATAAATATATTCTTCTTACTTCGGACAAAATTTATCAATGTATTTGCCGCATGTTCTGTTAATGTTTGATGTTCGATTAAAGCTTCTAAACGAGGTTTGATTCCCGTAAATCTTCTAATACTCATAACCGGTCCTTCAGGTGCTGCGGGTGGCAGAACAGCATGAATCCGTGAACCGTCGGCTAAACGCATACCATTGATTGGATTTTGTTCATTAATCAGACGGTTGGCTTTGCCGAAAAATCGGGTTATGACATGAGTTAAGTGCTCGGCATGATCAAATTTTACTGATGTCTGATAAATTCGACCGTCTCTTTCTACAAAGATAGCGTTCGCTCCGTTGACCATGATTTCAGTAACAGAATTGTCATCAACAAACGGTTGTAATAAGTCTAAACCGCGCATTGTATTAAACAATTGATTGATTAACATTCTTCTTTCCGGCAAGTTAAGCAGAGACATATCCTGATATTCAGCTACTAATTTAGTCAACAACTGCTTTAATTCGATATCGGACAGACGATCGATTTCAGTATGTTTAGCAACCAAATGCTCAATGAATTGCTGTCGGGCTTGATGGTTTAACATATTATACCTGCTTATATCTGCTGCACCTGTTATCGATGCTATGTCTGCAGCTTATTTAAGACAGTCGGTCCGAACGATTTATTCAAGATAATAGGTTCAAATTTGACGGTCGGACTTTTTTCTGCCAAAAATGTCGCGATTTCTGTTTTAGCAATACGCACTCCATAATTATCTTCTTCACCTAAGTCAAAATGACATACATCGCAAATTGATGCCAAATCTTTAATTAAATGAAAAGGTTTAGCTTCAACATCGATTAAACCGCTACTGGATTTTTCATGTTGAGCAATAAATTTTTTAAATAATTTTCCGATTATTTGAACAGAATTATGTTCATAAGTAAACACGTCATCTGAAGCTGATTTGTTACGAGAAATAAAAATGCCGGATTTTTGTTTTTCAAAAATCAAACCGAAATCTTTTTCACTGATTTCAATATCCTGTTCAATTTGTAAAACAAGATCGGATAAGTCAGGTCCAACGTGAAAATCAGCTTGATAATTCCATAAGTACAGAGGCTTGATCGGTAAGATAAAAACTTTATTCCCTTCAGCCTTTTGTTCCGTTATCCATTTTTGCAAAAACCGATGACGGACATGTTGATTAAAAGTAAAAAGCAAATGAATTTGATTCTGTCTACTTTCGATTCTTTGTTTGATTTTATCAAGTTTATACAATATCCAATGTAACCATTCTGTGATTTTGGTTCTGCGTGATAAAACCAATAAATCGGATTTAGTAGAATCTGCAATTGAAGATAGTTGTTCAAAACGAGTTGTTACATCATTTAGTTGAATTGTTTTCAGGATTCCGATTTTATCCAATTTATGTGCATAGCGATAATCGGAAAAATAGCTTGCATGGATAATTACCAGATCAAAATCTTCTTTTAATTCTGCCGGTGAAATCAACAGATCAATTTTTGCGAGCGGTTTTAATTTCGGATTGAGCTGTTTTTGCAGTTTTTCTGCATATTTTTGATTCGGATCGATAAGATAAACTTTTCTCATGATTGCTTCTCACTTATTTTGTTTTTATTAACTTAGAAAAATATTATTTAATTTTAGTAACTGTTTTTCACGGTTATTACTGATTGTTAATTGATCAATTTTTAATAAAGTGAGGTAATTTAATAATTCAGTTGAGGATATTGTACCTTTGAATTTAAGTTCCGAAGGTGAGTTTTTTTGGGAAATAAAGACAAATTTTATAAAAATGGTAAAAATAAAGTTTAAGGAATTTGTGATGTTATATATGTTTTAGACTGAGTTACTGATACCCGGCCGTTGAATTACAATTAAAAGTATTATAAAATAAAGAAAATTACGATTATTTTTGGTTGATTTGTATAAAATATTTTATTTATGGATCAAATGTGATTATTTTTAGAATAATACCGGTTTCTATTTTTGAATCCTACCCGCAAAGCCGGGGCATTACTCTTTCTAACGAGACCAACTCTCAGGCTAATACAACCTGCCTTTAACCGGCACGGTTCTATTATCTTATGTGGTTTGAGAAAATAACAGAAAACAGTCATGAGTTTTTCACGATTCTGATGAACATCAATATACTATAAACATGAAAGAGGTAAATAACATGAAGGCATTGATGAAAACTGACAAAAATATCCATGGACAATTGTGTCTGCGTGAGGTTCCTGAGCCAAGTCTTACAGATGATCACAGTGTTAAGATCAAAGTCCATTCAGCCGGGATTTGTGGTACAGATGTTAAAATACTGAATGGAGAACATTGGTGTAATGCACCGGTTATTCTCGGTCATGAATTTTCCGGTGTCGTGACTGATATCGGTGATAAAGTTATAAATGTAAAAATAGGTGACAGAGTTGTAGCTGAAACGGGAAAGCAAATATGTGGAAACTGTTTTTATTGTAATACGAATAAATCTTTAATGTGTGATCAGCGTTTGTCTATAGGATATGGAGTGGACGGCGCTTTTGCTGAGTATTTGGTGATGAGAGATACAATTGTTCATAAAATCCCTGAAAATATTAGTTTGGAAGAAGCTGCTTTATGTGAACCTACGGCAAATGCTGTACATGCTTGCTGTGATAGAACATCGGTGAAACCGGGTGATTTTGTTGTCGTTATAGGACCGGGGCCAATCGGGCTTTTGTGTGCACAAGTCGCAAAAGCGCTTGGTGCTCAGGTAATAATAGTTGGAATAGATCAAGATACCTCGCGTCTGGAATTAGCAAAAAGAATTGGAATTGATGGTGTTAATTCTCAAAAGCAAGATTTACCTGAATTGGTCAAGACTCTTTCGGAAGGCAAAGGATGTGATATTGTTATTGAAGCTTCCGGAGCGAAATCTGTTGTATCTACGGCAATGGATATCGTAAGAAAGGGTGGCACAATAGTTCAAGTAGGATTAATAGATGGAAAACCGGAATTTGATTATTCATGGTTAGCGCTAAGAGAAATCACAATCACGGGTTCTTTCGGGCATAATTGGATATGTTGGGAAAGAGCATTAAAATTAATGTCTCTAAATCGTATCAACATAAAAGACATGATTTCAGATCAATTCAGCCTTGCCGATTGGGAAAAAGCTTTTGAGATTGCCAGTAGTTCAAGGGGAATGAAAGTGCTTTTTCATCCAGGTAAATAAAGGTTTAAAATGTTTTTTGGTAACATTCCGGGAAATATCCTACCCAATACGGATATTATATAAAAAGCTTAACGGAAGGTGATTATAATGTTTAAATATGGTATTAGTTGCGCTTTAGAAGATTTAAATGTTGATTATCCTGTTACTTTACGAGGAAGTATAAGTGATATTTGTCAGACTGCAAACCAATTAGGCTACGATGGTATTGAAATTCATCTGGAAAATCCCAAAAAGCATGATTGGGATGAAATAAAACAAGTAACAAGAGATTATAATTTAAAAGTTCCACTGTTAGGAACAGGCAGAGAATTGGGTGAAAATGGTCTGCATATAGTTAGCGATGATGAAGAAATAAGAAAGGCTGCTATAAAAAGATTGAAGGAATACGTAGATTGTGCTTCACTTTTAGGATCTATGGTTGTAATAGCTTCTATGCGTGGAAAAATAAAAAAACTCGCAAAGAAACATGTTTATTTAGATTATCATGAAAAATGCATCAAAGAAATCGCCGAATATGCAAATTCAAAAGGGGTTTTTATATTAGTTGAAAATGTTTTGAGTTTTATAACCAACTATTTAAATACCGTTCGTGATGTGCAAGATTTTGTTAGCAATCTTAATTGTGAGAATGTTGGTGTTCATATAGATACATACAGTATGATGATGGAAGATAATCAGATAGAAAAAAATATTGTCTATTGCAAGGATCGACTTCGGTATGTTCATTTTTCTGATACTGCCAGACTTTATCCGGGTGGAGGAAACGTTGATTTCAAAAGATATATGCATGCTTTATCAGATATAGGATATAAGGGATGGATATCTATGGAATGTGTGCCGTTACCAACATCTTTTGATTGTGCTAAAAATTCGATTGATTACTTAAAAGCTATGGAAATAATTGTAGCAATAGAGAGGAATTCAAGCAGATTTAAGTGAATTATTGGAGTTACAAATTAAATGCTGTGAGTATTTTTAACGTAAAGAATCCGGTATATGTCAACTTGATGAAACGGTGATGGATGATGCGAACAGAGTTCGGAAGAACAAAATGTATATTGATAGATTATGATATTTACCTCAAGTTGATATACACGATGCTTGACAGTTATCCGATCTAATGTTAGGTTAAAAAACAAGTTAATATAAATTAATCTTATCTAGAGTGGCGGAGGGAACGGCCCTGTGAAACCCGGCAACCGTAAGACGGTGCCAATTCCGGCAGGTAATACCTGAGAGATGAGTTCAAAAAAGCTTCTCCGGGTGAGAGGCTTTTTTTATGAGAAGCATGTGAAAGGTTGATTAATATGGCCAGAAAAATGTTTTTTTCTTCGGAGTCAGTTACTGAAGGACATCCGGATAAAGTGTGTGATCAGATTTCTGATGCGATTTTAGATGCGGCTTTAACTGATGATCCGAATGCGCGAGTTGCGTGTGAGGTAATGGTCAGTACCGGTTTAGTCTTTGTTGCAGGGGAAATTACAACTACTTCATATATCGACATTCCTCAAGTAGTAAGAAGTACAATTCAGGAAATCGGATATACAGACCATCGGTTAGGTTTTGATTCTGATTCATGTGCCGTATTGACTTCAATTGATGAACAGTCACCGGATATTGCCCAAGGAGTTGCTCAAGGATATGAAAAACGTATGGGCGAAGCGGATGACGGATTATCAGGCGGTGCCGGAGATCAGGGGATCATGTTCGGTTTTGCTAATAAAGATACACCAGAATTGATGCCTTTGCCGATTTCTTTAGCACATAAACTGGCAAAGCAATTAGCTGTTGCAAGGAAAACCGGACAGGCAAAAACCTTTTTACCCGATGGCAAATCTCAAGTTACAATTGAATATGAAGATGACCGGCCCGTCCACATTGATACGGTGGTAATCTCAACTCAACATAGAGAATCAAGCAGTCTAAAGGAAGTTGAACAGGAAGTATTAGAGTATGTTTTGAAGCCTGTTTTACCGGCAGGTTTGTACGATGAAAAAACCAGAATTTTGATCAATCCGACCGGACGTTTTGTGATAGGCGGTCCTGAAGGCGATACCGGTGTAACCGGCAGAAAAATTGTGGTTGACACTTATGGCGGATTCGGCAGGCATGGCGGAGGAGCTCTTTCCGGTAAAGATCCGACAAAAGTGGATAGATCTGCAACTTATGCTGCCCGCTATGTAGCTAAAAACATTGTTGCAGCAGATTTAGCTGATTCTTGCGAAGTACAGCTGGCTTATGCGATAGGCGTTGCAAAACCTGTTTCGATTTTCGTTGATACTTTCGGTACAAATAAGATTGCCGAACAGGATTTGGAAAGAATTGTGCGAGATAATTTTGATTTAAGACCGCAAGCTATCATTAAAGATTTTGATTTGTTAAAACCGATCTACAAACAAACAGCAGCATATGGCCATTTGGGGCGTACGGATATTGAACTTCCTTGGGAAAAAACTGATAAAGCAGATCAATTGAAAATCGCTGTACAAAAGCTTTGACAGATGTTAAATTTTTTGCGGGCGGAAAATTGCCTTATCTGCAATCTTTCTGCCGGGAATAATTTTTTTCGGCAAAGTGAATTATTACGTTTAGGTGTGCTGGAAAATCGCAATACTAATCCGCATTTATCATTTCTCATGCGTCATACATGTAAAGATTGTCTGAGCAAATTGCCCTTGTTATTTCCGGAAAATACTTGGAGTTTTGAACAATCGAATCTGGAGATCAGAGCTTTATTTGCTTACAAAGAACCGATCAATCAGCTGCTTTTAAGTTATAAATTTTATCATAACTTGTATTTAGCAAATTGGTTTGCGGAGATAATGTTCTTGCTATGGCAGAAGTTTTGGTTTGATTACAAAGAGCAGGCAGTTATCGTGCCGATTCCTTTAGGGAAAAAAAGATTACGGCAAAGAGGATTTAATCAAGCTGCCAAAATAGCTGAATTAATAGCCGGATTTTCGGAAATAACATTCTTGCCTGATTTTTTGATTCGTCAACGTGAAACAGCCAGACAAACTGAAATGCGAAACAGAACAGCCAGAAAAACCAATCTGAAAGATGCATTCATGATTAATCCTGAATTAGATTGTTTTGCATGTAAAATCAAGCAAGAAAACTTAACCGTAATATTGTTTGACGATGTGACAACTACCGGAATCACTCTTTCGGAAGCGGCAAAACCTCTGTTAGCTAAGGGCTTAAAAGTAAGTGCAACAGTTGTGGCGACAGAACATCAAGTAAAAACACGACAACAACTTGAATCGTCCACATATGGAGGAGACTTTGTCTAAGAACGAAAGATTCCGTATAATTCTAAGTATCAAATAAATCGGAATGAAATCAAAAAGGAGAGAATGAAATGAAAGTTATCGGAATTAATGGGAGCCCTAATGCTAAAGGGAATACTTATCAAGCCATGCGTATGGTTTTTGAAGAGCTGGAAAAGGAAAATATCGAAACCGAAATAATTCAAATTGGTAACAAACCCATCAGGAGTTGTATAGGTTGCGGTAAATGTTATACGGATACGGGCTTTTGCTCAGCATTCAAAGACGATGGGCTGAACGAGGCGATTGAAAAAATACGAGAAGCAGACGGCATACTTCTCGGGTCACCGGTTCATTTTTCAGGAATTACGGGTGCCATGAAGTCGTTTTGTGATCGCTTAGTTTATATTGCGGGGAACGCAGAGGATTTGCTGTTTCATAAAGTGGGAGCTGCAGTAACTGCGGTAAGGCGAACAGGCGGAAGCAGCGCACTGAATATCATGCACAAGTATCTGCAATATTGCGAAATGATGGTCGCAACATCCAATTATTGGGGTGTAATACATGGTCGTAGCGCCGGTGAGGTCCAACAGGATGAAGAGGGTAAGCAGATTATGCGAATTTTGGGAAAGAACATGGTGTGGCAACTGAAAATGCGTGAGCAGGGACTTGCCTACGCACCTGCTAAAGAGAAAAAGGTTAGAACGGATTTTATCAGATAATGAATTTCACCTTCCAAGGCTTTCACCTGACAGAGAGTTGTTAAGAAAAAGTTCCACAGCAACTTGAGTTGTGCAATAAATCATCTGACTTTTTCTCTGTGTTTTTTGTAAGCCGAGAATTGATAAAAGGAGAAATTCTTGAACTGTTAGGTATTATTTTGTATATTATAAGTACCCTTAGAATGTAAGTCGCTTCGTATTTGAACCTGCAACGTTTTTAGGGGAGTCCGGAGTCGATGCGGAATACGACTTATGCTTTTCAGTAAAGTCAAAGACCGCCGCAGGGCACCCACCTGGTCTTGAAGGCTAGGTTTCAAAAGAAGTGCATTTTTAAGGGTTTATTAATATTGGTTGGAGGCGTTTAATGCGCATATATAACGATTTAACGAGAAGAAAAGAAGAACTTATACCTCAACAAGAAAACCATGTTACAGTTTATGTTTGTGGTCCGACAGTCTATGATTTATTCCATTTGGGCAATGCCAGACCTTTTGTTGTTTATGATACATTGCGTCGTTATTTGCTTTATAAAAATGTTGAAGTTACCTATGTGCAAAACTTCACTGACATTGACGATAAAATGATTAATCGAGCTCAGGCACTCAACATAACTGTAAAACAATTAGCAGATGAAATGATTAAAGAGTATTACCATGATGCAGACAATCTCAACGTGATGCGAGCCGATTACCATCCCAGAGCAACTGAGACAATTCCGGAAATTATTGAAATGATTTCTATTTTAGAAGAAAAAGGTTATACCTATATTTTACATGACGGAGTTTATTTTGATACATCTAAGTTTGCAGATTACGGCAAACTCTCGAGACGTGATCTTGATGATCAGGAAGCCGGAGCTTCGGAGCGAGTTGAATTGCTTGACGATAAACGCAATTTAAGTGATTTTGTACTTTGGAAATTAAAAAAAGAAGGCGAACCTGCTTGGGAATCACCTTGGGGTGAAGGCAGGCCTGGTTGGCATATTGAATGTTCGGCAATGAGCAAAAAGTATTTAGGTGATACGATCGATATTCACGCCGGTGGAATGGACTTGATGTTTCCACATCATGAGAATGAAATTGCTCAGAGCGAAGCTGCTAATGGCAAACCTTTTGTGAATTATTGGATGCATAACGGATTTATTAATGTCGATAATGTGAAAATGGCAAAATCTGGTGGTAATTTTTTCTTGGTACGTGAATTAGCCGGTGAATATGGTTATGATGTTCTGCGTTTTTTTATCTTGCAAGCTCATTATCGGATGCCGTTAAATTTTGAAGAAGAACCTTTAATGGCAGCTACGCATGGTTGGCAGCGAATTCTGCGAAGTGTTGAGAATATAGAATTTTTGATAGCAAATGCAAATCCTGAATTTGATCAAACTCAATCTGCGGAATTGTCGGATTATATTATCACTACAATAAAAGAATTTGAACGTGCAATGGATGATGATCTGAACACGCCTGATGCATTTGCCGCAATTTTTAATTTAGTGCGTCATGTCAATATCGTATCTACAGATTATGCATTAAGTGCTGATTCTTTAGAAAAGGCCCGTAATTGTATTGTTGAATTATGTGCTGTCTTGGGCTTAGATGCTGAAAAGAAAGCAGAAGCTGAAATTCCGGCGGATATTCTCGAACAGGTAAAATTGAGAGATCAGGCCAAAGCGGAACGTGATTTTGTTACAGCTGACAGAATAAGAGACGAGTTGAATGCTTTGGGTTATAAAATTGAGGACACTCCTCAAGGACCTAAAGTCAGTCGGGAAGTAGAGAATTAATAGTGAAGACTTTGGATTTGCCGATTTCAACTTTGGCATATATCGGAGATGCGGTTTATGAATTGCAAATTCGTTTGTCATTATTAAAATTGCATTCGGCAAAAGCCGGTACTTTACATGGAGAAGTGATTAAACGGGTCAATGCAGAAGCTCAAGCTGAAGCTTTACAATTGGTGTTGCCGCATTTGTCAGAATCTGAGATCCAAGTAGTCAAAAGAGCCGGCAACCAATCGGTGCCGGCTGCACGTAATGTTGATCCGGCAGACTATCGTCAAGCAACCGCATTTGAAACTTTGATCGGATCTATTTATCTTGAAGGTGATGCCGAAAGATTGCTTGATCTGTTAAGCAAAGCTAATCCGGATTTAGAATTTGATACATTATAGACAATGCATCGGAGTATATTTTGGCTAAAAACAGTAAAACAAAAAATAACAGAGCTAAAAATGATAAATTTGAAAATAACACTGAAAAATATCTTGACCGGATAGAGGGTCGTAATCCGATTAGTGAGGCGTTACGTGCAGGACGTACGATCAATAAGGTTTGGGTTGCAAAAACCGATCAACGTCGTGAGCAAAGATTGCATGAATTAATTCTTGAATGTAAAGAGCAAGGTGCGATTATCGTTGAAGTAGAAAAAAATGTTCTCGAAGAGATGGCAGAAACTCCCAGACATCAAGGTATTATTGCTCAAGTTTCTCCGAAAAACTATGTAGATCCTTTTGTATTGCTTGAAGAACTCAAAGCAAAAGGCAAACAACCTTTTATCTTGATTTTGGACAATTTACAAGATGGGTATAATTTCGGTTCGATTTTGCGCATTTCCGAAGCGGCAGGCATTGATTTGATTGTGATTCCGGAACGGCGTTCAGTTACCGCTGATGCTCATGTGGCAAAAGCTTCCGCCGGTGCAATTGAATTTGTACCAATTGCCAGAGTGACCAATCTTGCAACTTTCATTGACAGAATAAAAGAACAAAATTTTTGGATCTACGGTACGGAAGTAGATTGTGCAGAGAATTATCAAAAGGTTGATTATAAAGGGTCTATTGCTTTGATAATCGGTAATGAAGCAAAAGGCATGAGTGATAATATAAAAAAACGTTGTGACTTTTTAGTCACTATTCCGATGCACGGTCAGATCAATTCATTGAATGCAGCTGTCGCCACCGGAATTATCGTTTTTCAAGCTGTAGAACAACGTAATAATTAATTTACAACAGACGTGAAGGGAAGATTAACTCGCAACAGATAAGGGAATAATTGACTTGAATAAATAACACAATAGTTAATTCGCATATATAGAAAAATTACGATCCGATGCCGAATATAATATATGATAAATTGACAGATCAAGAATTAATTTATTTAATAAAAAATCATGATGAGCAGGCAACTGAAGTTTTATTGAAAAAATATAAAAACATGGTTACCGGTAAAACAAGGCGTTTGTTTTTACAAGGTGGCGATCAGGAAGATTTAATTCAAGAAGGCATGATCGGTTTGTATCAAGCAATTTTCAGTTTTGATGCTACGCAAAATGTACCATTCAAAAATTATGCTTCAGCTGTT
Source organism: Clostridiaceae bacterium (assembly GCA_012838135.1). Classification (GTDB taxonomy): domain Bacteria; phylum Bacillota; class Clostridia; order Saccharofermentanales; family DTU023; genus UBA5436. Next base: position 38,350 of record DUPV01000024.1, on the reverse strand, counting down.
GTAGATTCAAGATTGTATGATGCAATCAGAACTGCTACCAGAAAAAAACATCAACCGTTGAATGAAAGTCTGTCTTTGGATTATTCTTATGATAATAGCTCAGAAGATGAACCGATATCTTTATTTGAGATTTTATCTGATGAATCGGCTCTTTCACCGGAAAGTTTGTTGTTGAACAAAGAAATTAAAATTAACTTAGAGAACTTTTTACAAAATTATTTAAGTAAGTATGAAGATCAGGTTGCGAGTTTATATTTGCAAGGCAAAACATATCGGGAAATTGCTGATAAATTAAAGGTTTCAACTAAAAGTGTGGATGGTGCCCTGCAAAGAGTCCGTAAAAAATTGAGTGAATATCGAAACAAACTGGATTTATGAAACTGCGAACAATAAAAACACATAAAAACGGACAAACTGAGCGAATTGTTTTAAGAATTTCAGCTGTTTTTTGCGGTTTATTAATTATGCTTTCAATGCTGTCCGGTTGTTTAAGTTTGAATTTAAATTCAAATAACAGAACTGAGAATAAAGCGAAGCTTCCCTATAAAATAAACACTAATGCTGATGGTGAAATTACAGATATTTCACTTCTGTCGGCAATGATTGATTCGATTAATCACATTGTCAGTGTCCCGGAAGTTTATGCAGCAATACCTGAAGTGAGTAAAACAGATCTTTCGCTGAATGATTTTTCACTTTATATTGAAGCGATGTCACATCCGGAGAAAAAAGAAATCATCGAATATCGTCGGGTGCCTGATGATTTAAAACGTCAGATTACAGTTGGCATCAGTACAACTTTGTCCGGTTTGGCACTGGAAGCGGAGAGCACGGAATATTATGAATTGATTTTTTCAAAAGGTGATCAGGCAGTAAGCAGCGAAACTGATCAGGCGGAGAAAACTGTTTCGACAATCATTGGAATTCAGCATGATGCGGAAGGCAGACCCTATTTATCTGCTCACTGGATAGAAGAAGTTAATCAAATATATGAATTTTCCCGATTCTATTTCAGAGCTTTAAGTGATCGAGACAAGGAAATGTTGGCATGGTTGTTATTGCAAGCATATCCGGAACAAGTTGAAGATAAAATTTCTCAAATAGAAAATAACAAAGCACAACTTTTGATTGATTATTACCGTTTGAGCATTGAAACTGAACCGCTCAATAGTGTAGTGCATCTCTTGATGCCTAATTCTATAGAATATCGTCAAGAGTTAACAACTATAACAAATGATCAAAAAAACATTCGTACCTGTACATTTAAGCAAAATAATAATTTGATTTCCGTATCCGATCCTTATCCGGAGAAAATTAAAAATCAGCATTTGAATCTGTACTATGAAGATGATTTTTTATTGTCTTGGTCAAGCAACGGTGTCAGAGAATTATATTATAGTGATAAATTTAATTCCCTCTTAGGAGAACCCAAAATTGAAAAGATAGAAATGGAAGATCCTTTACAAACCGGTGCAGTTTTTTGGCAAATTCAATATGATCAATTGACTCTGATTATTAAGGGGTTGGGTGATCCGAAAAGCAATGTGTGGTCAGGAATTGTCGAGCAACTGGAATTGAACGAAAAATCCGATAAATTAAGTTTAGGATCAGCTAAAGGCAAAACTGATTCCTTGTATTATGGTATGGATTTGAATGATTTTTGTATGAATTATCCGTTTTCTCCGGAGTCAAATTTTGTTATCTCGGGTAATCAACAAGGTACAAAAATGGAATTGATTGTCCAAACTGAAAATTCCAAAATTGTCAGAATTATTATTCGTGCAGTTTATGATCAAGCATCAACGTGAAACAGGGAAAAATGAGAAATTATTCAGCAAATTTCTCAAGTTCTTAAATGATGCTGTTCTTAAAAACCGGTACATCCGGCTAAAAATTCTAAAATGAATATTAATTAAAAAGCCAAATTCTTTGCGACAGGTGAATCCAACCATTCGTCTAAGCCCGTTATGTATTGATTTGTCCGTTTTCGGATTTCAGCTTGCAGATGTGAGCTTTCTTGATCAAAAACACCGATTACAGGTAGTCCGATTTTGTTTGCAGTTATGATTGCATGCAGACCATCTTCAAATAAAACGGTATTTTCTTTTGGCTTACCTAGTAATTCTAAGGCGGCATAAAAAATATCCGGTTCTTCCTTGGTATTCCCGACTTCAGGTGAAGTGATGATACCGGAAAAATAATCATAAAAACCATGTTTTTTCATCGCTCCTTCGCAAAGATAACGCTCATTTGAAGTAGCAATTACCATAGGAATGCCGGATTGTTTCAAATATTCCAAGGTTTCCTTGGCATGTTTTTTGGGCTTGATTTCATTAATATAAATATCCGTTTGCTGATCCATCAGTGCCTGATACAACTGCTCCGGAGAATGTTTCAAATTATATTGTTTAACCATATATTCGCTTGCAGTTTCAAAAGTTTCAGCAAATAAACGTTGACCTAAATTCGGATCCGGTTCAATGCCTAATTTTTGCAGGACAATTGACGGCATAGCATTCAGGCTTGGCATGCTGTCAAGTAAAACCCCATCGACATCAAAAATCACAGCTTCAATTTTATTATTCATAACAACCACCTTTTTAATTTCATGACTTATCAACAATCAACTCTAGCATTGAAATCTTATTAAATGCAAATAATTAATTATTATTTAATCGATCAATAATCGTATTATAGCCATTGCTGCCATATTCTAAGGCACGTCTGACACGGGAGATGGTAGCGCTGGAAGTGCCGGTGATCTGTTCGATTTCGGAATAGGTTTTACCTTGTTTGATCAGGGTTGCAACTTGAAATCTTTGTTTTAATGCAATAATCTCACTCGCCGTACAGAGATCATCGAAGAACTGATAACATTCTTCAATTGTCTTTAGAGCAAGTATGCCTTTAAACAAATTGTCCAAAGAATTGTCTTTTAAATTATCTATATGCATTATTTTCTCCTAAATTCTTTAAGCTGATTATTTTTGCTTGCTACCGATGAAAAAGTTTGTTATCATCTTTGACATCATTGCTTTAGTGCGATAAAGCGATGAAGCATATAAAGCATATACCATATTTGAAATAATTTCAATTTATATAGATTTTTATTGAAATAAAAGTTATTTTAATATTATTTAATTTGGAGTTATAAGAATTGTTCATGCTAAAATGAACGCTGTTAAAGAGGTAATAAAATGTCTAATCAAGAACTTCTAAAGAGAATGTCGCTGGGTTATCAATATACTAAACTCATGGCTGATCAAGGCTATAAATTGATTGATTTGAATATGATTGAGCCTTTCAGAATTGAAGACAAAAAATTTCAACCGAGTAGTATTGTTTTTGAACGTGATGAACGGATGTATGCAATTCGCAGTGACTGGACCAGATCACTATTGAATTTCAATGAAGCTTATTTTTTGGAAGATCGTTTATTTTGTTATTATGGTCCGGTAATTAGAAATTATCGCTCATTTTATCAAGCCGGAGTTGAATTATATCAACCAAGTACAGATGAAATTGTCAACAGCATTAAGCTGCATTTGGATTTTATTAAAAAACAGGCAGAACAACAAAATCGAGTTTTACGATCATTGGTTGCCAATAATGATTATTTAATTGATTTATATTTAGAAAAATATGATTTGAATAATGAAATCAGATTTTTGATTTACGATAAAAATTTGAGTGAGTTAAAAGAAAAACTTGGTGCAGATCATCCATTATATAAATTATTGTCAACCAGAGTCAGTCAACAGTTTAATTTGATTCAGCAAGAATTTTCTGATGACGCTCGAATGAAATTAATCAATCAGATTAAAAATATAGCAGAACAAGATCAGATTAAGTTCATGTTGGATCTGTCGTTCAGATCACCTCAAAGCTATTACAACGGTTTATATTTTCAAGTTTTTTTGAATTATGACACGCCTCTTTTAAGTGGCGGTGAATATAATGACGGTGCATTCGGCATTGCTCTCAATCTTGAAGACGGAGGCTTAGTATGATTACGGTTGCATTACCGAAAGGTCGTTTATTAAACGATTTTATGGATTATTTGGAGAAGCAGGGCTTAGAGCAGTATTCTACAGTTTTAGATGCTAAATCGCGCTCTTTGTATACGATTGTTAATGATGTAAAATTTATTTATGCCAAAGGCAGAGATGTGCCGATTTATGTTGAAAACGGCAGTGCCGATATCGGCATCATCGGCTTGGATATTATTACGGAAAATGAATTTGATATTATGAATGTTTCTCGCCTGCCATTCGGTGAATGTCATTTTTCGATTTGCGGTTTGCCGGGGGTTGAGCGTTTTCAAACGATTGCGACAACATTTAAGAATATTGCTTTTCAATATTTCAAGGAAAAACGCCAGCAGGTTTCGTTGATTCATCTCAACGGTTCTGTAGAATTAGCGCCATTACTCGGTTTGGCAGATGGTATTGTTGATATTGTTGAAACCGGCAATACATTGCGTGCCAACGGTTTGATAGAATATGAGAAAATAATGGATGTGCATGCACGTTTGATTGCCAATCGCCAAACCTTTTATACAAAAGAGGATAAAATTTATCCTTTCTTGAAAGAGATCGGGGTTTTCGATTAATTTTGGAATAACTTAAAGAGAAGCTTTTGAAGGAGTTTTTTTAATAATATTTCAATGCCGTAAGGGAATTCATAAAAGATTTCCAAGTAATGAAAAATGGAGTTTTACATAATGATTGAATTAAAACCAATGTACAGTTGTCAAGATTTTAAATCAGTATTCAGTGAGGCTACGTCTGAAACTAATTTTGAACAAACCGAACAAGTAATGCAAATTTTACAGACTGTCCGCAAGAATAAAGATCAGGCTTTACGTGAATATACAGCTAAGTTTGATCAACAAGAGATTGCAGACTTCAAAGTTCCGATCGAGTATTTGAAGGCTAGTTACGACGCTTTGGAACCGAATCTCCAAGATGCTTTACAATTTATTAAACAGAGAATTGAATCCTATGAAATTCAGATTAAATACCAAAATCTTGATTTGGGTGAATTCCAATATGTTTACCATCCTTTAGAAAAAGTAGGTTTTTATGTTCCGGGTGGGCAAGCTTTATATCCGTCTTCAGTTTTGATGAGTATTATCGGTGCCAAAGTTGCCGGTGTTTCGGAAATTCATGTCGTTACTCCGACTTACACTGAGAACAATATTACCTTTGCAACTTTATATGTTTGCGGTGTCGAAAATGTATATACAGTCGGAGGAGCACAGGCAATTGCCGCCTTGGCGTACGGTACGGAAACAATTCCTAAAGTGGATAAAATTGTCGGTCCGGGCAACAGTTTTGTGGCTAATGCCAAACGTTTGGTTTTCGGTGAAGTTGGTATTGATATGATAGCCGGACCAAGTGAAATTTTGGTTTATATCGATGAGTCTGCTAATCCGGATGCAGTGGTTTTTGATTTATTTGCTCAAGCCGAACACGATCCGGAAGCCAGGACTTTCTTGGCAGCAGAGTCGTCTGACTTGTTGGAAACAGTGCGTTTGAAAGCTTTAGAAGCTTTGGCTTCACAAGTAAGAGTTGAAATAATTGCTGAATCTTTGCAAAACAATCATTATTCAATTGTCGGAAATAGAGAAGATTTGATTAGTACTATCAACTATATTGCACCGGAACATGTGTCGATTCAGCATCAAGCTGCGGCAGAGATTATTCCGCAAATAAAATATGCCGGAGCAGTTTTCCAAGGTAATTATTCACCGGAAGCTGTGGGTGATTATGTAGCAGGTCCGTCCCATGTTTTGCCGACAAATCAAAGTGCGAGATTCAGTCACGGTTTGAATGTCAATGATTTTTTGACGAGCCATGCGATTATTAATATCGAACAAGATACTTTTGAGAGGATTGTTGATCCGGCGATAGAAGTAGCTGAGGCAGAAGGTTTATTCTGTCATGCAGAGAGCTTGAAAATTCGTAAAGACGAGTTATAAAATAAAATGTGATTTCAATTGGAGTTTAATTTACGATTAAAATTAATAATTCGTAAATGATTAAAATATTGGTTTAATCATTTTAATTATCTTAATATAAATTAGTTCGAAAACATGTGTTTTGATTTGCCTATAATCAAATATTATAGGTTTAAGATAACTGAACATTGGAGAAAAATATGATCATAATGAATCGCAATACCTGTCCGCTGAAACCATTAAGTAATGAACAAATTATTAAAGTTGTTCAAAATACTGATTATAATCAGTATCCTGATCAAGAAAGACAACGCTTTATCAATATTTATGCCAAGGCTTATGATTTGAATCCGTCTGAAATTGAAGTAGCAAACGGTTCAGACGAATGGATTCAGAAAGCAGTAATGACTCTCGGTCAAAACGGTGTCATGGCTTTTAATCCTGATTTTGTAATGTATAAAATATATACGGAACAAGTTTTGCCGGAGCTGTTAACTGTTGATTGTGAACCGGATTTTTCTTTTGACTTTGCTAAAGCAGTGCAGGCTATTCAAGAACGTAAACCGTCTTTGTTTATGATTTCCAATCCGCATAATCCGACAGGAGTAATGTTCAAAACAGAGGAATTGCAACTCTTGGCAGATACAATGGCGGAAGTTGATGGCTATTTGGTTCTGGATGAATGCTATATAGATTTTGCAGTAGACTATGAAAGACCACAAGGTCAGAATATCGTATTTTTGCGAACCTTAAGCAAATTATACGGCATGGCAGGTTTAAGAATCGGCTTGGCAATTGCACAGGGCGAAACCTTTACTAAAATTAATAGTATAAATCACCCGTATACTTTAAACTCATTGTCTTTAAATTTGGCAAGTGAATTATTTTCAAACAAAGAAAAATTAGCTGAATTTAAAAATTATCAATTTGAAAGCAAAAAACAATTAACGAAGGCTTTGGCTCAAGTTAATGATCTGATAACAATTAAGCCGTCACTTGCTAATTATATTTTTACTTTTGGCGATTTAGCCGTAGATTTAGCAGAATTTTTAATAAGCAAAGGATTTTTGCCTCGGACATATGACACCCCGATTTTGAAAAATGCAGCACGTTATTCAATTATCAAACTTGATGACTATCCGGCATTAAATCAAGCTATTATGGAATGGAAACAAAAATATTGATATTTATAATATAAATGGAGATGTGATGTACTATGTTAACAAAAAAACGCTCGACTTTAGAAACCACAATAGAAGTCAGTTTAACAGAAGATCGATTGGCCGCTGAATCGAAAATCAATACCGGAATCGGATTTTTTGATCATATGCTTACTTTGTTCAGTTTTCATTCGGGTTTATATTTGGAAGTGATTGCTGATGGAGATTTGGAAGTCGATTTTCATCATACGGTGGAAGATATCGGAATTGTTCTTGGTCAATTGATTCGCGAACTGTATACTGCAAAAAAATCTTATCAAAGATACGGTTTCTTTTATTTACCGATGGATGAGTCATTGGCAAGAGTTGTTCTGGATTTATCCGGCAGACCGCATCTGAATTTTCAGGCAGATTTTTCCAAGGCGAAAGTCGGTGATTTTGATGTTGAATTGGTTGAGGAGTTTTTCAATGCCGTCGCGATGAATAGCCGAATGACTTTGCATATCGATTTGCTGAAAAAGGGCAATACACATCATGAAATCGAAGCTGTTTTCAAAGCTTTTGCCCGGAGTTTAAGAATTGCTCTAAGTGAGACTGATGGCGGAGTGCCATCGTCCAAAGGGGTTATTGAATGATTTTGGTTTGCGTCAGTTTGTAGAATACGAAAGGATTATTTAATGATAAAGATTATTCCGGCTATTGATTTAATTGACGGTCAAAATGTGCGTCTGAGGCAAGGTGATTATCAACAAAAATCTTTGATGCAACGTACACCTCAAGAAGCAATTAAGTTCTACAGTAAATTTCAACAAGTTGCAAGAATTCATATAATTGATTTAATCGGAGCAAAAGCACAAGAAGCCAAAGAAATACAATTGATTTCAGAGTTAAAAACTTTGACCGATTTGCCTTTGCAAATCGGCGGTGGTTTGCGTAATGCAGAATCTATTGCAAATTATGCAAAACAAGGTATCGATTATTTTATTCTCGGAACCGGAGCGATTACGGATATAGAATGGCTTAAAGAAATGACCGGTCTTTATCCTGAAAGGATTTTTGTCGGTTTAGATGCGAGAGTTGATCAAATATTTATCAACGGCTGGACAGAAGATAGCGGAATGACTGTAGATCAATATTTGCCTTTAGTTGAGAATCTTCCGTTAGCCGGTATTATTTATACGGATATTAATAAGGATGGCATGGATCAAGGTCCTAATTTTACAAATACGGCGAGAATTAATAACTTGACGCGGCACAAAGTCATTGCAAGCGGCGGTGTGCGCAACAAGGATGATCTCGACCATTTATTTGAACTTGGTATAACAGAGGCTATAGTTGGAAAAGCCGGTCATAAACCGAATTTTTGGGATAATATTATTTAGTATAAATCCGGCAATTTAGATAGTGATTGTGCAGACCATTAATGGCAACAAATGATAAAAACTTGTTATAGATAGCCCTGAGCGATAGAGGGTAATAGAAAGTCATAAAGAATATAGTATGAAAACAGAAAATAATCTTCGCAAAATAATTCCATGTTTGGATTTAAAAGACGGAAAAGTAGTCAAAGGTACAAATTTTGTCGGTCTGAGAGAAATGGGTGATCCTTTGACAATGGCAAAACATTATTGTGTAACCGGTGCCGATGAATTGGCAATATTGGATATTTCAAAAACTCAAACCGGTGCAGATTTCAATATTGATTTGATTTACGCGATTTCTTCTGCAATTGATATCGAATTGATTGTTGGCGGTGGCATTGCTTCTTTGGCAGATGTTGCCAGAATTCTTCAAGCTGGTGCAGATAAAGTGAGCATTGCCAGTGCAGCTCTGAATAATCCGCTTTTTATCGAAGAAGCCGCCTCGAAATTCGGTTCGGAAAAAATAATTGTTGCTTTTGACATTCAACAAGATTCTGAATCCGGTAAGCATTATGTTTATACCCATGGCGGCACAAAAAAATCGGATTGGGAAGTTTTCAGTGCGTTGGAGAAATTTACCAAGCTGGGAGCAGGTGAATTCTTAATTACGGGAATTGATTTCGATGGTGCCAAACAAGGTTTTGATTTGGAGTTTTTCAAAGAAGCAGTAAAATATACGGACAAACCGTTAATTGCCAGTGGCGGTGCCGGTAAGATAGAAGATTTTGTTGAATTATTTAAACAGACATCTGTAAAATCCGGTTTGGCTGCTTCAATCTTTCATCAAAATGAAGTTGAAATATCAGAATTGAAAAAGTCTCTTGCGGAAGCCGGAATTGAAGTACGGCTATAGAAATGAGAGGTATTTTAGAAAGTGACATTAAAACAATTTAATAATAAAAAATGGTGGCAAAAGTTGCGAGATTGTCACTAATTAATCTTAAATTCCTTGAAAAGGTGGCAATAAAACAACTAATGTCGAAAAATTATGGCAAGAGTTGCAACATTACCACCTTTATATATCATATACAAAGACAATTAAAGCAAAACAAAGAAAGAAATGAGATCCTAATGATGCAACCTGATTTTTCAAAAAACAACGGCTTACTTTCGGTTATTTTACAAGATTATGATACCGGTCAAGTCTTAATGAACGGTTTTATGAATGAGGAGGCCTATAACTTAACGGTACGAGATCAAGTGGTTTGGTTTTTTTCCAGATCACGACAAGAGTTATGGAAGAAAGGTGAAACCAGCGGGAATTTCCAGCATGTAATCAGTATGTGCCTTGACTGTGATCAGGATGCTTTATTAATACGGGTTAAACCTGACGGACCGACTTGTCATTTAGGAAATGTCAGCTGTTTTGACGATTATTATTTTACTTTGGAAATTTTGGAAAAAACGATTCAAGATCGGATCAACAATCCGCAAGATGGTTCTTATACTAAATATTTAATCGAACAGGGTATTGATAAAATCCTCAAGAAAACCGGTGAAGAAATGACCGAAACGATAATCGCCGTCAAAAATAATAATAAGACGGAAATTATTAATGAAGCCAGTGATTTACTCTATCATTTAACTTTGTTGCTTAATCAAAGCGGTGTGACCTTAGCGGATATAAAAGATAATTTGAGTGAGCGGCATGGGCTTAAACAAAAGTACAAGCAACGTAAAGAAATTGAACAATGGTAAAAAGAGAATCTGAAATCAAAACAGATATTTCGTGTAATTAAACAACCGCAATATAGGAAGTAATATTTTTGAATAGACAATAAAAGGAGAAAATCATGAATAATCAATCTTTATTCTTGAGTGTGCTCAATCGCGGCAAGGCTAAACAAGTTTTAAGCGAAATAAGGATATTGGGTTTAACGGGCGGAGTTGTTATGCTCGGTGAGGGAACTGTTTCCAACAAATTTTTAGAAATTCTCGGTCTTGAGGAAACTCAAAAAGAAATAATATTTTTACCGATAGAGTCAAGATTTGAAGATGCTATTCATGAGATGATGCTTGAGAGTTTCAATATTCAGCGAAAAAGACATGGGATTGCCTTTTCGATTCCGATCAGTCGTTTCGGTCATTTGAGCAATCTTTCAGAAAATGAAAGATTTGATCCGCAATGCTTTGATTATCAATGTATTTTTGTAGTAGTAAATGAAGGACAAGGCAGAGAAGTTATGCGCCATGTTCGCCAAATCGGAGAAGTTGGCGGTACGATTATCCATGGTCGTGGTGCGGGTGTTCCGGCTGAAACATTTTTCCCGATGATTATTGAGCCGCAAAAAGACATTGTAATGCTTTTGGTCAAAAGTGAATCGGTCAAACCGATTAAAGAATGTTTAATAACTGAAATGGATTTAGATAAACCCAGCAAAGGAATCATTTTTGTGTTACCTGTTTCGCGTATTACGGGCAGTTATCAAGCGTAGGGGGATTACATGAATATATTACAATCAAAAACCAAAGAAGTTTCTCAATCTTTAATCCCGATCGTAATCTTTGTAGCGATCTTAGGCTTGACATTTATTCCGATAGATATTCCGGTTATGCAAAGATTTTTTGTCGGGGCATTTCTGGTATTTGCCGGACTTTCGATTTTTCTCTGGGGTGTGGATCAGAGTATGGAACCGATTGGCTATCATATGGCACGTGAAATAGCAACAAGTAAGAGTTTGATTAAAACAATTTTGCTTAGCTTTATACTCGGCTTTTTAATTACGATTGCCGAACCGGATATATTAATTCTCGGAGATCAAGTAGAGAGTGCTTCCGGCGGAACGCTAGATGCAGGTTTTTTAGTCACTATGATTTCTGTCGGTGTCGGCGTACTTATTTCAATTGCTTCAATCAGAATTCTCAGTAATTTTAAATATAATGTAATGATGACTTTGGTCTATCTGGTAATCTTGGTCTTAGGCACTCAAGTTTCAGAAGAATTTTTAGCGATTTCGTTTGATGCCTCCGGTGCGACAACCGGTGCTTTGACTACCCCGTTTGTGCTCGCAATTTCAGTCGGTTTGTCGCGGACTAAAGGCGGTAAAACAGCGGAAGAAGACTCTTTTGGTATGGTTGGTGCAATGAGTGCCGGACCGATTTTGGCTGTAATGTTAATTTCAGTTCTTACCGGACAACAAAACATTCATGGTGAAACAGTTGAATTTGTTACTTCAACTGAGGTGTGGTCTCCGATTTTCTCAGCCATGCAATATACTTTAATCGAATCGCTTAAGGCTTTAGCTCCGATCGCAGCTTTATTCTTTGTTTTCAACTTTTTCAAATTTAAAGTTAAACGTAAGGAATTAGTCAGAATTGTTCGCGGTTTGGTCTATACAATTATCGGTTTGACTTTGTTCTTGGTTGGAGCAAATGAAGGATTTATGGATATGGGCCGTATTCTGGGCATGGGATTGGCGGACAGATATTTAGAGATGCTTCCTGTCTTCGGGCTTTTATTAGGTATGATGGTTGTGCTGGCTGAACCGGCGGTTCATGTTCTGGGTGAACAGGTTGAAGATGTGACTGCGGGTAATATACCGATTACGGTTTTGAAAGGGACTCTTTCAATCGGTGTCGGAATTGCAATTGCTTTGTCAATGGTTAAGATTATGACACCTCAAGTTCAGTTATGGTTCTTTTTGTTACCCGGTTTTGTTATAGCAATTATATTATCTTATTTTGTTGATCCGATCTTTGTGGGCATAGCGTTTGATGCCGGCGGAGTTGCATCAGGTCCGATGAGTGCAACATTTGTTTTGGCATTTGCCCAAGGTGTAGCCGACAGTATACCTACAGCTGATGTTTTGCGTGACGGATTCGGTATTATTGCGATGATTGCGATGACGCCGGTTTTAAGTATTATGATTTTGGGTTCGATAAATAAAATTCAAACCATGCGTTCAAAGCATATTTCGGAAGATGTTGCTCCTGTCGATCGAAAAGAAATTTGTGCGATTGCCTCGGATCAAATTTCAGGTGAACAAAAAGATTTGATTTTTTGTGTGGTAGAACGTGGCTATACGGAAGATGTTATCGCTTTGGCAAGGTCTGCCGGTTCAACCGGTGCGACAATCTTACATGGTCGTGATGCAAGGGCTGGAACATGGCTCAGCAAGTCGATGCAACTTCAGCCGGAAAAAGAAGTAATTTGGTTTTTAGTTGACGCCAATATTACGTTAGCAGTTAGTCAAACATTATTAGATGCTTTAGACAAACAGAATAGCCATATTGTTTCAATTTTTGCGTTACCTGTAATTGATTCATACGGACTTACCGCTAATGAAAATGTGTTTCAAACTACTGACAATGTAATTGGGAAAAATGAGGTTAACAGTTAGTAATAATATGGTGAAATCAATGCAAAACGATTGTCTGTTTGATGTTTTTATTTTAAGAGGATGTAATGCGTGAAAAATAAAAATGTCGGCAGAGCACAAAAAATCATGATACAAGAGCAAAATCAGACGGAAAAAACCAAAGCAGAGTTTTGGCTTAAGCCTATTGTTTGGCTAACAGCGACACTTTTATGCATCGCCCTTTGGGGCAGTGCTTTTCCGGCGGTAAAGACCGGCTATAGCTTGTTTCAAATCGACAATGCTGCGCCGGATGCCGTACCGTCCTTACTTTTATTTGCCGGTATCAGATTTTTTCTTGCCGGTTTATTGATGATTTTGTTCACGGCAATTACTGAAAAAATCAACCCGTTCCCGCAAAACACAGCACAATGGCGTGATTCTTTAATTCTTGCTATACCGCAAACAATTTTTCAATACGGTTTTTTCTTTGTCGGACTTGCCAATACTTCAGGAGCAATCGGTTCGATTATATCTTCAACAGCTGCATTTATGGAAGTAATTTTGGCAAGTTTTATTTTTGTTAATGAAAAACTTAATTTTTCAAAAACAATCGGTTGCATTATCGGTTTCATCGGTGTGATTGTTTTGAATATCAGCGGAGGCACTACTCTGGACTTCAACTGGTTAGGTGATGGCCTGATGTTGCTTTCGGCACTTTCAACATCAATCGGAACATTGATCAACAAATTGTTTGTCAAACGTAATCATCCACGCTTACTGAGCGGATGGAATTTTATTTTGGGCGGCTTGGTTTTGATTATTACCGGATTGAGCCTTGGCGGTTCGTTGAGTCCGCGTAATTATACAGCTTGGCTGATTTTGATTTATTTGAGTGCTTTAAGTGCAGTCGCTTTTGCATTATGGACAACAATGTTAAAATATCATCCTGTTTCAAAATTAGGTGTGTTTAAAAGTTTAATTCCTGTAGTCGGAACAATAGGCTCAGCAATTGTCTTGAAAGAAAACATTTTGCAAAGCAACTTAATAGCTGCCTTAATTTTAGTGATGGCAGGAATTGGATTAGTAAATTATAATAAACAGATTAATGGTAACAACAACCAAGTTGAAGATATTTAAATTAGATTAATTTCAATAGATAAAAGTGGAGATGAAAAATGAAAGTGACAAAATTTGGCGGAACATCGTGTGCTGATGCTTCCCAATTCAAAAAAGTAAAGTCGATTATTAAGGCAGATAGTGAAAGAAAGATTGTAATTGTGTCTGCTCCCGGCAAGCGTTTTACCGAAGACCATAAAATTACCGATATGCTGTATTTATGCCATCAATTAATGGAAATAGGAATTGGTGGTGAAGAAGTTTTTGCTTCAATTAAAGAACGTTTTTTGAAAATTCAAAATGATTTGAATTTGGCAATTGATCTTGAACCTGAATTGAATGAAGTTGAGCAAAAGCTGATTACGGGAGCATCCAGAGATTATGCTGCCAGTCGCGGTGAATATTTTTCGGCAAAATTAATGGCAGCATATCTCGGTTATAAATTTTTTGATGCAGCTGATATAATTCGTTTTGACCAAAATGGTAAATATGATGAGAATATGACCCGTATTTTGATTAAAGAACATATTAAAGATGCTTGCTTCGTAATTCCGGGATTCTATGGTGCACAAGAAAATGGTTCAATTGTTACTTTTTCCAGAGGCGGTTCGGATATTACCGGTTCGATTGTAGCATCCGCACTTTCTGTTGAAAAATATGAAAACTGGACAGATGTTTCAGGCTTCTTGGCAGCTGATCCGAGAATTGTGGAGAATCCGATGCCTTTACACGTTATAACTTATGATGAATTGCGCGAGTTGAGTTATATGGGCGCTGCAGTTTTGCATCATGAGGCTATTTTCCCCGCCAGACAAAGAGGCATTCCGATTCATATTTTAAATACCAATGCACCCAATGAGCCGGGCACGCTGATTTTACCGAGAGCCAAAAGAACAAAAGAGGATCCGATTCTGACCGGAGTTGCCGGCGTGAAAGATTTTATGATTATAGATGTTGAAAAATATCGGATGACCGAAGATTTAAGCTTCTTTCGTAAATTGTGCTCGGTGTTTGAAACTAACGGAATTCAAATCCACCATATGCCCTCTTCAATAGATACCGTATCATTAATTGTGCGAGAAGAAAGTATGCAGGGCAAAGAAAGAAAGATACTGGAAGAGATTGATATATATTGTTCACCGGATCGTATCGAGATAATGCCCGGATTGGCATTGTTGGCAGTTGTGGGTGAGAATATGGCGATGCGAGCCGGTGTATCGGCAAGAGTATTCGGAGCTTTAGCCGAAGCAGGAATTAACATTCGCATGATTTCTCAAGGTTCAAGTGAATTTAACATTATAGTAGGTATTGCAAATAATGATTTTGAAAACGCCGTATCAACAATTTATAATGAATTCTTCCAGAAAACTTCCAACGAGCTTACAAAAAGTTAGAGTTTCAGACGCAAGAGCTGCGTGGAGAGTGCGAGCGCTAACGAATATGTACACTTTACTGACAAGAATGTAAATTAACTAATAGACGAGGATAAAATGCAATATCACAGTACCAGAAATAAAAATGATTTATTTTCACCTTCCGAGGCTGTCTTACAGGGATTAGCTCCGGACGGTGGACTTTTTGTACCGCAAGAATTACCTGAAATCGATTTTGCCGCATGGATCGGTTCAGATTATCAGACTATAGCCAAAAGAATTTTCAAAATATTCTTTTCTGATTTATCCGATCAAGTTATTGCGGAAATAGTTAGTACCGCATATGGTGAAAATTTTGATGATCCGCGAATTGTTCCTGTTCACCGAATAAATAAACAAACCGGTTTTTTAGAATTATGGCATGGACCGACTCTTGCTTTTAAAGATTTAGCTCTCCAATTTTTGCCGCACTTGATGCAAGCTGCGAAGAAACAGCTTGACTTTCAACAAGATATTTTGATTCTAACCGCAACTTCGGGTGATACGGGCAAGGCTGCAATGGAAGGCTTTGCCGATGTTGAGCATTTTAAAGTTATCGTTTTTTATCCGCATAACGGTGTCAGCTCTTTTCAAAAAAGACAGATGTTATGTCGTGAATACGATAATGTGCGAGCTATTGCTTTGCAAGGTGATTTTGATGATTGTCAGCGTGGGGTAAAACAATTATTTTCCGATCAGAAGTTTGCCGCTGAAGTGGCAACATGCGGATATGCTTTATCTTCTGCCAATTCGATTAATATCGGACGTCTGATTCCTCAGACGATTTATTATATCAATAGCTATTTACAAGCGGTTGCAGCGAATGATTTGTCGTACGGCGAAACGATATCAATCATAGTTCCAACCGGTAATTTCGGTAATATTTTAGCTGCTTGTTATGCTAAAACAATGGGATTACCTTTGGGCAGAATTCATTTAGCAGCCAATGAAAACAATGTTTTGTCGGATTTTTTGCAAACAGGAATTTATGACAGTAATCGCACCTTAGTAAAAACTTCATCACCTTCGATGGATATTTTAGTTGCCAGCAATTTGGAACGTTATTTGTATTTAAAAAATCCGGATAGTGAATGGCTTAAATCTTTAATGCAGGAGCTGAATGTTTCCGGTAAATTCCAAATTGATACTGAGCTATTAGATTTAACTGCTTCCTGGACAGATGAAAACGAAACTTCAACTGCGATTAATCATGTATATAATACATATGACTATTTGATTGATCCGCACACTGCTGTTGGCTATTCAGCAATAGCTAAAGCCGGATTAACCGATTTAACTTTAGTGGCCAGTACCGCCAGTCCCTATAAGTTTATAGAAAAAACATTGGCGGCTTTAGGCAAGGAAATTCCGACAGACGATTGGCAATCAATTGAAGTCATTGCCGCATTATCAGGGCAGGAAATTCCACAAACAGTCAGTAAATTATGGCAATTACCTCAAGATCAAGAAATATTGATTTCAGCGGATCAAATGTCAAAAGCAGTATTTGATAACATATAGAATTATTTAATAAAGCATTAATGGATAAACATAGAACTGCTTTTGTCAAAAAGTATTGTTTAATATCACCGGTATAGTGATATGATTGTAAAGAAATTAACACTTTTGAAAAAATGTGAATATATTAAAAGGAAACAGCATGAAACAGTATACAGTAAGAGTTCCTGCCACCAGTGCGAATATAGGTCCCGGCTTCGATTGTTTAGGCATAGCATTTAAGCTATATAATTGGTTTACTTTTACTTGGGATAATCCGGAACAACCGGTTAGCTATGAAGAGCAGATCAAGTGGCTTGCTACAAGAACCGCATCTCAAATGCCAATGTTGGAGGCTTATGTTCAATATTGTCGTCTGTTCAATGTTAAATTACCGATTCCGACCAAGGTTGAATGTATCCGGAGTGATGTTCCGGTAGCCAAAGGTCTGGGATCTTCAGCAACTTGTTATGTTGCAGGTGCGGGAGCTGCACAATGGATTGCCAAACAGCTTTATTCCGCCGATCAAATTGAATCGTACTATAATATACACAATGTAGATCCTTTTTCGAAGGGTGCAATTTTAGCGATTGCTTCAACAATTGAACAGCACCCGGACAATTTGAGTCCGGCTGTTTTTGGCGGTTTACAATTGGCTGCGATCTTGGATTCGGATAAATTGCCACAGGTTGTTACTCAAGAGCTAAATGTAAGTTCAGATGTTAATTTTATTATCAGTATTCCAAGTTTCAGTTTGAAGACGGCCAAAGCCAGAGGTGTTTTACCTGCTGAAGTAGCACGTGCCGATGCAATTTTTAATATCAGATCCTTGGGTTATTTGCTCAAGGGTATGTCCGATGCGAATCATGATTTATTAAGTTTAGGTTTGCAAGACAGATTGCATCAGCCTTATCGAGCAGGCTTAATTCCTGATTTTTATGAAATACTGAATGTCGGAATACAATCCGGAGCTTGCGGCAGTGTTCTCTCGGGTGCAGGACCATCCATTTTAACTGTTACCTGCAACTCACAAGTTAATACACAGAAAATAAAGAACAATATTCAAACCAGCTTAGGCAATGCCTGGAAAGTTAAAATTCTCGAACTTGATTATGAAGGTATGGTAGGATATGAGGGAAAAACAAAATTCTGAAAACTTAAATGATTCAAAATCTAATTTGCAAGAGCGAAAAGAAAAAGCTACAAAAGTATCTGACCGGGAATTTTATACATTGCTAAATCAAATGATTGTTGATCGTTTGGAACGAAATCATTTTGCCAATACATTAGGTGCAAAAATTGAAACAATCAAGCATCAGAAATCAATTGTGTCACTGCTGGTTTCCGAACAACATTTAAATCCCAACGGTGCAGTGCATGGCGGTGTATTGATGACTTTAGCGGATACGGCAGCCGGTGCCAGCATGGTTTACCTCGGTCAACCTACGGCAACAATTGATCTCAGTTATCGATTTTTGAAGCCTGTTTTTTCCGGTGATTTGTTAATGGCAAAAGCAAGAGTTATTCAATCAGGAAAAACAGTTATTGTAGTCGAGATTCATTTATATATTATCAATCAGCCTGAATATGATAATATCATTGATCTGACTAATATTTCCGCGGAAAATCTTGATCAAAACATTTCCGCAGAGAATCTTGATAAAAAACTGATCGGTGCCGCGACAGCTTCATTCTTTCGCCGTGACCGCCATCTTCCGGAATTGCCACCGGAGATTTTTGATCTTGCTGACCAGTTTATTCGAGATTATATTGCAAAAAAGTCAGAATAATCAGCAAAATCACATGATAAGTAACGAGAAGTCTGATCGTATTCGACTGTTAACATTTGAATACGAATAATGACAAATCATTGATGAGAAGTTTGCTTTAAAGAATTTTGGATAAGAATTGTTGGGTGCGCTCTTCTCGTGGATTGTTAAAAAAGTCATTCGGATCATTACTTTCTTCAACAATCAGACCTTCGTCGATAAATAGAATACGATTTGCAACTTGGCGAGCGAATCCCATTTCATGAGTTACGACAGCCATGGTCATACCTGCTTCGGCTAATTCAGTCATCAATTCCAATACTTCACCAACCATTTCAGGATCAAGAGCAGAGGTTGGTTCATCGAATAATAATAGATCCGGATCCATCATTAAAGCTCGGGCAATGGCGATTCTTTGCTGTTGACCGCCGGATAATTGATTGGGATAATTGTTTACTTTTTCAGGCAAACCGATGCGTTTCAACAATTCCAAGGCTTTAGCTTCAGCTTCATCTTTATTTAAACGGTGCCGTATAATCGGAGCCAGAGTTAAATTTTCCAAAACATTCAGATTAGAAAAAAGATTGAATTGTTGAAATACCATGCCCATATTTTCTCTGACTTTGTTAATGTCAAGGTGGCCGTGATTAATAACCTGATCTTTGAATATTATTTCACCGGAAGTCGGTTTTTCCAATAAATTCATGCAGCGAAGCATAGTTGATTTACCGGAGCCGGATGGTCCGATGATAACAACTTTCTCACTGGGTTTAATTTTTAAATTGACACCCCGTAATACTTCCAGATCATCAAAATTTTTATATAAATTTCGGATTTCAATCATATTTTGATATAAATTAAAGCTTTTAATCATGGGTTATTCTTCTTTCTAAAGCGTGAAAAATCTGTTCAAGAATTAATACTACAATCAAATAAATCAACGCTGAAGCAAAGTAAGGCGGTGCTGCCCGAAAGGTTTTGCTGATCAAGATTCCTGCGCCGCGCGTCAGGTCGACTAAGCCAATGAAACCGCTGATCGAAGTTTCTTTGAATAAAGTGATGACTTCATTGCCGAAAGAGGGCAAACAATTGCGAAAAGCTTGTGGCATTACAATTCTTGACATAGTTTGCATATAACTTAAACCAAGTGATCTTGCCGCTTCTATTTCACCGGGGCTGACTGCCTGGATACCGCTGCGGAATATTTCAGCCATATAAGCTGCAGAGTTTAAGCCGAAAGTTAGAATTGCAACAATTTTCAGATTATGCAGATTAACCAGAATTACGTTAAACATGATTAAAAGTTGAACAGTAGTCGGAGTTCCTCGAATAATCGTGATGTAAAGATTAGATATTTTGCTTAATAGATTGATTAAAAGACCGGAAGGAGTTTTCCAGCTCGGTTTTAAATCTTTACAAGCTACTCTGATGATTGCTAAGAAAATTCCTAAAGTAAAACCGAGTAAAAATGCAAAAAATGTGACCTGAAGAGTGATGGAGAAACCGTTAGCCAGATACCTCCAATTATCATCTTTGAGAAAGTTATTTTGAATAAAATCTACTATTACTTGCAAGGATACTACCATGAAAGTCTCCTGATATTATTTAAATCATAACCACCGGCTAAGTCGGCGGTTTTTGTTTCGCTTTTTTGCTGGTTCAAATTGCTAATAAAGATAATAAAAAATTTGCCGATTCTCTTATTATAGAAAAATCGGCAAAATATCTAAAGTGCAATTTGAGCTTATTCAGCTTTGATATATTTATCAATGATTTCTTGTAACTTTCCATTTTCTCTGAGAGCTGTTAAAGCTTCGTTGACTTCTGTTAAAAGGGCATCATTGGTTTTAGTTAAAGCGATAGCATAATCTTCGACTGCATAGTTAGTCTCGAGGACTTTCAAATTATCATTTGCTGCTGCAAAACTTTTTGCCGGCTCATTGTCAATGATAACTGCATCAACTTTGCCTGCGTTGAGTGCAACAACGGCATCAGCACCTTTATCAAAAGATTGAACATTATCTTCACCGAAATCATCTTGAGCATAAAAGTCACCGGTTGTACCGAATTGAGTGCCGATTTTCTTTCCTGCGAGATCATCCGGACCTTCAATGTCGGAATCCAGAGTTACAATAATTGATTGAATACCGGTAGCATATGAATTTGAAAAGTTAACGCTTTCTAAACGTTCTTCCGTAACGGTCATACCGGCGATTCCGCCGTCAACTTTTCCGCTTTCAATTGAAGCGATGATATTAGCAAATTCCATGTCGTGAATTTTCAATTTATAGCCTAAATGATCGGCAACTGCTTGAGCGATTTCCGGGTCGATACCGACAATTTTTTCACCTTCATAAAATTCATATGGCGGGAATGCGGCATTCGTACCAAGGTCGAGTACTCCGTCTTCCAGTGCCTTGCCGGTTGTGGCATCAGCGGATTTTTCTGTTTCAGCTTCTTTTTCTGTTTTTTCTTCAGTCTCTTTTTCTGTTTTTTCTTCAGTCTCTTTTTTAGCTTCAGTTTCTTTTTCTTTTGCTGTATCTTCTTTTTTGCTACCGCAAGCAACAACGCTCAACATGAGCATAACCGCTAAAAGCACAGTTAAGATTGATTTTTTGTTAATTGTTTTTTTCATTATTTTCTCCTTCAATGTTTTGATTTTTCTGTTTAAATTAAGTTCAATGTTTTTATTATGTTTTTTAAACTATATGCAATTTTTTATTACTGCTTTTAATTTTACAAATTTATAATTCTTTTTTATAAAATTTTGTTAATTTTTATATTTTTTCATTAATTTTCATAAAATTTATATAACTTTTATGAAGAATAAGTTTGTAGTTTTTGTTTAATCCAAGCGATTTGACGCTCGACTTCTGCCGGAGCGGGCCCGCCGAAAGATTTTTTGGAGTTAACAATATTTTTCATATCAATTACCTCAAAAAGATCAGCCTCAAAAGAACGTGATACCCTGCGATAAACTTCCAACGGAAGCTCGGCGAAAGTTTTTCCCTCCTTATCAGCTATTGCTACCAGCATTGCAATCATATGATGTGCATCCCTGAACGGAATATCTTTTTTGACCAAATAATCTGCTAAATCAGTAGCTGCCAGATAACCGAGTTCAGTTGCACGTAACATTTTATCCTGATTAACGGTTAAAGATGATAGCATATTTGCCATTATATCCAGACAAATTTTAACTGTATCAACAGAATCAAAAATTGATTCCTTATCTTCTTGCATATCTTTGGCATAGGCAAGCGGCAAACCCTTGATCATGGTTAAACTCTGAATTAAATTACCTAAGATTCTGCCGGATTTACCACGGATTAACTCAGCCATATCCGGATTTTTTTTCTGGGGCATAATCGAAGAACCGGTTGAAAATTCATCGGCGATTTTGATGAAGCTGTATGGTTGTGAACTCCAAATAATCAGTTCTTCAGCTTGGCGGGAAAGGTGGATGGCAATAATAGCCAAAACACCGTTTAATTCAAGAATGAAATCCCGATCGCTTACCGCGTCCATACTGTTTTGCATTACGGATTCAAAATCCAGCATTTCGGCAGTTAATTGACGATCAATCGGATAACTTGTACCGGCTAAGGCACATGCACCTAAAGGTGATTGATTGAGCCTTTTACTGCAGTCAGCAAGTCTTTCTATATCACGTAAGGCCATCATGCAATATGCGGATAGATGATGAGCAAATGTAATCGGTTGAGCTGCCTGCAGGTGAGTATATCCCGGCATAATAGTTGTCAGATTTTGCTCAGCCAAACTGCACATTGCCATAATATAGTTTTGTAAAAGTTCTGTGATTTGTACAATTTCGGAACGCAAATTAAGTCTGATATCTGTTGCGACCTGATCATTTCTGGAACGGGCGGTATGAAGTTTTTTTCCTGCATCACCGATACGTTTAGTTAATTCATTCTCAATAAAAGTGTGAACATCTTCAGCTTGCGGATCAAGTTGTAACAGATTATTTTCTAAATCGCCTTTAATTTCCTTAAGACCTTTAATAATTCGTTCAACATCATTTTGCGGCAAAATGCCGGTTTGTCCGAGCATGGTGGCATGAGCAACAGATCCGTCAATATCTTGATAGATCATTCTTTGATCAATTGCAAAAGAAGCATTGAATTCTTCTGCCTTTTGATTTAGCTCGCCTGATAACATGCCGTGCCACAATTTCATTTTAGTCCTCTTGCTTTGCTTTATTAATTTCCGCAATTGATTTTCGGATATTCTACGTAATATCTTTCATAATTACTGAAGCTTAATCATTTTTCAGGGTTTTGCAACATAGCCTGAAGTTTATTTGATAAACCGAATAATTTGATAAAGCCGCCGGCATCACCATGGTCATATACTTCATCATGTTCGAATGTTGCATAACCTTCATCGAATAGTGAATAAGGAGAAGTCAGACCTGCCGGTTGCATGCTGCCTTTATATAATTTTACCTTTACGGTTCCTGTTACAAATTTTTGAGTTTCCGCAACAAAAGCTGCCAGAGCTTTACGTAAAGAGCTTTCCCATTTGCCGTTGTAAACCAGTTCAGCATATTTATGAGCGATTGATAATTTGAAATGCAAAGTATTTGCTTCAACTGTTAAAGTTTCCAATTTGTGATGGGCAAAATAGAGAATTGAACCTGCCGGATTTTCGTAGACACCGCGGCTCTTCATTCCGACCAAACGGCTTTCAACGATATCGTCAATACCGATTCCGTGTTTTCCGCCGATTTCATTTAATGCATAAACTAAATCAACCGAATTCATTTTTTTACCGTTGAGCCCGACCGGTTTACCTTGCACAAATTCAATTTCGACAATTTCCGCTTGATCCGGAGCCTTTTCAGGCGGAGTAACCCAATGCAGAATTTTGTCTAAATTTGCAGCGTTGGCAGGATCTTCCAAATCCAAACCTTCATGTGAAAGGTGCCAGATATTTTCATCCATTGAATAATCTTCTTCTCTGGAAAATTCCAATTGGATATTATGAGCTTCCGCATAGTCAATTTCTTCGGAGCGACCCTTGATATCCCAAAATCTCCAAGGAGCGACAACTTTTATTTCAGGGGCTAAAGCATTGATCGTTAATTCAAATCTGACCTGGTCATTGCCTTTACCTGTACAACCATGCACGATTACATCGGTATTTTCTTTTTTGGCAATTTCGACCAATCCTTTAGCAAGAATTGGTCTGGCAACTGCAGTTCCGAGTAAATAGACATTTTCGTATTTTGCTCCGGCTTGCATTGTGGGAAAGATGTAGTCATCTAAAAACTCTTCAGTTAAATCCAGACAATAAAACTTGTCGGCACCTGTATTGAAAGCTCTTGCTTCCAAAGCTTGCGGGTCGGATATTTGACCGACATTACCGGCAACACAAATAACCTCTGCAACACCTTGCTCTTTTAACCAGGCAACCAAGACTGAAGTATCCAAGCCACCGGAATATGCGAGAATAACTTTTGGTGTATTCTTTAACAATTCATATGGATTTTGCATAAAACCTCCAAAGATATTAATAAATATGTAGCTTATGAGAACAAAAAATCTTCTGAAACAATTTCAGAAGTCCCCTTAAATACTTTTAACAATTTAAATAATAATTTAAAACAATAAAAATTCTTCTTTAATGCATGTTTCATATTATATTTATAGGCTTTTTAATTGTCAAAAAATAATACTTAATTGTTAAAATAGAATAATTAAATAATGCTGTTCTGCGAATAAATATGCAAAGAACAATGAACCAACATTGAATTGTGTGAAATTGTGTAAACTGTAATCTCATATTTATACATTGAGTGTATGCAATAGATTGCAACCAGGGATTATGATTATCAAAGGAAGCATTTGCAGTTTGTTTTATAGAACAATTATCAATTGATACTGATTTAAGCAAGTTGTAAAATGAATTACAATTTAATTTCAATTTAAATTGCAATTCGCACTGAATACTGTTTAATGAATAATTGGTTTAGAATGTTGTGAAAATGATGTAAGATGAATAAATTAACATTTCAGGAGGATTACATGGCTAAACATAAAAAAATAATGCAGAAGGTTTTGATAATTCTATCATTGGTTTTGTTTTTAACAGCATGTGGTAAAAAAGATGCTGAAAAAGATACTAAAAATACCGAACAAACCGATCAGATTGTAAGTGAAGACGATGCAAAGAAAGATGACGGATCACTTGAGGAGCAAGCAGAGCCACAACAAGGCGGTTCGGTGATCGTGGGTATCACACAAGAGTTAGATTCTCTGGATCCATATTTGGCTGCAGCAGCCGGAACAAAAGAAGTAATATATAATTTCTTTGACGGTTTAGTCAAATTAATGCCTGACGGTACTTTCGAACCTGCTTTAGCTGAATCTTTTAATTTTTCGGATGATGCAACTGAATTTACCTTTAAAATTCGGACCGGTGTCAAATTTCATAATGATACAGAATTAACGATTGATGACGTGGTTTATTCTTTGCAAAGAGCTGCCGGTATGTTGCCGGACAGCAAAGCAGCTTTGATTCCTCAATTGGCTATAATTGAATCGGTTTCAGGAGATGCAGAAGCCGGTACGGTAACTGTAAAATTGAAAGAATCCGATGCTGACTTTATCACTTATATGACTTTGGCGATTATTCCGCAAGACTATACGGAACAAGCACAAAAGCCAATCGGCACCGGACCTTTTATATTTACGGAATACAAGACACAACAACATCTGAAAATGAAACGCAACGCTGATTATTGGCGCGATCGCACTGCATACTTGGATGAAGTAACATTTATGATTGTTTCAGATGCAGATGCTGCAATTATGGATTTACAAGAAGGTAACTTTGATATATTTCCGTATTTGACAATGGACAAAGCTGAATTATTGAAAGATAAGTATGATTTTATTGCAGCTGATTCAAATATGGTCCAAATCTGGGGCTTAAATAACCAAAGAGCACCTTTCGATGATCCTGTCGTACGCAAAGCTTTGAATATGGCGGTAGACAAACAAATGCTGATTGATGCGGTAACTTTTGGTGAAGGCAGAGCTTTGGAATCGGGCATGGCCCCGCCGATGCAAGATTACTATAATGCAGATTTGGCAAGCCAATACAATCCGGAAGAAGCGAAAAAAATGCTGGAAGAAGCAGGTTATCAAGATCTGAAAATTGAGATTACTGTTCCCGGCGATTATGTGATACATGTTCAGACAGCGGAAGTATTAGCTGCTCAATTAGAACAAATCGGTGTTACTGCTGAAGTGAAAACTGTTGATTGGGGTACCTGGCTTTCAGATGTTTATATGGGACGGAATTATGATTCGACCGTAATAGCTTTAACTTTTGATTATGTAGCTCCTGCCACAGTTTTAAGACATTATTATTCAAAATCCGATAATAACTTTATTAATTTCGTCAATACGGAATTTGATGAATTATACGAATCGGCATTAAGTGAAACCGATCATGCTAAGCGAGTTGAACTCTATCATCAAATGCAAAAAATATTGCAAGATGATGCGGCATCAGTATTTTTACAAAATCCCGGAACTCAGACAGCAGTAATCAAAACACTTGGTGGCTACACAACCTATCCGCAATATGTCCAAGACATGTATACCGTGTATTACAAATAAACTTTGGACATTGGCGGCATTCATTGAATGAATTGAATCGACACTTAAACAGTCCTTGAATGTGTTTGCTCTTTATCAGCCGACTTGCAAGGGCTGTTTAATATTACTAAAAAATTTCTACAAGTTTTGAATATAAATTATCAATTAATTTGTCTGAATGGTATTATATTAAAATATTATTCCAATTTTTAAAAAGAGAACTGTTATTAGATAAGGACTGTTATGGCACGATACATATTGCAAAAAGCCGGTCAAATGTTGATTACTTTGCTGTTAATTGTTTTTATAGTCTTTATCATGTTCGAATTGATTCCGGGTAATCCGGCGAGAATTATGCTCGGTATGAATGCAAGTCAAGAGCAAATTACTGCTTTGGAATTAGAATTAGGAATTAATGAACCATTGCCACTTAAAATAAAAAACTATTTTGCCGGCTTGATACAAGGAGATCTGGGCCGTTCAATTCGTTTTGATAAGCCGGTTGGTGAATTGATCGGTGCAGCTGCTCCGACAACTTTTTCTTTGGCGATTTACGCTTTTATTTTAATTATTGTTTTGTCGGTACCTTTAGCATTGTTAGCTGCAAGAAAGCAAGGTTCTTTCTTCGATAATTCGATACGCTTTGTTACCGAAACGACTTTGGCAATTCCGCCGTTTTTTATGGCCATAATCTTGATGTTAATTTTTCGAACGACACAGTTAGGCTTGAGTTCCGGACAAGGCAATTTAGCATCACCCGGTTTTTTAAGACAATTCTTGATGCCGGCTCTGGCAATTGCATTATCCAGAGTTGCAATGGCAATGGAATTCTTGCGGGATGCGATCATTGAGCAAAAGCGAATGTTTTATACCAGAGCCGCAGTCGGTAAAGGCGCGACCAAATCCCGCATCTTGTTCTTTCATATTTTCAGAAATAGTCTCGTTCCGTTTGTAACTGTTTTGGGCTTGATTTTAGCGGAAGTTTTCGGCGGCAGTATTATTATCGAGCAGGTTTTTCTTTTACCGGGTTTAGGCAGATTGTTGGTGACTGCGGTTGAAGCACGTGATTTTCCGTTAACTCAAGGAATAATTATTTTAATTGCAATTGTTGTTATTGTTGTGAATTTTTTAGTCGATTTGATCAATCAGTTCATTGACCCGCGAATCAGATTATCTGATGTCAAATCCGAAAAATCAAATTTATGGACACAACTTAGCTATAAGCTTAAATTTCGGAAGGATATCAAACGATGAGATTTAAGCGTAAAGATAAAAACAATCAAATTTCTTTCGCACCTGATGTGCAACGTGCTTATTACAGAGCGAGTTCAATCAATAAGGGTGCCAAAATTCAGTTCCGAATCGGTTTTGTGTTGTTAGCAATTCCACTTGTATTATTCTTGATTAATATATTTTACAGACCTTACGATACTACATCAATGAATATGTCAGAACGTTTTGTAACTCCTGATTCCAAGCATTGGTTCGGTACGGATAATTATGGACGCGATATTTTTACCCGTGTAATGAGCGGTTTACCATTAACGATTATTATTTCAATTGGAATTAATTTAATCGGTTGTTCAAGCGGTTTGTTAATTGGTGCATTGAGCGGTTATTATGGTGGTACGGTTGATTATTGGGGCAATCGGATCAGTGATGCATTGTTATCAATCCCGGCAATTTTAATGGGAATGCTGTTTGTTGCTACTTTCGGCAATGGCATTTGGCAAGTCATTGTTGCTTTGGGTATTATGTTTATTCCATCCTATATGCGAGTCATCCGCAGCGGCTTTTTAGAATATCGTCAGCGAAATTTTGTCAAACGATTACAATTACTTGGAGCTTCGTCCGGCAGAATAATTTGGCGACATTTATTTCCTCAAATCAGAACTCGCTTAATGTCGGCAATTGCTTTAGGTTTTGCCAATGCTATTTTGGCAGAATCATCATTAAGTTTTTTAGGACTTGGTGTTCCGCCGTCACAGATTACTTGGGGCAGAATGCTCAAGGATGCTCAAGGCTTTCTTTTTCAAGCACCGTGGTCGGCAATTGCTCCCGGCTTAATGATTGTGACATTAGTTTTAGGCAGTTTTTTTATCAGTAACGGTTTGAAGCAAATTTCTCAACAAAGGAGTTTGGCTTGATGCAAAATGATCTGACAAAATCTGAATATATCTTAAAAGTTGAACATCTGAAAGTTGTATCTGCCCAAGGTGCAGAATTAGTGCGAGACGTTTCCTTGAAGATAAAACCCGGTGAAATTGTCGGTTTAGTCGGTGAGTCCGGCAGCGGTAAGAGCATCAGTACAATGGCAATTGCCGGTATTTTACCTGAGGGAATTTCTATAGCTCAAGGTAATATATTTTTTAAAGGTCAGGATATTACCCGGATTACCGCTCAAGACAGATGTAAAATCAACGGCAATCAACTTGGGATAATTTATCAGGATGCAAGTCAATCTTTGAATCCTTTGATTCGTATCGGTAAACAAATTGATGAAGTCTTAAAGATTCACACTAACTTGAACCCGAAAGAGCGTCGAAATAGAGTTTACGGTACAATGCGGGCGGTTAATTTATCGGATGTTGAAAAATTAGCGAAGCGTTATCCACATGAATTGTCCGGTGGACAAAGACAAAGAGTACTGATAGCTATGGCTATTATCAATAATCCTGAATTATTAATTGCCGATGAACCGACAACTGCACTTGATGTTTCGGTTCAAGCTCAGATTATTGAATTAATTAAATTGATTAATTTCAGCAGAAAAACATCAGTGTTATATATTTCTCATGATTTTTCAACGGTTAAAAAGTTATGTGATCGAGTTTATGTTTTGTATCAGGGCATTCCGGTTGAGGTTGGTGCAACTACGCAAATTATTATGCAACCTCAACACATGTACACTAAACTCTTATTGGAGTCGATTCCTACACCGGAAAAAAGAGGGCAGCATTTAATGATAATGAGAGCGCGAACAAAAGATTATCGCGGATCTGCTACAAATTGTCTGTTTGCCGAACGTTGTCCCAAAGTATTTGAGCGTTGCCGACAAGAATTACCGGATATGTATGAAATGTGCGACGGTCATCAAGCAGCCTGCTTTTTGCTTGATAAATAGAAAGCTAAATAGAAGAAAGATATTTTTACAAGCCGATTAAGCAAAGTGATGTTAACGAAGCGTATATTAAATTAAGTCAATAATTATCAAATTATCAAAAGAAAGAATATATAAAGAAGTCAAATGTCAGAAAAATTTCACAATATCCTAGAAATAAATAATATATATGCCAGTTATTCTGCTTCTTTACATAAATTGGAGTATGTTTTAAAGGATTTATCTTTGACAATGAAACCCGGTGAGTGTTTGGGTTTGGTTGGCAAATCTGGTTCCGGCAAAACTACTTTGGCAAATTTAATTACCGGTTTTATTAAACCGATTTCAGGCAAAATTCTTTTTCGCGGGCAAGAAGTTCAAGATTTGTCTTTACGACAAAGAATCAGACAATTTAATTGTGGCATTCAAATGGTTTTTCAGGATCCCTACAGTTCTTTTAATCCGAAAATGACAATCGGTAAACAATTGATGGAACCTCTTTTAATCCGAAAATCTCTCAGTGAGTCTGAAATTGAAACAAAAGCACGTCATATGTTGGAACAAGTTGGTCTGTCAGCTGATTATTTTTTAAGGTATCCGCATCAATTATCGGGCGGTCAATTACAGAGAGTTGCTCTGGGCTGTGCTTTGATTGTTGAACCTTGTCTTTTAATTGCTGATGAACCGGTTTCTTCACTGGATGTTTCAGTACAAGCCCAAGTTCTTGATTTAATTATCGATTTGCGAAAAGAATTTAAATTCTCGTGTTTGTTTATTTCTCATGATTTAGCTGTAATATATCATCTATGTGATACGATAGCTGTTTTGAACCAAGGTAGTATAGTTGAACAAGGGAATGTTGAAAAGGTTTTTCGAAATCCGCAAAATCTGTATACTAAACAATTAATTTCCGATGCCGGATATAGTTTTTCAAAATAATTATAAAGAGAGGCTTATGTTATACAATTTACGAGTATCGCATTTGAAATGAGGTTAAAAATGAAATTACATGGCACAATGAAAATTGAGAATAATCAATTGCTGATCGGCGATGTTTCAGTTGAACAATTGCGTGCGGAACATGGCACTCCTCTCTATATAATTGATCAAAAACATTTTAAGGATCAGGCAAATATTTTTTTAGATAATTTTCATTCGGAAAAATTTCAAACGCATATTTCTTATGCTTCAAAAGCTTTCAGTAATTTGTATATCTTGGGCTTGGCAAAAGAGACCGGCTTATATTTGGATGTTGTCAGTGGGGGAGAACTCTATACGGCACTTGCCGCAGGTTATGATCCGGCAAAAATTTCATTGCATGGTAATAATAAATTGCCGGAAGAATTGGAAATGGCTTTGAAAAACAATGTTGGCAGAATTATTGTTGATCATCATACGGAATTCTTGGTTTTATCAGCATTGGCTGCGCAAAAACAAAAAAAGGTCAAAGTGTTGTTGCGGGTTAATCCGGGTATTGAAGCGGATACACATAAGTATATTCAAACCACCAAGGAAGATTCAAAATTCGGGATGAGTATTGCTGATCCCGCAACCTGCTTATTATTGCAAGAGATGAATTCGGATCCTTGGCTTGAACTGGAAGGTATTCATTGTCATATCGGTTCTCAGATTTTGAACAAAGATTTCTTTTTTCAGGAAGCAGCTGCAATGTTTTCTTTTGCCCGTAAACTATCGGATGATTATTCGATTAAAGTCAGAGAAATTAATCTGGGTGGAGGTTTCGGAGTATACTATACAAAAGAGGATAAGCCATTTGACTATGCTGAATTTTTGACGGAATATATAGTTAAAATTGAACGGATTATAGCTGAACTTAATTTGATAATCGAGATTGTCAGTATTGAGCCGGGGCGTTCATTGATTAATGCAAGCGGCAGCACACTCTATACGGTAGGAGCAGTCAAACAGCCTTATCAGGGAAAACCGTTTATTTTTGTCGATGGCGGCATGACCGATAATCCGAGACCGGCACTTTATCAGGCGGAGTACGAGGCTTGTTTGGCAAATCGGATGCAGGAAGAACCGACCGAGAATTACCGAATTGCAGGTAAATGTTGTGAGACCGGTGACATTTTAATTGAGGATGTAGCTTTGCCGCAGGCTGATCCGGGTGATTTGTTGTTAATTCCGGGAACCGGAGCATATAATTATGCAATGAGTTCAAACTATAATCGTATTCCCAGACCGGCAGTTGTTTTCGTCGAAAACGGACGAAGTCATCTTGCGGTGAAACGGGAAACCTATGAAGATTTGATTCGTAATGATCAAAAGTACTTGTGATCATTACGAATGCTAAAAATATATGCAGTGGCTAAATACTATGGTGGCAAAATAGATTATTAAGATAAAAATATTGTGATGGTAAAGAAATGAAGAGATTAGTTATGAAATTCGGTGGTACATCAGTTGCTACCACAGATAAGATTAAACAAGTATGTCAGTTGATTTTACGCCAAAAAGAAAAATATGATGATCTTGTAGTTGTTGTATCCGCAATGGGTAAAACTACAGATAATCTGCTGAATTTAGCATATGAAGTGAGTGCACGTCCGATTGCCAGAGAAGTTGATGTTTTATTATCAAGCGGCGAATTGATATCTGCATCACTTTTGGCATTATGCTTAAATGATTTAGGTTACCCGGCAGAGAGTTTTACCGGATTTCAAGCAGGATTCAGAACTAAAGGTTCACATCGTAAAAGCAAAATTGAAGACTTGGATCCGAAGTTGATCGAATCTGCCTTAAAACGTGGTGAAATAGCTGTAGTTGCAGGATTTCAAGGCATGAATAAAGCGGGAGATATTACGACTTTAGGCCGCGGCGGTTCTGATACTTCGGCAGTTGCCTTAGCTGCAAAATTAGGTGCAAAATGTGAAATTTATACTGACGTAGATGGTATTTATAGTGCTGATCCGAGAATTCGGCCGCAAGCTAAAAAAATTGATCGCATCAATTACGAAGAAGTTGTAGAGATGGCTCATCAGGGTGCGCGAGTTATCGAAGCACGCAGTGTTGAGTTGGCAGCCAAATATCATGTTCCTCTCTATATTGCATTGAATACCGGAGAAGTTGAAGGTACTTATATTTCAGATTTTACAGAACAAACCGGAGGGAAAAAAATGGAAGATTTCAAGTTAACTAATGTTTCGGCAATTGAAAATATTTTGTTGGTCAGCATTCAAGGTTTGCCGAATTTAAGCTTTGAATCATCAAAATGTTTTACGGAATTAGCAGCGGCCGATGTTAATGTGGATATTTTGAATCAAGTTATTATTGACCAAAATAATTCAGCATTTTCTTTTACTTCGGATATGGATTCGAAGCAAGAAATAATTGAAGTTTTGAATCGCATGGAACTGGAATATACTTTTGTTGAAAATCTGAATAAAATTTCAATTATCGGCAGTGCAATGCGTAATCAAGTCGGTGTTGCAGCAAAAGCATTCAATGTTTTTATTGAACAAAATGTCCTGTTTTATATGGTTTCAACTTCTGATATCAGTATTTCATATGTAGTAAAAGCTGAAGATAAAAACAAAATTATCAATGCTTTAGCTGATGCTTTCGGTTTATAAACAGTTGCTTTAAGAAATTTTGAATTGCTTTATAGATAAAAAGATTTTCTGTTGCTCTATTTTAAATTTATTATCGGTGACTTTTATAGAATTGATTCATAAACAATCAGATTGGTGTATAATAATTGGTATATAATTAAGCAGGATATGGATTTATAATCAAACTGCTATGGAATTGAATTAGTGTCAGATAATTTGATGAGAGTTTAGGTAAGTATTGAATTCTGCAATAAGAGATTTAGGCTTTGGTTAGGTTAATCGGCAAAATAAAATAGCATAAATAATAAGGAGGATTTTCTATGTTATTTACTGGTTCCGGTGTTGCTATTGTCACACCCTTTAAAGAAAATGGAGAAATTGATTATCCGGGTTTCGATAAATTGGTCGATTTTCATTTGAAAAACAAAACCGATGCTATTATCGTAATGGGCACAACAGGTGAAGCTTCAACTGCTTCCGATCCGGAGCAAATTGAAGCCATTAGTTATGTAGTAAAAAGAGTCGGCGGAAAGATTCCGGTTATTGCAGGTACCGGTATCAATCATACGGATCATGCTGTTGAACTTAGTGTTGAAGCGGAAAAAACAGGTGCCGATGCTTTGTTAATTGTTACCCCTTACTACAATAAAGCCACAAAACGCGGTTTATATGAACATTATAAAACCATAGCAAATAATGTAAAAATTCCTTTAATTCTTTATACAGTTCCCGGTCGTACCGCTGTTGAAATTCCGGTTGACGTGGTTAAAGAGTTGGCTGAAATTGACAATATTGTCGGGATTAAAGATGCAACCGGTAATTTAGCTTATACAGCTGCTATTAAACACGCAGTACCAAAAGATTTTGCTGTGTATTCAGGTAATGATGATGTTGTAGTACCTTTGATGTCGCTTGGTGGCAACGGAGTTATTTCAGTGTTTGCCAATGCTTTACCGCTCGAAATGCACAATATGGTTCAAGCTTGCTTGGACGGTGATTTTAAAACGGCCGGTGAGATGCAGGTCAAATATTTGCCGTTAATTAAAGCAATGTTCGCCGAAGTAAATCCCGTACCGATTAAAAGTGCAATGGAATTACTAGGTTTACCCGCCGGCGGCTTGCGTCTGCCGCTAACCAGAGCTTCAGAAGCAACTGTTGAATTATTGCGTAAAGAATTGACTGCCCTGAATTTATTATAATTATTTTTACATGCTTCAAATCGGGTAAATTGAATAAAGAAACAAAAGTGTATCGGACAAGGACACATCAAACGCAGGTGAATTGGATAAATGATTTAGCAATGCAAATTGCATCAGTAAACAAATGAGAAACAGTAAGAAACAATAAGGAAGGATTAGCCAATGAAAATTTTGTTATCCGGTGCTACTGGAAAAATGGGTCATATGATTACCGATTTATTGAAAAGTTCCGAGCAACATCAGATTGTTGCCGGTTTTGCAGCTGAATTGGGCCCTGATTTACCATACCCGGTTTATCTTGATTTAGCAGATATTGATAATCCCGAGCAAATTGATGTGATTATTGATTTTTCCAATCCGGCAAGCTTAAATGCTTTGCTGGATTTTGGAATTAAAAACAATTTGCCGATGGTGATTGCCTCAACCGGTTATTCCGATGAACAAGAAGCCGCAATAAAGGCGGCATCTGAGAAAGTCGCGATTCTCCATGCAAAAAACATGAGTCTTGGTGTGAATGTCATGCAAATCATGGTTGAACAACTGGCTTCCATGCTGAAAAACTTTGATATTGAGATTATTGAAAAACATCATCGCTATAAAGTAGACTCACCAAGCGGAACAGCAAAAATGCTGTTTGATGCTGCGAATAAAGGTCGAGCTGATTCGCTGCATGCATTGAACGGTCGTGCCGGCATTTATGATGGTCGGAATAAAAACGAAATTGGAATTGCGGCTATCAGAGGTGGTACGATTGTCGGTGAGCATTCCGTAATCTTTGCCGGTGAAGATGAAATTATTGAAATCAAACATAATGCAAATTCACGTAAAGTCTTTGCGAACGGAGCAATTCAGGCTGCTGAATTTGTCGTTGAGCAACCTGCCGGTTTTTATGATATGGACGATGTTTTACAAAAGAAATAAACATTTTTATGACCAAATCAATTGTTTAATATTACAAAAGTATTTATATAATATGATTATGGCAAGGAAAATTAATGACGAAAATTAAAATAGGTATTGTAGGTTATGGTAATTTAGGTCGGGGTATTGAAACGGCTTTAACAAACAGTTCCGATATGGAGCTGTTTGCTATTTTTACGCGGCGTGATCCGCAAACTATAATGTCAGACTCGAGGGTAGAATCCTACGATAGTCTGATTAATTTTCAAAATGAAATTGATGTTTTGATTTTAGCCGGTGGTTCACAAAAAGATATTCCGGAGCAAGGACCGGAGTTGGCAGCTAATTTCAATACGGTTGACTGTTTTGATACACATTCGGCAA
Organism: Clostridiaceae bacterium; assembly: GCA_012838135.1. Lineage (GTDB taxonomy): Bacteria > Bacillota > Clostridia > Saccharofermentanales > DTU023 > UBA5436. The sequence continues at coordinate 2,926 of DUPV01000024.1, read as the reverse complement.
TTGCCGATTATTTTGCTGAAATGAATCGCATAGCATTAAAACATAAATATGTTTCAACAATTGCTATTGGTTGGGATCCGGGACTTTTTTCTTTGCAAAGAATGCTTTCTGAAGCAATTTTACCGGTCGGCAAAACTTATACATTTTGGGGGAAAGGGCTCAGCCAAGGGCATAGTGATGCTGTTCGCAGAGTCCCCGGTGTGAAAAACGGTGTACAATATACAATTCCTGATCAAACAATGATTTCTCAAATTAAAGAAGGTAAAGCTGTTGAATATACTTCTGCCAAAGCTCATCAAAGGGTTGTTTATGTTGTGGCAGAACCGGATGCTGATCAAGAAATAATTGCAAATGAAATCAAAAATATGCCGGATTATTTTGCACCTTACCAGACTGAAGTAAACTTTATTTCACAAGCTGAATTTTTACAAAATCATCAGGGAATGCCACATGGTGGTACAGTTATCAGACAAGGTGAAACTTCTCCTGAAACTAAAGCGGTTTTTGAATTTAATTTAAAACTTGACAGCAATCCGCAATATACTGCTGCAATTAGCGTGGCTTTCGCCAGAGCGACCTATAGATTATACAAAGCGGAACAGTATGGCGCGAAAACAATTTTTGACATTCCGCTCGGCTTATTGTCAAATAGAGATTCAGAAGACTTGTTACATAATATTATTTAATTGCCGTAAATTGCATATTATTATTAAATATTCATAATAGAAGAATATATTACAATAAACGTCGGTCGTGCAGAAAAGCATGTATAGGAGGAACCGCTATGACTCGATTTGAATTGGTCAAGGAATTTGGTAAAAATCTATTCGGCAAGTCAGTGATGAAAGATCGCTTACCTAAACCCGTATATTATGCTTGGGAGCAAGCAGTTTTCCAAAATCAGCCGATTGATCGGGAAGTTGCCGATGCGATTGCCCATGCAATGAAAGTTTGGGCAATGGAAAGAGGAGCAACTCATTTTTGTCATTGGTTTCAACCTTTAACCGGTAAAACTGCGGAAAAACATGTTTCATTTCTCCAAGAAGGTAAAGACGGCTCACCGATCTCAAGGTTATCCGGCAAATCTTTAATGCGCGGTGAAACCGACGGGTCAGCTTTCCCGCATGGCGGTTTACGTGACACCTTTGAAGCTCGCGGTTATACTTATTGGGATGTTTCTTCGTCGGCTTTTGTCAGAAAAAATGTTCTTTATATTCCGAGTGTATTTATCAGCTATACCGGTGCCAAACTTGATATGAAAATGCCTTTAATCAATGCACGTGAGGCTTTGAGTGAACAAGCTACCAGAGTTTTGAACCTTTTAGGCAAAACAGAGGTTGAATTTGTGCGTCCGATGGTTGGTTTGGAACAAGAATATTTCTTGGTTTACAAAGACAAAGCGATGCAAAGACCGGATTTAAGATTTTGTGAAAAGGCATTGTTCTCAGCCGAGATGCCGCGTGGCGGAGATTATGAAGATCCGTACTTCAGTTCAATGAGTGAAAATGTTCAGGATTTTATGGAAGAAGTAAATCGTGAATGCTGGGCTTTGGGTATTTATGCGGAAATTGAACATAATGAAGTGGCTCCCGGTCAATATGAATTGGTATCTTCTTTTGCCGATGTAACGACAACTATTGACCAAAACATGTTAATTATGGATATTTTGAAAAAAGTTGCTCGTCGTCACGGTTTTGAATGTTTATTAACCGAAAAACCATTTAGCGGTTTAAACGGTTCCGGTAAACACAACAATATTTCTCTGCAAGCATCAAACGGAGATAATTTATTTGATCCGGGTGATCGTGCTCCGGAAGACTTGCAATTCATAGTATTTTTGTCGGCATTTATTCAAACCGTTGATAAATATCAGGTTTTATTGCGTATGGCATCCTCGAATGAAGGTAACGATCATCGTTTGGGCAGACAAGAAGCACCACCCAGTGTGCTTTCAATTTATCTCGGAGATAAATTGCATGATTTGTTTGTTCAATTAGCAGAAACAACCGAGATAACTCCGGTTGAACTGACTCGCTTAACAGCTCCGCTGGTAAGTCTGTCGGCGCAAAGTATTGATGCTACGGATCGTAACCGCACAGCTCCGATCAGTTTCAGCGGCAACAAATTTGAAATCAGAACTTTGGGTGCTTCTTTGAACGCGTCTCCGCTCAATACATTCCTCTTTGCTGGCATGGCGGAAAGTCTCAAAGATATTGCTGACCGTTTAGAAGTAAGCTTAAAATCAGATGATTTTAATAAATCAGAAGTTGAAAATTTGCAAAAACCGGAACCGGAAAATTTGCATAAAACAGTAATGCAAATTACGCATGACATTTTGAAAAAACATCATGCGATTTTATTTACCGGTAATGGTTATGATCAAAGCTGGAAAACAGAGGCTGAAAAACGCGGTCTGAAACATTATGAAAACTATATTGAAACCGTGGAAATTTTGCGCGAACCTTCAACAATCAAATTATTGGAGAGATTTGATGTCTTAAATGCTCAAGAACTTGAGGCTCGTTATCAGGTTTTGGTCAAAGATTTTATTCATTCTGTCAAAACTCAAGCCAGAATTATTACCAGAATGGGTCAGGAAGGCGTCTATCCGGCATTACTTGATTATCAAGCAAAACTAGAAAAAGTAGCCGGTACCGGCTATAGCAAGTCTGCTGTAGAACGAGCAAAGTTTAATGCCGATTTATTAGACCGACTTGATGCTAAAACAAAAGAAATTGATAAAATGATTGGTGAGATTATTGAGCCGGAAGATTCTAATCAAGTAATTCGTGCTATGGTTGACAAATTGCGTCCTGCCATGGCGGAACTCGCCACTATCCTGCGCGAAATAGAATTATACACTCCTTATGATGTTTTCCCATACCCGTCGCAAGAAGAATTGATTGTCCTGTAGACATTTTGACTT
>DUPV01000023.1 GCA_012838135.1 Clostridiaceae bacterium | reverse complement strand
TTATCAACAAATATCCCAGAAAAATATTGGGAGGATGCAGTGCCGAAAGTTTTCATCAGGCTGCAGCCTGATGAAAACAAATAACATTGTACAGAATTGAATTTCAGTTTAAGTTGCAATTAACGTTTAAATCTATTTTGAGAAAAAAATCTTTTCTTGCTACAACGATTATTCTATGCTTAATAGTTGTTGCTGCTGTGATAATACCAAGTTATCTTGTAAAAAAGGAAAAATCACCGGAAAATGAATCTGAAAATATTTCGGATGAATATATAAACGATATTTTGTCTGATGGTGGTTATTATATAGCAACCGACGAATTAAAGGATTTTTCATTGTTAAAAAACATCAAGCAAGAATTCGCTGATGAAGATTCTCTAAAAGCAGCTTTGACAAATAATGAAATTACTTTCGGTGTCGTCTTTTATTCTGCAAGTGATTTTGCCTTCATCGTAAATGGCGAACAAAATCCGATTGTCAGTACTTTTATAGAACAACAATTATTGAATTTTAACAGAATGAATTACTTTCAGACAAATAATATTGATCCTGAATTAATTACAGGAATATATAATGTGCAAGTTAATGCAACCAATGTTGACATTTCACAAAAAGGCATCGGAAACTTCGTTTTAGCCATGATTTATACAGTTCTTTTGTATATGTTGATAATCATGTATGGTACAACCGTATCATCCTCTGTAGCCAGAGAAAAAGATAATCGTACAATGGAATTGTTAATTGCGAATACGAAGGCAGATTATTTGATCATCGGAAAAACTTTAGCTGCAGGATTAGCAGGAATTCTTCAAGTTTTAGCCATGATCACAACCTTACTCCTTTCGCTTAAATTCAGTGGTCAGGACATTGCAGGATTGATTGGCGGTTTTCTTGAATTGAATACATCAACGATCATTACCATGGTTTTATTCGGTCTGACCGGCTACATTTCATACTTGTTTATTTACGCAGCCTTAGGAGCATTGGTTTCCAAAATGGAAGATGTCAACTATGCTGTTACACCGGTAATGCTGATTTTTATCGCAGCATATTTAATCGCTATTTACGGAATGGGAAATCCACATGGTCTTCTGTTAAAAGCAGCTTCGTATTTTCCCTTAACTTCAGTTCTGGCAATGCCGGTACGGACAATTTTGCTTAACATTTCTCTGGTTGAAATTATGATCAGTGCAGCGATTATGTTAGTCAGTATTGCAGTGTTTTCGTTCCTTGCAATTCGGATTTATCGTTTGGGTTCACTCAACTATGGTAATAGAATGAAATTCGGGAAAACGCTGAAAATGATCTTCCGTGGTGAAGACAGCTAAAAAACAAATACTGCAAACCGAAAACGATTATTTTGTCATGTCCATTTCGGATTTTTTTCGAGCATAGGGCGGCAAAGCCCAGTTGACCAAATATGCAACTGAGATTCCGATGATCGTGTATAAAAAACGATAGATTCCCAAGAAGAAAGCGTATTCTCGCGGGTCAGCTGTTTGATTTGCAGATTGGCTTAAAGCAATCAGCAAGAAAACCACAGCTGCAAGAGCTGTCATTTCAGTAGCTCTGATTAACACAGTGAACCAAATGATTAAAAACAAAAGGCCAGTAACAATTAAATAATATTGTACGCAGTGATTCGCAAGATTAAAAATGATTCTGATTTGGATTGCCACCAGTCCCATTAAGGCGCCGAAAGTGGTTGAGCCTACCCGGTATAAACCTACTTTCCAGGTGTTTTTCAAATTAGATTTCAAGGTGATTATTGCAGCAATACAGGCATGAAATGCATGAAACACTCCGGAATTATCACCGATATCAATCAGTGAAATCATCAGACAGATAAAAACAGCAATGGTAGTTTTAAGAATTCGCCAGCCAGGTTTTTGGAAAATAAATAATTCATCCGGGGTTAAATGCGGATTGTATGATTTATTTGATTTGTCTTTACGATACAGATCTGCATACATTTCTGTAAAATGTTGATAATTCTCAAAAAGGTCATAAATATATTCGGAATTATTTATGTTATCTGCAAGTTCTTTTGGCGAAAAATCTGTAATATTTCCCGCATTGTTTTTTTTATTTACGGTATTATTATCAACAGAATCAAGTGTTAAATTTGAATTATCAGCCTGTTTGCCTTCTTGCTTATTTTCCGGTTGAGAATTAATTTCATCCATGTTAATCATCTAAAATTTCTGATTTAATCTTTCTTTATATTATTAATATTTGATTAATCATTTTCTGCTTAAAATATAGGAAAGCCAGCTACAGTTTGCTTAATTTTCTCAAATGTAACATATGTCACTTGTGTTTTACAAATGAAAAATCAAGCTGTAAGATAAACATAGTCAACAAAAGTTGACATATCAAATGTTAGCAAGTTAATTGTACAGAACAGGAGGTTATTATGAAAAAACTAGATACTTATTTGGCGGATTTATTAATAGGAAATGTTAAACTTAATATCTGATACTGAAATAACTGCACGTATGCGCAAAGTCAATCTTATCTTTTTTACTTTTTATAGTGTAACCATAATATTAGTAATTACTTTAATTATTCTATAATAAAACTTTATATTTCCTGTTTAACTATTATGTAATATATTTCTTTTTGAAGGCTGATTTTGAAAAAAATCGGCCTTTTCAGGATATGGTGCTCTAGCCAAAATTTTGGTAATATCCCCAAAAAACCTCCCGATTAATTGGTAGTCTTAATTTTTGTTCAAAAATAAAACGTTTTGCAACAAGCATATTTCAAATTAGAACACAATTTGTGAATTTATTAGTTTATTTTATTGTAAATCTAAAATAGAATAAATATACGGAGTAAATGTTTAAATTGAATCGAAAGGGGTAGTTTACATGACTTTTTCAATGATGATACCGGCAGTTCAATATGCGGGTGCAGGAAGTATAAAAAAACTTGAAAATATTCTCAATCAAGAACAAATAACAAATTTATTATTGTTTACGGATGAGAGTGTATTGAGCTTAGGATTATGTGACTCTGCACTGAATATTTTGAAGCAAAAACAAATTAAATTTGAGATTATCAGTAATCTAAAAGCAGAGCCTTCCTATTTAGATATCGAGAAGGCATTGAATGCGGTTGAAATGAATGACGCTACTGCCATTTTAGCGATTGGTGGAGGTAGTGTTATAGATGCGGCAAAATTGTGTAGTTTACTCTATCAAGCGGATTATACTTTAAGAGATGTGATGGAAGATTCTTCTATAGGAACAAAAAAGTTAATTTCAATTGTGGTTCCTACAACTTGCGGTACAGGTGCTGAAGCAACTCTAAATGCAATTGTTGTTATTCCGGAAAGAGAAACAAAACAAGGCATTGTAAATTCTGAAATGATACCTGATTATGTTATTTTAGATTCAGATATGATTCGCCGATTACCGAAATCCATTCTTGCCGCAACCGGAGTAGATGCTTTAGCTCATGCGGTTGAATGTTTCACGTCTAATAAGGCAACTCCTTTATCTGATACATATGCTGTTGCAAGTGCAAAACTTATATTCAAGAATATTCAAAAAGCGTATAATAATGCAGATGATATGATAGCCAAACAAAATATGTTGTTGGGAGCTTTTTATGGCGGTGTTGCAATAAACGGCAGCGGAACTACTGCAGTGCATGCATTATCGTATCCTCTTGGAGGTAAATTTCATCTGGCGCATGGCGTTTCCAATGCAATTCTATTTGCTCATGTTATGGAATTTAACAAAGATGTATGTGCAGATCGCTTAGCTATTCTTTGTGATGCGGTCTATCCAGAATTTGTTTCCGAGCATACAGAAAAGAAAGCTCAAAAGATTATTGACAAAATTGCAGAAATTGTAAAAACCACAAACATTCCGACAAATTTAAATGAGTTTGGAATTAAAGAAGATGATTTGGAAGATTTGGTCCAGGCGGCAAGCCAACAAACGAGATTGCTTGTTAACAATATGAAAGATCTCAGTTTAGACGATATGAGATTTATTTATCATAAAGTAATGAAATAAGGTGACAGATATGCGAAGTAAACCAATTATAGGTATTACGATGGGCGATCCTGCCGGAAATGGTTCAGAATTGTCGATTAAATCATTATTAAATGAAAATCTATATGAAAAATGTCGACCTATTATTATCGGTGATGCGGATTGCATGAAATTGAGTCTAAACATGTTAAATTTAGAGAATAAAATAAAGATAAATCCTGTGGATTCGATAGATAAGGCTCTTTTCCAATATGGGATAATTGATGTTTACGATCTGAATTTAGTTGATATGAATTTATTTACGTTCGGTAAAGTTTCTGCAATGTGTGGAAATGCAGCTTTTCGATTTGTGGAAAAGGCTATAGAGCTCGCTCTGAGTAATCAAATAGATGCGACCGTTACAAATGCCATAAATAAAGAAGCAATCAATAAAGCAGGATTTAATTATGCCGGTCATACAGAAATATATGCAAAATATACGAATACTGATAATTATACAATGATGCTGGCAGAAGGAGATCTGCGAGTTGTACATGTATCCACACATGTTTCTCTTCGGGAAGCTTGTAATCTTGTAAAAAGAGATCGAGTATTGGAAGTAATACGTATTGCGAACCAGGGGTGTAAAGATCTTGGCATAAAAAATCCTAAAATCGGGGTAGCCGGCTTAAATCCGCATTCCGGTGAAAATGGACTTTTCGGTAAAGAAGAGATAGAAGAGATTCAGCCGGCTATTGACCTTGCACTGGCAGAAGGTATTGATATTCCTGAAAGAAGACCAACACCGGCCGATACCATTTTTTCCAAAGCAATCGGTGGCTGGTACGATATTGTGGTTTGTATGTATCATGATCAAGGTCATATTCCGGTTAAGGTAAAAGGATTTGTTTATGACAGAAATCTTCAAAAATGGAAATCGGTAGCAGGAGTTAATATTACACTAGGTATTCCGATTATCAGAGTATCAGTTGATCATGGTACGGGTTTTGATTTAGCAGGCAAGGGAATTTCCAGTCCTGATAGTCTTAACAATGCTATTGAATACGCAATAGATATGGCAAATGCAAGATAACGGAGGTTTTTAATGACAAAACTTCTAATTTTAGCAGATGATTTTACCGGTGCATTAGATACCGGAATTCAATTCAAAAAAAGAGGCATATCCACTTGTGTTATGAATTTGAACAATTCATCTTCCATTAAAGACAGTTGTTGTGAAGAAGTGCTTGTTGTTAATACAAATACGCGAGCTTTATCTAAAAATAAAGCATATCAAATTATTAAAGAAATTGTTGCAGAAGCAAAGGTCTTGTCCATTCCTTGGATTTTGAAAAAAACTGATTCTGCTTTAAGAGGAAATATCGGAGCAGAACTTGCAGCAGTGATGGATGCTATTCCGGAATTACCACTTTATTTCATACCTGCCTTACCGGAAATGAATCGAATTACGAAAGAAGGAATCCATTACATTGACGGAGAACTCTTGGAAAACAGTGAGTTCAGCAAAGATCCTTTTGAGCCTGTAACAAAGTCGTATGTTCCGGACATTATTCATGAGCAGACTGATAAAAATGTAAAACTATTGCCAATTGAACAGACATTTACAGAAGAGCAAAAAAAAGAATCGAATTTGTATATATTTGATGCGGTAACAAAAGAAGATATCAAAAATCGATTAGAAGAGTTATTTCAATTAGAAAATAAATATTTATTTGCCGGATGTTCAGGAATTGCAGAATTTCTTGCGGAAATTTTGCCGTTTGAAAAGAAAGAAGAAAATAATTGGCTCAAAACTAAAAACTTTTTAATTATTTCAGGAAGTTTGAATGAGATAACAAAAAAACAGATTGAATTCGCAGAAGCACAATCTTATTTTTCAAGAATTGATTTTCCCATTGAATCAATAAACGATAAAGATTATTTTGTATCTGAAAATTTTAATCAATTACTTAACCTGATCAAACAAGAGTTTCAAAATGACAAAGTGGTTATTATAGATACTTTTTCTTTGAGCAAACAAGAGGGTTACTCGAAAATTGAAAAAACTCATAAAGAAAAGTTAAGAACCAAAATTCCGTTAATAATCGGAAAAACGGTTAAACAGATTTTATCCGAACAGAGTAGTTTGAGTGTTTTATTAACCGGCGGCGAAACATTAAAGGGTTTACTGGATATAGTTAATGAATCAGAAATATTTTTAGTATCAGAGATAGAACCGGGGGTCGTTGTTTCTAAACTTAAAAATTTAGAAGTAGGACAACAAATCCTATCAAAATCAGGTGGCTTCGGCACAGAAAATTTATTTCAAATCTTAGCAAAAAAAATAGGATCAGATAATATAGAAACAGATAACAGATAGAAGCGGGACAGAATTAAAATAGAATTGAGATTTTATAAAAACAATGAAAAGATTTTTCAGTAAAATATGGGGATATATTATTTTTGGAATAGCCAAGTTTTTTGATGTTATTTTAGGCGGTTTAAATAAGGGTATTTCCTTTCTAGTAAATATTACAAAACGCATAAGAAACGTTCTTGCCCCAATTACCATCGGGGTTTTGTTTTTCAGTCCGTTTTTATTTCGCTTGATACCGATTTTTTTATGGATACCTTTACTGATAATTTTTATTTTCCCGTTTTTAGGATCCGGTTTTGTGTCTTTTCTTGAATATTGGAAATATGTTCTTTGCGAATTTTTATATGATAAATCGGAAGATTTGATTAAAGGAACTTCAAAAGGTCAGATTTTCGGTTCTTATGGTGACAAATATAAAAAGCAAAAAGCCGCACAAGAGGAAGCGGAACGCAGAAAAAAATATGCGGAAGAAGCTGCCGCACGTGAAAAAAGAAGACAGCAGCAACAGGAACAATGGGCAAGAATTTTTGAACAATTCTTCGGAGGAACCGGGAGTTATGGTCCGTTCGGCGGATATGGAACAGGTACAGGCGGATATGGAACGGGTACGGGCGGCTATGGCCAAGCACGTTATTATAATCCTGCTGCGGATTTCAATCAACAATATCGCAAACATTGTGATGTGTTAGAAATTCCGTATAATACGGATGAATATCAGGTCAAGCTTGCTTATCGGAAAAAAGCTAAAGAATATCATCCGGATATAAATAAGTCTGCAAATGCCACACAAAAATTTCAAGAAATCAGTAGTGCGTATGAATTTTTGTCACAAGAGAATATTGATCGCTACAAAAGATTGAATAATATGTAAAATCTGAAAAATGTTAAGTAAAACCGGCAAACTGTCAAAACTATCCAAGTATAGTTTAAAGTCATCTAATACTATCTAGAAATGCCACATCTGATTTCTGCCCGTGTACTGCGATAAAACAATTCTGATTATTATTCATTATCTTTTTTATTAGGTAGAGATTTTTCATATGCAATACGACAATTGGCAATAATCTCGTTTGCAACCTCACGCCCGTCAATTTGTAAAATATCCGTTTTGATATTTTCTAAATCTTTATAGACTTCAAACATGATTTAAAATAAGACGTGCCAGCCCTTCAGGATTGAGGTAATTAGTGAGCGAAAGGCTGGCAATTAGTAGCAGATAGATTATTATATTCATATACTATAGCATAAAAAAGCTAAAATATCATCGTTTCGTATACAAGTTGTTAAAGGTATTTGCCAACTGTATTTTGTTAATTAGAAAAAATTGCATAAACATACATATACCAATTGAAGTTTTTTGCTTTTCATAACTATAATCCGCAATAAATTTGCGCTTGATCCGAAATTCCGGTTTTGCTTGACGAAAATAACGAACTGGGGTATGCTTTGAAAACATAAAATAGACAAGGGTGGTTAGCTCAGCTGGTTAGAGTACCTGCGTGACATGCAGGGGGTCGGTGGTTCAAGTCCACTACCACCCACCAGATATGCCTGTAACGCTTTAGTTATAGGCTTTTTCATTTCAACTGATAACAATAATTATAAAATCATGTTTTTATTGTAATTCTCAAAAATTTCATTTTCAATGTTTCTTTTTTTAAATTATCCATTTGTTAATATCTCAAATATATATCTGTTTAAAGCTATTATGTCACGAGTTGCCACTAATTTATGTATTCAGAAATGCCAACATTTAGGAATAAGAAAAAGCCACCCTTGCGAGTGGCTTATTCCTAAGATTGCGGTATTCCTTGTCATTTACCGCTTTATTAGTCTTTCCTAATAGTCAAGATAAGAGTTGATCACCTGCCTTTCGTTAATGTTTCCGGCATATGTTCCGCTCCTTTCTACGTTTATTCCGAATCGCTGAATAGCGTTATTCGCTTTTATTTTATGGCATAAAAAAAGCCACTCATAAATAGAGTGGCTTTTTTGGTATCAACGGCTGGTGTGGACTGTCCAGCATTTCTTCTGACCATAACAGTTGTACATTCAGCACAGCGATATACGTTTAGCTGCCTTAGATACGATCGAATCATCAACTCGGTGTGTAGCTCCACTTTCTCTACTTCATTAACAATTTTATACTAGCATATTTTTCTGACATTTACAAAGAAAAAGTTACCTCATTATAAGATATGTTTTGAAACTTATATTGAAAAGAGAGATAATAATTTTTCTCTCACCGCCAATACCACCAATTGAATCTTCTGACCTGGTTTGCTAAACCTTACAATAATTAATTAGTTTACTTTTATTTGATGTTATTTAGTTAAATATATTTTATAATGAATTCAGAATTTCTTGATAAGAGAATCATTTAACAAAGATTCAGCGGTACATATGTAAACTGTAAAAAAAGCTTAGCAATTAGCAATATGAAATAGTTACATAGGGTACAGAGAAAGGATTAGAAAGAAAATAGGAGGCAATTATGGAGTATACGTTAAGACATGATATACATGGAGGGAATTTGCCGGTAGCTATTTGCTATCCACAAGTTGGACAAACGATATATGCGGAGTCAGGAGCAATGGGATGGATGTCACCCAATATGCAAATGGAAACTTCAGCCGGTGGCATAGGCAAGGCTTTTTCCAGAATGTTGACCAGTGAGAGTATGTTTTTGAATTATTATACTCCCCAAAACGGTCCGGGTTTATTAGCGATACCGACAAACTTTCCGGGTAGTATTCTTTCGATAGAATTGGACGGAACACGTGGTTTTATTCTTCAGAAATCAAGTTTTTTGGCAGCAACAACGGGTGTAGAACATGAACTTTATTTACAAAAAAAATTAGGGGCAGGTTTCTTCGGTGGTGAAGGATTTATCTTACAACGATTTTTCGGCAGAGGAACTCTTTTAGTAGAAATTGACGGTTCTGCTTGGAGTTATTATCTGCAACCGGGTGAGGAAATGATTATTGACACAGGCTATATGGCAATGATGGATGATACCTGCAGAATGGATATAAGACAAGTACCGGGTCTGAAAAACAAACTTTTAGGCGGTGAGGGCTTGTTCAATACGGTTGTTACCGGACCGGGTAATATAACAATTCAATCGCATCCGATCAGTGCAATAGCAGCAAGTTTAACATTCAAATAATTATTTTTGTTTAAATAGTTTTCAGCATTCAGCCTAAATGCTGAGAAAATTTTTACTCTATATTAAGATAACGTAGCAACCTTCTGTGGAAGTTTTTCAGAAAGTAGCAACGTTGTCTTTTTTTTGTTGGCAAATTCATTATTCGATCTGAAAAATCTTAACAAAATCTTAGCAAAATAATAGCTCGGCATTGGAAAATTTTTTGTAATTTTGCATTGCTTTGACTTTAATAAAATTTGCTCTTTTTTTAATAAAATTAAAGCTTAATTTAATATAATTGAAATAAAAATGAATATTGACTTTAATAAAGTTAAATTATAGTATATATATCAAGTCGAGTGGAGATTTTTATGAATATCGACCAAATCCC
>DUPV01000022.1 GCA_012838135.1 Clostridiaceae bacterium | reverse complement strand
TCATTTTTCTTGATCGCTCACCCGATGCAATCATCCAGGATATTGAGAACAGCAGCAGACCGTTGCTGGCCGACGATAAATCTCATCTGTTTACGCTATATGAACAAAGAATTGAACTTTATCGCAAATATGCCGATTTGATAATTGTCAACAATCAGCCGATCGAAAATGTCTGTCAGTCAATTATCGATCAAATCTCCGCCTGAAATTTCATTGGTTTTAGGAGTAGTAACAGTATTTTCTTACAGTATTTTCTTATTAATTAACAGACGTTGATAATATTTCGTCAGTCTAAGAACAGTATCAATAATTTTTCTCCGCTTTGTAACATATCGTAAAAACTTCATTGATGTTACTGACAGTATCACCATTATTCACTTCATTAAGTAACAGCCGTCATAAAAATCGATTTCTTTACGACGGCTGTTAATGGTGGTTTATAATCGACTATCGGTAGTCCGATAGCCGATAGTGAAGCTTTGTTTATTTGCGAACTTACGAGCAACCGGTTGTGGTGCCGCAGTCAAGGCAGACATCACAGGTGCCGTTGCGGACCATGCGGGTACTTGAGCAATTGGGGCAGGTCGTACCATCGTAGATTCTTTCACCGAACTGGGCAGCTTCGATCGCATCCTCGTGGACATATTCTTCGAATCCGACCTGAGTAATCATCGGTGTCGAACCGGTTTCGGCACTGTCTTGCAGTCCTTGACCGAAGCTGTAACCGCCGACATTTTGCAAGTTCTCAATTTGTTCCTGATCCGGTTTAACCTGGATTCTGGTGTAATCGCCAATCTCTAAATCAATAATCTTGCTGATCAAATCTGAGATCGAAGTGCAATATTTAATATTCGGATGACGCGATACGAAACCGTACGGTTCATATTTTTGACCACGCAACATTTTGGCAATATTGTGGGGCGGGATTTTGTATTGCAACATGACGGAAATTGTCTTGGATAATGAGTTGAGTAAACCCATGATCGTTGTTCCCTCACGGTCAGTTGTAATATAAATCTCGGAAATTTCACCTGATTCGTTGCGGTTAACCGTAGTATAGATTTTTACATCTTCGATTTTCGCAGGATGTGTTCTGCCGGATCTGATACCAATCAGTTTTTCTCTTTGGGATGCCATTGGATACGGCATTTGCAGGTCAGCATCGAATTCATCTCTGGCTGAGCCGGCAGCCATTCCGTCTATTTCGGCCTGGAGAATTTTAATTTCGGATTTTAACTCTTCGGTTTCATTTTGCATTTCACCGGCACGAGCCAATAATTGAGCATAGGACAAGTCTGCCAAAGGCATTTCGGCAACTTGTTCGGCATCTAAATGAACGTTAAGCGGTTGAGCAAATTTTGAACCGTCACGATATAAAGTAATCCCTTTGATTCCGAGTTTCCAGGATTCTAACGCGACGTCTTTGAATGCTTTGACCGTTGCTGACCGAGGTAAGTTTACCGTCTTGGAGATAGCACCTGAAATCATCGGGGTTAAGGCTGCCACCATTTTGACATGACCCATGTAATGAATATAACGTTCACCGGTTCCACATTGATTTGCAGTATCAAATACCGGATAATGCTCCGGTTTGAGATGAGGAGCACCTTCGATTTTGCCATCAACGATCCGGCCGTTTTCTTTACGTATAATATATTCGACGATATCTTTAATTTCTTCTTCTGAATAATCCAGACTACGCAAACCGGCCTCCAGCACCGGATTAACTAATTCCATAAACCCGCCGCCGACTAATTTTTTATAAGTCACATGAGAAAAGAACGGCTCAATACTGGTAGCTGCACAATCCATGGCGAAAGAAATTGTACCGGTAGGCGCAATAACCGAAACTTGAGCATTACGATATCCGTAGAGTTCGCCGAATTGTTCAGCATCCTGCCAGTCTGAGATCAAAGCTTCCGATAATTGAGTCAAACCAAGTTTTTGCAAGAGGTCATGATCGACAACTATCAGCTGATAATTCAAGCCTTCCGGGCGATCTTCTCTGGCACCGGCAGCCCGGGAATGGTTGCGGATAACACGCATCATGTATTTTTTATTGATTTTATATTTGGCAAAAGGTTCGGATGCTTTCGCCAACAAAGCGGAAGTACGATAACTGCGGCCGGTTAAAATTCCGATCAAAGCACCGGCCAAAGCCCTTGCTTCGTTTGAATCATAAGGCATACCCATACTCATCAGCAGTGATGCCAGGTTGGCAACGCCAAGACCGGTTGCACGGAACAAATAGGTTTTGCGGGCAATTTCATCAGTCGGAAATTGTCCGCCGATAATTGACGCTTCCAGAACTAATTGACACAATTCAATAACATGATGGTAGGCTTCAAGGTCAAAGACTTTTGTTTTTGCATTATAAAAAGGTAATAAATTGATTGAAGCCAAGTTGCAACTTGTGTCATCCAGAAAAGCGTATTCACCGCAAGGATTTGTAGAATTAATGCGATTATATTTTGCACCGTAATTTCCGTCTTCACCGGCCGGACATGTATGCCAAGCGTTGAAAGTATCGTCAAATTGAGGAGCCGGATCAGCACAACGCCATGCTGATTCATTAAATGTATCCCAAAGTTTTTTGACTGAAGCTTCTTTATTAACTGAAGGATCGACCCGACCTTTCAAAGTGATTTTTGCATCGGGATTGTCAGCCAGGTCATCAACTTTTTGCATGAAAGCATCACTGAAACGTACTGAGTTATTACTATTTTGACCGGAAACCGTTTGATAGGCTTCACCGTCGATACCACCGTCATAACCCATTTTATTCAGAGCAACAACCTTATCTTCTTCTTTGGCCTTCCAAGTTATAAAATTTTCAATTTCAGGATGATCAACATCGAGACAAACCATTTTGGCAGCTCTTCTTGTCGTACCGCCGGATTTGATGGCGCCGGCATTGCGATCCAAACCGCGCAGAAAACTCATCAAGCCGGAAGAATGACCTCCGCTGGATAATGATTCGCCTTCAGCCCGGATATCCGAGAAGTTGCTGCCGGTACCTGAGCCGCCTTTGAACAATTTTGTTTCCGTAACGTAATGTTCAGAAATCGAATGTTTGCCTAAAAGTTTATCTTCGATTGAAAGAATGAAGCAGGCTGAAGCTTGAGTTCTGGTATATGTATCTTCACTCATCACAACCTTTTCCTGAGTCGGATCATAGTAGAAGAGTTCACTCGCTCCGCCCTTGATACCATAGGCCTGTTCCAAACCGGTATTAAACCATTGAGGCGAATTCGGAGCAAACATTTGATTTAACAGAGCATAGACTAATTCGTCATATAAGATTTCAGCTTGTTTTTGATCAATCATATGTTCATCCAGAAGCTTAGTTACCCAAAAAATCACCATGCGATGAGCAACTTGTTTCATGCTTCTTTCATAACCTTCCGGAGTATTGAGTCCGGCTTTACGGAAATATTTCGAAGCGATTATATCGCAGGCTTGTTGTGAATAATGTGACGGAAATTCCAAATCTTTCATATCGGTCAGAACGTCACCTGTTTTATAATCTGTTAACAGGACATCTCTGCTTTCCCATTCGAAAAGATCATAAACAGTTTTTTCTGATTGACCTTCTAATTCTTTCGTAAATTTACGTTCAATTAAATCAGATAATTCGATGTCTAATGCAGATTTATCGGAATCGGCTAGGATAGTATTATTTCGTATTCTATGCATTGACTCAAGCTCCTTTATTTTATGTCAATTGCACAACATTTAGTAGCGCAGTTGATGAACAGGTACTACATATTGTGTTAGCGAAATCTATTATGACAAAAATTATTGATGAATACAAGCACTGATTTTACCTGAATTTTACCTTCTTTTTTTACATGAAATAGCAATTAGCTTTTATTTACAAGGACTTCGGCATTTTTCAGGTAAATAATCTATCGTAAATAAAATTAAAATGTAATGATAAGAATAAATGTTTGTAATCTTCTTGAAATATTGAAATAAGCTTTTAAAATTAACTTTGGAAAAAACGCGCAATAATTCTCTTAAAAATTGTGCAATATTTCTTATAAAAATTATGCTATGTTTCTTTAAAATAAGCGATGAATTTCTTCTAAAATGAGCAATGATTTTCTAATGACAGCAAGAACAATCTTTACCTGTTTCGGATTTTTCATAAATTGCAAATAAAATGAAGTTGTATTCCGGTTCATCTTATAACTTGTCCTGTGTGAAGTTTTGTATTTGTTCGAATTGTCTTAGAAACAATTGCTACAGAGCTTTTCTGTGTAAATTTGTCCAAAAAATTTTTCGGATTTTTTGATTTTTACCCACAAAAAAAATTATTGTTATAATGTGTCTGTATTAAATTTAACGATTTAATAGAAATTGCTGTATTCATAAATTATAAATTGAGTATTCCAAATCAATCGTATATTTTGTAAAGAAAGGAGAATTGTCAGATAGATTTAAGAAAAATTTATAGAAGCAACAAATAGATGTTGCAATATTGATTGGAAGTCAATCTATCAAGACAACAAATAATAATATGTCAAATCAAATTCTTGGTGTACAGTTAGAAATCATTGCACAACATTCTGAAGGCTACTTTGGTGATCCGGCAGGCTTCGAAGAACTTTTGTATAGCACAAAAACTGCTAATTCTTATTTATTAGTAGGTAAAGGCGGCTATGCTTCAAAGTATAGTGCTACCGCAGTTTTTGAATTAACACGCAGACAAGCTCAAGATTACTTGATCGGAGTTAAAGGCGAAGAAGAAGCTTATCGAATTCTGCCGCAAGCTGCTCCTAAAAAAGCAAAAACAACTAAAGCTGCTGTTAAAAAGGCTCCTGTTAAAAAGGCTCCTGCTAAAAAGGCACCTGCCAAAAAAACCAATACAAAGAAAACTACAGAAGCTTAATACATTTTTTGCTGTTTTTGGATTCAGACAAAACTTTAACAAGCTATGCATAAAAACCCTTTCATTTTCGAAAGGGTTTTTAATTTACAATTAATTCGGAGAAATCGATAGAAAACATAATAAAATGAGTGGTTTGCAAAGCCTCATAAAATGAATTTAACCAATAATATGATATAATTAAAACGATTTCGTGTTGGAGGAATGATATATGAATTTTAAACAATTTTGCTCTGATATTTTAATTCTCAGTGATCCGGAAAAGGCAAAACAAATGAGTATATATATGAGAAGTCAATTCGATTTTTTGGGAGTTCCTGCGGATCGTCGACGCGAAGCCTGCAAAAAACAATTTGAAACTGCTAAAGATGAAAATGCAATTGATTGGGAATTTGTCGAAGCGTGTTGGGAACAGAAATTTCGCGAATTTCAATACGCTGCGATTGATTACCTGACACTGATGCAACATTTTTTGCAAGTGGAAGATTTAGAAAAAATAGAAACTTTAATTTTAGATAAACCCTGGTGGGATACTGTAGATAATTTCCACAAGCCTATCGGTACGCTTGTGATGACTTATCCGGAATTAGAAGATAAAATGCGTGAATGGAGTCTATCCGAAGAAATGTGGTTACGCCGTTCTGCAATTATTTTTCAACTGGGATTCAAGAAATACACGAATGCGGAATTATTATATGAAATTATTAAAAACAATTTTGATTCCAAAGAATTTTTCATTAATAAAGCAATCGGCTGGGCTTTGCGCGAATTTTCAAAAACCGATCCGGATAGTGTCGCCGATTTCTTAAGGCAATACAAACATCGTTTAGCTGCGATCAGTTATCGAGAAGCTACCAAGATTTTGAATAAGACAAATTAGAAATTAAATTTTGATTTTAAAATGATTTGGGGATTATTGTCAGCATTATTAATTGACGCCGGCAGATTAGATGTTAATAACAGCCAGAAGATATTAAATCACAAATATTAAATGATAAATCCATAGATAACAGAAGGAGTCAGTTTTGTTAAAATTAGTCAGTTGGAATGTTAACGGTTTACGGGCTATCGCACGTAAGGGTTTTACCGATATGTTAAAGGAAATAAATCCTGACATCATGTGTCTGCAAGAAATAAAAGCGGAAAAAGAGCAATTACCGAAGAAAATCCAAAATATCGAAGGTTATCACGCATATTTCAATTCCTGTCAAACCAGAAAAGGCTATAGCGGAACTGCAATTTATACCAAAGAAGAACCCTTGTCTATTTCTCATGGTTTGGGTAATGATAAATTTGATCAGGAAGGCAGAATTCAGTTTGCCGAATATGAAACTTTTTATCTTTATAATATTTATTATCCGAATGGTCAGTCCGGTCCGGAACGTTTGCAATATAAATTAGAATTTTATGATTACTTTCTGGAACATGCAAAACAGATGATGAAAGAAAACAAATCAATCGTTGTTTGCGGCGATGTAAATACGGCACATTATGCAATCGATCTTGCCAGACCGGAAGAAAATATTAATAATTCCGGTTTCTTACCGGAAGAAAGAGCTTGGTTGGACAAATTTGTCGAAAGCGGTCTGATTGATACTTTCAGAATCTTTAATCAGGAACCCGACAATTATACATACTGGGATTACAAGACCAAAGCGAGAGATCGCAATGTCGGATGGAGAATCGATTATTTTTATATTTCGCAAAATCTGAGACCTCGGATGGTTGATGCCGCAATTCTTAATCAGTATCATGGCTCGGATCATTGCCCGATCAGTTTAACGTTAATGAATTAAAGGCAAATACAGCTATAACAAAATAACTTTTAATGAGTGTTATTAAGACATAAAAATCACTCGTTCATGCGTACTGATAAAAATTATAAAAACTAAGGCTTATTGCCTAAAAATTACAAACTCGGGTTAAAGCCCTCAAACATGTAATTTTTCTAACGGCAATTTCGCCAAGTTTTTAATGAATTTTTCCCGTAAACGCATTCCCAAGTGAGTTTTTGTCTCAATAATTCGCAAAAGCAGTTTTGTTCTACGTAAAGAAATTTCCACTTGATAATTACGATTGATATTTATTAAAAATCTCCATGAATTCATCACCGGTAATCGTTTCATTTTCTAACAGGTAATTTGAAAGTTCGGTCATCGCCTCTTGATTATTTCTGATCAATTCTCTTGCTTTTTCATGACATTGATTAATGATGGAAACAACAATATCTTCTACTTCTTTCATGGTTTGCTGCGAAACGGCCATACTGCCCTCATCACCCATATAGCGTGAGCCGCTTTCCTGTAATTTCACCATACCGAAACGTTCTGTCATACCATATTGCGTCACCATGCTTTTTGCTAAAGAAGTAGCTCGCTCAATGTCATTGGAGGCTCCGTTCGTCATCGTATTGAAGAATATTTCTTCTGCCGCTCTGCCGCCACACAGGGTTGTAATATGTGTTTCAAAATCTTCTTTGGAATAAAGGTTTTTCTCGGATTCCGGAACTTGCATCGTGTAACCTAAAGCTCCTGAAGTACGCGGAATAATCGTGATTTTTTGAACCGGCGGACTATTGGTCTGCAAAGCTGCAACAAGAGCATGACCGATTTCATGATAAGAAACAATTTCCTTTTCTTCGGGAGAAAGAATATCCTGTTTTCTTTGCTCACCGGCAATCACAACTTCCACTGATTCCTGAATATCTTCGAGCCGGACTCTGTCCTGTCCTTCACGAACCGCCCGCAAGGCAGCTTCGTTCATTATATTTGCCAATTGGGCACCGGAAGCACCTGCGGTTGATCTGGCAATCAAATCATAATCAATATTGTCCTCTGTCACATAATTCTTAGCGTGTACTTTTAAGATGGCAACACGATCCTGCAAACTTGGCAATTCGACTCTGACTTGGCGATCAAATCTGCCGGGTCTTAAAAGAGCCGGATCCAATACTTCAGGTCGGTTGGTGGCAGCCAGTACAACTATACCGATATTGCCGTCAAAACCGTCCATTTCTGTCAACAGTTGATTTAAGGTTTGCTCCCTCTCATCATTGCTGCTAATCCCTGATGTATCTCTGCTTTTACCGATCGTATCTATTTCATCAATAAAAATAATGCATGGAGCATTTTTCTTGGCTTCATCAAAAAGATCCCTGACTTTAGCAGCACCTCTGCCGACAAACATTTCGACAAATTCCGAGCCTGCCATCGAATAAAAAGGTACATGTGATTCGCCGGCTACAGCTTTGGCAATTAAGGTTTTGCCCGTACCGGGAGGGCCGACTAACAATGCGCCTTTCGGACATTTTGCACCGACTTTGGAATATTTACCCGGATTCTTTAAGTAATCCACGATTTCTTTTAAGGAATCCACAGCTTCTTCTTGACCGGCTACATCGGCAAAAGTAATTTTTTCACTGGTCGGTTCATATTTTTTGATTTCCTGTTTGCCGAAAAGTCCGCCCTGCATACCTTTGATTCTCTTCACCATAGTATTACGCAATAAGAAAATTAATAAAATCGGTAAACCCCAAGTCAGTAAAAATGATAAAAACATGTTGGGTTTCTCAGGTATGGTTGCCGTATAATCAACATTGTTCTTCTCTAACAAATTGATAATATCCGGATCATCCATTTTCCCTGTTTTATAAATTGTCTTGCGGGAATTATCGTCTACACCGACAAATAATATTTGATCTTCGTCAAAACTTACTTCCGTTACTTTTTGGTCTTCAACCATTGCCCTGAATTGAGAATAATTTGCAGGTACTATGCGACTCTCGGCAATTTTAGGGAGAATAATCCAATTAAATATCAGAATCAAAGCAAAGCCTAAAATATAAAAAAGCAACACATTGCGATTTATATTCGGTCTCCGATTACCGTTATTGTTTTCATAGGGATTATTATTTCCGTCATTAGGATTGTTTCTGTTGTCATGCGAATTACCGTTCATCGCATACGGGTTGTTGTCTATTTCTTGTGATACTCTTTGCTCTTCCATATGATTCCCTCTCATTTTAGTTGTTTTATATAAAAAATTTTAATATTTTAATATCATCTGCATAAAAATTAAATTTGAACTTTTGTGAAAGAATAAGAAATCATAATAGACTGCTGAACCTTGATTTTTGAGCCAAAAGCCAAAAAGGAGTGTCGCACAAAAATAACACTCCTTTTCTCTTGCTATATTAAATAACCGATTGACAATTAATTAAACTTATTATTTAACTTTTTTATCGAATGTTTTGCCAAATACCAATTGATTCCATCACTTCTTGGTCAATAATCTATTTGGCATTCAGGGTATCTTCAATTGCTTGACGAATAGCAGCTGCACTTTCCGGATCAGGATCAAACATATACAGCTGATAACCCGGCATACCATATGACGGCAGATCCATTCTGCCGGTTCCGGTCAGGTCCATCTTTTCAATTTGCCAAGAATTGCCACTTAAAGATACATTGACTAAATTCATAATATCCGCAGTCGGCATATTAGTCTCTGCGAACTGATTAAATTTAGTCATCAAGCTCGCTGCATTAGCCAGATTTTCTTTACGGGTAACTTTGTTTATCATGCCCTCAATAACTCGCATTTGATTACGCCCGCGCTCCATATCACCTTCCGGCAAATTATAACGTTCGCGTGAAAATGACAGTGCCTGATCACCATTCATATAAATTGTACCTGCGTCAAAATAATATTTATCGTCACTAGACTGGAATGCATAGGGATTTTCTACTTCAATACCGCCTAAAACGTCAACCAATTCAATCAAAGAGGTAAAGTTAACTCGCGAATAGTAGTTTATATCGGTCTGCAGGAAATCAGCAATCGTATTAATCGAAGTTTCGACACCGTAAATACCGGCATGCGTTAACTTATCATAACCGCCATTTGTACCGTAAATTTCAACATATGAGTCGCGCGGTAATGTAGTCATGAGGATTTTTTTGGTATTGGGATTTACCGTTACAATGATATTAACATCGGAACGTGAAACGGAAGAAAGTTCGCCATAAGTGTCAATACCGCTGATATACATACTGAATCCTTCCGAACTCGTATTGACTCGATTCGGTTTTAACTTTAGCTCTTCCTTTACTTCAGTACTGCCTAAAATTCTTGTTTCATTTTCAAAATCCGGATAAACATTGGCTATAGAATCGTAATCTGCAGTATTAAAAAGAATCGCATCAACTATGCCGTTATATAATGAATTTACATTGTCTACAAAACCGTTTGTCCTCGTAATGTTAAAGCTTATATTATGCTGCTTGGAAATCTTATCTTGTGCGTTATTAACGTTGTCCTCTTTTTCCTCAATAGAAACACCCAGAATATTACCGTTTAAATCTGTCAGTTCCTGTAAAGGTGAATCGTTCATTACCCTGATATCATAACTGATTGTTTCATGCGAAATCGCCATAGACTCTAAAACTCCGACCGTAACAAATAAGAAGTAGGCAATGATCCCGATTAGAATCAGAGAAATCGTACCGATTACATTACCGCCAATTCGTGAACTCCCGGAGTAGCGGCCGCGGTTCACCAAAAACAACACTATAATATTTAATAATATAATTACTACAGTAACTATCACACGATATTTAAACGGCAGAACATTAAAAATAAAAAATACTGCAATTGTTGCTAATGAAAGCAAGAGTAAAAGTATTGAAATAATACGACCATAGATTGATACTCTGAAAATTTCTTCCGGATAGCCATCTTGTCCGTTATAATAATCAGCTGCATATGCATTATATCTATGATTTGGATACGGTTGATTTGAATTAAATCTTTGGTTTCTTCTGTTTGAATTGCTCACTTCGACACCTTTCATTGCATGCTCAGGTCTCTGAGTTCTGTTTGCAGACATTAAATTCGGATCTTGTTGTCTGCTTGCTTGAGGTTTTTGTCTTGTCGCCGGCTGTTTTGATCCGGAAGCAACCCGTGTGCGATCTCTGGGTGAAACCAAAGGAATATTGCTTCTTTCCTGATCACGACGAAAGCGTTCTTCGCGTTCAGCTTTCATTTGAGCTCTGTTTGCATGTTCCTGGGCTCTGCGGGCAGCTGCCATTGCTTTATATGCCGGATCCACTGCTTCTTGCCGTGGCTGTTGCGGCTGAACATTGTTAATTCGATTTGAGTATTCAGCATCTCTGAAAGGTTTTGCCTCAAACTCTCTTTGCGGAGATGCTCCTGCATCTCTGAAAGGTTTTGCCTCAACCTCTCTTTGCGGAGGTACTTCCATATCTCTGAAAGGTTCTGCTGTAACTCTTCTTGGCGGAGGTGCTTCTACTTCTCTGATTTGCGGTATTTCCGTCTCGCGATAATGAGGTGCTTCGGCAACACCCTCATAAGGTAATTTTGCATCACTATAAGGGATAGCATTCTCCCTGCCTTTAGCATTATAATTCGGATTTTGATATTCAAAATCCGATGAATGATTATCATCTCGATTGGAAAAATCATTATTTCTATTCATGTTTTTATCCATACGCTTAAAATATCCTTTTGTTATTAACCAATTCAGGCTATGTCAATATCTATATTTATTCCGAATAAATACCTTCGAAAAAATAAATCAGTAATAGTATCTTGTATTTCAACACCGGTTCTATCTTTTACTTAAACACTGTTTGCTACGTAATTATGTCATATATAATTCATAATAATCCAGCGTAAAAGCTTGAGAAAACAAGATAGCCTAAATCAGAATAAAAAACAATTATTTCCAGGGATAATTCTTACAATTTTTACAATACATATCAGCCGAGTAGCCATATTGGACAAGACAGTCGGCATATTCACCTACACAAGGCATTTCAGGAATCAATATTTGCTCAGGTGCCAAATGTGCATCGGGTCGCAACATGCTTTCGGTCACAATTTGGGTAATCGGATCAAGCTCATCTGAAGTTTTTGCACAGGAATCCGGATCTTGCTTTGATCTCATGCCGTATGTCAACATCCGCAAACCATTCAAAATAACCATAATTGTACTTCCCTCATGGGCAACAACACCTAGAGGCAGATTAATCAATTGCAGGACATTTACTATAATCAAAAAAAACATTACAGCTAAAGAAAAGAAAATATTTTGTTTAATGATTCTGATTGTTTTCTTAGACATACCGATTAAAAACGGTACACGGCATAAGTTGTTTTTAACCAAAATAATGTCTGCCGTTTCCATCGCAACATCAGTTCCGCTGCCCATTGCTATACCGACATCGGCAATAGCCAGAGCCGGAGCATCATTCACACCGTCGCCCACCATCAATACCTTTTTACCTTGAGCTTGCAATTCTTTGATTATTTCCAATTTATCGACCGGTAAAAGATTGGCCCGAACCTGATCAAGTTCGAGTATTTCTGCAATATAATTTGCATTCTTTGCTTCATCACCGGTTAACATAATTGATTCTATGCCCAATTCTTTGAGACTGTTGATTGCATTTTTGCTCTCCAGCTTGACCGGGTCGGTAACTGCAAAGCAAGCCATAAATTGATCATTGCAAGTAACAAATACTACAGTCGAACCTCTTGATTCCCAGAGTTCAATTTGCTCTTTCTCAAGATCAGTAGGTACCAAATCCGGATCTTCAACCGCAACTAAACTGCGATTGCCGATTCGCCAGACTTGTCCCTGATGTTCAACGCGAAAACCTTGACCGGTGATATTTTCGATCTTGTCTAAAGGTATCAATTCCGCATTACTCAAGCTGATCATGAAAGCTGTTGCAATCGGATGGGTTGAAGTTGATTCAGCCGCCTTTACAATGCGATTGACCAAATCCGCCTGTGCCGGATCATGATAATAATAATCCGTAACTCGCGGCATGCCCAGAGTTAATGTTCCGGTTTTATCAAAAACCGCCGTATCGATCATTGCCGTTTGATCCAATACATCACCGCCGCGCAGAATCATGCCTTGTTTGGCACCGCGACTGATTGCAGAAAGTTTGGCCGGTGAAGCACTGGCTACCAATGCACAAGGCGAAGCAACCGTCAGCATAACCATGCCGCGATAGAATGCTTGCTGCCATTCCCAGTTAAAAATCAACGGAGTCAACACGATAAATAAGGGAACAAAAATCAAAACTGAAACAACAAAAATTCCTTCAATTTTACTGATGGTGGATTCAGTTGCGGATAAGGTATTTTGAGCCTCATCAACCATGCGGACAATCTTTGCCATCATGGTATCTTCATCCTTGACCGAAACAGTCATATCAAAACTTTCGCTCTCATTCAAAGTTCCGCCGATAATCGGATCACCGTATTTTTTGTGAACCGGCATCGATTCACCGGTTATTGAAGCTTCATTTAAGTATGCTTCTTTAGCCAGTAATTCACCATCAATCGGCACCAATTCACCTTTGGGTATCTGAATTCGATCGCCGATTTCCAAGTCTTTCGTTTCAACTATTGTTATTGAACCGTCTGCCTGATATAAACGTGCCGTTTCCGGAACAATCTTCATCAATTCCGAAATCGCATCACGACTTTTATTCTGGGTATAATGTTCCAGAGAATGTGAAAGCGAAAAGATGAAAATTAAAATTGCACCTTCTGAAAAATGACCGATAATGCTTGCCCCGATTGCTGCTAAAATCATTAAAACATTAGCATCCGGCTTACGATTATTTTTAAACTCAAGAATTCCGTCTTTGGCCGATTCATAGCCACCAATTAAAATCGCAGCACCAAAAACGATATCAGAGGCAAGACTATATTCAAAACTGTTTAAAATAAAACCTATAACAATTAAAAACCCTGAAACAATCGTCAATACTAAATCAATATTACGTTTGCTCCAAGCAAGTACTTTATTCATTTCTGTTCCCCTGCTTACACATTTTTTATTAATTTATAAAAGAACATTTATATCCAAATTAGTCCGACAGTTCATTGCAAATTAAATCAAAATTATATTTGTTAAAATTGAATTATAATTCATCTTGCACTCACTATATTTTTTCTTGATATAATGTTAAACATTATATCAAATATAAAAATTTCAGGGTCAGCCACAGCTAACTGTCAGAGTAAGACAAAGCTAACTATATCAGGCATTTCAAGCATTTCAGAATAATGCTTTTTTATTAATTTGTTTTAGAAGATTTGTTTTAGAAGAAAAGTAAAGAAAATCCAAACGGATTCAAAGAAAAGCTAAACGGATTAATAGTGACAATTTATTCATTGATGAAATCGCCTGGAGATGCATGCGAAAAAAAATTGGCAAAATCCATTTTGTTGCAGCTGTTTTTATTTTAATAAATCAATAATATTCTCAATAACAAAAACAAACCGTCTGTGCATATTTTTACCAGCCACACATAACAGACGGTTTGTAGATTGTTGTTATTAATCTGCCATACTCATTTCTTTGGGAAAATTGAAAGAATTGAAAGTAATTTCAGTTGTTTGCTCATCATCTCCTCTAAAAAACGTGACCGTGACTGTATCATTCAACTCATATTTCAGTAAGTGAGTTTTCAAGCTGTTCATGGAATCTACCGGATCATCACCTAAAGCTGTGATAATATCTCCGGATTGAATACCTGCTTTGGCAGCGGGTGAATTGGAAAATACTTCTTGAACCATAACTCCGGTATCTGTCGGCAATTCTTCACCGTCCAGAAGTAAAACATACTGGACATTGGCACCGGAAATTCCCAAATATAAAGATTCAAAAGATCCTTCGGCAATCACTTTTTCAATGATCGGCTTAGCTGTATTGATCGGAATTGCAAAACCGATACCGTCAGCCGTTTGCGGACGCGCCGTATTAATGCCGATAATTTCCCCTTCAGCATTAAATAATGCTCCGCCCGAATTGCCTGAATTGATCGCAGCATCAGTCTGAATCAGACCGTCCATGATGTTGCCGTCTTCTACTCTGATTGTTCGATTAAGACCGGATATATAGCCCGATGTCAGAGTAGATTGTAAAGACAAGCCGAGCGGATTGCCTACGGCAATAGCTTTATCTCCGACATTAACCTCATTTGAGTCACCCATCTCCACGGCAGGAAGATTATCCCGCTCGACTTTAATAATTGCTAAATCTAAAGTCTTATCGTTCCAAATCAATTCCGCTTCTGCTTCCTGATCGTCTGAAAAAGAAACAAGCAAGTTTTCAAAATTTCCATTATTAACTACATGTGAATTCGTCAGAATATAACCGGATGAATCAATTATAACACCTGAACCAACTGCTTCGGCATACTGCGGAATTTCATAAAAATAAAATTGCTGAATCTGTCCTCTGACCTTAGAAGTTATACCGACAATCGACGGAATCGTTTTGGCTGCAACGGCATTCTCTACTGTGCTAGTTTCACCCAAATCAATATCAATTCGGGGATTTTCTTTTGTGTACTCAGGCACTGTTTCCACAACAGCAGGCTCATCTTGTTTAATCGTTTTATTTGCTCTTAAAGCATTTGATATACCATATGTTACACCTGTTCCCAATAAAGCACCGACTAAAATTAAAGCAATCACCCGCAACCAAACTTTTTTAGGTTTATGATATTGCAATTCTTCCTGAACTATTTTTCTGATTCGATCTTCTTCTGTATATTGTGATTCATTTTTCGGATTCGAACCATAGCTTTGATATCCGGTAAAATTGTAATTATTTGGCTGATTATGACCGTTTAAACCAAATTGACTATTTACGTTCTGGTTATTATCTAAATTAAATTGATTGTTTTGACTATGATTGTCATTTGTTCCAAATTGATTATTCATTTTCTACTTAACCTCTATAATTACATTAATTTTGTCTGATTAAAAATCATACACATCAAGTTTGGCAAGAATATGACAAAATTTTGGCAGAATAATTTTTGTCAGCTGCAAAACGGACTGAAATTAAATTTTAGTTAAATTCGCAACACATATAACTTAAATGCAAACTAAAGGACCATTGTTTTTGAATCAAGTAACATGTAAAATGAGATTATCATTCAAATCTTTAATAATTTGAATGATATCTGTTAGAATTGAAGGAGATATTGAGTAAATCAAATTATATAACGTATGGAGGTAACACAAATGGATTAAAATACTAATCCGCAACAACAATATCAACCACAACAACAGCAATATCAGCCGCAGCAACAACAATATCAGCCGCAGCAACAGCAATATCAGCCGCAACAACAGCAATATCAGCCGCAGCAACAACAATATCAGCCGCAGCAACAACAATATCAACCGCAACAACAGCAATACCAGTCACAACAATACCAACAAACTGCCAAGCTAAAGGGTTCAACTTTAGTCAAAGTAGTAGGTATTTTAATGACCATTTTCGGTCCACTCGGCATAATTGCCTCAATTTATAGTTTCACTACCATTCGAGCCCTATTAGCATTCTCTGATGGATTATTTTCCATGTTTGATGAATTTGGTGGTAGTAGTGCTATCTATGGTGCTGCAGGACTTTCACCCGGACTCTTATATGCATCGATAGCTCTTTCAGCCGTCGGCTCGATCATGCTATTAATTGCCGGAATTATGGGAATTAAAAACCATAACAACAAAGAAAAAGCCGGAACACTTGTCATTTTGGGTATAGCCATAATTGCTATTAATGTGCTCAGTTCGGTTTTAGCGGGAATTGGTGGAAATTTCTCCGCTACTTCTATTGTCGGCTTGTTGTTAGGAGCTGTTATTCCGGTTCTGTACATCATTGGTGCAACACAAAACAAAAAGAGCTGATTTTAAAAATTTCTAATTTTATTGTCGTCTGTTAATTAAGTTTTTAATTAAAAAGCGTAGTCAATATCTCAAAATAATTAAGAGAATTGATTGCGCTTCTTTTAGGTTTGGATTTAATATTGATTAAAAGGGAAATCGTACAAATATATCACTTTTAAAAGGCATATTGGAGGTAACGGAATGATAACGATTAACAGAGAAATCTGCACCGGCTGCGGTCTTTGTGTAAGTGACTGCTTTACAAATAATATTGAACTGTCTGATGGAACCGCAAAGCCGAGGGGGAGATTCTGCATGGAATGCGGGCACTGTCTTGCCATATGTCCCGAAAACGCCATAACGCTTGAGGGTTTTTCTTCTTCAGACATCATAGATGTAAATGATGCTGACCGGATTGATCCTGACCAGCTGCTCCGCTGGATGAAGACACGTCGCACCATTCGCTCATTTACAGACGAACGGGTCTCTTCCCAAGATCTGCAGAAGATTCTTGATATGGGCATGTATTCTCCCAAAGGCGGAAACATTCAAAATGTTTCATATGTGGTAATTGAAGATAATCTTTCATATGTAAGAAAACTTGCAATTGAGTCATTGTATGGGATCAGCGATCTAACTGAAGAACAGAAAAAAATTCCCAATATGATCGGCTATGCAAAAAGATGGAAGAAAATGTATGAAAATCTCAACGTCCCCGGCACTCCGGATCTTCTGTTTTTCGATGCCCCCCTCGTCATAGTGATTTATTCACCATCAAATATGAACGCCTGCATTGCAGCAGCACACATGGAAAGCATGGTATACGCTCTCGGTCTCGGTATGCTTTACAGCGGCTTTACAACAAGAGCAGTCAATGCATCCTCTGTGCTTAAGGAGTTTTTCGCCGTAAAGGAAAGCGCCATTGCCCAGGCATCCCTTATAATAGGTCATCCGGCCGTAAACTATCAGAGAAGCGTCCCCAAAAAGGATCCCATGATCACATACCGTTAAAAATCTTTGTACATCTCTTTTCCCTGAAAAATCTCCGATGCCATGATGGAATCCATCGATTTCTGAATATGCACCCTCGGATTAGTTGATGCGCCCGGAAATTACTTAATTTTGTTGTTTTCTAAACCCATCATGGTACTGATGCTCTTTGCAGATAGAACCCGGTTGATTTGAGTTCACCTTCCTCCCTTCAGCCGGTGTCTTTAATTGTCGCAATTAGAATAGCCGTTATTTTTACTTCCGCACTGTTTTGCATAAGGACAACCGGTGCAGGTTGCACCGTGTTTTTTCCTACGCATCGCTAAATACCATATTATACCTACAACAATGGCTAGTATTATCAGTACAACTACAATATCTTGCATAATAAATAAAACCTTACTTTTCTGAATTTAGTTCCTTGCACCGGACAAAGCATACTCAGCTTTCATCTTTTTATTAGTTCTCATAATGAGACCGATCACAACAGTAACCATAACAACTATCGCGATCAAACCGCCAATTGCTGCACCGACGTTAAGAACCCCGCCGGTGACAATTGTACCGATGGTATAAACGAGGTATGCTACGGTATAACCGGTACCAAGCTGGAGCGCAACACCACCCCAAAACCATTTAGCACTACCCATCTCGGAATTCATGGCACCCATAGCGGCAAAACAAGGAGGCGTATAAAGGTTAAACATCAGATAAGCGAGAGCTGCAACCTTTGTAATTGCCATAATGCCTGCAACCTCCATGCCTGCACCTTCCATAAGGGCAAATTCTTCGGCATCAATCAGGTTCTCAAGTCCAACAAAAGTAACCGCAAGAGTGCCGACAACGTTCTCTTTCGCGATAAGACCGGTAACAGCTGCTGCGGCAAGTTGCCAAGACATAACACCTACGATAGGAAAGAGTATGTATGCAAAGGGTGATGCGATCGAAGCAAGGATAGATTGATCTGCTGACTCAACAACCTGAAAACTCCATGTGAAAGTTTGCATCAGCTGTACTGCCAGGTTGCAAAGCAGGATAATCGTAGCAGCCTTAACGATAAAAGCCCAGCCACGCATACACATGGACTTGAAAGCACTCCAAAGGGAGGGAGCCTTGTATTCGGGAAGTTCTATGATAAAAAAGGATTTTCTTGCTTTATAGCCGACAATCTTGTTCACCAGAAGTGCACCGAGGAAAATCAGCAGAATACCGGTAAAGTACATCAAGGTACTTACCCAACCTGCATCATCGAAGAATGCTCCGGCAAAGAGAGCAATAACAGGAATCTTCGCACCACAAGGCATGAATGGAGCAAGCATAGCGGTCATTCTTCTTTCACGTTCGTTACGGATGGTACGGCTTGCCATAATACCGGGAATTGCACAACCGATGCTGATGACGAAAGGAATGACCGACTTGCCGGATAAACCGACCCTTTTGAAGATGGGATCAAGTACAACGGCAACACGTGCCATATACCCGCAGTCCTCAAGCAAAGCAATCAGGAAGTACATAACCATAATAAGAGGCAGGAAACCGACAACGGCTATTACGCCGCCAATAATGCCATCGACAAGAATAGTCGAAAGAAGCGGACTCGCATCTGCAAGAAGCTCCCCTACCCATTCTTGGAAGGATTCCAGCCAACCCACGAGCAGATCGGCGATAGGAGTACCCACCCAAACCTGTGATATTTGAAACACCAAAAACATCACAACTGCAAAGATTGGAATACCGAGCCACTTATTTGCAAGTACCGCATCGATCTTATCATTGATGTTCTTTTCCTTGGTTAAAACCTTACGGGTCTCAACGGCGTTTACAATCTCATTGACAAATTCGAAACGCTTACGGTCAGCAGCTTCAACTATGTTTTTATCGGTTAAATCGATATCGCCTTGCACATAAGGAGCCTTTTGAACATTGTTTACATGTGCAAGGGCAGCTTCAACAACAGCATCAAGACCTGTGCCGGAAGTGGAAACCGTGTTGATAACCGGACATCCAAGCTTCGCCGACAAGGCTTCTACGTCAATTTTTATACTTTTCTTTTCATTAAGATCACTCTTATTCAAAGCAACAACAACCGGAATTTCCAGCTCTAAAAGTTGAGTTGTAAAAAAAAGGCTGCGGCTTAGATTGGTAGCATCTACAATGTTGATAATAACATCAGGATTTTCTTTCTTTACATAGGAACTGGTGATACTCTCTTCACTGGTGAAAGGAGACATCGAGTATGCACCGGGAAGGTCAACAGCAAAAATCGGCTGCTCTCTCTTTACATACATCTTTTTAATAGGGTGTTCTTTCTTATCTAAGGTAACTCCTGCCCAGTTACCTACTTTCTCACTGCGACCGGTCAAGGCATTATACATTGTGGTTTTGCCTGAGTTCGGGTTACCTGTCAAAGCAATTCTCATGGGATTCCTCCATTATTTTTTTCTTACACATTACTACTTACTACTTGCAATCAATATTTTAATCTTCAGGTTAGCAATCACTAACCCTAGTTAAAAAAAAAAGCTACTTAATTATTTTCTTGCCATTCAGATTTGAATGGCTTCGGCTAAATGGTTGTCTATGTTATAGCGGGCATCCTTAATGGAAACCGTACAACCACTTTTGCGATGGGCAACAACCGTAATTGCCTCACCGACGTAGCATCCAAGAGAAAACAGAAACGCATTCAACTCTTCGTCATCAGTATTAATCTGGCGGATGGTGTATTCTCTACCTTCAATAGCACCCTTTAACGTCATAAATGGCCCCAAAAGTATTCTCTCGTATTTTTATTTTCAGCATATAAACGCTATTCAATTAGTAACGACCGGCTTATATGATAAAAACAACAGTTAGACGCTACTAACTGTAGAGATAGTATTCTATATTTTCACATTTGTCAACAGGTTTTTGAAAAAGACTTATTTTACTATTAACAGCGAGAGCGTCTCTTACGGACAGTTGATAAACGTGTACAAATCCAGTACAATTATACAGGTAAAGCAATAGAATATAGTAATAGAATGAAAGGTAAGCATCGCTGAAATCTCTGCGTTGGGTTATGTGACGGGAAAATTGGTCGGATGAAGAATAAGGGTGTGAAAAACATAGAGATCAGTGTTTTTGGCGAATTGCGAATACTGGTGGATGACGTGGATATTTCTCAGGCCATTTGGGCCTCTAAGAAAAAAACGGCGTTGTTGGAGATCCTGCTCCTCAACAGGCAAAGACCTATGTCCGTTACGCGATTAGCGGAAATGATATGGGGGGAAGATGAAGAAATCAATGCGGAGAATGCACTTAAAACGTTGATCAGCCGCTTGCGTAAAGACCTGGAGGAAAGCGGGCTCAACGGGGCGATTTTGACGGTGCCGGGCGGCTATATGTGGAACCCTGACCTTCCGGCTAACATAGATGTGTTTCGCATGGAGGAACTTTGTAATACCTTACTAGATGCGGAATCTCTTGATCCTGATATAAGGGATCAGTTTGAGGAACTTCTCCACCTGTATACGGATGATCTGCTGACGAATTCCAACCTGAGCAAATGGATTACACCCAAAAGCGTCTATTCCCACGATCTTTACCTGAAAACAGTCTATCGGTACATCGATTTGCTAAATCAAGAAAAAGAGTATGGAGACATAATCCGAGTATGCAAAATTGCACTGGATATTGATGCTTTCGACTCCATGCTAAATTTGGAACTGATGTCCGCGCTGCTCAAAACAGGCAAGAACAAAGAGGCATTAGAACAATATCAGAATACGACAAACCTGCAATACACACATTTGGGGTTGAAACCCTCGGACGAGATTGTAAACTTCTATAAAGAATTGATTAAAGGCGAAAAAAACTCAGAGGCAGAGATTGAAGAAATCTGTGAAGAACTGCGGAAGGGTAAACCGGATGCAGGTGCATTTGTGTGTGAATACGCTATCTTCAACGATATCTATCATTTGCAGATGCG
This sequence comes from Clostridiaceae bacterium, assembly GCA_012838135.1. GTDB lineage: Bacteria > Bacillota > Clostridia > Saccharofermentanales > DTU023 > UBA5436. The sequence continues at coordinate 8,252 of DUPV01000022.1, read as the reverse complement.
CAATCTGAAGCGGCTAGATACCTCTATGTTTTTGGCATTGGTGGACGTGCACAGGATGGACAACAAACAGATGGAGGCACTGGAGTTGAAGCAAGTGATGGCTCGGACGTTGGATCTGCTGCAAGAGAATCTGCGTCAGGGAGATACGATTTCCCGTTACAGTCCCCTACAGCACGTGATATTACTACCTTCTGTGCCAAATGCAAAAATGGCCCGTATAGTATTAGAACGGTTAAAAAGGCTATTTTACAGCAATAGCAAAAACGCAAAGTATATCTTTAGTTACAGTGTAACGCCTCTGGTCGCGGACAATTGACCTTCATTCGGAAGGGGAGACGAAATGGGAGAGAGTAGGCTTATCGTTTGTGTGCTCTCTCTTTCTTTGTGTCTGCTGAGGAAAAAATCAGGAAAGAATTCCGGTGATGGTAGCTGCCGGCGAAAAACAGGAGGGCGCTTTTTGAAGAGAAAATTGGACATTGTTCGGCTAACATTCGTGGCAGTGCTTGTTCTCTCCATTGCCTGGACAGTAGGATGCGCGAAAGAAAAAAAGACAAAAGTGTCAGTGGCGGAAGGAGCTTCCCGAGATAGCCGCCCTGTAGTTCTGGTGCCTCGAGCGGATGGAACGCAGATTTTTGAGGGAACATCTTCTTTGATCGACGCCTCACATCTTGCAGATGGATATGTCATGGTAAAATATACGGGTGACGGCCGGATCAAGATGCAGCTTACACACGATGATCAGGAACCCTACACATACGACCTGCCGACAAGCGGCGTATTCCAGACATTTCCTCTGACTTCCGGGGACGGGCATTATACGCTTAATATTTACCGCAACATTTCAGGTGACCAATATGCGTTTGTAGACGGCGCATCGTTTGATGTGCATCTAAAGAATGAATTCTCACCTTTTTTGCATCCCAGTCAATACGTTGACTATACGGAAGAAACCGCAGCTGTAGCGTATAGTGAAGTGCTGGCACAGGATGCATCGGATGATTTGGACGTTGTAAAGCGCATTTACGACTATGTGGTTAATAATATCGTGTACGATACGGATAAGGCAGAAAACGTTTCTTCGTCTTATTTACCCGATTTGGACGATACTCTGCACACAAAGCGTGGCATCTGTTTTGATTATGCAGCACTGATGACAGCTATGCTGCGTGTTCAGCGCATTCCTGCACGGTTGGTCATCGGGTATGCCGGCAAGGATTATCATGCGTGGATCAGTGTCTACACGGAAGAGACCGGATGGATTGACAGCATTATTCACTTCGACGGAAAAAACTGGGTATTAATGGATCCCACCTATGCCGCGGGACGGGGTCTGGCAGATTATATCGGAGACGGCAGCAATTATAATGCATTGTTTTATTATTGAAATCCGCTCATAAGGAGAGGCACATGAAACGAACCGACAGGCAAAAAGAACTTTCCGCAGCGGAGCTGGAGGAGTTTTTCCAACAGTTGGCGCTGTTTTTCAAAAGCGGAATTCCCGCATGGGAAGGACTTGCGTTATTAGGGGAAGAAACGGGCGGAAAAAACAGCGAATTATTTCGTATGCTATCCGCGGAGGTCGCGGACGGGAACAGTCTGTCTGCCGCTTTCCTGCAAAGCGGGCGGTTTCCCGCTTATGCTGTGGACATGGTGCGGATAGGTGAACGCACGGGACGTATGCAAGAAATCGCAGAGGCGCTGCACGTTTATTACCAAGGGCGCGATGCCCTGGCAAGAGAACTGCGAACTTCGGTGGTGTACCCGCTTATTATGGCGGGAATGGTGCTTGTGGTGATTTTTGTGCTGACCGTGGCGGTGATGCCGGTATTTGAACAAGTGTTCAAGCAACTGGGATTGGCCATGAACCCTTTTTCTCTGTCCCTGCTGCAATTCGGACAGGCCTTTAGTCAATCTGCGCTGGTCATTTTGATTGTAGTCATTATAGTTGTTGTCGTATTTTTTCTTTTGCGTTTTACAAAAAAAGGCAGGGCTGCACTTTTGCGCGCTTATGATACTTCCCCGCTCACACGGAAGATGGCGGCGGTTATCGCTGCCGAACGGTTCGCGTTTTCCATGTCGCTGATGCTGGAAAGCGGCATTGATATTGTGGATGCGCTGCATTTAGCGGCAGACCTTGAAGAAAGCGAAGGGACTAAGGCGCGAATTGTGGAACTCGAGCGTCTGCTTGGCGAAGGAAAGCCTTTGCAAGAGGCTATTTTCGCTTGTGGCATTTTTGAGGAATCATATAACGGGATGATCGTGGCAGGCTTGCGCACAGGCACACCGGGAACGATGCTTATGGAAGTTGCACTTCGTTGTCGCCATGATGCTGAGTCGCGGCGGCAGCGGTTGCTGGCTATTATTGAGCCTGCACTGGTAGCGTTGCTGTGTGTGCTGGTAGGAATGGTAATCTTATCTGTCATGCTGCCGTTGGCCGGAATCCTATCCGGCATGTGAGAGAGGTTGGTATTTCCTTGCAAAAAACCGACATCGTGAAAAAAATCAAGCAATTACTGGGCAGCGGCGTTTTTTGGGCGGTCGCGATCTTTGCCGCCGTTGCGCTGAGTATCGGATTCGGAGTAGCCGCCGCCGGGAAAACATCCGTCTCCAGGCAGATCGTTCTGCTGAAAGATACGGTGCGGCGGGAGGCCGTACAGTGCTATGCCTTGGAAGGAAGTTACCCGCAAGACCTTGCTTACTTAGAGGAGCGTTACGGTCTTCGTTATGATGCAGATCGCTATGTGGTGCATTATAAATTCCTCGGCGGTAATCTGCTGCCGGAGATTTCGGTTTTTTATCTTGAAGATTAGGAGGCAGCAGGAGAAGATGCGGCGGGAGAGAGATACGGCAGAGATCTTGTTTGTGATTGCTTTGTTTTTCTTGTACACGATTTGTACCTTGCTCCTCTCTGTAATGGCTGCAGATGCTTACAGCCGGGGAGCAGAACGTTCGGAGCGCAATTATAATATGCGAACTTCCGTGTTGTACTTGACGGAAAAGGTGCGGCAGACAACAAGTACAACCGGGGAAATAAGCGTGCGGCAAACCGGTGAGGGAGATGCACTGGTGCTGGGAATGCTGGCAGAGGGTGAACAGTATGAAACGTGGATTTACGTGGAGGACGGATATCTGCGCGAGGTACTGCTGCTGCAGGGTGCGGATGTCTCACCGGGGATCGGGCAGAAGATTATGCCCCTTTCCTCACTTGTTCTCGAGCTGGGGCCGGAGGGTCTGCTCCAAATCTGCGTGACTGACCAAACAGGTGAAACGTATGACGGCAAGGTTTTTTTGGAGAGAGCCGGGAGGAGCAATGCGCCATGAATCAATCGTCCAAAAGCCGTTATTTTCTAGTGGAGTTGCTGGTCAACTGCTTGTTGTTTGCCGTTGCGGCGGCAATTTGCATTGCCATTTTTGCACACGGAAATATGACGGGGAAAAAGAGCGCGGCCCTTTCCATGGCCGTTGCGGAGGCGCAAAACGTGGCGGAGAGTGTGAAGGCTGCCGGAGGAGACCTGCAGGTGCTTGACACCCTGTTGGATACAGGCGAAGAAGAGGGCGTCTATATTCTCCGATACGATACAGATTGGCGGCGTCTTCCCGATGGCGCGGATCCAGTCTATGAATTGCGAACGGTTATTGATATTGATGAGAAAAACATGCTTCAAGCAGATATCTCAGTGACAGATAAAGAAGGGATAATTTATACATTGCGCGTGCTGCGCTATCTAGGTGCAAAGAGCGGAGGGAAAATATGAAACGCGGGAGACCGGTTGTAAGTTTAGGTATTGTTTCGCTGATTACCGTGTTTACGATATTGCTGCTCGCCGTTTTTTCCGTCTTGTCGCTGTCCGGCAGCCGGTCGGATAGTGTGCTTTCGGATAGGGCTGCGCATGCCGTATCCGATTATTATGCCGCAGAAGCGCAGGCGGAACAGAGGTTACAGGAACTGTCTGCCATAGCGGCAAGTGATGCAGAAGCACCTCTATCGGAGCGTTTGGAAGCAGCCGGATTTGAGATTGCGGTTGATACTTCCTATCCGGGGACGGTAGTGGTTTATGATACAACTATAGATGACCGGCGAGTGCTGCGGGCGGAGGTTGGCATCGGAGAACAGGGTGAGGTGGAGCGGCTGTACCGCCAAACCATATTGCCGGGACAATAAGGGAATACAGAGGGAGCAAAACAATGGACGTACAGATGCTGTTGAAAGACATGGTGGAACACGATGTAGAGGATATTTTTATCATATCCGGCCGGCCGGTCAGCTGCAAGCAAAATAAGCTTGTTAAAAACTGGGGAGAGGAAAAACTGACTCCTGCACAGACGCGAGAGATGATCCTTGCGGTGTATACCTTGGCGGGGCGCGATCCGAAGACGTTTATGAAGCGAGGAGATGATGATTTTTCATTTGCAATAAAGGGGGTATCCCGTTTCCGTGTAAACGCGTACAAGCAGCGCGGGTCGTATGCAGCAGTAATCCGGGTGGTAGCATTCTCTCTGCCTGATCCGGAGGAGATGCGCCTGCCACGCACGGTTTTGGATCTGGCAGAGCTGAGAAGAGGGATGATTCTCGTCACCGGTCCTTCGGGGAGCGGAAAAACGACAACACTGACTTGCCTGCTGGAAAAGATCAATGAACAGCGTAGTGCACACATCATTACACTGGAAGATCCGATTGAATACCTGCTCAGCCATAAAAAAAGCATCGTCAGCCAGCGTGAGCTGATGATTGATACGATGGATTATCCGTCCGCCTTGCGCGCGGCGTTGCGGCAAAGCCCGGATGTCATACTGATCGGTGAACTGCGGGACATGGAGGCGATCGAAATCGCCCTGACCGCAGCAGAGACGGGACATTTGATTCTTGCCGCGCTGCATGCCTTGGGAGCAGCCAATGCCGTTGACCGGTTGGTTGATGCATATCCTGCGGAGCAGCAGGAACAGGTGCGCATGCAGATCTCCATGGTGCTTCAGGCTGTAGTCAGTCAGCAGTTGCTGCCCGCGAATGACGGCTCACTTGTGCCGGCATTCGAGATTATGCAGTGTAACGGTGCGATCCGAACGTTGATTCGCGACGGCAGGACACATCAGATTCCCTCTGTGCTTCAAACTTCGTCCACAGAGGGGATGATGAGTATGGATGCCAGTCTGGTAAAATTGTATCGGGAAGGACTTATCAGCAAACAAACTGCCCTTACCTACAGCATGTCTCAGGAATATCTTTTGAGACAGATTGAAAACAATAAACAGATATAAATAGTCCAACAAAAAAAGAGCCCTAGGCGGGCTCTTTTTTTAGTTCAGCAAGCGTTATTTACGCATTTGCTTCTTTTTGTTCTTCCTCTTCTTCTTCGTAGGATTTCTTACAGAACAGTGCAAGTACTAACTGTACCAGAGCGATAACTGCCATCCAGATGGTCCAGCGGTCTACTAAGACCATGGGGTTGCGCATGTCTTCCGTCAGGATGAACACGATTACCGCAACAACAAACGGGATGATGCTCAGTAACCGCAGAATACCCTTGCGTTTGAGCTTGTCTCTGTCTTCGTCCTCGTCGGCGTCGGTATATGCCACTTCGGCCTCTGTCTCTTCGTCCTCTTCGTCTTCACGTTTTTTGTTTGTGAAGTAAGTAATCCACAGAACTATCATGATAATACCTGTCAGAATTGTCAACAGCAGGTTTAAGAGTGCCCATTCTGCTGACGTTCCGTCTGCAAGCGGTGTTTCACGTTCCGGAATGATGATTGTCGGTTCCGGCTTAGTTTCCGGAGTAGTTTCCTCAGGAGTATCCGGTCCCGGCATCGGTTTCGGATCATTATCCCCAGGGGTAACAGGACCAGGTGCTGGCCCGGTATCAGGTTCCGGAGTAGGTTCATCAGGGGTATCCGGTCCGGGCGCCGGCTCGGTATCAGGTTCGACAGGAACTACAGGAGCGGGTGCTGGTGCCGGATCAGTATCTGCAGGAGCAACAGGACCAGGAGCCGGTTCTGGATCAGTGTCGCCAGGGGTACCCGGATCGGGTGTTGGTGCGGGATCGGTAGGTTCATCATCAGGCCCGCCGCCCATTCCGCCACCGTCTGTTACTATCAGCGTACCAAGGTTTTCCGTCGCCGTGTAGTTAGAAGCTATTGCATTATTCCACTCAATCTCGTAGGTGTTATCACTGCTGCCCACATCGGTCTGGGAACCGGTTGCTGTTAATGTTACCATCTCGCCATCTATCAGGCCTTCAATGTTTACTGTTTCTTCGGTCAGTGCAGTGCCGTCATAGACCTTGCTTGCGCTACCCGTTGTAATTGTAACTGCCTTCGGAAGGATCGACAGTGTTCCAGCTCCATACTGGGTAATAACCTTGAACTGTGATGTTACATCATTTCCTTGAGCATCCTTTACCACTGCTGTTCCACTGATTTCATTCTTCAGGGTTGCTACGTTCGTGCTGGAAGGATCACTGGTTGTCAAACCCTCTACCGTATAGGTGTTGCCTTCTACTGTAAATGTCAGGGTCTCAAAGCCTACCGCACTCTTCTCTGTACCGTCATAGATATTGTCGGTATTGCTGTTTGCTACTACGTTGATCTCATACTTATCGTCATCTGCACGATCCGTAATTGTCAGTTTACCTGCTGTCTGCGTTGTCAGATTGTAGTTAGCTGTTACATCTACTGTACCGGCCATTACTTTCAGGTCGTCGCCGTAGCTGCCTGTGTAGGTATTCGGTAACGTGCCCTTGGCTGGTGTGTAGGTAATTGTTGCTGTCTGACCAGCCACAACATTGGTGAATGTGTAGTCGGTCTCGCCGGTTTGCTCGTTGCCGTTATAAGCAACATCTGCTGCATCTGCTACGCTGACTGTGATGTCGCGCTTCTTAATCTCAAGCGTGCCGTTTGTCGTATTTACTGTGAACTGATTCGTGACATTGTTGCCTTCTGCATCCGTTACAACTGCTGTCCCGCTGATTGCGTTCGTCAGGGTTGCTACGTTCGTGCTGGAAGGATCGGTCGTTGTCAGACCGCTTACTGTATAGGTGTTACCTTCTACTGTAAATGTCAGGGTCTCAAAGCCTGCCGCACTCTTCTCTGTACCGTCATAAGTGTTTCCGGTGTTGCTGGTCGCAACTACGTTGATCTCGAATTTCTCTTCGTCTGAACGATCCGTTACCTTCAGCTTGCCTTCTGTCTTATTGATTGTGTAGTTACCTGCGAGTGTTCCTGCATTGAGCTCATAGCTGAATGCATTATCACTTTCGCCTACGATCAACTGGCTGCCGGTAAAGGTGTAGGTTGCACCGTCAGTACCAACCCAACCACTCTCTTCTGCCAGAGCTGTCGTACCGTTCGTAAGAGCTGTGCCGTCGTACTTCTTCTCTAAGCTTGCAGAGATCAAAGTAACTGCCTTCGGATTAACTGTCAAGGTGCCGGGAACTTTCGTTATGTTCGTGAAGTTCGCTGTCTGATCTACTCCGTTGCCGTCTTTAATTACATAGCCGTCGTTTACTACGTTCGCACTTTCGCCGGCATTCGTCTGGCTACCTGTTGAACTTGCTTCTACTGTCAAGCCTGTCGGTAGACCTTCCCAGGTTACGCCGTCTGTCTTCGTCAGTGCTGTTCCGTCATATACTTTCTCGGCATCAGCTGCGATCAACTTAACCTCTGCGGTTGCGTTGGTTGTTACTGTTAAAGTACCGAGGGTTTCGGTAATTGCGTAGTTGTTTGAATCGGTGGTACCCCAGTCAATACTATAGGTATTTGTAGAGCTACCTACCTCGGTTTGTGAACCGGTTGCTGTCAATGTCACGCTCTCGCCGTCTACGAGACCTTCAATGCTTACCATTGGATTTGTTAGCGGTGAGCCATCATATTCCTTATCATTGCTTCCTGTTGTGATCATCACTGCCTTTGGATTGATCGTCAGTGTTCCGTCGACAATCTTAAAGGTGACGTTGGTGAAGTTGTCACTGTTGTTGGTAAAGTCATCCGCTGTCAGTGCCATGTCGTAAGTGCCGGCGTTGGTGCCACTTACACTCGCTGTGCCATTGAAGCTGAAGTCGCTTTCCGTGTACAGGTCGTTATCGCTGGAAACCGTGTAACCCATTACGGTCTTCACAGTGCCGTCGTAAAGTTCGGTGCCACTGTGTTCCATAATTGTTACTGTCACCATATCAGTAATAGCATTAATTGTAAGCGTACCCGGATTAACGGTGATCTTGATGTTCGTGTAGTTAGTACTGGTCGCTGTGAAGTCGCCCGCT
>DUPV01000021.1 GCA_012838135.1 Clostridiaceae bacterium | reverse complement strand
TTTTATATTCTTCCGTAAGGCGATTCAGTTCTTTGATTTCTCTTTTCCAGGCAACGTACATTATAAGCCATATCAGCGCATAGACTACGATTATTATGCCTGTCATTATCAGTATGGGAATAATGTGGAAAGAAAACCAATGCAGCAGTAACCCTATTACTATGTACGTAACGAGTATAAGCGCACAGTGTACCACTGAGGCGCGCAGCAGACTCCATTTTTCTATGTCGAAAAGGCATGTTCCGCCGAGCGCTATCATGCCGAATATTCCTCCAAGCAGGGTCTGAACAATTACGGCTCCGGCAAATCCAAATCTTTCTGTAAGCTCCGGCATACAGACGAGATATTTGCCGCGGCCAAGGTAATTTACCAGAAAGGTAATTACATGTGCAGCAAGTACACCGACAATGAGTCCGATAATAGATCTGACTATCAGCCGTTTTTTCATCGTTCTGCCCTCCTTTCAAGAAAAATTTTGCGAATTTGCTTAGCGTAGCGCCTCGATGTGTAAGATACTATTCCGTGTTCCATCTTTACCTGGATTACTCCTCCACCTACAAAGTCCCAGTTTTTAAGATATTTAAGATTTATTATCTCTGACTGAGATATCCTGACGAACCACACAGGATCAAGGCTCTCTTCCACGCGCGTCAGCGCATCCTTGATTGTAAAATCGCCATCGACGGTTTTAGCCGTTACGTAGCGGCCGTCGCGCATAATGAGAATAATATCTGAGGTGTTTATATGATATCTTTCCGAAAACAACTGACTGGATACCAGTTGCCTGAAATGATCCGAGAGCGTGGACAACAGCTTATTCACTCGTTCATTTTTCTCCGCAGCGCGCACGGTAATTTCTATATCTCCGCCGAGCACGTCGTCCTGAATAAAGCGTAATCTAATACCCACAGATGAACTGCCCTTTCCTTTTGTGGTAGTTATATTGTAAAAGGATATATTTTATATGCAATGCTCCCTTCCGCATTATAACAATCGTCTGTTAATTTATGTTCACTATAGTAATAAACTTGAAATTCTCATCACTAAAGTGTTGATTTGTCGTTCAAGTACTCTCTTTTGCCGGTAAGGTTATGATGAGTGCTGTCAAAACAAGGACACCTCCCAAAACAATGTTAAGTGTTAGCTTCTCAGATAAAATAATTACAGAAGAAGAAACGGTCACAACCGGCTCAAGAGTGGATACAAGTGCTGCTGTGGATGCACCAGTTCTCTCCATGCCTGTGAGGAATGACCAGAAAGCGAGAACTGTTGATATCATTGCAATCAAAAAAATGGCAACAAATCCAACTGTCTTTGTGGGCGGTACAAAACCTGCAAACAAATTCATAATACCATAGACAAATACCGCACCAAGCATAATAAACGCAGATGACTGAATTCCCATTCCTGCTTTGACTATTCTTGAATTAATCAGGATGTATATGGAGTAGACCACAGCAGTCATAACTGCCAGAATGATTCCCGGAGGGCTTGCATCAAATTCAGAACCAATAATAACGAAGGCTCCTACAAGGGCAAAGCCCAAAGAGACTATCTTTCGCGTAGTAATTCTTTCTTTAAAAAAGATCACTGAACCAATCATAACTAATGCCGGATAAGTATATAACAGAAGTGAGACAACGCTGGCAGATGCATAGTTCAAAGCCATAAAATAGCAAAATGCCTGCCCGGCATATCCAAAAGCGCCAAGAAGCAGGAATGATATAATCTCTTTTCCTGATGGCAATGGAAGTTTTCTAATAATCATCAGCAAAAACATAAACACCGTTGCCACCAAAAATCTAAGAAAAAGCAGAGTAGATGCACTTGTGCCGGCAGAATATGCCATCTTGGCAAATATCGGCACCAAGCCAAAGGATGCTGCCGATATTGCGACAAGAAGCACTCCACTGTTCTTTTCTGATAATTTCATTAAGCGTTTCTCCAAATAAATTTTCAATTTGTATAACAAATAATTGAAAACACATCAATTGAAATCGCTAAAGGTACCATCCGCTAAAAGCTCAACCTTGCCACGCCATTCTTTTTTACCCTGATTTACATAGAGATAGGTGCCGTCGGGAATAACGTAAAACTCATTGCCATAGCTGTCTCCTTTGGCAATTTCATCAATCATCAGCATCCCGTCTACTTTGACATCTTTTAGTATCTGCGAATGGGGAATCACTCTTTCTTCAACCAGACCCAAACCAGACAAGAAACGCTTGTAATCGGGGTCAACCGCCTCACCTTCTAATTCCGGCAGAGCATATACTTCTGCCGCCATGTTCATGGATCCGGCACTAATACCCATAACAATTTTATTCTTATTTGCTAACAGATCTTTCAAATTAATTTCTTGGAAAAATTTATTCTGGGTTGGAACATGACCGCCGAAGAGGATAATTACATCCGCTTCATTGATCAGACTCTCGGCATCTTGGCAATTTCTTCTATCCATAAACACCATTTCATTGATGGCAAAATCTTTTTCGAGAAAAGATTTCTTTGTCAACTCCAACATTTGGTCATTTTCTTCGCTATTCTCAGGATCAGCAGCAATAATCAAATAATTGCTTGCTTCATTCTTTGTATCCTGACGCAGTGAATCTAAAAGTTCATTTTCCGGATTGAGGGCTGTTAAGTCCGGGGTAAAAAGATTGCTGGTTAAGTAAATAATCATGGGATTCCTCCTTCAAATAGAAATTTTAATTAATTGAAATTTATGCAACTAAGTAAATTGTAGCAAATCTTTTACTGCACTTCCAAGTAATGTGGATAAGCAATTACTAATTGTCGTCTTTTTATGATATCGTGCCACCAAAACAAATATAATTTACTTGGGTAAATTTTTGATAAAAGTCTCGATCAAATTGTTGACGATTTCAGGCTGGTCTCTATTTTGACATCAGGTATTTTATTTTCAATTCCTGTCGTATTCGGCATTGTCCTTAAGATCAAAATCAAACGTGAAAGGCCATGACAGACCATGACCGGGCGCATCCCAGGCAAACACATTACAGAAGCCTTTAAAAAATTCGATTTGCTTGTCAAATAAACGGTGATCTGCAGTTAATCGGGGCAGAAAAACTAAACTTGGTCTTATTGGGTCGATATAATTGACCCAATAATGAATAGTGCCTAAAGCTGTTTTATAGTTTTTTTCTTTCATAAATCTCATCCATTGCTACGTAAATTGGATTTTGCCTACACTCTTTGGCACCTGGCAAATCATTTTCTTGCTAATCTCTTGAGTTGTTCATATGCTCAGACCTCTGATTGCCCCTTTGTCTATTCTTCTGGGTTTTATGTTGTCTTGCCACATCCCCATTGCAGGTCAGGTTATCACTCCCTTCCTCAACGGCTCTTGCGAGAGTGTTAGCGTGCTGTGTAGAACCTTTCAATTAATTTCACAGCTTCTTCTACGCCTCCTTCTTCTTTAATTTTAGCGGAAATTAACTCCGCGTTCTTTTTCTTTTCCTCATACGTACTTTGCATGTCTAATATTGCTTTGCATATTGAACTTTCACTCAAATCTTTAGACTTGAGAGGTTTTGTTGCAACATCAATATTATACAGTTGCGTAGCAAACCCCAATTGGTCCAAAACATGTGGTACCGGAATAGATGGAATACCATAGATCATTGAAGCTGCTGCAGTTCCAAATCCACAATGATGAATAACAAATAAACATTGCTTGAAAAGAAAGCTGTGTGGAACACTGCCGCATGAAATCATTGTTTTTGGCAATTTGTAATTCTGAAGTGTCTTCTGAAATCCCTGGATAATGGCTCGATATCCTAATTTACTAAAAGCACTTACAAACATATCTAATTTTTCTTTTTCGGATTCTGCTTCGAAAGACATTGCTCCGAGAGAAAGAATTATCGGTTTTTCTCCACTTGCAAGAAAATCAGCCAGCTTTTCGTCAGGCTTATAGTTTTCTTCCTTCTCATACCAATAGCCTGTCAAAACATGCTGCTCTTCCCAATAGGGATTTCTCTCTAAAACATGTCTACTGATCGGTATTAAATTCAACTTACGGGATATTATCTCGTCGGAAGATTGAATCGGTTTCAAGCCATATACTTTCCGGATTTTGTTATATGGTTTTGCCACCTGTTTTCCTATGATCTTACCTGTCAATTTTTTCCAGAAGGTTTGAGGCTTAAGTTTTTCGGCAATCATCTCTTTCTGCAATGTCACATTAACCGTAGGAATTCCCAATACTTCAGCCTCTGTTGCACCCATTTGACTATGGCTTACAATGATTAAATCTTTACCCTTACATACTTCAAAAATCTCATGTGTTGAATTTTGAATAATTTTGAAAACAAAATTCATCATCCTAAACATACTTAATACAGGATTTGAAACTTTACCTCTAATAATTGCTGCCTCTTTTTCTATATCAATATTTGGACCAATCGGCTCAAAATAAATATTTGAATCCTCAACTAAATTTCTCCAACAGGGGTGTGAGCCAAGTGTTACATCATAGCCGTTTCTGATAAGTTCTT
>DUPV01000020.1 GCA_012838135.1 Clostridiaceae bacterium | reverse complement strand
GCAATGTTAAAGGAAGAAAAAATACGAGAGAAAATTACGAAACATGAAATATCACCCTTAACTGAAAGTGTTCAGAAATTTTATAACGGACCTTGTGCTCGGATTGAAATTGAGAATGATGAAAACATTGATGAGATAATTAATTTGTTGATTGAAATACAAAAATGACCAAAACCCAGCCCATAACACGCGGTATAAAACATTGGGGTTTAAGTGGTTATTCAAACATTCTGCCACGCATCAATTTCTGTGTAACTGGACAGGAAAGTAGCCCGCAATCCCCAACGATTTCATACCGCCATACGTTATGCAAAATTGCAAAAGACAGAGAATTAGGCAATGAAACAAAAATTAAAGGACAATATGCTTGTAAAATAAAAATTGTATCTTTGAAATTAAAATTTATCGAGATGAAACAGAAAATAGAAAATAAAAGGGATTATGACAAAGAGAGAAAAGAACTCTTTGACAATGCTATAAAAAAAGTTGATCCTAGGATTCAAAAAACCATTGAGTTGATAGAAAAGATTAACAACTCAAATGTTCAAATTAAATACGAATTGAGTACATCTTGTTCCAGCACAACAATTTAAATTTTAGATTATGCCAAGTAGACACGAAATTACAAATGAAATAGTTGGTAACAGACAAGATGCTGTTAGAAGGAAGTATTTAAAGGAGTATTATGAACATACGGGAAGGAATTTAATCCTTTTTGCAACAGCTTATGGATCGAAAAAATTGGCAATCCAACAAATCCCCGATTTTTTAATATCAATTACTCAAGAAGATATTCAGGGGTTTATGTCTGCTGTCCATGAATTGAAAGGTGATAAACTGGATATAATAATTCACAACCCTGGTGGAAGTGCCGAAGCTACGGAACAAATTGTACTATATTTAAGACAAAAATTCTCCCACATAAGAGCAATCATTCCTCAAAATGCAATGTCCGCTGCGACAATGCTTTCATGCGCATGCGATGAGTTAATAATGGCAAAACATTCTGCAATAGGACCTATTGATCCACAAATGGGAGTAATCGCAAATAATGGAAGTAGATATATGATACCAGCTCAATCTATTCTTGATGAATTTGAGCAAGCAAAGCAAGAAATTATAAAAAATCCGGAATTAGCAACTTTATGGGTAAATCGAATTAATTCATATCCACATGGATTTTTTAAAAAATGTGAAGACACTATTGACTTATCAATACGACTTGTTGGAAATTGGCTAAATACATATATGTTTGCCAATTCTGACGAAAAGAAAGGAGAGACTATTGCTGAATGGCTTTGTAATTCTGGAGAGCACAAAACTCATGGCAGACCCATATCTATAGACAAAGCTGTTGAAAAAGGTTTGAAAGTAATTCCATTAGAATCTGATCAGAAATTACAAGATATTGTCCTCTCAATTTTTCATTCTACAATGGTTACATTTGATGTAACGCAATGTGTGAAAATTATTGAAAATCAAGAAGGAAAAGGATGGTTCTCAATAGTAAATGTTGAGAAGAAATAGCAACTTTGCATAACAGGCGGTATATTTTATTGCCGAGAAAGTGGGTATTTCAGCGTTTCTGCATCTAATAAACTTTCGTGTAACTTGACAGGGCAGTGCTTCGAAATCGGCAACAAAAACATACCGCCAAACCGTTACAAGCAAGCCTGAGAAAAAAAGACAGCGACATGAAAATTGACAAGACGACATACAAAGACAAAGAAGAAAATCAAATCGGAATGACTGCCGACCACACAAGCCGACCCGATAAAGTTTTATTTTTTGCCGACCCGCATTTTTTGTTTTTTGCCAGCCCACAAATGGCACATTTGCAAAACCGCACAAGCCAACACATCAATCCTGTTTTGCAAAAGAGCCATTTTT
>DUPV01000019.1 GCA_012838135.1 Clostridiaceae bacterium | reverse complement strand
CTATAGCAGTTCCTACACCACCACCGATAACACAAGCTTTCTTGTAACCTTCTAGTGCTGAAGGAATTCCTAGAGGTCCCACAAAATCCAAGATTGTTTCGCCTTCTTCTTTATTAGCCAATACTCTTGTTCCTTTTCCGGCTACCTGAAAAATGATTTCCACTGTTCCATCATCCTCATTTGTACCCGCAATAGTCAAAGGAATCCGCTCACCTAATTCATCTACTCGGAACATAATGAATTGACCGGCTTTACCCTTTGCCGCAATCAGAGGGGCTTCAATGGCCATTCTGAACACATTTTCATTTAATTTTTCTTTTCTTATGATTTTATACATACATGCCTCCTAAGATTCTTACACTTTTGGATATACCATACAATATTGTACCATAAAATAATCTTAATCCAACATAATTATAACAGTTTATTAGTTTTTTGTTGGTCTTGAAAACCTGAATAATATAGTTCAAAAACAATTAATTATTTTATTTTCTATTTACCTCTATAAACTTCCATGCTTCAAGCATTAATAAACAATAAAAAAACACATATTAGATAGCAAATTTTTATAAACCGATTTTTTCTTCAATCCACAATATAAAAGGATGCGGTAAGATACGTGCTACAATTCTGACAAATTTTGCTGACACACTTTGGAGTGAAATGTCTTTTTTGCATTTTGATCTGCGTAAAGCTTTAGCTACGACTTTTTCGACTTGTTCTAAACCAATTCGTTTGAGAGAACTTATTTCGTGCGGCTTGCCCGTATGATTGAAAAACTCGGTTTCGATCGGATTGGGACAAACAGCAGTTACCGTAATTTGTTTTGATTTAAGTTCTCGATGTAATGCACGTGAATAACTTAACACATAGGCCTTAGTCGCTGCATAAACCGCAAATCTCGGTTGTGGTAAAAAAGCAGCAACAGATGCAAGATTAAGAATCCTGCCTCCGATTGCCATAAACGGTATGCAAATTGAACATACTACAGTCAGAGCACGACAATTCAAATCAATCATATAGGCATTGTTTTCACAACCGATTTCTTCTACAGTTCCTTTTTTACCCATGCCTGCTGAATTGATCAGTGTATGGATTTGTACATTGTTCTGCTCAAGTTCCTGATGTAATCTATTTTGCCATAGTAAATCCGTGACATCACCTGCAATTATTTTTGTCGTTTTATTTAAGCTTTGAGTTAAGTCCTGAAGCCTGTTTTCTCGTCTGGCACAAAGCCAAATTTCATCAATTCCCGGATGTGAGTCAAGTTGTTTTGCAAATTCCAAACCGATTCCGGAAGAAGCTCCGGTTATCACAGCTATGTTTTTTTTAGACCCCATCATACATTACTCCTAAATTAACTGTTTTGTATTGTTATTTCCCTTTTTTTCTATTGAAACAGGCAATTGCGAAACGTCAGAAAACCTGCAAATACAGAAATCTTTTTGTTGCAAAAGATAACATCCCCTTAATGGTTTTGGAAAAAGTAGAATTGACAATAACTACTTACCAATTCCCCAAAAGGAGATGTTTTTATCATATCATAATTAACAGCTCTCTTCGCAGAGTTTTCCGCTGTCTGAAGAAACACCCCATCGCCTTGCCATACTCCCGTCTATAAAATCACTGAAGTATATACAGAGCGAAATGGCTGCAAACAAAACCGTCCAACGACTATCTGAACTGCAACCATACTGATAGAGACAAACTAACCCCATACCCGTTAACGGAAGTCGGAGTAACGTTATTGCGTTAACCAACAACTTTTTTACTGCGATAGTATTCCTGATACTACAACTACCTCCACTTAATCCGTATACATGTATTTTGTTTTCGGAAGACTTTGTTTTATCTTGCTTAAATAGGCTAAATAGGCTTTTCATAGTAAACACCCTTTTCTCTTATTATATTTTGCTATCTGATTGAATGAATATACATAAATATTCATTCATAATATTTTAAAAATATAAGGAGACTTATGACTCCCTGTACTTATCATTCTACTTCAATATTCCTTTAATAAAATATTCAATTAGTGTCTTCATACTCTCCTCGTAATCATCAACATCATTGTTTGAAACACGACTATCCACATAGAAGATTAACTTCATCGTTTTCAGAATTTTAAAAATTTTAGCCTGAGAAAGTCCTCTGCTTTTTAATCCGGTCATTATTGTTTGAATCAAAAATTGATGATAAGTACTATTATCAATTCCTGCTTTATCATAAT
>DUPV01000018.1 GCA_012838135.1 Clostridiaceae bacterium | reverse complement strand
TTTATCAACAAATATCCCAGAAAAATATTGGGAGGATGCAGTGCCGAAAGTTTTCATCAGGCTGCAGCCTGATGAAAACAAATAACATTGTACAGAATTGAATTTCAGTTTAAGTTGCAATTAACGAATTTATAAATAAATACAGAAATACCTTGCAAAATAATATTTTGGGAAAAAATTATGCTGCTTTTGAACGTTCAGTTAATGCGAAGAACACTTTGAGGCGATTTATCCATCCTAAGTTCAGTTTGTATACGAAAGAGTTTAGCTACGGTGAATTGGATAAATATTGGTTTGATAATGGTTTGGAATTGGCTTTAACGTTATTGAAATCTCTTGTAACAAAGGAAAAAACAAACGGCAAAGTCGGGATCCCTGTTTTGGTTTTATATCATGGACGAGGCCCGGAAGATAAAAATAAAATGGGCTTAATGCAAGAAATAAAATTTATTATTTTGTCAGATAATTCTGATAGTCCGAAAGAACAAGCAAGCAATTTAGCAAACTGTGCAAATGAAATTCCAGGTGTGCGCAATCTGAATAAAGAGGAAGCAACTTGGTTTGAGTCAAAGATTTCTAGTATTCCAATGATTAACGTCACGTATTCTTTTGGCGATAGTAAAGGAACTCTAGAACGAGAAAGCATAGAAAACATCGTGAGACAACAATTACAATTTTCCCGTTTCCGAGAGATGTCATCTTCCATAAGGATTGACATCAATGAAAATGGTCTTTACCTCTTTATTGTCACAAAAAATAAATTGATGAGCCAAGTCAAAGGGATTATCAAAAATTTAAATAGTGTTCAAGTTTTAACAGAGAATACTTGTGGAGGAAAAAATGAACCACAAAAGGCGTAAAAAGAAATCTAATATTGTAAAAACGAAGAGAATTGACAGAAAAGAAATGCCAAGAAACAATTTTTATAATGAGGCATTTGCAAAAACAAGACCGCAATATTTAGCCACACAGCTAATTTCACTTATTACCCACGTACTAAGTGTAATCTTAGCTTTGTTAATCCAACAATTTATAGATGTGGGGATTGACCAGGGAAGCAATGCATTATGGGGACTAGTGCCCTATGCGGTAATTTATTTAATAGTTAACTTGCTTGCTAATCTGATAGAAGGAAAAGTTCTTAATTGTTATGTGAAAAATACAATGTCTCAATTAAAAATGACGATTCTATCCAGGATTTTTAAAATGCCGATGAAACGGTATAAGCTAAACCCAACTGGAACGTATATATCAGCACTTAGCAATGATATGAATACTATCGATTTGGATTATATACGTGGCGGAATACTGACAGTGTCGAAGATTGTCATGATTTTTACCGGATTCGCCTTGATGATATATATCAATTGGATTCTAACGCTCATTGTATTATTTTTATCCTTAGTACCGGTACTTATCTCATCGAAATATAATCAAAAATTACAAGAACAACAGAAAACCGTTTCGAAAGAAAATGGCGTGTTTACTTCTTTCGTTAAGGATGTTTTATCGGGATATTCGGTTATCAATAGCTTTAATATTGAAGAAGAAATTTTAAATCAGGCTTCAACAAAAATTGATAAACAAGAGGGAAGCAAGGAGAAATACGAGTTGAATTTTAACTCGTTAATGGCACTCACCACTACCTCAACCATTGCGATTGTTTTGGTTGTATTTATATTAGGAGCTTGGTTTACAATTAAAGGTTTAATGACAACCGGTAGCATATTTGCATTTATCCAGTTATTAAATAATGTTACAGCACCCATTAATGAAGTTATAACGGGTATCTCCAAGCGTCATGCGGCGAAAGGCATATTAGACAAGTATACGCAAATATTTGATGAAGAAGAAGAATTCCAAATAAAAGAAGACAAGGGTGAGATTAATTCCGGCATTAAATTGAGGAATGTATCCTTTAAATATGAAGAAAATGGAGAAAACATTCTACAAAATATAACTCTCGATTTGGATTCTGGCAAACAATATGCCGTGGTTGGTTTAAGCGGTAGTGGTAAATCTACTTTCTTGGATTTAATATCCGGTTCCTATGAATGGTACGAAGGTGATATTTATCTGGATGATATTCAATTAAGAGAAATAAGTGACGAATCTCTTGCAGAGTTATTTAGCCATGTTGAGCAAGATACGTTTGTCTTTGATGACACTATTGAGGAGAATATTAAACTTTACAAAGAATGGCCTCAAGATCAATTTGAACAAGTATTAGAGGATGCTTGTCTAAAAGAAGTCATTAAAGAAAAAGGAAGTATTACAGCACGTGTCGGTGAAGGAGGAGGTCAATTATCAGGCGGAGAAAAACAAAGAGTATCAATTGCCAGAGCTTTATTAAAAGATTCTCCGGTTCTGATTATGGACGAAGCAACGTCCGCCTTGGATAAGAAAACCAGTTTAGAAGTTGAAAATAATATATCAAAGCGCAAAAATACTCTGAGAATATCGATTACCCATAAACTAGATCCGGAAATCCTCAAAAACTTTGATGCAATAATTATGATGAACAACGGTGAAATAACAGAATTTGGAAGATTTGACGAATTGGTTAATAGCAAAGGAGATTTTTATTCCTTATACCGTATTAATGAATTGCAAGAGGATAAAAAATGAACAAAAAGAAAATATTTTTTCTTCCCTATGCAGGTGGCTCGAGCATTCTATATTATCCCATGAGATCTTTACTCGAGAAAGGCCTTAACCTTCACTTAATAGATTATGCCGGTCATGGTCTTCGTTATAGAGAGCCCTTGTGTAAAGATTTTGACTCAATGTTAAATGATGTGATAAATCAAATAAATCAGGAAATTACTGTGGAAGAGGAGTTCTATATTTTTGGACACAGTTTAGGCGGATTACTTACTTATGAATGTATTGATAAATTAAATTTCACACCCAGACAAATTTTTATTTCTGCCTATCCTGCTCCTCATTATAAAAATGATACGTCACTTATTAATAAATCAGATAAAGAATTAATCTCTGATTTGATAGAACGTGGTGGTATTGACGGTGACGACAAAGATTCTCTGGAACTGATATATGCTTTCCTTCCGGCGATTCGAGCTGATTTTGAAGTTCTTATTTCTTATCCAGGTCCTAAGCAAACAAAAAACAAAATAGAAGCTAATATTTTATATACATCGGAAGATCAATATACGGATGCAATCAGAGAATGGGATAAATATTTTGACAAACCTTGTAGATATGATGAATTCCAAGGTGATCATTATTTTATACGTAGAGAATATGAAAGTATTGCAAAGCTTATTCGGTCAAGAACATCGATAACAAGGAGGTAATATGATGGAACTTGAAAAAATATGGCGAGAAAAAATTTCTGAAGCAGTCAGAAGTGCTGATGAATTAGAGACTTTTCTTACTCTTTCAGATGAAGAAAAAGAAGAAATAGATGAAGTGAATAAAGTTTTTAAAATGTGTATAACTCAATATTATCTTTCGCTTATCGATCATGAAGATGTGAATTGTCCTATCAGAAAACAATGTGTACCATCGAAAGCGGAATTACAAGTTTCTGAAGCTGATTTGGAAGATCCTTTAGCTGAATCAAAAAACTCGCCAGTTCCAGGACTCATACACCGATATCCTGATCGTGTTCTTTTTTTAATTACAAACCAATGTGCAATGTATTGTCGGCATTGTACAAGAAGACGTCTAGTTGGCAATAAGGATGATATTATTTCTAAGGAACAAATTGACGAAGGGATTAAGTACATCAGCAAGACAAAAAAGATCAATGATGTTTTACTTTCGGGTGGAGATGCATTAATGGTTTCTGATGAACGTTTGGAATATATTATCTCTGAACTTCGCAAAATTGCTCATGTTTCAGTTATTAGGATTGGGAGCAGAATGCCTGTTGTTGCACCTTACCGTATAACTGATGATTTATGTAATATGTTAAAAAAATATCATCCGATTTGGTTAAATACGCAATTTAATCATGTAAAAGAAATCACGCCGGAATCAACAGAGGCATGCCGAAAATTAATAGAAGCAGGGATACCTGTAGGAAACCAATCCGTTTTATTACGTGGAGTCAATGATACGGTAAAAGATATAAAAGACTTGTTATATGGTTTAATTAAGATTCGTGTCCGCCCGTACTATCTATACCAATGCGATTTATCTATGGGAATTGAGCATTTTAGAACCCCGGTGGCAAAAGGTATAGAGATCATGGAAAATTTACGAGGCCATATTTCAGGCTATGCAGTTCCTACGTTTGTTATTGATGCGCCGGGTGGTGGTGGGAAAATTCCAATTTCACCTCAATATGTAATTTCTCAAACGCCTAATAAATATATTTTAAGAAATTATGAAAATAGAATTTTAACTTATACAGAGCCGATTTTCTTTAATGCAGAGAATCAAGAATGACCGGAATCGTAAGTTTATATTGCCTTGATATCAATGATTTTAAGAGGTCGTTTGATAAAGACAAAGCTTATTTATCACTGCAGCGTTTAAAAAAAACACTAAGATATAGAAATCAAGATGATCGTTTACGTTCTTTATGTGCAGGTTTATTGATTGAAGCATATGTCGGAGAAATTTATTATGCGTCAGACGGACAAGGAAAACCACAAGCAAAGAACGGTTTGAAATTTAATATTTCTCATTCAGGTAACTATGTGATATTAGGCATTGCCAAAGAAGAAATAGGCGTAGATATTGAGGAAATGATTAAATTTGATTTTTGGTCAATGCGGGAACAGATTTTTTCGTCGGGGGAAATAAATTGGGTTCAAGCAGATTTGTATCGTTTTTATTATTTATGGACGCGCAAAGAAAGCTTACTAAAAGCGTGCGGCAAAGGTTTTTATCTTGAATTATGTAATGTGGAAGTTATGCCGCGACCAAATAAAAACAGACAAAAATTCAATGAAAAAAATTATGCATTTAATACCTTTTCTGAGTCTAATTATATGATTAGTGTATGTATACAAAATAAAACAATCAATAAGATCACAAAACGCTTATTATCTCGTGAGGATGTTATTGAAAAATTAAAGCATATTTAAAATTACATTATTCATGTTAGAATAGAAATAGGGACGTTTCTAACAATAAAATCTGTTTTGAATAAGAATTCATATTAGAATAATAATTTAAAATATTATTTTACCAGAAAAACTTTATCAAAGAGGTACAATGTGTTAATCGGAATTGATATGGGCGGTACGCATATTGACGGCGTAGCTGTCAAAGATAATAAAATTATAAAAACGATTAAACATCAGGTCGATCATACAGATCTTTATCGAACGATTCTCAATGCAATTTATGATTTGATTGCCGACTTGAATAAAACTCAAATTTCCCGAGTAAATTTAAGTACGACGATTTCGACCAATGCGATTGTGGAAAATAAAACAACAGCAGTTGATTTAATTTTACAAAAAGGTCCGGGGATTAATTTTGAATTTCCGGAAATTCCGGCTGAAGTGAACTATATCGACGGTTATGTAGACCATCGCGGAAAAATGGTTAAAGACCTGAATTATCAGCAGTTAGCGGCTTTGAAAAAAGACCTAAATAAGGCAGATGATTTACAACAAGATTTAAATTCACAAAAGAAAAACTTGGCCGTAGTAACGAAATTCTCGACTCGAAATCCCGAACATGAAGAAGCCATAGCAGAATATTTTGCAGCTGATTATAATCAGATAACTCAGGGTCACACCTTATCAGGCAGACTGAATTTCCCAAGACGAGTCAATACGGCATATTTGAATTCTGCGGTTTACAATATTTTTCAAGAATTTGCAAATAATATTTCAGCTGCTTTGCGTGAAGCAGAAATTACTGCTCCGATTTATATTTTAAAGGCTGATGGCGGTACGATACCGCTTGCAGATGCAATTACTTGTCCGGTAGAAACGATTCTTTCCGGACCTGCCGCCAGTTTTATGGGAATGAGTGCCTTATTTGATAATCGACTGGATAGTGTCCTCTTAGATATAGGAGGCACAACTACTGATATATTCTTTTTAGTGGACGGTGTGCCGGTTTTTGAACCGACAGGGATCACAATAGGTCAGAATAAAACTTTGGTACGGGCAATATACAGTGTGTCAATCGGTCTGGGCGGTGACAGTTGTTTATCTGTAGAAAACTCTTCGGTGAATGATAGTCTCGCTGCTGAAATTAAGATCGGTCCGGAACGCAAAGGTCCACCGTTATTATTTGGCGGAGCGACACCTACTCTGACTGATGCGATGTCTGTTTTGCATAAATTAGATTTTGATCATCTTTCAACTGAACAAGTAGTGCGGGCCGGACAAGGTATTACCGAATTAGCCGAACAATTGGCATTATCGGCAGAAGATTTTGCCGAATTAGTATTAAAAAAAGCGGCTCAAATGATTAAAAATCAAGTGGATTGCTTACTCTTGCAGCTTAATAGTCAACCGGTTTATACAGTTCGCGAAATTTTGGCAGACCGGCAGATTAAACCGGCTGAAGTAAAAGTAATCGGTGGTCCCGCTAAGGTCTTAACTGAATATCTGGAGCAGGAATTTAAGTTGAATGTTTTATTGCCTGAAGAATTTAAAGTAGCCAATGCGATTGGAGCGGCACTTGCCCAACCGACAATGGAACTGAATTTGCTGGCAGATACCGGACGCAAAATTTTGATAATTCCCGAATTAAATATCTATGAAAAAATCGGTTCACGTTATTCTCTGGCTGAGGGACAAAAATATATTTTGCAATGTTTGAATCAAGCGGCAAAGCAACTAAGTGATTCGGAATTAGCAGCGGAAATTATTGAAGAGTCAAGTTTTAACATGATAGATGGTTATAGCAGAGGAAAGAACATTCGGATTAAAGCTCAAATTAAACCCGGATTGAGTTGTAAAATAGAGCAGGGATAGGCAAAATGCACAAGGGATTGTTGCAATAGTCAGAAGTATAGTAAATTGAATTTGCAGATCTCAAAATTCAAAAACAAGATCGGCTTTGCATCCGAAAAAACAGGAGTCAATCATGCAGGCTAAGAACAAATTAGGGTTGGTTTTTTTCCCGGCTTTCGACTGGGCAATATCTCCGAGTCATCCGGAAAGAGAAGAAAGACTTTTATATACTCAGGATCAATTATTTGAAGAGGGTGTACAGGATATTGCCGGTATTGAATTTTACAATCCTGTACCTGCAACGGCACAAGATGTTCAGCGAGTCCATTTTGCCGTACCTGATGTCAAAACCAGATTTTCCAAATCTCATATGGTCAGTATGGGCGGTGCGATTGAGGCGTTTGATTTAGTGTTTTCCGGCAGGGCTGAGAAATCCTTTGCACTGGTCAGGCCGCCGGGTCATCATGCACAACGGGTAGTCTACGGTGATCGCGGTTTTTGTGTCGGTAATATTGAGGCAGTAGGTTTGGAAGCAATGCGGGCAAAATATGGAGATTTGCGAGTTGCGGTTATTGATACGGATTGTCATCACGGTGACGGTACGGAGGATATATATTGGAATGATCCGGATACTTTGTTTATTTCTTTTCATCAGGATGGCAGAACCTTGTACCCGGGTACCGGTTATATAGATGATGCGGGCGGACCGGGCGCTTATGGTTATACTATTAATATTCCTTTACCGCCGAAAACCGGTGAACAAGGTTACCTCTATGTATTGGATAATGTCATCATGCCTATCTTGGCAGAATACAAACCTGACTTAATTGTCAATTCAGCCGGTCAGGATAATCATTATTCCGATCCGATTACCAATATGAATTTTACCGCTCAAGGCTATGCCATATTAAATGAAAGGCTGAATCCGGATGTGGCAATACTTGAGGGAGGTTATTCCATAGAAAGTGCTTTGCCTTATGTCAATACCGGTATAATTTTGGCAATGGCAGGACTGGATTATTCCGGTGTCAAAGAACCGGATTATGATCCGAATCGTTTGCGGCAAGATCCGCGGATTACGGAGTATATTAAGGAACTTTCAGCTACAGTTTACGAAAGATGGCAAAAGCGTGAAGTTTTAGCTGACAAAGAATACGGCAGGCAAAAACTAGTCCGTAAAAAGAGAAATATCTATTATGATACGGACGGTATTATGGAAAATCAAACTCAGAATTTCAAAGTTTGCCCGGATTGTTCCGGACTGAATTATATCGATTCAAGTTCCGACTGGGGATCGAAAATTAAAGGCATTACAATTCCCCGTGATGCTTGTCCGAATTGCCAAAAAGAAGGCTATGCGCTGTATGAAAAATCCGGTTCCGGCTTAACCAATGTTTATTTGCAGGATAGAGTCAATGACCGTTATCTTGCTAAATAAAAGATATTCTTGTTTAGCGGAAACTTTAATTAAATTTCTTTTGTATTTGAATTCCGATGATTAGGTTAAGCTTTCATTGCAGAATTAAAGCGGCGGCACCGGCAAGGGCCTGGCTTCGTCAAGGACATAATCCGGATCAATCAAATCTTCAATCAGTTCCGGATTATAATACATCCGATAACCGTCTAAATTGATTCTGCCTTGCAGCAAAAAGTCATCACGGATTGATGTTGTGTAGTATCGGGAACAGTCTACTGTACAAAAATAATCAAACCCTTTTTGTTTCAAATAGGCAAAATGTTGATTGTCATAATTGTAATCATCGATTGACCAAGAGAACGGTGCACCGAAAGGATAAATCATAATATCGGTTTCACCGATGATTGGTAATATATTTTTCTCCCAACGATCGGCATCCTGTTGGAAATTTTCCAAGGTAATTGCATTCATCTTCACATGGCCCCAAGAATGACTGGCGAATTCCCAGCCGGTATCTCTCAAAGCTTGAGCGACTTTTTTCGCTTCAGCAATATCGGCATCTAAGTTTGGATTGGTATCTTTATATCTTTCATCGGTTCTGTAGCCAAGAGCACCTTCATAGCCGGTCAAAGCGAGGATTCCTTTTGCCCCGCGATACGAAAAATCAGGATGATTCTCAATAAATTGATCCAAAATAGGTACAACATCATAGTTGCCTAAGACGGTCATACCTTGATCATTGATCATCGAACAAGTTACTTTGCCATTTTGATCCAACACTAATTTATTGGCAAAACCGTCCTCTTCCATATACTCATAGTAATTTACGTCATCAACCGAAAGTACTAAAAGTTTTTTATTCTCGGGCAAATAAATTTCACCCGGCACCATAACTTGCTTTCCGTTTTCGTCAGTTTCGAGTTTTGCCAGGTCATGCATAGCAACTAATACATAATTTCTTTCGTAAAGTTGTTCCAAAATACGATCAAATTCAAGACAGGTAGTCATAAATTGATTGTAGCCGGCCGCTTTATAATCATCATCAAATGCCTTTGAAGTATTGTAAATTAACGAATGGAAGAAAATATGCGTATTTTCTAAAGAGTTTTTTAAGACGGTATTATTTTTTCCGTTTTTAATATCCAAGGTAAGACCGGCAACGCGTTCATCATTTTGGTCGGGATATTTTTCTAATAATTCCAAAGCACGATCATAGTCGTACATTTTGATCATTGTTTCAATTTCGTCTAAATTGATATTTTCAACTCCGGTTGAAATCTCGGTTAAATCCGGTTGCTCTGTCGGATTGTTGGAAACCGAATCGGCAGATGGATTTTGCAACTCTTCCGGATTAGTGTTTGAAGCATCAATACTTGAAGCTTGTTGCTCGATTTGTTTACCGGCTGAATCAGATGAATCGTTTGTAAATATAACTTTGTCTATTAGAAATGCACCTGCCGGCTTATCTTTGGATTGTGTCTTGCTAAAAATTTTTGGAACTTCGATAACTACAATCAAAACTACCACAGTAAATATTATAATTATTAACGGTAAAAATGTGATAGTTTTATTTTTGGAATCCATGATCAAACCTCTTATGTCAGGTACATCTCTTTTTAATATTATGCTTTATAAAATGCCGGATTGCAATTGATATAATATATTTAATCTGTTAATTGCAACTCAAACTGAAATTGAATTTCAGTTTGTTTTACAACTTGTCGGATTTAACAAAATTATATCAATAACAGAACCAAATCAAGGCGATGGTTTACGAAATTTTCAAAAATGCTTTTATGCTATAATTTTAATAATATTTTTCCGGCCAAGCAGCAAAAACAGAGATATATAATGAAAGAAAAAACAGAGACACACGATGAATCCGCTAATAAGATTTCTTTTAAAACTGGTTTCCAGATTGAAAATAGATATGAAAAAAGACTATAAGAAAGTTCGCAATTTTCAGCAGGCGATTACACCTGATGTAAGCAACCGTTATGCTATTTTCGATCACAAAATATATTCTCTTGAAGGCGGACATAATATTCCGATTCGAGTTTTCTTGCCCAATACACCTCGTAAACCCGGAGCATTACTCTTTTTTCATGGCGGAGGTTGGGTTATCGGTGACATTGAAACCTACACGCCAACTTGTGCCCGCATGGCTGATCTGACCGGTCAAATTGTATATTCGGTAGATTATCGCTTGGCACCTGAACATCCATTCCCGGCAGGGTTAAATGATTGTTATGACGCTTGTGATTATCTAATACAACACCATAAAAAATTTGATAGTGCAATGGCAGGCAAATTTACTTTAATCGGTGATTCTGCAGGTGCGAATCTGGCAGCAGTCGTTTCATTGCGTTTGCGTGATTGCGGTAAAGAGTTGCCCAACAAGCAAATTTTGATTTATCCCGCAACTTATTGGGATCACAATGAAGAAAGCAGTCCTTTTGATTCGATTAGAACTAATGGCAAAGACTACGGTTTGACCTCAAAGAGAGTTCAGGAATATATGGAATTATATGTACCGAATCCTGAAAATCGCAAAACCCCGGAGGTAGCCCCGTTAATGGCGAATGATCTCAGTCAGCAACCGAAGACATTGGTAATCAGTACAGAACTGGATCCTTTGCGTGACGAAGGAGAAGCATATGCATATGCTTTAGAAAAAGCGGACAATGAAGTCTATTTGCGGAGAATTCTTGGTGCTCCGCATGGGTTTTTTACTTATCCCGACGTAACTGGTGCAATCGAAGAAAGTTACAAAATAATCAATCGTTTTCTCTATTCGAATATAAAGCTGAAGCAAAAATCAGGCAGGTCAAATAATAAACTGAAAGTTGATTCGCAATCTAAAATATTTTTGAATTTATTCAAAAGAAAACCGAAAAACAGAAGCAGAGTTCTCAGCCTGGCAGAAAAAAATAAATTAGGTGAATTTATTGCTTTGATGAGGGAAAATAATGAATAGGAAGAAAGCTAAAGGTTATCAAATAAAATCCAAACCCCAAAAATATCGCCATCGAGCGGGAAGCAAAGTATTTGACGGTATAAAGCAGCGTATTGTTGATTTTTTCTCCTATTGGACCAAGCAACAATTTAGAAAACGTAGAAATTGGCTTGATTTGGAAAATGCATCTAAACTATTTCCTTCGGTAATGAATTCAACTGACACTAAAGTATTCAGGTTTACGGTAACCATCAAAGATGAGATTAATCCGGAATTATTACAGATGGCATTGGATCAAGCATATAAGCATTTTCCTCTCTATCACAGTGTTTTACGTCGAGGAATTTTTTGGTACTACTATGAAGATAGTGATTTGCACCCTATCGTAAAAAAAGAGACTGACTATCCTTGCCGCTCTTTATTTCATTATGACGAAAAGCGCTTACTGTTTCGTGTATTATACTATCGCAATCGGATTCATTTGGAAGTTTTTCATGCTTTATCGGATGGCACCGGAGCTTCTTGGTTTCTGCAACTTTTGATTAGCAATTATGTTCTTTTGCGTTATCCGGAGATCAGGTCACAGCG
The DNA here is from genome assembly GCA_012838135.1 of Clostridiaceae bacterium. GTDB lineage: Bacteria > Bacillota > Clostridia > Saccharofermentanales > DTU023 > UBA5436. The sequence continues at coordinate 3,704 of DUPV01000018.1, read as the reverse complement.
GATTGAATTGTCAGAAGATTTTCAATATCCGCATTATAATTGGGCCTCACAGCTTGATGACAGTTTTGCACGTTATTTTCATCAGAAAAAAAAAGAAGGATCAATTGCACATAAAAAAATCGAGAATCAGAATAAACCTAAAAAGCGAAAATGGAAAAGAGTACATCATATATACGGGCTTAGAACACAGGATAACCGGATGCAGATTATTGAATCGGAAATGCCGGTTAAAGAGTTGTTGCAAATTTCTAAACAACGCAATGTGACTTTATCCGTATTTCTTACTGCTGTTTTTATTGAGTCAATCCACAGAACAATCAAGAAGAAAAACAAGGGTAAAAATAAAGAGCGCAGCATTACAATTTCAGTGCCGGTCAATCTGCGCCAATATTATCCGTCGTATTCGGCACGCAATTTTTTTGCAACGACTTTAATCGGCTATACATTTGGGCAAGAAGGTAAAACGGATACATTCGATGAGATTTGTGCTTGCGTCGCAGAACAGTATGCAACGGAAACCAAAATTGAGAACATTGAACATAAAGTTTATTCTTTGGCTAAATTAGAAAAAAACATTGCTTTACGCGCAATAATCAGACCGGTTAAAGATGTTATATTACGCCTTGGCTATAGTATCAATAACTTGAACATTACGGCCGCTCTATCCAACATGGGCAAAATCAGTTTCCCGAAAAACATAGAAGAATATGTTGATCAAATTTATGTTTACACGGCGGCTTCCAGACCTCAATTCGTTTGTATTACACATAAAGATGTTTTAACTATTAATTTCAGTTCGCCCTATCAGGATACGGAAATACAGATGAATTTTTTACGGCGCTTAACTGAAATGGGGATACCGGTGACGATAGGAGCAAATGAAGTCAATCCTCCGGACGTTAAACAACAGGAGACCAAGTATGAAATTTTGTAATGCCTGTAAAGTAAAAATCAAAGGTTCAACTCAAATATGTCCCTTGTGTAAACAACCGACAGTCGATTTGACAGAAACAGAATTTGCCGAAGATGATTTAACAAAAAACGATTCGCGAAAAGTCGGAACTTTAAAGCCTGACCTTTCAAAAAACAACATCACAGAAGATGACGGCTTGTTTGATCCGTTTCCGATTGTACCTTTGCGTTTTAAACAATATACTTTGCTGACTGTATTGACAATTATTTCTGTCATTGTTTACGGAGTAATGCTTTTGATATATCTGAAATTTCCGAAGAGTGGTCTGTTGCCACGTTATATCTTTTTCGCTTTATTGAGTTTATGGCTGCTTGTCTCGGCAATTGTCAGAAAAAGACGAAATGTTGCAAAAAGTATCCTCTATCAACTGAGTATACTATCTCTTTTATTACTCTTATTAGACAAAATTTCAACTTGGAGCGGTTGGTCTATTACTTATGCAATTCCGCTTCTTGCTTGTGTGGCGTTATTTGCAATTATGATTGCGATTGGCTTTATTCAAAAAGAATTCGGTGATTATGTATTATATGTCGGTGCAGTAGCAATTGTCGGTCTTATACCGTTGCTGTTTATCATCTTCGGTTGGGTAGATGTTTTGTGGCCGTCAATTTTGTCGGTAACCCTAAGCTCGATTATGTTGGTTTTATTGATAATATTCCGTTATAGTCTGATCGCCCACGAATTGAAAAAACGACTACATCTATGATGACAATTAATAAAAGATAAATTTTTAAGTTAACAGAACACAAGTATGCAGAAGGAGTGATATTATGAAAAAAATCATTATTCTATCTACCGGTGGAACCATTGCCATGAAATACGATGAAAAAATCGGAGCCAATGTCCCGGCAGTTTCAGGAAAAGAACTAATAGCAGCAATACCTTCCTTAAAAGATGCAGGGGATATAGAAGTTGTAGAATTTTCTAATATCCCAAGTCCCCACATGACACCAAAGCTGATGCTGGATCTCAGAGATAAAATTGATGAGCTTCTGGAGGATGAAACGATTACCGGTTTAGTTGTTACTCATGGAACAGATACTCTTGAGGAGACAGCATATTTTCTGGATTTAACCTTAAAAACAGACAAACCGGTCGTTTTAACAGCAGCGATGAGAAGTGCAGATGAAATAGGTTCGGATGGTCCCGTAAATTTACTGTCTTCAGTAAGAACGGCTGCAGATTTCAATTCAAAGGCAAAAGGAGTGCTTGTAGTACTAAACCAACAAGTACATAAGGCAAAAGATGTAACAAAAACTCATACGGGGAATATAGATACATTTAAATCACCTTTTTGGGGACCGATAGGCTATGTGGATACAGACAAGATTATATGGAACAATATTCCGATTAGAGAAGAAAGATATTCGGTAAAATCAATAGAAATTGATGATGTTCACCTGGTTAAAATGACAGCCGGAGCAAGTAGTCTAATCATTGATACTTTGGTAGAGAATAATGTAAGCGGTATTGTAATAGAAGCCTTTGGCAGAGGAAATGTTCCTCCCAATATAATGACCGGCATAGAAAAAGCTATCGAAAAGAAAATTCCGCTTGTGATTAGCTCGAGGTGTCTCGGGGGCAGACCCTTGGGCATATACGGCTATGCAGGCGGAGGAGGGACCATTGCTAATCTTGGCGGAATACTTGCAGGTGATTTAAATGGCCAAAAGGCACGTATAAAACTAATAGTTGCTTTAAATTCTGAAAATTATAAATACGAAAATTTAAATAAATACTTCGACAATTAAGGTTTATTGCACAAATGTGATTTAAGATTTTATCAGTTTGAGTTGCAATTAATTCAACAACTTTTGATTAAAGTAAGGTTTTTACTTTGCTAATGATACTTGATAAAATGGGTACTGTGTTTTTGAAACTGAGTACTTCTTAAGACCAAGTATTATCAGACAAAATATCCTTTAAACCAGGCAATTTAGAGAGTGAGCAACTTTGAATTATGAATGTTTGCTCTAATATTTGCTAATGTTAATTATATAAATTTATATTATAAGAACATGATGGGAGTATCAATGATTTTTACTTTATTGAATAGAGATGAATTTGATGATTTTTCAAGAGTCCATGCAAATAGTGCCTTTGTTCAAAGTAAGCCGATGGCGGAATTACTTGAATTGCAAAAACGCAAAGTGCTGATCTTCGGTGTAAAAGAAAATAATCAAATTATTGCCGCAGGTTTATTTTCTTTAAGAAAAATCTTCGGTCCTTACAATATTGGCCATTGTAATCAAGGTCCTTTAATTGATTGGACAAATCAGGAACTTGTAAAATTCTTTTTTCAAAACTTGAAACAGGCATTAAAGCCATATAAGTGTATAAATTGTTTGATAACTCCAAATTTTGAAGTGTATCCGCGTGATATAGACGGCGAAATTTGCGGGGAAGAGAATAATCTGAACATAATTGATTATTTGAATCAAGTTGGTGTAAAACATCAGGGTTATGATAATAGTGCGATTAACGGTGTGGGACGTTGGTTTTTCTATAAAGACTTTTCCGGGCTTAACAACGAACAGGATTTATTAGATAGTTTTGATCATGCAACAAGACAAAATATAAGAAAAACAATCAAAAACAATCTAGGTGTAAGTTATGATGGAGAAGAGCGTTTAGCAAAATTTGTCAATCTGATGGAAAAAACTGCCGCGCGTCGTGATTTTGACGATAGAGGATTAAGTTATTACCGGAATTTAAAACAAGCATTTGGTGA
>DUPV01000017.1 GCA_012838135.1 Clostridiaceae bacterium | reverse complement strand
CCTGATATATATCATCTTCGGAAAAATCCGGCCATAATTTATCGATAAAATACATTTCAGTGTATGATAATTGCCACAATAAAAAATTGGAAATTCTACATTCACCGCCCGGTCTGATTAACAAATCAGGATCCGGTAGATCCGCAGCATAGAAAAAATCGGAAAAATTGTCTGTCGTCAGCTGTTCAGCTGTCATTGCTCCGGTTTGCAAAGCTTCACCATACAATTTACATGCTCGGACAATTTCTTGACGTGAACCGTAACTCAAAGCAATATTTAGAATAATTCGCTTGCGGTCTTGTGAATCACGTTCCGCCTTTTGCACAACTTCTAAAGATTTTTTCGGCAAATCAGATAATTCTCCGATAAAGCGTAAGCGGACTCCTTCCGCTCTCAATTCATTTTCATATTTGCCAAAAAATTCAACAATTAAATTCATTAAAGAATTTACCTCATCCTGTGAACGTTGCCAATTTTCAGTCGAAAAAGCATAAACTGTCAGATACTTAATATCATAATCAGCACACCAACGTACTACTTGACGCAGTTTTTCCGCACCTGCACGATGGCCCAATTTACGAGGTAATAATCTTTTTTTCGCCCATCTGCCGTTCCCGTCCATAATAATTGCAATATGTGTAGGAATTTTTAAATTTTTAATTGTATTTTGTCTCGAATTATTCATATAGTTTTAATTTAATATTCAGCCAAATTTTCATTTAAAAAAATAAGCCGGCAGAGCCGGCCGAATTGCTTCAATTGCCACAAATATTAGATTTCCATTAATTCTTTTTCTTTTTTTGCCACAGCTTTATCAACTTCATCGGTATATTTGTTAGTCAATGTCTGCATATCTTGCTCAAAATTATAAAGCTCATCTTCACTGATTTTATTTTGCTTTTGATATCCACGATAAATATCAATGCCTTCACGTCTTACATTGCGAATTGAAACTTTTGTACCTTCACCCATTTGGCTGACTTCACGTGCCAATTCTTTACGACGTTCTTCCGTCAATTGGGGAAATACCAAACGAATCACCTTACCGTCATTTTGAGGATTAATTCCCAAATCAGACATATTTAATGCTCTTTCAATCTCTTTAACCATATTGGATTCCCAAGGCTGGATTGTAATCATTCTCGCTTCAGGTACTTGAATATTCGCTACTTGATTAAGCGGTGAATCTACACCGTAATAATTAACCGTAATTTTATCCAGAATACGAGGATTAGCTCTACCCGCCCGAATAGTATTGAAATCCTCTTCTAAAACCTTGAGAGCAATTTTCATCTTATCTTCATAAGGTGCTAGAGATGCTTCATTTACTATAATATCTGTCATAAGAAAGCCTCCGTTTCATTTTACATATACAACATTATACATAAATTGACGAATGGGATTCAACTTTTGCTCTAACCAACTTTAGATTGGCTTAGACATATTAAACCTACAACAAAATAATATAAATTACGGCAAAACAAGCGTGCCTAATTTTTCTCCTTGGAGTATTCGAATGACATTATTCGGATCCTTAATACTGAATACAATTAACGGAATATTATTGTCATTACAAAGTGCTGCCGCAGTTGCATCAACAACTGCCAGACCATTTGCCATTACATCTTGTAAGCTTATTCTGGTATATCTTTGGGCATCGGAAAACTGATTTGGATCTTTATCATATACCCCATCAACTTGAGTTGCTTTTAACATCACATCCGCATTGATTTCAGCTGCTCTTAAAGCTGCACCTGAATCAGTTGAAAAGAATGGACTGCCTGTACCTCCGGCAAAAAATAAAACTGTTTTATTTTCTAAATATCGCACTGCTTTTTTTTGTATATACGGTTCACTGATCGTTGGCATGCTGATTGCATTAAGAACCCGACAATCAACATTTAATTTGCCTACTGCATCAGCAACTGTCATTGCATTCATTGTTGTTGCCAACATTCCGATCTGATCAGCCGTAACTCTGTCCATATGAGGATTTGTTCGACCGCGCCAATAGTTCCCGCCACCGATTACGACTGCCAATTCAACACCCAATTTATGAATTTCTGCAACCATTTTTGCCAATATCTGAACTTTATTGTCATCAATACCGTATTTGGTTTCACTGGCTAGAGCTTCACCGCTCAATTTTAACATTACTCTTTTATAGAGCATAAATACTCCTTCTATAAACAGTCAACAGCAACCGGGCATTGTGTTATAGGGTGCCGTTGTATATCAAGGTTTTAATAAACCATCGAACACATTTTCGTATTAGAATGTGTTCCCTCAACTTGTTAACCACATAAAAAAGGTGTGCTGTTAAGCACACCTTTTAAATCTAATAATTATTGTTGCATCTGTTTCGCAACTTCGGCCGCAAAATCTTCTTCCTTTTTTTCAATTCCTTCACCAAGTTCAAAACGAGCAAAGCGACGTACTTTGATGTTCTCACCGATTTTGGCAATCAATTCTTTGACCAGAGTATTAACTGTTTTGCTATCGTCTTTAATAAAAGCCTGATCTAATAAACAGTTGTTTTCATAAAATTTTTCCAAACGGCCTTCAACTATTTTATCGACGATTTTTTCCGGTTTACCTTCATTTAAGGCTTGATTACGGGCAATTTCACGTTCAATGTTTAAAACATCTTCCGGTACATCTTCCCGACTTAAATAAGCCGGGTTCATTGATGCTACTTGCATAGCAATATCTTTGACCATTTGTTTGAATTCTTCATTCTTAGCTGCAAAGTCGGTTTCAATATTGACTTCAATCAAAACACCGATTCTGCCCTCACCGTGAATATATGCATCTACGACGCCTTCAGCAGCAATTTTGCCAGCTCTTTTATCTGCACCTGCCATGCCTTTTTCTCTTAACCAGGCAATAGCTTTTTGTTGGTCGCCGTCTGATGCGGAAAGCGCTTTTTTACAATCCATCATGCCGGCACCTGTCAGTTCGCGCAATTCTTTAACCATAGCTGCAGTGATATTAGCCATTAAATTATCTCCTTTATTCTCAATAATTATCTAAACAATTTATATTCTTCAAGTTAATCTTCTTCATCTTCAAAGATTTCAAAGGCATCATCGGAATCATAAACCGGGGTTTCTTCTTCCTCTTCTTCAGTACCTTGATATGTCACTTCAGATTCTTGTTCTAACATGGATTGCGGAACATCAGCCATTGAAACACCTTGGTTACCCTCAATAACTGCATTTGCCATTGTAGAGGTAATTAAACGAATTGCTCTGATCGCATCGTCATTCCCGGGAATAACATATTCAATATTATCCGGATCACAGTTTGTATCAACTATCGCAACTATCGGTATTCCTAAACGATGTGCTTCATGAACGGCAATATGTTCTTTATTCGGATCTACTACAAAAACAGCATCCGGTAAATCCGGCATATCTTTGATGCCGCCCAGATTTTTCTCTAATTTTTCTTTTTCCAGATTTAATTGAGCAACTTCTTTTTTCGGTAAGACATCGAACATTCCGTTATATTGCATTTCTTCAAGTTCTTTTAATCTTTTAATACTTTTCTTAATTGTTACATAATTGGTCAAAGTACCACCAAGCCAACGATTGTTAACGTAATACATTCCACAGCGTTCAGCTTCTTCTTTGATTGATTCCTGAGCTTGTGTTTTTGTTCCGACAAACAATACGTGTCCACCGCTCATAACAGTATCACGCAAAAACATATATGCTTCTTCAATTTTGGTAACTGTTTGTTGCAGGTCAATGATATAAATACCATTGCGTTCGGTAAAGATGTACTCTGCCATCTTCGGATTCCAGCGACGAGTTTGATGCCCGAAATGAACACCACCTTCAAGTAGCTGTTTCATAGAAATAATAGCCATACAAATAATCCTCCTGTTTTTTCCTCCGCAGGACCGTTTCACTAAACATCATTTTTAGCAACAGGTTTAATCCTACGTGTGTATTGCCTCAGCAATAATAGCATTATCTTTCGTTTTCGGCAAGTGCCTTTAAAGTTTGTTTATAAATATAGCTGGCAGCGTATAAGTGATCCAATTCGACATGTTCATCAACTTGATGCATCACATCAGGTGTACCGGGGAATACCGCTCCGAACGCTAGTACATTCGGTATCGCCCTGGCATAAGTTCCGCCGCCCATTGCCACTGCCTCTTCAGTACTGCCCATGGCATGATTGTATACATTCATCACAGTCGTTACCAGTAGTGAATCTTTACCCAAATTCAACGGCAGTGAATCGGAATGTGATTTTTGCACGAAGCCGAATTCCGCCAGCTTAGTATCAAGCTCCTTTAGAATGGTTGTACCCGATTTAGTTACCGGATATCTGATATCAATAGTAAGTGTAACTTCTGACTCATCAACTTCAATTTTGCCGATATTCAAAGTCAAATTTCCGCTATCATCGGAAAAAGCCAGATTAAAATCATCACCGTAGATATAATTGTTAAAATATTTTTTAGTCAGATCTGCGAGGGGATCTTGCCAATCTGAATGTTCAGAAATAATTTTATGTAAAGCCTTGACAATTGCATTATCACCCAATTCCGGCCTGCTGGCATGAGCGGCTTTACCTTCAACTTCCAGATCTATCCGGTCATCTGAATCAAGTTTTAATGTGTAACGGCAAATTTGCGGTACCATATTGACTGCTTCCCCACCCTTCATGCTTAGTAAATGTACGCCGGTACCAAGCTTCTTGCGATTCATCTTATACGTAATATGCAAAATTCCTTTTTCAGCAAAAACAGCAGGAAAAGTCGCATCAGGCACAAAGCCGGCAACCGGAATTTCCTCTACTGCCTTATAATGCTCCATGCAACCAAATCCGTTTTCTTCGTTCAAACCGATAATCAACCTGATCCTGCAAGGCAATTCATATCCTTCATCTAAAAGAGCTTTCATCGCATAGAGCGAAGCTATTGCAGGTCCTTTATTATCAGCAACACCGCGTGCATAGAGTTTACCATCAATCAAACGTGCTTTAAACGGAGAATATTGCCAACCCTCACCGGCCGGCACAACATCTAAATGAACTAACACGCCGATCATTTTTTCACCAGAACCGAATTCTGCATAACCTGCTTTATTATCCAGGTTTTTGGTGCGAAAACCCATTCTTTCAGCTTTTTCTAAAAATACCGCTAAAGCTTCAGCTGTTGCTTCACCGTAGGGAGCAGTTGCAGTCGCAGGACCTTTAACACTGGGGACAGCCAAAATATCTTCGAGATCTCTTAAAAAATCACTTTTATAAGATTCCATTTTTGCAGACAGCTCTTTGATTTTTTCTTGATACATTCTTCTCATATATTTCCGTGCTTTAATTTTGATTCAATTCAGTTTCTTCAACTACTTCCATAGCTGCTTCGGATTCTTCGGCAACTTCTACTTCAATTTTTGCTGCTCCAACAACTTCTTTCACTTGATCTATTTCAGCTTCTTCTGCTTCTTTTAGTTCAGCTTCTAAAGCCCGTTCGTATTCTCCGGCAATATCAATACCCTCTAAGTATTCACATTCTGCATGCATATAACAAAACAAATCCAGATATAAACCCTTATTTGCATCAGTTGTGGGTTTTCCGCAAACAACACAAACTTCACTCAACAAATCTATTTGTTGAAATAGATTTGAAAGATCTTCAATTGTTTCCCTAATTGAATTGACTGATCTGGCAATAATGCCTTCTTTTAAGCGAATACAAAGAAAATTATCGGTAATTTCATAATTCAAAAAATTGTATTTTTTTTGATTATCTTCCAACCAATCAAATAATTTATCGGTATCTTCAATTTGTAATCCCGCCACCGGAGTAAAAATTGCTGTAAAATTCCGACCGGACATCAATGAATAGAGGTAACCTTTATATTCACCAAAAGTAAAATCCTCATCTTGATTAACTTGCCAATCAAATTTTGCGGCATATTTTAATAAAGTATTTGTTAACATATTTGCCTCATACAAACATAAATTATTTTCATAAAAAACCGGAGTTCAAGCGAACTCCGGCAATCTGGTTTTACTCAAGATATCTGTTTGAAATTAAAATCATCAACAATATTCGAATGTTGCTCATTCAGCAATTTCTTCATCTTCTTTAGATGACTCTTCAAACTCTTCTTCCGTATCCGTTTCCGATTCTGCTGCAGCTTCTGCTTCAACTTCTTCAACCGATTCCGTAGCTGCTTCAGGTTCTTCAGCAACTTCAAGCTCAGTCTCTTCTATTTCTTCAATAACTTCTTCTATTGTATCTTCTGCTGTATCTTCTACAATATTTGCTGTTTCTTCGACTTCAGATTCAGCAACTGTTTCTAATTCCATACTGGCATCACTATATGTAATATCAGCTAAAGCGGATAAAGTTGAACCACCTGACGGAACATCCGTATATGCAGTAGTTGATTCAGATTGTGCATCATCAGCTTGAGTTTGCTGTCTTTGTCTGTTTTCATCACGACGCGGACGACGTTTACGTTGTTTTGCAGTTACTTGTTCCTGTAAATCCTCAACATTTTCGGGATTAATAGGTTCAACTTCGCGAATACTGATTGAGATTTTACGTTCAGCGTTATTAACGTCTAAAACTCTGGCATCAATCTCCATACCTTCTTGCAAGACATCTTCCGGACGATTTAAACGATAATCGGAAATTTGTGAAATATGACATAGAGCGTCAACTCCCGGAGCAATTTCAACAAATGCACCGAATGGGAACATTCTTACTACGACACCACGCACAATTGAACCGACCGGGAAACGATTTTCCAAGTCACGATACGGATCGTTCTCCGGACGTTTAAAACCAAGTGAAACACGATTTTTGTCTTTATCAAAATCCAATACGCGAACTAAAATATGATCTCCGACTGAAACTACATCAGAAGGTCTATCAATACGTTCCCAAGAAAGTTCACTGATATGAACCAAGCCATCAACACCACCAATATCAACGAAAGCACCGAAATCGGTTAGGTTGCGTACAACACCTTCGTATTCTTTGCCTTCTTCAATTGTTTCCCAGAAATTTTTTGCTTTTTCACGACGCTCACGTTGGATCAATGATCTTCTTGAAGCAGAAACTCTTAATCTTCTCTTTGTATCGTCATATTGAGTTACTAAAACATCTAGTTCCTGATTTAAGTAAGGTGTTAAATCTTCAACTATTTGCAATTCGAGTTGCGTTCTATGAATGTACATATCAACACTGCCAAAAGATGCAATTACACCGTCACGTACAACATTGTTAACTTTAACTGTTAAAGGTGTTTTATCTTTGAAGGCTTTTTCTACAACGTTTTTATGTTTATTGAAATCAACTTGAGCTTTGGATAATTCGATTTCTTTTCCGGAATCGGTCAGACGAATCTTTCGCACATATACTTCAACCGTTTGACGCTCGGTACAAGCTTTATCTAAATCAAAATCGGGATCACCTCTGAATTCGTGAATCTTTACTTTGCCTTCAGATTTATCGCCGACATCAACATATACGAAATCATCATCATAACTTGTAAGTGTACCGGTTACAGTCATTCCTCTTTTAAGTTCTGGAATATTATCGATAAAGTCCTCAAAATCAATATCGCCGTCATCTTTCAGCGGCAATTCTTTATCTACCGTATCAATTGCGGCATCAACATCTTCAATTGAAATCGGTTCCGCAGATTCAACTACTTGTTCTGCTGCAACATCAGCAACTTCAACCTCTGCTTCAGCTTCGACTTCAGTAATTTTATCCTCAGCTTCTGCCTCAACCTCAGTAACTTCTCCGTCAGCCTCTACTTCTTCAGCTGTATCTGCTTCATTAGCTTGCTCAGATTCATCTGATGTACTCTGTTCGACTTCTTCTGTGGATTGCTCTTGTTCAGTAACATTCTCAGCTGCATAATCTGTTTGTTCTTCAGTTTCTTCAAATGTTTGAACCATGTTTTCTTCCTGTTGGTCATTTACTAACCCATACTCTTCAGCCATTAATTGGATAACCTCCCAAAAATTCTCATATTACTTATTGTATCAAAGTAAATAAGATTTGCAATAAACAATCATAAAATAGAATATTAAGAATATTAATAGCATCTAAAAGCTAAAGTAAACTGAACACTATAAACGAATGTTAAGCCAAATTGCTTCGGCTTCTATGAAAAATAATAGACATTTAACAATTCATACAGTTTGCAAATCCGCAGCGAGTCATCGAGCTCGACTCGGCGAGCAAGGTCTGAAATTTATGAATTGTTATATATACAAATCCGGCTAAATATGCTAACTACCTGCTATCATTGGCAAATTCCCTATTGGTAAAATATGGTATATCTGCAATTTTATAACATTGACGCACTATCTCAATAACCAAATCCTGATTTTTCTCCGACTTTTTTAAATTGTTAAAATTAGGATTTAAACAGAACGGTGCACCGAAATAAAAATGGTTTTTCCGAAATACCCTATACGGTCCTGAACTATAGCAAGGTAATATAGTCGTATGATAGCGTGTGCAAATTGAAGCAACGCCTGCTTGCGGAATTATTGACTCAATATTATTTCTATCAACACGTTTGCCTTGAGGAAACAGTCCTACAATATTGCCGGATTTTAAATGACCGATGATTTGTCGCATAGCAGTTAAATCAACCTTATCTCTATTTAACGAAATTACTTCAATTTTATTCAGAAAAAATCTGAGAATCGGGTTTCTGAAAAGTTCCATTTTAGCAACCCAATAAACATATTTTGGCATTCCTAAGTGGATTAATACCGGATCCAAAATAGAATGATGATTGCTGAAAAGCATGTAGCTTTCAGCAAGAGGAATGTATTGAAGATTATGATATGTCGGTCGATAAATTATTTTTGCTAAGAAACTGATGATTTTAGTAAGAATTCTTACCGTTAAATTTTTACCTCTGGAATTTTTACCGTAATAGGGATTTTTTGACATTTTTTCACCCGTTTTCCAACAACCTCAAGCTCATCTCATCTAATTGCTTTTATTCTATTTGTTCAACTAAAGCAAGCACTTGGGCAACTGTTTCTTCAATGGTTAAGTTGCTTGAATCAATTAAAACCGCATCGGCAGCCATTTTGGTCGGAGCAGTTTGACGATTGCTGTCCTGATGATCTCTTCTTTCAATATCCTGTAAAACCTGTTCATATTCTGCATTCTGATTGCCTGCATTGATCAGGTCCAGCAATCTGCGTCGAGCTCTTACTTGAGGCGAAGCTATTAAGAAAACTTTTACATCGGCATTCGGCAGCACAACCGTACCAATATCGCGACCGTCTAAGACAAATGATTCTCTTTCAGCCAATTGCCTTTCCTGTAAAAGAATATAATCTCTGACAACCGGATGAACCGAAATATTCGAAGCTGCGATTGACACATCTTCCGTCCTGAGATAAGGCGTTACATCTTTGCCGTTAAGTAAAACTTTTTGATTTTTGTTTTCAAATTCGATGCCCAATTCAACTTGTTTAATCAATTCGGCTGCTTGTTTTGCATCTCGTGTATCAAAGTCTTTTATTAATGCTGCATAACCTAATGCTCGGAATAGTGCGCCCGTGTCCAGATGCATAATATCCAGTTTTTCAGCAATCGCTTTAGCTAGTGTGCTTTTACCTGCACCTGAAGGTCCGTCAATTGCAATTAATATTTTTCTTTTCATATATTATTCCTCTTGCAGAAGCTCTATATTTTCATACATTAATAAGTCTACACTTGGCAGATCGGAGGTGGATTTTAAGCCGAATTCCAGTAAAAATTTATTTGTTGTAGAAAAAACTGCAGGCTTTCCGGGTAAATCAAGATTGCCGGTTTCTACAACATAACCACGTTCTACTAAACGATTCACTAAACTGTCAGAATTCACTCCTCGTATTAATTCAACTTGTGCTTTAGTCACAGGCTGGTTGTATGCAATTGCAGCCAACGTTTCATATGCCGCATTTGATAAACTTGGTAAATGCTGCGGTCTGAATAATCTTGCAATATATTCTTTATATTCTGGTTTTGTGGTTATACAATATGTATTTTCCATTTGTTTCAGGATTAATCCTGATTCAGCACAATCCTGGTAGCGTGTTTTAAGGCGATGACATAAGTCATTAATTTCTGTCAAAGATAAATCGGTGATCTCAGAAAGGGTTTCCGAACTGATCGGATCACCTGAAGCAAATAGAACTGCTTCAATCACAGCAACTGCTTCGGAGTCATTTTTCAATTAATTCACCACCTTCATTCATTAAATCTTGTATCAAATCCGCTGATCCGTTTTTTATTTCATTTTTTAATTCAGGTTCCAACTCAATCATCATAACCGCAAAAGGACCGGATTGCTTAACTTTGAGTTTATCTTGCCGAATTAATTCCAAAATTGCCAAAAAACCGCTGACTCTCTCCGCCTTGGAGGTTTTTGCCACTGGAAATAATTCATTGAAAAACATTCTGCTTTTAAGAAATACTTTTTTGACTATTTCTAACATTTTGTCTTTAACGGAAAATTTTTCACGTCTTAACAATTGCCTGATTTTTTTATTTTGATCACCGAACCGTAATTTATTTCTTCGAGTTAAACTCTCGACAGCTTGTACGAATTTTTCCGATGATATTTTATCCTCTACAATTTCAATGCTCAAACCAAGCGAAATCGTTGAGGACGCCATTTTCAAATATGAACCTTGATTAACTGAATAATTCTTTTCCAATTCAAGTGCCAGTTGTTTATTTCTCCGATAAGCCAGTAAACGTAAGACCAATTCTTCACGCGGATCAGAAAAGTCTTCGTTGATTAAATCAGATTTCACATCCGGCAACAGCATCCCGGATTTAATTTGCATAAGTGTTGTTGCCATTACCAAAAATTCACTGGCTAATTCCATATCTAATTCGGTTAAAGAATTATGTTCTAAAACCGATATATATTGTTCGGTAATATCAGCAATCGGGATATTGTAAATGTCAACTTGATTTACTTCTATCAAACGATAGATTAAATCTAAAGGACTTTCATATTCAGCAATCTGTATAGTCAGAAATTGGTTCATATTATCCGAGCACAGCTTTGCTCAAAGCATTAAACAATGATTCCACCGGAACTCTCAAGACATAATCTATTGGAATGGCAGCATAACCGATAAGTCTACCGATAATGCCTCTGCCAAAAACTATTAAGGCAAATAGAATAATCATTGAATATTGCTGAATTGACATATATTTCTGATAAGCCCGATCAGACAAAAAACCGCCTAGTACTCTTGAACCGTCTAATGGAGGTATCGGCAACATATTAAATAATGCCAAAGAAATATTAGACACATAGAATGTCAATAATATCAAAAATAAAATATCGATCATTCCGGCCAAACCAGTATTAGCCGTGACTTTAAACGCAATTAACACAAACCTTATAATTTGATAAATCAAATTAGCAATAAAAGCAATGATTAAATTGGAAACCGGACCGGCTAAAGCCACACGCATCATCCCGGTCCGCATGTTTTTAACTTTATTACGATTGAATCTTACCGGATTAACCGGTACCGGACGTGCCCAACCAAATCCGGCAATAATAAATGCCAAAGCACCTAACGGATCAAGGTGTTTCATCGGATTCAAGGTTAATCTGCCCTGACGCTCCGCTGTGTCATCACCTAAATGGTAAGCCATTCTGGCATGTGCATATTCATGTGTTGACAAAGATAAAGTCAGTACCAGCATTCTTATTAAAATTTGTTGTATATCTATTCGCGGCATTAGGCACCTCAAAATTATATTTTTACTTACAAAATATTATCACACATTAAAACAAAAATATGCAACCATCTGAAATACTTTCGTTTTCTTTTCATTTTGTCTAAATCTGTAAAATACTATATTTAATAAATAACCGGATGGCTTATCCGAATTTTCTGAAAAAAGATTGCTTTGTATTATTTCTTCACATCTGATATAAAAATGGCTGAAAAATTTTATCAGACATCCAGATAAGCATGGATTTACTAAACCTACTATAAGTTAACGCAATCTTACTTAAAATCTATAAATTGATTTTTAATTTTTGTGCTATACTAACCTTTAATTATATGATTGTATAATTATATTGTAATATATATTTATTAATATACTTAATATTAACGAGGTGACGTATTAATGTGTTTAGGTAAAAAACGTAAAGACGGGAAATTAATAACTGATGGCGATCCGATGAATCACATCATGCCTTATATTATGCGTTCCCGTAACGAATCAGTCATTTATTATCAAAATGCTATTGAAGTTAAGCCGATTCGGGATTATATCAAAAAAAGACGTAAACAGGGTGACCGAATCACAATGTTTAATATTTTGATGGCTTCTTTTTTGAATATATTCGTACTGCGTCCAAAACTTAATCGTTTTATCGCCGGACGCAGAATTTATGAACATAACGGATTTGAAGGTTTATATGTCGTTAAACTTGATTTGTCAGATCAGGCTTATGAATCAATTGCCAAAGTCACTATGACCGAGGACGATAATATAAATACCGTAGCCGAAAAAATGAAAGCTCAAGTTGAATTGATTCGCCAAGCCCAAGAACAGAAATCCGATGATAAATTGATTTCTTTATTTGCCAAAACACCGCGTTGGTTTTTGCGCTTTGCCTTGGCAACATTACGTTGGCTTGATTTTCACGGTTGGATGCCAAAAACATTGACTGATATTATTCCTTTATACTCTTCTGTATTTTTATCTCATTTAGGCAGTATCGGCGGTAATGCACCATTTCATCATTTATATGAATTCGGTACAAACTCTATTTTTATTACCTTTGGGAAAATATATGAAAAACCTTTCAAAGGCAAAAACGGTGAAGTTGAATGGCGTGAAGTCATTGATCTGGTCGCCACTATAGACGAAAGAATTTGTGATGGATATTACTTAATCAAATCCCTCAGTATGTTAGAAAATTTCTTTGAAACACCGGAATTATTAGAAATATCTCCACGTGAAATGTTCAAATATATGGATTCGAAAGACATTGCATTCGGCAATCGTAAACTCACCATTTCAGATCACATCAAACAACGTTTGGGTATCGAAGAAATTGCACCCAAACAATATCATTTGATTTTTGAAGATGAAGATTTAGTCGATAGAAAAACAGAAGACTAGAAGCTTGCTGATGAATTGGATATCATATTAACTTTGAGTAGCTGGAGCATAGGGCTGCACCAATTGCCGTAGCGAATCTTGCATTTTCCGGTAGTATTATATTTACCTCATATAGTTCAGCAAATTGTTTGAGAGATTTCTGGCCTTGAGGAATATGAATAACCGATCCGACAAAAATAATATTATTTACTTTCTTCAATCTGGCTGAAAGAACCGCCATCGTACCAATTGATTGGAACACCATATTAACAACGCCACACGCTAAATCTTGCGGTTGGGCATCATCATTTACATTTCCGAAATTTGACGCCGTTGCATCACCGCTCAATCCGGGAACCCTTTTTGAAATATCTCGGACAAGTAAATCGACATGGGTTAAATCACCGTTTTCGGCAAGGTTTGAAATTAAATCAAAATCGCGAAAATTAAGCATCTTGTTGGAAAGACCCAAAATAGATCCGCCGCCAACACCACTTCCGATAATATGTTCGGTCTTTGTCTTATTACTATATACAAAAGAAGTTCCGGTACCAATACTGACTACAATCGCTTCCTCAATCCGTGACATATATAATCCACCCAAGCCAACAGCTTCAAATTCATTAGCAATAACCGTATTAACTTCAAAAAAATCTTGCGTTATATATGAAGAGCCGACACCGGTCATACGAATTTGTTCGATATCATCCAGTTTCAATTTGTTAATATTAAGAAATTTTCCGATCCCGCCATAAGCTGCTGCTACCGGATCGCTTGATCTTACATATGTAACTTCCAGTAATTTTTCTCCCTGAAAACCGACTACTTTCGTTGTACTGCCGCCAATATCCAAACCTATAATAATCTTCATTATTGTATCCCTCCAAGAAAAAAGACCCAACGATCTATCGTTATGAGTCTTCTTAATTATATCAGGATTTAATGTTTTGGAAATGTTGTTTACAAGTTAATATGCTTTTCAGTGAAAATAGCAGATCTATCTTGCTTGAACCGCTGCACGTCGGACATATTCTTCAACTGTATCAGAAGTCTCACGCAATGAATTGTTATGCGTAATATTGGTTGTCCCCGGTGCAACTACGAATATCAATGCAGATATCGGCATAACATTACCGCGCAATGCATAAGCAGCGCCGGTAATAAAATCAATTACTCTTTGCGCAATTTTCGGATCTATTTTTTCAATATTACAGATAACTGTTTTACCTGATCGAACATCGTCACAAACCTGCTGAGCAGATTCAATGTTTGACGGCTCTATAATTACAATTTGCTGTTGATAGGATTTTTGATTTAAGTCTACAACACGTCCCGGAGATCGTCTGTGATCCGACTGAGACTGCGGTTTAGTTTTTTCAATCGGTTCATTATAAGAATAATTATCTTGAGGATAGCCTGGATCATCATAGTCTGAATCTACTTCATTATAATAATCATCAAACTCGTTATACTCTTCATAATCATCGTTTGATCTACCAAATAGTTTTTCAAAAAAACCTGCCATATTATCCTCCAATAATTGATAATCTATATTAGTATAAAAAGTGGTTGAGTTTTGAGCAAGTAAATATTATAAGAGTAATCTTTTTGTAATATTACTGAAATTATTATTGCAAGATTTTTCGGCACAGAAAATTATAGTATTGAAAATAAACCATCACTTATCTTTTGTTTTATTACATTTTCTAACAAGAAGTTTCATCTCAACAATAATAGGCACTTAAACTTCTTTCAGTTCAAGTAATAATTTGACAAATAAGCTATCTGCCTAATATAATGTAAAAACCGTCAAAATGCGACCATGGCGGAACTGGCAGACGCGCACGCTTGAGGGGCGTGTGGGAGACCGTGAGGGTTCGATTCCCTCTG
>DUPV01000016.1 GCA_012838135.1 Clostridiaceae bacterium | reverse complement strand
GTGATGGCGGTTTTTCAGCACCGGTAAAATAAGGCTTTAAAGGTGTCATCCCTGCATTGATTAAAAGAATCGACGGATCATTCTTGGGAATCAGAGAAAAACTCGGCATTACCAAATGTTCTTTTGAAGCAAAAAACTCTAAAAATTTAGTTCGAATTTCATTTAAACCCAATGGTTTCATCATGTAGTCTCCTTTTTCAGTAACATAATTATTGAACAGCAATAAATGTCTGAAATATAAATCTTTTCATTTTTATTTATGATAATGAGAAATATCGATATTTAACAATATATCTCAAATTCTTTTTCTAATAAATAAGCTGAGGTTATATTTTAGCATATGTTAACCTCAGCTTAAAAAAACATTTACAAAGTAAAGTGGTATTACGGTGCTGTCTTACTTACATAATCAGCATGGACATAACCGGAAGTTCCGTCTTCGGTTGTAATACCATACCAACCATCCGCTAATTCGGTTACTGTTAAAGCAGCCCCTGCATAGAGGGTTGTGACTTGTGCAGAGTCGGTATTGGGTCCACTCCGGACAAACAGTGCATCTGCTGTTACATATATCGTATCGTTTACCGCAATTGCAGCATCGCCTGAAGTATCATCCGTTGTTTTGTCAGTTCCGGCTGTTGCATCTGTTGCCGTCGGATCCTGTGTTTCATCTGAATCTTGTTTGACCGGTGTTCTGATATCCGCCTCTTCCGTTACCGTAGGAACTAATGTTCCTTGATCAGAAACATCTATTTGTTGTGATGGATCGGTTCCAAGCTCTTTAGGTTTAGCATCTTTTTTGAACAGCATAAAATATAATGCAACAATACAAGCTACACAAATCAGACCTAAAGCTGCATATAAGATATATTGTTTGGATTTTGAGCCGCCGGAAGTTTGACTTTGATACATTTCATAATTATCTTCATAGCCATAATCATCATAATCCCTATTCCGATTACCGGAAAGAACAGCCCGATCATCCTGCCATTGATCTTCAGCAATATGATCATCATATTCTTGCTCGTCAAATTGGTCAGAACCATAAGGTTCTTCAACCACGTTGTAAAAGTCCTCATCAGCATATTTCTTACCGGCCTCAAAATCATCTGAATCATGAATTGCCTTTTTGGCAATGATCGGTTCAAATACCGGTATATCATTCTCTCCGGAGGCTGAAGATGCTGAAACAGCAGCAGAAATCTCTTGCGTGTCAAATTCTACACGAGAAACTTCTTGTTCTTCTAAACCGGCAAACTCATCCGATACAGCATCATCGCTGATGCTATATGAAGGTTTGAAAGGATCATCCTTTTGTGCAACAGTTTGCTCTAAATTCGAAATCGTTTGATCAAGTTCTTGTGATGCAAGTTTAATATCAGGTACAGTTTCCGTCACAGTAGGTGCAGTATAAGCCGGTTCTGCTACTTTCTCAGGTTCATTTTGAATCGGTTCATACCTGGTTGTCGCTTGATCTGAAAGATCCTTAGCTGTTTGGAATAAGCCGAGATTAATTTTGCCGGTACGGTCTGCGGGGATAACTTCTTCAACCGAAGCAATCAAGATTTGCAGCGGATCATCGGGGTTCACGTCCCTTGCCCGATCAATGATTTCAGCAGCTGCATCTCCGCTGTCATCATAATTATAAAGAACACTCAACAATTCACGTTGACCAACTGCTTCCATTACTTCTTTGTTACAAAGAATCAGTCCGTCACCGGATTGTAATTGAGCAATATTGGAATATCTGATTGTACCTGCAACACCGGCTGAAAAATCATTCATATTGTCGATTGCATTGCCATGATAATCAGCATTTACCAACTCGATATCACAACCTGTCAGCGGGAAAACCGCATTATTGCGATATAGAAATGCACAGGCACCACCTGTTGTGACCGCTGCAACTTCAGCTTCTTTGACAATAATTCCCGCAAAATAAGACTGTCTGACACCTTCTCTGGCAATAGTCGCTCTGCCTCCGACCTCAACCGCACAGTCGGCAAGATCGTTGATTTCGTTATCGATTTTATCATTGCTCTGTTTGATGGCTTCTGTCAGATTATTGAGTGCAGTAATCGACTCTGAACCTGGTGAGTCAATGTTTAAATCGTGAGATGCAAACACAGCATAAAAGAAACCGCGATCTTCACCTAAACTTGAAATATCAGCTCCGCGACTCTCTCGTTTTCTAGCTATTCTGCCATCTAAGTAAAATGAATCTTTCACATTTTCATCAGCTCTATAATCAGCATTTAAACTTGCTGCTATTCTGGTAGTTGCAAAACGTGAAATTTTGGCCATAATTATGCCCCCCACTTAATATATTAAATTTAGATGAATAATTAATTATTATACATCTTTATATAACAATAAACTAAACGTTATTATAACATAATCTTTTTATTCTATCTTTAATAATTTTTCTGCTAATAGTATGTCTTCAGGATAAGTAATCTTAATATTGACTAGATTTCCCGGATACAACTTGACAGGATAATTTATCGTTTCCAGAACAGCTATGTCGTCGGTTACTTCAATCAGATTCTCTTTTGCGTATTGATATGCTGCAAAAAGCACCTCGAAATCTGAGCCTTGTGGCGTCTGCATTGCCCTGAGATTAGCGCGTTTAGGCGTTTCAATGACATTTCCCGCATCGTCAATTCGACGTATTGTATCCTTGACAGGAACAGCAACTCCAAGACCAACATAATCTTGTTGGAGTTCAGTCAGGAATTCTTGAACAAGTTCTTTGTCTACCAGGCAACGCGCACCATCATGGACTATACAAAGTGTTCTTTTTTTACTTGAAAGACATAAAGATTTAATCTGTTCGTAAAGATTAGCCGGAATACAAAAAGGTCCAAATTCTTTTTCTGCATTTAATTTTTTTTGCATAAAAATACTTTTGATTGAATCAAATAAAGTAGGATTTTTGTTTATAAGATATTCCAAACCCAAACGGACCGAATCTTGTCTGGTATCACCACCCGGGACAATTGCAATTTCTATGCCAAACGGATTTTCCATATCGGAAATTTCTTTTGTCATTTTTGTTTGTTCCCGTGGATTTACCATAATACATATTTGATCTATTGCCTTTACTTCTAAAAAAGTTTTTACGGTTCGCTTAATTACACTTTCACCGTCAATCATTAAAAAAGCTTTGTTTTGATTTGATTCCATCCGTCTGGCTAAGCCGGCAGCCGGTATGATAGCAATAATTTTTGGCATTGGCACTCTCCAAATAATTCTTGTAAATTAGAGTTAATTGTTATGAAAACAAAAGATCTAATGCTTCTTTCAATAAACTTACATAAAAAATCTCACAAGCGTCCGGCAAAGAGATGTTTTTAATACTACGCTTACAGGCTGCCGGTACAACGAATTTCTTCCAGCCCAGACGCAGGCCTTCCAAGACTCTCCGTTCAATTGCCGTTACCATGCGGACTTCACCGGTTAAGCCCAGTTCCCCGAGAATTATCAAATCCGAGTCGATCGGTTTATCTTGAATACTGGAAACTACCGCAGCTATAATTGCTAAATCTGCAGATGTTTCAATAATTTTCATGCCGCCCGTCACATTGACATAGGCATCATAAGGTGCAACAGAAATACCGCAAGATTTATGGAGAATTGCCAGAAGCATGTTGAGCCTTAAACGATCGATACCCTGAGTGTTACGAATCGGCTGGGCAAAATCAGTCGGATTCAACAAGGCTTGAATTTCCAATAAAATTGAGCGAGTACCTTCTAAAGTTGAAGTAATTGTTGTTCCGGGAACATTTAACGGTCTGCCTTCCAACATTGCCGTACCCGGATTATCTACCGATCTCAATCCGCTTTGAGTCATCTCGAACATTCCTACTTCATTGGTTGTACCGAAACGATTTTTTACTGCTCGCAGTATACGATACTGATTGGTTTTCTCTCCTTCAAAATATAAAACTGCATCTACCATATGTTCCAAAACACGAGGGCCGGCAATACCGCCTTCTTTTGTCACATGCCCGACTAAAACTATCGTAATATTAAATGATTTTGCTATACGCAAAAGACCTGCTGTCGCTTCTCTGACTTGCGATACCGAACCCGGAGCGGCACTGATTTCTTCAACATAAATTGATTGAATCGAGTCAATTACAGCAAAATCCGGTTTGTGTTTTTGCAATGCTTGTGCAATTGAAGCAAAATCTGTTGCGGTCAGCATTCGAATTTGCTTAGCTGCAATCTGTAGTCGATCCGCTCGCATTTTGATTTGGGTCGGCGATTCTTCACCTGAAACATAAAGTGTTGAATATTGAGCAGTAAGATTGGCTAAAGTTTGCAATAGTAAAGTTGACTTGCCAACACCGGGATCACCACCCAAAAGAACCAGTGAACCTCGAACAAATCCCCCGCCTAAAACACGATCCATTTCTTCAATATCGGAACATAGTCGCTTTTGAACATCATTTTCGATCGTCGCCAAATTAATGACCGCATGTTGATCTGAAACCGAATCAAGAGCCAGCCAAGCCCGATTATTGCTTTTGGCAGACTTCTTCTGAATCACAGTTTCTACTAAACTGTTCCAAGTTCCGCAACTTGGACATTTTCCCAGCCAGCCTGATGATTCATAACCACATTCTTCACAAGTATAAACCGTTTTGTTTTTAGCCATATTTTCTTTCTGCAGCTTAATTTAAAGATTAATGATTATATCATAATCTATTTTCCGAGATAAAATCATCTTGAAAATCATTAGTAAAACAATTTCAGGCTCATCAGTCAAGATAATCTAATAAATCCAAAGGATGATCCAATAAGATTTCGCAACCGTTGGCCATCAATTCTTCAGGTGTGCGAAATCCCCAACCCGCCCCGACCGGAACCATACCGGCATTGACTGCTGTTTGCATATCGGCATCGCTATCTCCGATAAACAGGACTTGTCGATAATCTGTTACACCTATTTTTTCCGCTATATATAAAGCTGCAGCAGGATCAGGTTTGCGAGGTAAATTTGCAGCTTGTCCTTGAACAAATGCAAACGTATCGGCTGCAAACGATGTATCAAGTACTCGCTGGGTCATTTTATGTGGCTTATTGGTCAAGACTGCCATGACAATGTCTCTTTTTTGAAATTCGGAAATCAGTTCTGGAATTCCCGGATAAGGCCTAACTTGATAAGTACAATATTCATCGAATAGTTTCATATATATTTCATAGGCTTCTTCTAAGCGTTCGGCTTGCTGATCGCCTGATAAAACTAATAATCGGCGTACTAATTCTTTTGCACCGTAACCAACCACAAAGCGATATTCTTCAAGAGTTCGCTTTTGATATCCGAATTGTTCCAACATTGAATTTCCGGTTTTGATTAGAGAATCCATTGTTTGTAGTATAGTTCCATCTAAATCAAAAATAGCTTGTTTAATTATCATTTTTCACTCCTAGATTATTTTGTTGTTCTGTTAACTTAAAAATTAATTTTAATTTGTCGGTTCATCTTCTAAATCAGTCTGATTTTCTTCAATTAATTGCTGTTGAGTACTGATTTCAGCCGATACCACACTCGCAACAAATAAATAATACATGCGCAAAATTTCAGTTTTGGCAAAAAACCATTCCTCATCGATAGCATTTTCAGAAAGATTGGCAAAATTAACTTGAGCTTTCAATAAGTCTAAAATTCCCAAACGGGAATGGCTGTCGTTATCTAATTGATCTAAAAAAGTTTCGACAAGATTAAAGCTTATTGCATAGGGTAAAATCAACGGTGCAAGATCCCGTGTGTTAATCCATTTCATCTGTTGTTTTAAGAAATTATTGGGAGATTGCAAAGCAATTTTTAAGTTTTTGAACTGTTTCAATTTCTCTCGCCCTTCAAGTGTATAGTAACGAGCTTTAAATATTCTGAATATCGAAAATATATAGGGGAAGAGCAATGATAGACTCCACCCGGATTTACTGACGGCAAAGACAACCAAAAATGCAATTAAAATTAGACAAGAAATGATAATGTATCCTCTTTGCCCCCTACGTTTGTTCTTTCGACTGATGTAACCATCTTTAACTAAATCATCTTCCAGCAAAAGCAGGTATTGTTTAAAATTAAGTAAAAAATCAGTAGCGTGTTTTTCCTTACCGGTCTGAACATATATTTTTTCAGCTGAAGTTACCGGATATTTATTTGTTTTGCTTGAATCTTCGAAAAGCCATTGCAATAAAAAGACTTCAGAAGAATTAAAATCCGAAAAAATCTCACGCTCCGGATAATTCCAATAAAAAGTTGTTTTGTTTAAGTCTACTTCATTTTTCTGTACTAATTGTAAAAGCCCTGCAAGAATCAGACTGCCTTGAGCATCTTGTTTGACCAGATATGCAGCATGTGCTGCATTAATTTCAAAAATACTGCGTCCCAATCGAGGACATTTTACAAATAAATATCCTTCTAATTCGAATAATACATATATTATCAAAACCAAAATTATGCTGACTGCCAACACGATTCCCAGCAACCAAGGTTCTGCTAAAAAATCCCAAAAATTTTTCTGATTAATATAAATAGAATCCGGATTCGGAAAAAAGTTCTCTAAAGTCAAATCCGGTCGGTTAGTTGCTAAATCCGGAAACAAATCTTGCGGCAAACTGATATAGACAAATTGATCCGCTTGGAAACGAAAATTATTTGAACTAAATTCCAGGTTATTATATTCATTAGACTGATCAGCAAACCAAGTTTCGGAAACCGCTTGAAAACGATAATCTTCCGGTAAAATCTCACGCGATAAATGATAATACACATTGTAAGTGTTGGTTGTTTTAAAAAAATCAGGAATCGCAACAGGATACTTTAAAAAAGCATTTTCTTTAGATAATTTGAGTAAAGCACTCTGATCAAAATTGAAAATCAATAAATATTTCTGGTTTGCCAAGAAATCAAAATAGACATCAACAATTAACATATCTTCATCTTCGGATAATGAAGTCTGATAAGAAAAACTTCCCGCATTTTCTTTGTTCTCCGGAGTGATTTTTTCAGCAATAAACAGGTATTCATTTTCATCTTGATCATCCGATAACATCACTTCTAACAGAACTCCCGTTGATTGATTATCCAACAGCGGAAATTCAAAACTTAATTCAGATTGTGAACTGTTCAAGCTAAATTCATATTGTTCCGTTATCAGCACTCTCTGGGAACTTAAATCAATAATCGTGTCAGAAATCTCAAGCTTTGTCTCAGCAGAGCTTGCTCTCACTGTCGATACAGGAAGAACCAGCCATAAACAAATCAGGATTAAACAAATTATCAATATTCTTTTATAAATTTGCAAAGTCATCCCACCTGTTCAAAAATTGCTCAATCGCTTCTTTTTGCGTTGCCCAAGATGTTACTAAACGCACAACATGGTAGTTCTGATCAGATTTTTCAAGTCCTAACTCAGACAATTGTTGCTTACTCGGAATGAGCCAATCTAAAAAAATAAAGTCTTGCAACAGCAATCGTTTTAGTTCCGGAGTAATCAGAATAAACAGCTGATTTGTCTTTGTTTCAGTCCAAAATTTTACATTTCTCTGTTTAAGACCTGTGCGTAGTATATCTGCCATTTGATTAGCATGTTGC
Organism: Clostridiaceae bacterium; assembly: GCA_012838135.1. GTDB lineage: Bacteria > Bacillota > Clostridia > Saccharofermentanales > DTU023 > UBA5436. The sequence continues at coordinate 93,345 of DUPV01000016.1, read as the reverse complement.
GCAGCTCTGAAATATAAATTGTCTGTGAAAAGAGTATCGAATTGAATTCCCAATAAACGCCCTTTAGCCAACATTCCGCCTCGTTGTTTTAATGTCCAGCGAAATCTGTCGGCATAATTTTGTTTGCGATTGGTAAAAACAATTGCTTCACCGCTCAAGGCTCCATTCTTGGTTCCGCCAATGGTAAAAACATCAACCAAATCTATCAACTGATCGAAACTCAACTTTTCCGGTTCAGCAACTAATGCAGTACCCAACCTTGCTCCATCCATAAAAATCGGCATATCATATTCATCTGCTACATCTCTGATTGCCCTGATTTCCTGCGCAGAATAATGGGTTCCGTACTCTGTCGCATTGGAAAAATAAATCATACCGGGAAAAGGAGAATGTTCAGGTTCAGGATTTGCCCAGTATTCAGACAAAAAAGCTGCAAGGGTCAGTGCATCTAATTTCCCGGTATACGGATCGGCATCCAGTGTAATCACTTTATGACCGGTTGCCTCAATAGCTGCCGATTCATGGGTTGCAATATGACCTGCCGGAGCAGATAAGACACCTGAATACGGCTTTAAAACATGAGATATTACAATCAAATTGGCTTGAGTTCCGCCCACCGTAAAATGAATATCAACTTGATTCGGCTCTGCTCCCAACAATTGCTCAATTTTTCCGATTGCAGATTTTGAGTAAGAGTCCAGCCCATATCCGCCAATTTGTTCTAAATTAGTTTTGCTCAGATTTTCCAGGATTTCCGGTAAACATCCTTCACTATAGTCATTCGCAAATGAAATCCGCATAATATTTCCTCAATAATAATTTAATTTTAATAATAATCCGACTCAGCAATATAGCAATATATTGTTATAAAATATTAAAGTAAGCAATATCATTTTAACATAAGGATTCAAATAGAACAGTAATAAAATAATCTGTATAATCAAAGAGATGAGTTTAATAAGTTTGAAAAAAGTCAGCAAATCATATTATGATAAGGCAGTTTTGACAGATATTGATTTGCAAATCAATGCAGGCGAAAAATTCGCTATAATCGGTGAAAACGGAACAGGCAAAACCACTCTGTTTCGTTTAATTTTAGGTTTGGAACAACCGGATTCGGAAAATGCTGAAATCATTATTGCCCAAAATACAATACTCGGTTATTTGGAACAACAGGTAAATCTAAATAACAGTAATTCCGATGCTTATACCGATGCACTTTTTGATGCTGAAATTTTTGATTTACAACAAAAAATGCAGGAATTGGCAAATGCTCTTAGCGATACATCAGCACAGAATAATGAATCCGAGCACAAACAAATTCTGGAGCAATATAGTTCAATTACCGCAAAATTTGAAAGCTTGGGCGGTTATACTCATCAATATCGTTTAGCTGAAATTCTCGCCGGTTTAGGTATTGATTTAGCTACTGCAAAAAGATCGGTTCAAAAATTATCCGGCGGAGAAAAAATGCGTGTCCAACTCGCCCGCTTGTTAATCAGGGAGCCCGATGTTATGTTGCTTGATGAACCGACTAATCATCTCGACCATCAGGCGATTGAGTGGTTGGAAAACTTTTTGCAAAAAACCTCTTCAACCGTACTGCTTATTTCGCATGATCGATTTTTTATTGACCGTGTCGCAACCAGAACCGCTGAATTGTCTGGTGGCAGATTAACTGTCTTTCCCGGTAATTATTCCAACTTTGTAAAATTGAGTATGGAACAACAAAAATCACTAAATAAAAACATAGATAAGATCAAAGCTGAATTAAACAAACAGACTGATATTACACAAACAATGCTTTCACATCGCAAAATAAGTTCCTATCGCTCCAGCCAAAAAAAAGAAGAGAAAATCAGTCAGAAGTTAAGTCATTTAAAATCCAAATTAAAAAACAAGCCGACACAGCTAAAAATCAAAATTCTCAAAGGTCAGGATTTAGGTGACCCTACGAGAACTTTAATTTCAACCAAAGATCTTTACGTGCAATTTCCGGGACAAGTTGAACCTTTATTTCGGCCTTTTTCCTGGTCATTACAAGGTAAACAAAAGATTGTAGTCGTCGGTGTAAATGGCTGTGGTAAAACTACACTCTTGAAATCCTTGCTCGGAAATGAACCGTATGCATTCGGTACGGTAAATTTGGCAACTGACATCAAATATGGCTTTCTCGGTCAATTGATTGAATTTTCCGATGAAACCTGTACCGTACTTGAAAGTTTAGCCGAAATTCAGCCAAATTGGACAGAGGCTACGGCTCGTAACGAACTGGCAAAATACGGTTTTCGCGGTCTTGATGTGTTTAAACCTTTAAGCTCTTTATCCGGCGGGGAAAGAAGCCGACTCTATTTGTGTCATTTATTAAGCGAAAAACCCGATATATTATTTCTTGATGAACCGACAAATCATCTTGACATCAATTCATGTGAAATATTGGAAAATGCATTGGTTGAATATGATGGTTCAATTATAGCCGTCAGTCACGACCGCTATTTCATCGAAAAAATTGCCCAATACATTTTAGGTTTTATCGACGGAACAATTCAACGATTTAATAATTACAATGCTTTTCGTCACATTGAAAGCCAAACTATTACATCTCATAATAAACAAAGCCAAACTGTTGAAACAACAAAAATTCATGAACAGCAACACATTAGAAGCAACAGTTCGCTTGCCGGAAATGATAATCCTTATGAAACAGATAATTCAAAATCTGATGATACTGATTATTCCGATAAGACAATTTTACAAAACCCCAAAAATCTTTGGTCAAAAAAAGAAATGCGTTTAGAAAAAACTCTGAAAGATTTACAAAATCTACCTAATAATTCAATGCAAACCAGAAGATTCAAAGCACTTGGCGATGAAACTCTGACTACTCTTACCAGAAAAATCGATATTGCGATTAAACAAAAAAATAAAATGGAATCAGAATTTGAAACTGCAACCGATCCTAAAATCTATTTGCAATATGAACAACTGTTAATCTTAATCGATCAATACGAATCAATCTATTTGAAACTGGCAGAGATTCTGGAAAACATCGGGTGACAACATTACAGCTCATCTTTAACTTAATTTCAGCTAATGAAATCGCTTTTTTATGCGTACTGATAAAAATTCAAAAACAAAGAAAAAATCAGAAAAATTAATAAGATTTTTGAGATTTTTTAAAACTGTCTCATTGCATAGACAAGGTTAAGGCATTATTCTTGGGTCAGGAGGTGAACAATATGGCCAATGAAGACAAGAAAGATTTTAATGCTATGCTGCATGACAGTAAAGACATGCCTAAATTTCAAACAATTACAGATGAAGCAAGTATTGAAAAGTATGGCGGGGACAGAATGTACTTTGTTCCTCCGATTGACTATGATACCGTAATGAAAATGATACCGTACGGGAAAGTTATCACTGTTGGAAAAATCCGCGAGCATTTCGCTGTAAAATCCGGTGCAGATTTTACAGAGCCTATCACTGCTGGCATTTTTGTATCTATTGCAGCATGGGCAAGCCATCAACGGACAGATGACAAAACTCCTTTCTGGAGGACTCTGAAAGCAAACGGCGAACTGAATGAGAAATATCCCGGTGGTTTAACAGCACAGAAAGAAAAACTGGAAGCAGAGGGACATACGATAATTCAAAAGGGCAGGAAAAATATCAGATACGATGTCAAAGACTATGAACATGTCCTCTTTGAATTACATTAAATAACTTCCGGTTTTGAATTTTAGAAAATGGAATTAAAATTCTATTTTCAAGTCATAGTTTAATCAGTTCTTAATTTATATTTTTAGCAGAAGTGCCATCAAGACAATAGTTAATCAGCAAGGAGCAATTTAATCAATGAAAAGAAATAGATTATGTATATTCGTTACCGTAGTTCTGATATTATTCGGACTGATGAGCTGTTCAAGTAATAATTCAGGCACACCGAGAAATACTGTTTCACGCTCTCTTGCGCAAATATTTTTGTATGGTGAGAAGCACGGTATAGATGCAACAATTGAAAGGGAATTTGAGATTTGGCATGAGCATTATGATGAAGATAGTATGCGACATTTGTTTCTTGAATCTCCCTATTTTACTTGTGAGTTTTTAAATGTTTGGATGCAAGAAGATAACGATGAAATTTTAAATTCTCTCTACGATGATCTGGAGGGTACCGCGTCACATGTTCCTGCTATTAAGGATTTTTACAAACAAATCAAGGAACAATGTCCTGAAACCATTTTTCATGGTACGGATGTTGGGCACCAGTTCTATTCAACAGGTGAAAGATATTTGGAATACTTGGAGGATAATCTTTTAGAAAACACTGAGCAATATTTAATAGCACAAGAAGTAATCGAGCAGGGGCAACATTTTTATGAAACTTCTGACGATGTTTACCGTGAAAATAAAATGACGGAAAATTTTATTCGCGAATTTGATTTACTTGATGACGAAAAAATCATGGGCATTTACGGTGCATCGCACATAGACCCTGACAAAATGGATTTTACCGGTAAGGTTCCCTGCATGGCTAATCAGCTGAAGGAACATTATGGTGATATTATTTATTCAGAAAATTTATCCGGAAAATAATATAATGGACTAGGCAACAAACAACAACCGAAATCCATAGTAAAATTGCCAAAGTGCTGAAATCAAATGCATTATATCCATCGGGTAAGAGTTCGGGAATAAAATTTATCATAGTATGAAAAAGTAAGGCACTAGTAGTTGCACCATCCGAATATTTATATAGATATCCCATGATAATTCTATAAGCAACACTGTTAGTAACCAGGAAAAGAATTGACCATCCATCCCAACCTTGCATGATATATGGAGCCAGATGCCATAGACCCCAGACGAGTCCTATAATAAAACCTGTCTTCAATATTCCATAAGATTCCTGCAATACCGGAGTTGCATATGTTGTCCAAGCCAGTTCTTCAATTATTGCACCAAGGAAAAACAGTAAAAAGCCTGCAAGATATATTAAAATGCTACTTTCTGCTCGAAAAATCTGCGAGATACTGTTTGGATCTTTGATAATTACCGCAATAAGATACACCAGAGGCATAAATAAAAACGATAACACTAAGCTAAATCGCTTTTCTGCCCTGTTATAATCCACAATTGCTCGGAAAAAGTCCTTCAATTTATAAGCATTCGTATTTTTCCAAACAGCATAAATTGCCAAGCCTAATGGGACCAGTATCATCAGAGCACTGGTCGGCAAATTGAAAGGAAGCAGTCTTACCCGAATTAGATTTAATAGATAAAATGGTGCTGAGAGGGGAATTATAAGTAAGAGAAAATACAGAACATCTCTTTTTGTTCCAAAAATAACCTTATTATCTTTGGTATCTATGTTTTCCACTTTATTATACTGTTGCAATATACACCACAAAAAACAAGTGTTTATGCTCGCGACAACAGTGGCTGGAACCGTGCGATCAGGCCTTTTACTGCCAAGGCAACTGCTAAAATGACCAAAGCCTTTGCAGGATCCTTCAGCACCGGTATTTCAAGCTTGAAAATCTGAGTAATAAATGCAATCAGCGCCACACACCCGAAGATATATCCCAGAATTGTTAAAGGATGACCCGGTGCTGCAGAAATGAACTTACCTATGCTGATGGTACACAGTAACATGCCCATGATTCCAAGGACTATGGTCATAGCCCGCGGTCCCTGAATAAACAGGACTTTCGTATTTGTCAGGCCTAGTACGACGATAACAACAGATAGAATCACTTCAAAGATCAGAATTTCTATATTACTCATTTTACTTCTCTCCATTTTGCTATCTCCATTTGGTTTTCCCGTTTGGTTCGTGATGCAATCCTCATTATATATATCCTATCCGATTATATTATGAGAATATATCTATTAAAAACATACCCCGTATTGAACTTACTCTACTGACATCATTTAACTTATGAAATGGCTTACTGAACATCAATAACTGGATTTTATAAAACATTGTCCAGTGGGTATATGAGCCAAAATTACCTAGAACGATACTACTACACAAACCTTTAAAAAATGTAATATCACCGTAAAATATTATCTAATAATGACATTTAAGATAATAATACTATCATGCAATTTTTAAAAACCAGTTATTTAGAACTTGCACACAATTTAATTTTGTACCGTGAAATTTCTGCATAAACTTAAAAAGTGTGCATGACAACCCGAGATGTCCTTATTTTAATTAGAAAGAATCTCGTAATTGTCCGGCAATATAACCGCTGGTCCATGCCCATTGCAAGTTAAAACCACCGGTTTTGCCATCAATATCTATCAGTTCCCCACAGATATAAATATTCGGTTGTGATTTGAGAGCTAAACTCGGCATCCTGATTTGTGACAGACATACACCGCCGGCAGTTATTTGAGCAGCTGGAAATCCCTTGGTGCCATTAATTTTAAATGAAGTTGCTTTCATTAAATATGTAAGATTTTTGCTTGTACCTGCTCTTTGCACAAGATAATCTGAAATTTTTTCTTTCACTATACCGACAGCTGAAAAATCATTATTATGTTCAGCTAATATTTTTCGGCGATTAAATAAAAAGTTTTCCACTTCAGATAATTGATAATCGGGTACAAAATCTAATTCAATCTTTATGTCTTGGTCAGCTTGATCATCTTGTGGTAAGAATCGGGCAAGTTCCATAGCTGCAATTCCTGATAAACCGCCGGCAACAAATAAAAATTCGCCTGAACTTTGAGCTAAAAGCGTATTATTAAAAAGTAATTTTGCACTGCCCTTGAATCGTTGTCCGGCAAGTGATTGAGCTTTTTCATCCATGATCAGATTCAGAGGAACTAGACCGGGACGCAATTCGGATATCATCGCATACTGTTTCAGCAATTGATAGCCGGAATCTGTGCCGCCCAAATTCTGTGCAGCTTTACTACCGCACGCTACAATAAGTTTTTTACATTGATAAGTTTTGGCAGAAGTTAAATAAGAAAAATACCGTTTTTGTTTAACTGTTTTACATGGCTCAACTGTCAATTCCAGTAAAGTATTTATCGACTTGATCCGGACAACTTCGGCTTGTAACAATACTTCTACTTTTGATTCGACTAGAGCTTGGGTTAAAGTCAAAACCACACTTGAAGCTTGTTCAGAATAAGGATAAGCTCTGCCACTTTGATCAAGTCTCAACGGAATCCCTAAACTGCTGAAAAATGTGACCGTATCAGGATAAGAAAAAGTATTAAAAGCCGTTTGAAGAAATTTCTGTTTTGCAGATTTGCCGGCTTGTAAACTAAAATAATTTTCCGATTTAATGTTGCGGTTAGATAAATTACAACGTCCGTTACCTGAAGCTTCAACCTTACGCAACAATTGAAACTCTTTTTCCAGGATCAATATTTTGAAATCCGGATAATGCCGACGTACCGATAATGCCGCCATTACTCCGGATGCACCGCCACCGATAACTATACAATCATATTTCATCTGCTGTAAAGGTCGGCAATTTCAATCGCCTGATCATATTTGCTTTTGGTTGCGGAAATTACCGGTAATTGAGTCAAAAAATCATGTTTAAGGTATAATAAATCTTCTCGGTTTCCGGTTAAGAGTTCAAGTTCAATTTCTGAAAACTGTTTAACATATTCGGCAGTACCTAAATAACCTTCATCAAAACATAATTCAAAACGACTTGAACGATAGGAATAGGGATATGAAGTTCTGGTGTAATCGGCAAGACATACTTCGTAGAGAGGTCTGCCTTCAATGACACGCAAAATTTGTATTAAATCCGGATCAGAAGATTCTTTATATTCTGTTCCATTCAACATTCTATTCAAAAACCAGGTCGGATTTATACCGGTTTTCATATCCCAATACTGTTCTTCATCATTTAACTCAAATTCCCATTCTTGTCTTTCAAAAATACCTGCATTGTACATATTGTTATTATGACTAGGTAACTTTAAAGTCAGATAGAAACGTTCATTGCTTCTTCTGATCCGGAGAAATCCTTTGCGCTGACGTATTAGTTGATCTTCGGTATCAAAATAGGAAGAGCGCATTGCATATGACATATTTCCGGTTAATAACAGATGATCAAGAATTATCGGTTCATTCATGATCTCCATAAAATTTGTATTATCTTTCAAGATAAATTTTAATTCCGATTCCATACATCCCCCATTAATTCGAAAATTACAAATTCAAAATTTTCACACCTTGATCAGTTATCAAGATTATTTGGTTTGAATTGATGCCAATGCGTACTATATCTGAAGGCACAACTTGATCCAAGATCAGAATACCGCTCTTACGATCAAATACTTTAACCTTATTGCCATCATTAAAAGTAATATAATCTGCAGAATAGGTGAAATTATCGATAGATGTGCCGATTTCAAGCTCTTTTTCATTAAAAACTTGCTTCTCCGGATCCCATTCAACTATTTGTAAACTGCCTTCAATATGGGTTGAGGCTAAAGCCGTTAGTTTTTTACCTGCCGCAATTTCATAAACCTTACCAGGAGTATAACCGGCAATCGGTTTTTCCTGTTCAAAGTTTAAAACCAAAATATTCGATGTACATGTAATAACAATGTTATTATTTGAATCATGATCAATTTTCCCATATAAGAACGGATGATCATCCGGTAATTTTTGACCAATTTGATTACCGTTCAAATCATAACGTTTAATGATTGGTTGAATCATCGAACCTTTGATATTGGTTAAGAGAACATCAAAAAAGTCCAAATTATCACTGAAACTTACAGCCAGAGGATAACCTGATTCAAAAAATTGAATCATCAACATTTTTTCACCGGTTTGCATATTGATGATATGAACAAAACCTGGTTGATCGGGATTTTCTTCAATAATTGCCAAGTAATCATCTCCACCGAAATAGGCTCCGGCAAAACAACCATCTAAATGCAATGAGAACTTTTTGCTATGATTATCTAAAACTATAATTTGACCGGAATTTCGATCACCTGCAACAAAATAATTTGCATTATATACACCAACCGGTCTTGCAAAATCAATCTGTTCTTGATAAATATCTTTGCCGGCATAGTTTTTCATTGTAATTTGATCTTGAGACAAATAAATCAGCAGATGGCCAAAGGGATAGTATCTATTTGCATCATGTGACGAGAATTCCAAAACGGTTTCAACGTTAGCTGATTCAATCGGTTGCAAGCTATCATCTTCGGGTAATTCAGGTGAATCCGGAAGTTTAAAGATTAATACTATTAGCAGACCAAAAAATACCAAAATTAATAAACCAATAATAATCAAACCTTTATGCTGATTCTTACCGGCTCGTTTTTGCCTCAAACCTGATTTAGCAATCTTCGAACTCAATAGACTTTTTTCTGGATTGTGAGGTTCAGCCAAGTCTCGTTTTTTTCGATTTGAGTCATCTCTATCTGCAATAATCGGATTATCCTTTTTCATCTCGTAACAGTATAGTCACTGTTTCGTATTAATTCAATGATATTAAGTTTTAACCGATAAAAAAACGGCTTTATTATTTTGATAAAGCCGTTTGATTTGTATATTTATTACAAAAATCTAATATACAGTTTGTAGAAATCTTTTTATATAATAAACCTGGCTGACCAACAAACTGATTAATACATACCAGCTGCACCGCCGGCTGGCATTGCCGGTTCAGGTTCAGGAATATTGCCAACAATAGCTTCTGTTGTAAGCAGTGTTGATGCAATTGAAGCTGCATTTTGTAATGCTGAACGGGTTACTTTTGCCGGATCAACAATACCAACTTCGTTCATATCAACGATTTGTTCGGATAAAACATCGAATCCTTTGCCCCGGTCACTGTTTTTAACTCTTTCTGCGATAACGCTTCCATCATAGCCAGCATTGGCAGCAATTTGGCGAATCGGTTCTTCCAAAGCCTTGAGAACGATTGAAACACCGGTACGTACATCACCTTCAGTTTCATCTAATAATTTCTCTACCTTCACCATTGCATCAATATATGCAGTACCACCGCCCGCGATAACGCCTTCTTCGACGGCCGCACGAGTTGCTGCTAAAGCATCTTCAATGCGTAATTTTCTTTCTTTCATTTCAGTTTCGGTAGCTGCACCTACTTTAATTACAGCTACGCCGCCGGACAATTTTGCCAAGCGTTCTTGTAACTTTTCACGATCGAAATCCGAGGTTTCTTCTTCAATTTGATTGCGAATTACATTAACACGATCTTTGATCATATCCTTATCACCGGCACCATCAACTATTGTTGTCGTATCTTTGGTCACGATGACGCTGCCTGCACGACCCAGGTCAGCTAATTTAACATCTTTTAATTCCATGCCTAAATCATCAGCTATAAATGTACCGCCGGTCAAAATTGCAATATCTTGGAGATTCTCTTTACGACGATCACCAAAACCCGGAGCTTTAACTGCAACACAGTTAAATGTACCGCGCAATTTATTGAGAATAATTGTTGAAAGTGCTTCACCTTCAACGTCTTCTGCTATAATGACCAATTTCTGACCTGATTGCACAACTTCTTCTAATAATGGCAGAATATCTTGAATGGCGGAAATCTTTTTATCGGTAATCAAAATGTGAGCATCCTCATATACAGCTTCCATTTTATCAGTATTGGTTACCATATAAGCAGAGATGTAACCACGATCAAATTCCATACCTTCAACAACTTCAAGTTCGGTACCCATTGTCTGAGATTCTTCTACAGTTATAACACCATCATTGGAAACTTTGTCCATTGCATCAGCTATTAAAGCACCAACTTCTTTATCATCAGCTGAAATTGAAGCTACGCGTGAAATATCGTCTTTGCCTTGGACTAATTTAGAATCGGCTTTGATCGATTCTACTGCAGCTACAACTGTTTTATCAATACCTTGTTTGACAATCATCGGATTTGCACCGGCTGCAATATTCTTCAAACCTTCACGATAAATCGCTTGTGCTAAAAGAGTTGCTGTCGTTGTACCATCTCCGGCAACATCTTGTGTTTTGGTAGCTACTTCTTTAATCAGTTGAGCTCCGGCATTCTCAAAACGATCTTCCAATTCAATTTCTCTTGCAATTGAAACACCGTCATTAGTTACGACCGGTGCACCGTATTGTTTATCCAAAACTACGTTTCTGCCTTTAGGTCCCAAAGTAATCTTCACTGTATCTGCTAACTTATTTACACCGTCCAACAATGCATTACGCGCATCATCATGATATTTTAATTCTTTTGCCATTTTAATTCCTCCGTAAGAGTCCTATTCTTTCTATTTTAAAAACACACTAATCAACAATTGCTAAAATGTCGCTTTGTTTGAGGATAGTATATTCAACATCATCAAATTTAAATGCAGTGCCGGCATATTGGCTGATTAATACTTGATCACCAACCTCGACTTCCATAATTACATCTTTACCGTCAATAATTCCACCAGGACCTACTGCCACTATTTCTGCAATTTGTGGTTTTTCTTTAGCACTACCCGGCAATACGATGCCACTCTTGGTAGTTTCTTCGGCTTCTAACATTTTAATTACAACACGATCACCCAATGGTTTAATATTCATGCTGACCTCCTTATATTTATTGTTTTTACGAACATTATTTTAGCACTCGGAACTCCAGAGTGCTAGCGAATAATAATATAAAAGTATAGTTGGTATTTGTCAAGAAAGAAATCGCAAAGAATTGTGGAGAATCATGAAATCAATATGGCATTTCCAACAATAAACGATATAAAAGCGAATTTGATGCTTGTTTTAACACAACTTTAGAAAAAGGTGCAATCTGACTTAAACTAATGACCAGAATTATTGAAAACAAGCCCGTAATTAGAATTCCTAGCAGGATTCCGCACACTTGATTAACAGTTCCCAAGAGTGGAATTCGATTAAATAAATCAGAAAATCGGTTAATTAAAAAATAAAAAACTAAACGTAATATTGTAAAAATAACTGAAAACAAAATAGCCGTTACCAGAAGTACTGCCAGTTTCCTCACCAAATTATCAATCAAAGGCAGCGTCGCCTTCCCGATGTCTTCCGCTAATTGATTACTCATGTTTTGTGAAAGACCGATGTTTTGCAGTGCTAAAGGAATTGGAGTTTCTTGGCCTAAAATCTGATCTGAAAGTTCTTGACTTAAGTCGGTTATTTTGGTTTCAGGAACAAGTATAGATGTCAAGTGCTCAGAAATTTGAGTTGCAATCAAAGCAGCAAGTAACAGAGCAACAATAGTAATACCCAAGCGTAAAATTACCGCTAAAAATCCTCTGCGCCAACCTTGAACTATCTGATAAATCAGTATACCGATAATACATAAATCAATTATCAAGAAAACTTCGCTCTTTTCTAATTACACCGGCACAGACACAACAGATGTAAACTGTACATCAGCCCGGCCGGCATAGGTAGTAAGGCAATAAATTGCACGGATTCTAAGACTCAATTACCGCTGACTCAAATGTATCCCGGATACAAAAAAGTGCTATCATTCCGAAGTCGCTGACGTCTCATCAGGCAAATTATCAGTTGAATCAGTCGGTACAGTTTGTGACGAATAGTCGCTTGCATCTGTGGCACCCGCCGTATCGGAAGGTTCAACTGCTGAAGGCATAGGTTCAACTACTGATGAAGGTGTAGGCTCATCATACTCTGATGTATCTATGGGCTCCATAGGTTCCGGAACTTCGTTTAAAGGAACTGTATTTTGGTAGATATCCTGACTGCTAGGTTCCTCAACTTGCAAATTGCCGCTTGAATCCGTTGCATCCGGCACAACCCATTCATCAATCTGTCCCATCACGGATATTGCATCAGGCGAATTTGGAGCTCCGGGAATTATCACAACCGGATCAAACGGAAATGTTTTTCCGAAAATAAATTCCTGAATAATTGGAATCATACCGTTGAAATCGCAGAGATTTAACCAAGCAGCTCCACTGTAATGCGTATGATATCCCTCAATCGGAATTGTTAAATTTTCAATTTTGCCATCCAAAATCGGTAATACGGACTGCAACAAACCAAGTATTTCTTTGTTTGTCAAATTTGTTGTAACCATTGACAAAGCTTCTTTAATTAATTCGAGTTTTTTGTTACCGCTTACTTCTGTAAATTTACTGTATATGCCCTGGATTACTTCCTGTTGATAATGCATGCGATCGTAATCACCGCCGATAGTTGAACGATTCCTGGCATAACCTACGGCTTGTCTGCCGTTCAAATTTTGTAATCCGGCTGATGTCAAATAGGCAGCCTGTGTCGTATCATAGAATACTCTATTTGTTTCACTGATGCACACATTAACGAAAGGAATCGCCTCTTCTTGGACATCAATTTCAATTCCGTCCAGCAGATCAATGACTCTTTCCAAACCTCGTATATTTACAACAATGTATCGGTCAATTCCTAATCGCAACATATTATTAACGGTTTTTATGGCATATTCCGGTCCGCCGTACACATTGGCATGATTCAATTTATCCATCATATCCTGATCCGGCATTTCAACCAGCATATCCCGTTGCAAAGAAGTTAATTTAACTTTTTTCTGAGTTTTGTTAATTGTCAAAATCATTATTGCATCGGAACGTTCATTGATTTGTGTCTTGTCACGCGAGTCTATACCCAACAGCAATATATTCGTTACGTCTTTATCGTAAGGAATCGGATTTTTCAATTCTTCCTCCGAAAGTTGCAAGTCCTGTTTATCTTGATGTTGTTCATCTATCACGTATGCTTTTTTTCCTTTATAATTTTTGCCATCACGTACGATATTAATTTGTCCGAGAGTATTTTCCCATAATGCATTAACTCCCACTGACAAAACGATGATAAATACAAATATGATACAACTTGCTGCAAACCATGGTTTTTTGTAAAAAGAAATTCCAGATTTTTTCTTGGAAATTGATTTATTATTCATTTGCTTTTATTCCACCGGAAACTTGCGTTTCTTCACTTTCTTCATCAGTTATAATTTCATTATCTAATATAGTAATCTGTGTAATTGGATCAGCAATTTTTTCTGTACTGAGATAATCCCAAATCAACCGCAAAATCTGATCTTGCTCCTGAACAAAATCGGCATAAACTATACTTGTGATAAAATATTGTACCAGAAATTCAATTTTATCAGGATTAATTGAAAATGTAACGAGAAGAGGATTATCTTCTGTAACATTATTATTTTGCTCAATATAATCTGCCAGCAATTTTTTCAAACCGGCTATTTGTTCCAATGTTACAAAAGTCGGTAAATTCACCATAAATCGCAAGCGACGTTTACCCATCCTCGAATAATTTATAACATAATCTCGGGTTAATTTTGAATTCGGTACAGCCATCAAGCCTTGATCAAAAGTCCTGACTTGAGTTTGACGAAATTTAATATTTTCCACAATTCCTTCGATATCAGGCGCTTTAATATAATCATTAATTTCAAAAGTCTTTTCTGACATAATTGAAAATCCGGCAATTAAATCCGTCAGATAATCTTTAGCGGCCATTGATACTGCAAGTCCACCTAATCCTAAACCGGTAATAATGCCCGCAACATTAATTTGCAGCAAGCTCAAAATCATGATTAAACCGAGAATAATCAAAACAGCTCTGATTATTTGGAGCAAAAATCGGCAAACCGTTTCTGTGAGTTTTTCAGGATCTTTTTCATGCCAAAAGCTAAATAATTTCCTGCAAATTAATTCTACAATTCGTAAAGCTAATATGATAAAAAGCGAACTCAATAAAGTATTGATTAAACCCTCTATCGTAGGTCCTGCTTTTAACACATAAGAAACTGCTATTTTACAAGCAGTTAACGGTAAAATCCAAGACAATACTTTTTTGAACTGTTTGTCATGTTTTGTTCCTAAATCATAATCATTTATTTTTATTCGGGAAATTATTTTTGCTAAAAGATGTCCGAGTATTCCTTTGAACAGGAACCCTGACAAAATAACAATAAAAGCTGCCAACCATAGTTTTACACTTCGATCAAACAAAGAGTATTCCAGAAAGTTCCTCAGAGAATTATTATTCTGAGATACTTGCTCAGACAATATTGTAATCATTTAAATCCTTTCCGATTTATATAATTTCAATTTCATTTTAATTTACAATTGTTATTTACATTTCAGTAAATTATATCTATATGATTATAGTAAATTGACTCAAAGAATGAAACTGTTAAAATACTAATCTAACAAACTTAATAATCAAGCTTCATGATGCGAGAGATTCAATGATAAAACAAAAAACAAGTAAACATTTCTTCAGTTTTTACAAAAAAGATGCGAAATATTTGATTTCAGCAGTTATATCTATCATGGTCATTGCTATCTGCAGCTTGTTAACTCCACTTATTGTCGGCTTTACGGTAGATCGGATTTTGCTTAACAAAGCTGTGACTTTGCCGCAATTTTTAGAAAATATCTATTTACGAATCGGCGGACGTCCATTCTTGTTGAATAATTTTTGGGTATTAGGGCTGCTTCTATTGGGCATTACTTTAATCCAAGGAATTGCCGAATTTATTTCCGATCTGCATATAGCAAAAGTTGCTGAAAACGGTGCAGAGAAAATGCGCCGTAAGCTCTTTTCCCATTTACAAAGATTACCGTATGCTTGGCATGCCACAGTCGAAACCGGAGATTTAGTACAACGCTGTACCAGCGATGTCGAAGTAATCAGGCAGTTTTTCCAAAATCAACTTTTGCAAATCGTCAAATGTGTCATTACAATTGCAATTTCAATTGTTGTCATGATTAATTTGGATTCCACACTAAGTATCGTCGCAATTTCCGTGACACCGATTATGTTTTTCAGCACAATCATCTATTACAAAAGACGTCGCAGTCAATTTGAGCTCTGGGATGAAACCGAAGGAAAACTATCTGCCAGATTACAGGAAAGCCTGACGGGAATGCGAGTAATTAAGGCATTCGGGCGTAAAAATTTCGAATTAACACAACTTGAAGAAACACATCGTGAACTCTATGACTACGGCATTAAACAATACAATATCATGGGGAATTTCTGGTTTCTTTCCGATTTGTTTTCAAATGGAGAATTAGCTTTAATCGTTATTATTGGCACAGTCAGAGTCATTTCACACGGTTTGCTGCTCGGGGTGTTGATTGTTTTTATTTCTTATGCCGATCGTTTGTTGATCAATTTGAGAATTTTAGCCAGAGTCATTGCCGATATCGGCAAAGCTCAAATCTCGTTCGGCAGATTAAAGGAAATTCTCGATACCGAGCCGGAACCTGACGACCAAGGTTTATTAAAACCTGAACTTCAAGGTAATATCAAGTTTAATAATGTGAGCTTTCAATATCCCGATGGTTTCGAACCGGTTCTGCAAAATATCAATCTTGAAATTAAGGCAGGTCAAACAATAGGCATCTTAGGTCCGACCGGATCAGGCAAATCAAGTTTGCTCTTACTCTTGCAAAAACTGTATCTGCCAAGTTCCGGTACACTCGCATTTGATGATATTCCGATTGAGCAAATCAATCGCTATAGTCTGCGCAGACAAGTCGGTCTGATTCTTCAAGAATCGTATATCTATTCACGGAGCATCGGAGAAAATATTAGCTTGCCTAAACCGCAAACCACCATTGAAAATGTACGCAGATATGCAAAAATAGCACATTTAGACGAAGAAATCGAACAATTCAGTCAAGGCTACGATACTGTGGTCGGTGAGCGTGGAGTTACATTGTCCGGTGGACAAAAACAACGATTGGCAATTGCGAGAACTTTAATTCGTGATTGTCAGATTTTGATTTTTGATGATTCCTTATCTGCCGTGGATACTGAAACTGATCGTGAAATTCGGAAATCCCTAAAAAAAAGACCTCAGGGAACAACAACAATCATTGTTTCACACAGAATTTCGAGTATTTACGATGCGGATCAAATTTTCGTGCTGGAAGACACTAAACTAACTCAAGCCGGTACACATCAGGAATTATTAAATCAAGCCGGACTCTATCAACGTGTGTATAAAATCCAACATGATTGGCTGAGCGAATAAAATGAATAAAAAAACTGATCATTATAAAGACAAAATTAACACCAAAACCTGGTTGGAATTCATAAAATTAGCGGCACCTCGCAAAGGTTTAATCATCAGCCTTATTGTGGTCCTAATGATTGTGGCAGTTTTAGAGAGCATTTCACCTATTATGGTACGCTATGCAATTGATCATTTCATCAAATATAATGTTACCGATGGTCTTGTTCTCTTCTCAATCATCTATTTGGCAATAGTTGTAGCAATTTCATTCGGCACAAAATATTGGCTGAAATTATCAGGACGTATTGAAACTGAAATGTCCTATAATATTCGCAAAACAGGCTTTGAACATTTGCATAATCTTTCTTTCAGTTTTTATGATCGAATGCCTGTCGGTTGGATCTTGTCTCGGATGATCAATGATGTTACCAGACTCTGCGAAACTATTTCTTTCGGTATTATCGATTTTGTCTGGGGCAGTTTTACTATAATCGTAATCCTCGCAGCAATGCTGATCATGAATTTCAAACTCGCCTTATTAGCTGCGTTAGCTGTTCCGATAATTATTACAATTACTATCTATTTTCAAAAGAGATTGTTGAAAACTCAACGGGAAATCCGGCGTTTGAATTCCGAGATAACCGGCGAATTTAATGAAGGAATCATGGGTGCCAGAACAACAAAAACTTTACTTCGGGAAAAGGAAAATGAACTGGAATTTTTCACAACAGCTAAGAAAATGAATCGCCGTTCAATTGATGCAAGTCGGATGGCTGCCTTTTTCTTGCCCACCGTTTCAATCATCGGTATGATTGTCGCAGCATTGATCTTGGTTTTGGGCGGTGAAGCCTATACGCAAAACCTGATTGAAATCGGTACAATCTATGCCTTGTTTACATACACACTTCATTTATGGGATCCGATAAGACAAGTTGCAGGTGTTTTCAGAGAAATGCAGGCGGCTCAAGCTGCAGCGGAAAGGGTAATCACACTACTCAACGAACCGGTTGAAATAACCGATAGTGCTGAAGTTCTCAAACAATATGGTGCTCAAGACGGAGCCGGCGAACAGCCTTGGCCGGAAATCAAAGGAGATATCGAATTTAGAAATGTTAATTTCTCTTATGTCGAGGGTGAGCCGATTCTGGAAAATTTCAGTTTAACGATTAAAGCAGGACAAACGGTAGCCATTGTAGGTGAAACCGGTGCAGGTAAAACTACACTGGTCAATCTGGCCTGCAGATTTTACGAACCACAACAAGGACAAATTTTGATTGACGGATATGACATCAAAAGTTTACCGCAAGTCTGGCTTTACCACAATCTGGGATATGTCTTGCAAACGCCGCATCTATTTAATGCAACGATATCGGATAACATCCGATACGGTAAGCTGGATGCCACTGAAGCAGAAATAAAAAATGCGGCAAAATTAGTTTGCGCCGATAAATTCATTGAGAAACTGGAGAACGGTTATTTTACTTTAGCCGGCGAAGGTGGCAGCCGATTATCTACCGGAGAAAAACAATTGATATCTTTTGCCAGAGCGATCATCGCTGATCCTGCAATTTTTATTTTTGATGAAGCAACGTCTTCAATCGACACTGAAATAGAAAAACAAATTCAGGAAGCAATCAATAATATTTTGCAAAACAGAACTGCTCTGATCATAGCTCATCGCTTATCCACCGTAAAAAATGCGGATCGGATTATTGTCTTAAAAAATGGTAAAATAATTGAACAAGGTGTACATGCTGAATTAATCAAAACCAGGGGAGAATATTTCAATCTTTACACCGGTCAATTTACGATTGACACAAATGTATAATGCTTTATTGCATAAATTGTCACAAATAATAATTAACGTAAAATATACAACAAGTAAGGAAATATGAAATACATAATAACAATAACTATAACAGTTTGACATAATTCAACAAAAAAACATGACAAAATAACATAAATACAACAATATGAAATGGAGAAAATATGCATCAAGCAGATGATTCTCAAGCAGCTTTAATCATGCTTTCAATCATTGAAAAACAACCAAATTCTACCTCGGAGAATATCATTGACTCTGCAATTAATTCTCTGTATTTAGATTATTTCTCGGCTGCAGCCGCTTTAGATTTGCTGACCAAACAGCATTTAATTCATATCTCCGAAAATAAGAGTGAAGCCGAATACACGGCTTTGGGTAAACCGGTAAACCGTCTTAATATTACACCGGAAGGTTCTGCTGTCCTCAAAGCTTTAGGCAATACATTACCGACTCAGATCCAAGATTTTTTAGAAAAACTGAGTACACTTGAAAAAAAAGAACGTACTTTGACCGCTCATTATTCAGAAGACAGCGAGCACAATTTCAAAATAAAATTAGAGCAAAAAAATTATAATCAAGTCGTTTTTGCCATAGAGCTCAATGTTCCCACTGAAAAAATAGCACGAAACATTTGTCAGAACTGGCAAAAAAATGCAGTAGAAATCTATCAAGCTCTCTTCCACCTCTTGCTGCCGCAAGATAATGACTGACTTTAATAAAGAAAATTCAACTATAAAAGTAAACCTTTATTCTTGAACTCTTCAACTATCTCAACTCCTTTACTTGCTCCAATCCTTTCAGCTCCCGCTTCAATTAAATCTAAAACGCTTTGTAAAGTTTGTATACCACCGGCTGCTTTTACCTTAACAGATTTATCTGTATAAGTTCTCATTGTAACAACATCTTTTACTGTTGCACCGCCTGGTCCACAGCCGGTAGATGTTTTAATAAAATCCGGTTTAATTTTAGATGATATTTCACACAGATGCTTTATTTCGTCATCATTTAAATAGCAATTCTCAAAAATAACTTTGCTCACTACATTGCGTTCTTTACAGACTTCAACAATCTGTTTCATTTCTTCTTCAATATATCGCCAATCAGCACTTTTAACTTTTACAATATTACAAACGTAATCAGCCTCATCGGCACCTTCTTCAATGGCATCAATCGTTTCAAAAACTTTTGTTTTAATTGTGCTTTGTCCTAAAGGAAAACTAATTCCTGTATCAATTAAAACACCTGTACCTTCCAATATTTCTTTACAAAAAGATATCATCCCCGTATTTACTACAAATGTTTTGAATTGATAAGAAATTGCTTCTTCACATTTTTTTTTGATTTCATCCTGAGTAACATGATGTTTCAGATAAGTTTGGTCTATTAATTTTGCCAATGAGCTTGCCGTTAAGCTCTTAGAATCTATCATTCCTTCACCTTTTCATAATTTACTATTAAATAACGTTTGCATTTTACTTTTTCTTCTTTTTTCTGTGCCCATTAAATTTACCGTGAAGGGCATAATGACTTTTTTCGGTTTTGAGTATGGTTTTTCAATTTTATTAAATAGAAGTTGCATTGCTTTTATCCCTGTGCCGACAAAATCACGAGCAATATGACTATATTTATATCCAATTGTGTCTAAAATCGTGATATGGTCAATGCCTATCATTGCTATTTCTCTGCCTAATTCTATAGATCGTTCTCTGGTAGCCCGTAAAAAACCTATAGTAGTATCATTATTTGAGGTGATGATGGCCTCGGGATAATCTCCGGAATCATACATTTTCGAGCTAAGTTCATAGGCACGATCCACCAGAAAATTCCCATAATATATATATGACTTATTTATGGGAAGTTTATAATCTTTCATAGCTTGAAGAAATCCATCCAAACGATCTTTGCCAATTTTCAGACTAATATCTCCTGTAATGATTCCAATTTTTTTATTTCCTGCTTTAATTAATTCTTCCGTAGCTCGATAGACAGCTCCAAAGCCATCAAATATCACACTGTCATTAGGCAAAGGCAACGTTCTGTCGATGAAAACTACCGGGGCATTTAACTCTGCAATCTGCTCTTCCACTCTGGTACGTAATTCTCGATCCGGATTATCGCTGGCAAGAGCCATGATTACCCCGCGTACTCGCTGTCCCTTCAGCATTGATAGAGCTTTTTCTTCTTTATTAGGATTTTCATTCGTATTACAAAAAATCAAAGACATATTTTTTTCATCGGCAACTTGAGTTATTCCTTGCAGCACCTCATTGTAAAAATCATTATATACATTAGGAATAACAACACCGATCATCTTGGTTGTTTGTTGAATTAACGCCCTGGCAGATTCAGAAGGTTGATAATCATATTTATCAATCACCTTCTGAACGCGCTTTCTTGTATTTTCACTAACTTTACCACTATGATTTAAAACTCTGGAGACTGTTGTTTTTGATACACCCGCCTCAACAGCAATATCTTTAATGGTAATCATGCATTATCGCGAAGCTCCTCATAAACACTCGTCATCGCTTCATAGCAATTGTCGAAGACTTGAATTCGCTTTTGATAATAAGCATTATTTTCCGGAATCGGTTCTGTTTTATCTTCATACTTTAAAAATTTGTTAATAACACTTGCATCTTCATATATTCCGGCACCAATACCTGCCAGAATAGCAGCTGCCATAGAAGTCGCTTCTTCAACATGATCAGGTCGGCTCATTTCACAACCGAGAACATCCGCCAAAATACGGGTCAAAACATTACCTTTTGCACCACCGCCGGTTAAAATCAAGCTGTCAATATCTACATATTTTCTGTGAGCTCTTAAGATAACCGCCATATTCATGGCTACTCCTTCTAAAACAGCTCTGATATAATCAGCCTTTGTATTTTGCATAGTCATTCCCAAAAAGGATGCAGATGCATGCGGATTCCAACGAGGTGAGCGCTCACCGGTCGGATAAGGAAGATATATTAGATTATTAGCACCTACCGGTGACTGTTCCACTAATTTATCCATTAACTGAAAAACACTTTTACCTATTTTCTTTGCCTCAGCTACTTCTTCTTGACAAAAAACATCTTTTATATATGCATATGAAGCACCTGCTGCTTGCATTGTTCCGGTTGGAGCATAATAACCGGGAATAACGTGAGCAAAAGTAAATAGTACTTTATCTTCATCTAAAAATAATTCTTTTGTTGTTCCGCCAATCCAAGCTGACGTTCCATATGTCAGATAAAATTGTTTATCTTGAATACAACCGGCTCCCAAAGTAGCACAAGGACCGTCACCTCCACCGGCTACAACAGGAATTCCTGCCGGCAAACCTAAAATTTCTGCGGCATCTTCTTTTAAATATCCTGCAACATCCGTTGCATTAAGTAACTTAGGCATCTTGTTTATATCAAGTCCGGCAGCTTCAAAGATTTCTTCAGACCAGCATAAATCCTTAATATCCAGACCATTTGTTCCGGAAGCATCAGAATAATCTGTGACAAACTCACCTGTCATCTTTAGGATAATATAATCTTTAGCTTGAAGTGATTTGTATGCTTTCTCATAGATTTCAGGTTCATGTTTTTTAACCCACATTAATTTTGCAACACTGTAACTGCAACTTATGCGATGTCCGGTAAGTTCGTAACCATGATCTTCGCCTAATTTACTTACTAATTCTTTTTCTTCTTCTTTGGCACGAGTATCAGACCAAATAATTGCTCTGCGAATGGAATTTCCGTCTTTGTCGACTAAAACTACACCCATCATCTGACCGGAAAAAGAAATCGCTTTTATTTGAGAAGGATCGATTCCTTCTGTCAAATTTTTACTTGCCTTAATAACTGCATTCCACCAATCATCCGGATTTTGTTCTGCCTTACCTCCACTCTCAAAAAACACATCATAAGGCTGTGTATCACTATTTACAAGATATCCTTCCGTTGAAAATAAAGATGCCTTCGTTCCGGAAGTTCCAAGATCATAAGCGATCAAATAACTTTGTTTCATAATTAATCTCCCTCTAGTATGCACATCCACAAGTAATGATTATATTTGTATATGGCGTAAATTCTCCCGTTAGGATAATAGCTTTCGCTTGTTCAGTAATTTTTTTCAGTTCAGTATGGGGAACATAAGAAATGGGCACATCCTTCTCCAAGATGTTTTTTGCTTTTTCATGAAACTCGGGAGAAACAGAAAGTGCTTCCTCTGCAAACATGGCAGATTCCACTATCAGATACTTTGTAATTTCTTCTAAAACTTCAAGATATCCCGGACTTCCCGGTTTCCAGCCAAGATCTATTCTCTCTACTCCTTTTGGAATAGGCAAACCCGCATCTCCAATTACCAACAAGTCTTTGTGTCGTAATTCTGCTAATACTCTGGCTAATTGCGGATGTAAAATTCCTTGTTTTAACATATTCCCTCCTATATGAACCTGATTGAATATACTCTATTGAATATACTTTTCTAATTATTTATTCTGCTGTTCTAAAAACGCATCTACTTCTTCTCTTGTCGGCATGGACGGTGTTGTCCCCATTTTTTGAACGGACAATGCAGCTACTGCGCTGGCAAAAATGCTTGCTTCGAAAATATCTTTTCCTTCCGCTAATGCTGCTACAAAACCTCCGTTGAAGGCATCTCCTGCACCCGTTGTATCAAGCACTTCTACCTTAAAAGGAGGAATTATCATTTCTTTATTACCATCAGATACAAAAGCTCCTTTTCCTCCCATTGTTATCACAACAGATTTTACTCCTTTTTGGAAGAAATGATCCGCTGCTTCTGAAGCACTCGTTTGATCCACAACCTTAACACCGGTTAGAAGCTCAGCTTCCACTTCATTAGGGGTAACAATATTTATTTTTCGGAGCAATTCATCTTCTACCGGTTGAAATGGGGCAGTATTCATAATAATAATTTTATTTTTCCTGTAAGCCATATCGACAATTTTTTCGATAGAACTCATATTTGTCTCCAACTGAGTTAAAAGATAATCTGAATCATCTAAAATGCCCTCTAAATTATCCACTTCTTCATCGAAAATATCATTACAAGCAGAAGGAATTACCATAATTGCATTTTGTCCTGTTGTATCATCAACTTCTATTAACGCCACACCGGTACCGTGTTCTTCTGACCATAATAAATGCGAAGTATCCATATTTAATTCTTTCATTGCATCTACCGCAATATTAGCAAAAGTATCCTTACCCAACTTTGTAATCATTGTTACATCGCCGCCTGCTTTATGTGCTGCAACACCTTGATTAAAACCTTTGCCTCCCGGCCCCATTTTAAAAAATGTGCCTTTTACAGTTTCACCGGGAACAGGTAGATGAGGTCCTCTGCCCATTAAGTCTACAACAAAGCTGCCAAATACCATTATTCTTTTCTTCATAGTTTTCTCCTACTATTCATTTACCAATACTGCTTTTACATTATTTTCGGGATCAGCCACAAAGGCTTCCATTCCTTCCTGTACATGATCTAAATCCAGGTGATATGTAACCAATGATTTCAAATCTACTACACCTTCCTCTACCAGATCAATACATAGAGGGAAATATAATGCAGGGACGGCATCAGAAGCACGTATTTGCATTTTTTTATGATGAACAATATTCGAATCTAATGTGATCATTGCTTCTTCACCGTATGAAATTCCAATAAATGCCAGAATCCCTCCCAGGTTCATCAAATTCACAGCATCAGGAATAACAGCGGGTGGAGCCGTTACTAATATTTTATCTAAGCCGCCTTTCGGAAATTTATATTCAAGAATATTTTCTTTGTCTGTAAAAATTACTTCTTTTGCTCCAAATTGCAGAGCAAGTTCCGCTTTTTTCTTGGATCTTGAGCGATTAGCTACATAAACATTAGCTCCTGCAGCTACAGCTAATTGAACAACCATTAAACCAATTGTACCGGCACCGTAAACAAGCACATCATCATTTAATCTGATATCGGCTGTTTTGAATAAATCCATGGCTACTCCCAACGGCTCAATCAACGCTCCTTCAATAAAATCAAGCTTGTCTATCTGCACACATAATGCTGCAGGAACAGCCGTATATTCTGAGAATCCCATTACATCCCTTGTTCCAATGTAATTAATTAAATCATCATGTCCTAATCCGTTTAATTCCGGTTGTCCGTTACGAGCTTCATCAGAATAAGGATTGAAAGTTGAAGATTCAACAACGACTTTGTCTCCCACTTTGACGTTTTTTACATGACTACCTATTTTTTCAACTATTCCAGCAATTTCATGTCCAAACGGAGTCCACTCTTCGGCTGCATACTGCAACAGAGTCATTTCACTTCCACAAAATCCACATGCTTTTATTTTTAACAAAATATCTTCCTCACCTATTTCAGGAATCGGAACATCTAATTGTTTAAATTGAAAAGGAGCCTTTAAATAAGTTGTTTTCATTCTGTTTTCTCCATCTAAGTCATTGAAATATACTGATTTATTGAATTATTATCATATTTCAAAGTTTGTTGTGTCATCTCCGCCATAAGGCACGCCAACTTGCAAAATCATGGTTGAATAACTTGTTCTTTCACCTGTTCGAATGCAAGCTCTGGTCTGCGGAGCTTGAGATTTTCCTTTGAGCTCCTCATGGGGAATAAAATCAGGTTGCAAATCAAATTCAGATAACAATTTTTGAACCTTTTTTAAATAAATAGGGCTGACATCTTTTATCTCTTCAGCTATAAAAATTTTCTCGATCTGAATTTGTTCCAAAATTGCTTTTAAGACAATTAATTGTCTGGGAAGGTCATTGATGATTGCAAGATCAACCCTCTCCTTATCTAATGGTATAGGCATACCGGCATCAGATAACATCAACCAGTCAGTATGTCCGCATTCTCCAAGTACCGAAAGCAAATGTGCATTTAATATTCCACCTTTTAACATAAATTCCTCCTAAATATTAAGAAATAAATACTTAGACAGTATTTATTTCTTAATTAAACGATTCGCATTTTTATCTTCTTTTAAAATTATCGATCAATACTGATACTACAATTAACAAACCGATAATAATCTCTGTATAGTTAGTATTTAAACCGAGTAAAGTACCCGCATTACCGATTGTGGCGATTAGGATCGAACCTATTACTGTACCTCCTACGTAGCCGACACCACCGCTCATCGATGCACCACCGATAACAGTTGAAGCAATCGCATCCATTTCATAGCCTGTACCTAATGTCGGAATACCGCTGGCAACACGAGAAGTTAATAAGATACCACCAATACCGCAGAGAATTCCGGAGAGGATATATACTCCATATGTTGTTTTTCGTACTGAAATTCCCGATAATCTTGCTGCTTCTACATTAGAACCACAAGCAAAAACATTTCTGCCAAATGTTGTGTACTTGAAAATGATAAATGAAAGAAGAATTGCAATAATCCAAATGACTGCCATTAAAGGAATTCCATAAGTTGTTTTCATTCCTAAATAATTTTCTTTTGTTATACCAAATGTCTTTTTGGAAATCTCTAAGAAACTTGGAGGAAGACCTGTGATATTTCTAGCATTAGATATTAATAAAATAACTGCTCTGATAATTGTCATCGATCCTAAAGTAGCTATAAATGGAGGTAATTTACCATCATAAATCAACACACCATTAACTAAACCTACCAACGCACAAGTTGCTAGAGAAAGAACAATAGCAACCGGCATTGAGGTAATCTCTCTAACAGTTAACAGAGTAACCATCATACCGGCTAAACCAACATGAGCTCCTACCGAAAGATCAATACCGCCCGTAATGATAACGAAAGTCATAGCTAGAGCGATAATGCCATAGACCGCAGTTGATCTGGCCAAGTTAAACATATTATCATATGTCATAAAATTTTCATTAATAATAGACATGGCAATAAATACTAATATCATTACCAATAGTACTGCACCATATCCTCTAAACCAATTGCTTTTTCTTAATTTATCTAACATCCTTATTTCCTCCAAATTAATCTGTCATGATTCCTGATGCTCTGCTAAGAGCCATATCTTCTCTGAGTTTACCATGTTCATCATAGAAATCTTTTCTATCAACGAGACCTGTACATTTTCCTTCGCTCATAATGAATAATCGATCCGAAAGACCCATTACTTCCGGTAAATATGATGAAATCAATATGACTGCTTTACCATCAGCGATTAATTCTTCAATTAATTTATAAATCTCTGCTTTTGCACCAATATCAACACCAACGGTTGGCTCGTCAAAAATAAAAATATCACTATCGCAACACATCCATTTTCCGATAACAACTTTCTGTTGATTGCCGCCTGATAAATTTTGACAAAGTTGCAATCTGGACGGAGTTTTAATCCGAATTTCATCAATGTATTTCTCGGCTCTCTCCCTTTCGGTTTTCAAATTGATAAAACCATTTTTAGAAATCAGAGGATAGGAAGCAAGATTAATATTTTTCTCCACATCTAACCCTAGACATAGACCCTCTTTTTTTCGATCCTCAGTCAAAAAGGCAATCGAACTCGCAATACCTTCAATCGGTTTCTTATTATGAACCGGTTTGCCATGAATGTACACTTGACCGGATTCATATTTATCAGCTCCAAAAATAGCACGGCAAATTTCTGTACGACCGGCACCGATTAAGCCGAACATGCCGAAGATTTCACCTTTATGTACTTCAAAAGAAATATCCTGAAAACCGTTACCGGTTAAATTTTCGACACGTAAAGCAACTTCCTCATTTTCAACATGTTGAATACCATACATATCTTCGACACTTCTACCGACCATTAATTGAACCAATTCATTTTCATCTGTTTCATCAACATTTAAGGTATCAACATATTCTCCATTCTTAAGCACCGTAACACGATCACACATTTGAAAAATTTCTTCCAATCTGTGAGAAATATAAATAATTCCATATCCTCTGTCACGAAGCCTGTTTATTAAATCGAATAATATTTCAACTTCTTCATTTGTCAACAATGCAGTTGGTTCATCAAAAACTAAAACATTTGCTTTTTGATAAATAATTTTAGCTATGGAAACCATTTCCTGTTGACCTATTGTTAAGTGACCAACAATTTCTTGTGAATCAATATTAATATTGAGATCATCTAAAGTAGATTGACTGGCAGAGTAAATTTCATTCCAATCGACCATTCCCATTTTTCGGGGTAAATTCCCCAAGAAAAAATTTTCTCCTACGGTTAGATGATTGGCTAGAGTAACGTCTTGGTAAACAGCACCCAACCCTAATTTCAAAGCTTCTGCCGGTGTCCTGTAATTAACTTCTTTATTCTCTATGAAAATTTTTCCTTCGGACTGTTCATAAACACCCATCATAATTTTGATAAGCGTTGACTTCCCAGCCCCGTTCTCACCTATTAATGCATGAACTTCACCGGATCTAACATCAAACGAAACATCATTCAAAGCTCTGACACCCGGAAACAGTTTGGTAATCCCTTCCAACCTGATCAATTCTTTTTGCATAACTTCTCCCATAAAGTCCTACCTCT
Organism: Clostridiaceae bacterium; assembly: GCA_012838135.1. Lineage (GTDB taxonomy): Bacteria > Bacillota > Clostridia > Saccharofermentanales > DTU023 > UBA5436. Next base: position 64,942 of record DUPV01000016.1, on the reverse strand, counting down.
GTTTCTATAATGAAAAGGCGGCATACTCATCCACTTAATAGCTTTTAGTATAACCGCCTTTATTCAGCTCAAGCCTTAAGCAATGCAAATACCCTATATTCGTTGCTTAGTCTTTTAGTCATATTCATCAATACTTTTTCAATGTGAACGGGTCAATAATACCTTGCATATCAGGATCTTCAACGTTTTCCTTATCTACGAGTGAAACACCCGTGTCATAGAATGCTTCAAAATCATCAACTTTTTTGGCACCTGTGATAACATCGTAAACTGCCTGGCAAGCTTGATAACCCATTTCATATGGATTTTGAATTGCGATACAGTACAATGCACCTGCTTTAACTGCATCAACTTCTGCTTGGTCTGAGTCAAACGCAACTGCTACAATACCTTTGGCAGCTTCAGGGTTAGAAGCCATCAACTCTGTCATAAATCCTGCTAAACCACTACCTGTTGCATTGTTAGCTGCAAAGTAACCGACTATAGTGTCTTTATTGGCAGTATAGATATCTTCAGCCGTTGATAATGACTTAGGAATATCATTATCTGTATATTGAGGTTCACCGACAGTAATATCAGGAGCAATTTCTTTTAATTTGTCAATAAAACCGGCTTCACGCTTCATAACTGTATCTTGACCGGCCATCGGGGAAACTAATCCTACAAAACCTTCTAATGCAATACCGCGTGCTTCAAGTTCGCCAACGAACTTTTCTGCAACTAAACCACCTGCAGCATAAGCATCTGTAGCATACATTGCAACATAATTATCTGTTGACGGTTTATTGTCAATAACAGCTACCGGAATACCTTGAGACATTGCATTATCAATACCAGCGGAGCAGTTGTCCATTAACGTAGGAGCAATAGCAATACCATCAGGTTTGGTTGTGATAAGGTTGTCAAGAATTTCTGTTTGTTCTGCTGAGTCAGCTTCAGAAGTAGGACCATATTCCGTAATGTTTACATCAGGATGATCTACACCAAAGTTATACGCACCTACAAGTACTTGTTGCCAGAAATCGGAGTCTGTACCTTTGATTAATACCCCAATTTCAATCTTTTTACCGTCTGAAGTTTTTTCTTCTTTTTCTTCTGCTTTTTCTTCTTTTTCTTCTGCTTTTTCTTCTGTTTTTGGTTCGTCAGCTTTTTTCTCTTCGGTTTTTTCTTTTTTTCCACAACCGGTGATTGCTGCTAAAACCATAATCAGAGCCAAAGCAACTACTAAAATTTTGTTAGTTCTTCTCATATTTCCTCCTTAAGAAAATGATTTTTCTTTAAAAACAAAATGTTTTTAAATAGGGTTTTGTGTATTTAACACAAATACTTAACTTCAGCTCAACATGCAAACAAGGTTAACAAATCGATGACATTTATTCAGATAAATCATTATTTTTATAAATGGAATCGTTCCCATTACATGCAAGCCACTCTATGATGGAGCTTATACCAATTTAACGTTTTTGTCATTATTTCTTTAAATTTTCGAAAATATTTGTGCGCTTTGTCGTGTTTAACGGCATTCTTTTGGGCGTATTGACGAACAAAAGGTTGTATTTGAAAAATTTTTAGCGAAGTTCCATCTATGTGTTTTAATGTACAATGAGTAGATAAATGCAATATAAATTAAAAAGAAAAGAAAAGAGGTAATTTTATGAGTATATCTTCATTAATTGATCACACAATGTTAAAGGCAGACGCCACAACTGAAACAATCAAACGTTTTTGTTCCGAAGCAAAGGATTATCATTTTTGTTCTGTCTGTGTTAATACAACACATGTTCCGCTAGTACATCAGGAACTTTCCGGTAGTGATGTTCTAACTTGTTGTGTGGTAGGCTTCCCTTTAGGTGCTATGGCCACTCCCGCAAAGGCTTTCGAAGCAAAACAGGCTGTTGCAGACGGTGCTGACGAAATCGATATGGTTATCAATGTAGGTGCTTTAAAGGATAAGAATTATAAGTTAGTCAAAGAAGATATTGCTGCGGTAGTTGAAGCCTCTAAACCGGCTATCGTTAAAGTAATAATTGAAACATGTCTGTTGAGTGATGAAGAAAAAGTTAAAGCATGTGAATTATCTGTTGAAGCCGGGGCTCACTTTGTAAAAACATCTACCGGATTTTCTACAGGCGGTGCTACCGTGGATGATGTCAAACTTATGAAAAACACAGTAAAAAATAAAGCAAAAGTTAAGGCAAGCGGAGGTATCCGCACGCCTGAATTTGCTAAAGAATTAATTGAAGCCGGTGCTGATCGCATAGGTGCCGGAAACGGGATCGTTCTTTTATAAGATAAAGAGAAACGAGGATCGAGAATTTATGTTATACAAAAACACAAAAAGAATTAAGGAAGATATTTCTGTTCTGGGAATAGGTTGTTGGAATTTTGGCGGCGATTGGGAAACTTCTGATGAACGCAGTGCGGATAGAATTATCAGAACAGCCGTTGATCTGGGAATTAATTTATTTGATGTTGCTCCTGTTTATGGTTGGTTTCAGGCTGAAAAGATTCTTGGTCAAACATTAAAAGATGCAAACCTGCGCGACAAAGTCATCGTTGCATCCAAATGCGGATTAACCTGGGGTGATGATCATGTTACCGCCAATGATTTATCCAAAGAAAATTTATTTAAAGAAATTGACGGTAGTCTTTTGCGCTTACAGACAGATTATATTGATATATGGCAACTACATTGGCCTGATCACAATACTCCTATAGAGGAAACCTGTGAGGCTCTTTCTGAAATCAAGAAGAGTGGCAAAATAAAATATATAGGATTGTCAAACTTTGCTCAAAAAGACATGGTAAAATTTGATCAATTAGTTGGTGTTGATGTTCAGCAGAGTTTATATAATATGTTTGAACGAAATGCTACATCATATCATAATATTCCTCTCGAATATAAAACCGAACAAGAAGTATTACCGAACGTAAAAAAATATGGACAAGCCTTTTTGCCATATAGTCCTCTTTTCCAAGGTTTATTGACAGGACGTTTTTCAAAAAATAAAAATCTTTCGAAATCTGATATTCGGAATGAAAATCCCAAATTGTCTGGTGACAAACTGGAAATCTATCTCGATGGTTATGAAAAGCTAGAGGAGTTTTCTAAAGAAATAGGCCATCCCACCAATGAAATTGTTATTAATTGGTTACGTCAAATCCCGGAAGTTACTTCCATAATCGGCGGTGTTTCCTCCGTTAAACAACTGAAAAAAAATATAGATGCTTTACGCTGGGATTTAAACGAGAATGAAATCGAACGAATAAATGAAATAATTGAACCGTTTCGATTAATGCCTTAAGGCTTTTATTTGATAACAGATTGTAATCATAAAGAGGACGTGGATTAATCCCCGTCCTCTTTAATTTCCCAAAATCTTATTTATTTTGCCAACATTGACATAAAAAAACCTTGATGATACCTTTTAATGTAAAGACAAATTAATCTTTTGTCATTTGAACAATTGCATTTTACAAAGAGATAACTCTTAAAAACTATTGGGAAGAGGTAAAAAATGGAACAAAATATCATCGCTTATAAAGTCGACAAGGACACTTTTAATGTACCAAGCGCAAAACAACCAACCATGTATTTTATTGGAGTAACAACCGGACAATCCTCTATTATGAAGATTTTCCCTTCTTGGGCAAAAGCATTAGGATTAGATAATACTGTCATTGTAGGTATCGATATCGGCATACATGAAGATCCCGAAGTTTACAGAAAAGTTGTTAGTTTTATTAAAAATGATGAATTATCAATGGGTGCTCTAGTCACTACCCATAAATTAGATTTGTATGAAGCAACTAAAGATCTGTTTGAGTATTTGGATCCTTACGCTTTAATGTTCGGAGAACTATCTTCTATATCAAAACTGGATGGTCAATTAAGAGGTCATGCTAAAGATCCCATCACAAGCGGTAAAGCTTTGGAAGACTTTGTACCGGAAAATTGGTGGTCTGAGCATAACGGTGATTTTTGTGTCATTGGAGCAGGAGGAAGTGCCATTGCTATGGGATCTTATTTAATGAAGGAAGAATTTAAAGGAAATTATCCCAACCGAATCATTGTTACAAATCGCTCTCAACCCCGCTTAACCGAAATTGAAAGGATTTTTACTGATCTGGATCCGGGTAATATTGATTTTGAATATCACCTATGCCCTGTAAGCACAGATAATGATCAAATTCTTACGTCCGTTAAACCCTATTCTGTTATTGTAAATGCAACCGGACTGGGTAAAGATCGTCCCGGTTCGCCCCTTACAGACAATGCCAAATTCCCTGAAAATTCTTTGGTTTGGGAAATTAATTACAGAGGTGAGTTGGATTTCATGCATCAGGCTTTGGCTCAAGAAGAAGAAGCCAATCTACATGTTGAAGATGGTTGGAGATACTTCATTTATGGCTGGACAGAAGTTATTGCAGAAGTTTTCCATATCGAAATAAAGGGTGAAGTCTTGGACAATCTTGATGATATAGCAAAAAAGTTTAGATAGAAAAGGAGTTTAAATTTAAGATGAATAATTCGGATATTTTTTCAAAAGAAATGTATGAAACAGGGTTTGTTTGTGATTTTAATTTACAAGACGGTCTTTCTGAGAAGGCTATTTCTACTAAAAGATATTTGTCACAGATGAAAGGTATGTTCAGTGATGAAGAAGCTTATGAAAAAGCTCTAAAAGAGGAAGACTCAGTAATCTACGAATTTTATGAAATGGGTTTCCCTGAGACTGATGCCCATTTAGGAATGGGTACTTCAATTACCTATCCGGGAAAAATCGGTGATGAATATTATTTCACTAAGGGACATTTTCATACCATTTTAGAAACAGCAGAAGTGTATTATGGATTATCCGGTGAAGGCTATATGTTGCTTGAAAATCCGGAAGGAGATTGGAAATTCTTGCCAATTCGTCCTGGTGTCGCTGTTTATGTCCCGCCACGTTATGCACATAGAACAATCAATACAGGAAGTGTTCCTTTAATAACATTTTTTACTTATCGTGCCGATGCCGGACATGATTACGGAACAATTGAAACAAAAGGCTACAGAACGATTTTGGTTGAAGAACGTGGTATTCCTACATTCAAAGCGAATCCAAAATGGCAAGAGGAATAATCAGCTGTCTAGAGTTTTTATCAACAGTTCAAATATATTTGCTCAGCGTCCTCTATAGAGAATGCTGAGCAAATTACACATTCATTACATTATTAGTTATCATTAATAATACAATTTCAGAAACAAGAATAATTAGGATTATACAATGAAAATATCAAATCAAAATTTTGTTAGAACTGTACTGGGTGATGTCAATACCGATAATTTGGGTTTCACTCAATGTCATGAGCATCTCTTCATAGAAAAAGGAATTCCCTGTAGTCTTGTAAGTTCTTTACACATGGATGATTACAACAAAACCTTAACTGAAGCTATAGATTTTTATGAGGCAGGCGGACGAACTGTCGTTGATGCACAACCGGCTCTATGTGGCAGAATGGCAAATAATCTGGTTAATCTGGCAAGGGAATCAAATCTGAATATTATCTCGACTACCGGCTTCTACAAAACCATTTTCTATGATGAAAATTCAATAATAAAGACCGGGACAGAAGAAGAAAACACTTCTTTTTTCATCTCTGAAATTAAGGAAGGAATGATTTCAGAAGACAATACAATAATTTCAGCAAAAGCGGGTATTATTAAAGGAGCTATTACCAAAGAAGGTTTTAATGACTTTGATTATAAGAAATTATTCTGTGCAATAGCTAATGCAGCATTGGAAACCGGTGTTCCCATCATGATTCATACTGATAATCATGCAGATATTCACGCTTTAATTGATTTTTTTGAGTCTTATAATATTGCTACAAACAGGCTATTAATATGTCACTTAGATAGAACAAATTATAATTTTTCTTATCATAAGGAAGTTCTCAGTCGAGGAGTCAATCTCTGTTACGATAGTGTTAATCGGCTGAAATATCTGAGTGAGCAGCAAGAATTAGAATTAATTCAATTCGTTCTGGACGAAGGTTTCGCAAAGCAAATTGTTTTGAGTTTAGACACTACGAATGAGCGTTTGTCTTCTTATGGCGGTTACATGGGCTTAGATTATATTTTAAAAACATTTATAAACAGAATGCTGGAATTTGGTATTGAAAAATCACACATCAATCTTATGACAGAAGAAAATGCCAAACATATCTTAGCATTCAGAAAATAATATATACAGGAGGTATTATGAAAGTTTTAGCCACTGCTCGTTCTTTTGCAAGCTATAGCAAAGAACCTATCAACAAATTGAAAGATAATTCAATTGAATTACAATTAAATACTAAAGGCGATATATACACCGAAGAAGAATTAAAGGAACTCGTAAAAGATTTAGACGGCATTATTATAGGCGTTGATCCTTTAACAAAAGATGTGTTGAAAAATGCAAAGAATCTATCTGTTATTTCAAAATACGGGGTAGGATTAGACAATATTGATTTAGCCTATTGTGAGGATAACGGTATTGAAGTAAAAATTACTGCAGGTGCTAATAATGATGCTGTCGCTGATTATGCATTTGCTTTAATTTTAGCTGTAGCAAGAAGGGTTTGCGAAATTGATGCTGCTTGCCGTAAAGGTGATTGGAAAAAGAGAATTTCTCTGGATATTAAGAATAAAAAACTTGGAATTTTGGGACTTGGTGCTATTGGAAAACAAGTAGCTTTACGATCTCGTGGATTTGACATGGAATTATACGGCTATGATATTTTTGAAGACAAAGAGTTTAATGAAAAACATAACATTAAATTTACCTCTGTTGAAAAAATATTTAAAGAATGTGACTTTATCTCGATCCATCTGCCTTTGACAGAAGATACCAGATATCTCATTAATAAAGATTTATTAAGTACAGCAAAAAAAGAATTGATCATAGTAAATACAGCCAGAGGCGGAGTAATTAATGAAGATGACTTATATCAAGCTTTAAAAAATGGTCAAATCTACGGTGCAGGTATTGATGTGTTTGAAGAGGAGCCGGCAACAAATTCACCTTTATTAACGTTAGACAATGTTATTGTCGGCTCACACTGTTCTGCTTCTTCTACCGGAGCAATTGATAAAATGAGTATGATGGCAGTTGATAATATTTTAGAAACATTTAGAAAACAAGGAAAGATATAGATTCAATTTTTCAAGAGTCACGGGAGACATTTTTTGAGTAATGATATCTTAAATAAAATTAAATTAAACAAAGATGTACCGATACCTTTATATTACCAATTGGAACAAAATCTTTTGGCATTGATTGAGGAAGGGGTTTTCGTTGAAGGTGATTTAATTCCTACTGAAAAAGAATTATCTAATTTTTTAGAAATTAGCAGACCAACAGTTAGACAAGCACTAAATTCTCTGGTTGATTCAGGTTATTTAATCCGTAATAGAGGTGTGGGAACATTTGTTACTAAACCTAAACTGACTGATCAATTCTTTGTAAAATTAGAAAGTTATAATGACGAGTTAATCAAGCAAGATCGAGTCCCTCATACTGAAGTTCTTAGATTTAAAGAAATTCCGGCAATTGGTCATGTCAACAAAAAATTAAATCTTGATTTGTATAAAAGTTTACTTCATTTACAAAGATTAAGATATGCTGATGATTGTCCAATTGTTTATTTGGATACATATATGCCTTATGATACATTTCAATTATTATTACAAGAAAATTTAGCAGAAAACTCGTTATATTCTCTGATGAATGAAGTTTGCGGCATTGTAGTCACACATGCCCAAAGATATATAGAAGCAGTTCCTGCCAGGGCTAATGAAGCTAAATTATTAAGAATAGAAGAAAATGCCCCAATTTGTCTAACAAGATCAGTATCTTTTACTGACAATAAAATTCCAATTGAATATTCAATTGCACGTTACAGAGGTGACAAAACAAAATTTCTTGTTGAAATATACAAGACATAAATATTTTGATTTCATCATGAAAAATTATAAGTCTAAGGCTCTGTTAACTAAAAATGATTTTTTAAGTTAACAGAACAAAGTCTAAACCTAGGAGGTAGCTATATGAAATTAGGAATACACGCTTATGCATGGTGTAGTGAATGGTCTAATGATACTCTTTATATTATTGACAAAGCTAAGGAAGCAAACTTAGATTATCTTGAAATTCCATTGATGCGTCTGGATTTATTTGATCCTGTTGCAGTTAAAGAACGACTAGACGGTTTAGAAGCTGTAACTTCAAATGTCTTACTTGCTGATGATGTTGATATTACCTCATTTGATCCGGCAGCAAGAAAAAACGGCGTCCAATACTTAAAAGATTGTGTAAAGGCTACTGCGGATATTGGCGGGAAAATGTTCTCAGGTGTCATTTATTCGCAATATTTAAAAGATGCTAAAAGTGCTCCGACAGAGGAGGAGTGGGAATTTTCCGCCAAAGCCTTAAAAGAGGTCGCTCAGTATGCTAAGAATTTAGGCGTAGAATTAGCACTTGAACCTGTTACCAGATATGAATCTTATTTATTAAATACATCTGAGCAAACTGTTAAATTAATTGATATGATTGATGAAGATAATGTTTTTGTTCATTTGGATTCTTATCATATGAATGTAGAAGAAAAGAATTTCTATGATCCGGTCATCACAGCAGGCAATAAATTAAAATGTTTCCATATTTGTGAAAATGATCGTGGAATTCCGGGAAGCGGTCATATCAATTTTGATGATATATTCCGTGGCTTCAAAGAGATTGGTTTCAACGGATACCTGGGCTTCGAAGGATTTTCAGATGTTACTGATAATATGAGTACTTGGGTATGGCGTCAATTAGTGCCTGATCGTGATACCTTTATCAATGAAAGTATAAAATTCGCAAGAAAGATGATTGAAAAATACGAGATGAATTAAAAATTTTCAATCATGAGGAGCAGATTGTTAATCTGTTCATGAGATACTAATTAATGGTCTGTACATGAATAAAGATATATTTATTAGGAGGAATTATGTCTATTGCAAAAAGATTAGAACAATGCGGTATCGTCCCGGTTGTTGTATTGGACGATGTAAAAGATGCAGTGCCTTTAGCTGAAGCCTTATTAGCTGGTGGCATCGATGTAGCAGAAATAACTTTCCGGACAAAAGCAGCTGAAGAATCAATTAAACAAATTTCAGAAAATGTACCGGAAATATTAGTTGGAGCCGGCACAGTTTTGACAATGGATCAATTAGAAAGAGCTTATCAGGCAGGAGCAAAATTTATTGTTTCACCCGGTTTTGACATAAACATTGTCAAAAGAGCTAAAGAATTGAATTTGGCCATGTTCCCCGGTGGTGTAACCCCTACGGAGATCATTCAAATACTTAATGAAGGTTTAGATACTGTCAAGTTTTTCCCTGCCGGCAATTACGGCGGTTTGAAAACAATGAAATCATTAGCTGCTCCATTCGGCGATGTCAAGTTTATGCCGACAGGTGGTGTAAATGCCAGTAATTTAAAAGAATTCTTAGAATTCGACAAAATTGTGGCTGTTGGCGGTTCATGGATTTGCGACAAGAAATTAGTTGCCGACGGTAATTTTGCTGAAATCACAAAATTATGCAAAGAAGCAAAAGAAATCTTTAATAGTGTAAGAGGCAACAAATAAATTTTTATTTTTTGTTTAAAAAGCCAATACAGATTATTCCGATCTGTATTGGCTTTTTTTATTGATGTACTAAAAACATCAATAAAAAGTGATGCTAACAGATTTTAACCTGTGTTTCAGCACCACTTTTTTATTTAATATTTCCTTTGTTAAAGATTAGTCTAATGGTGAAAAATCTTCTTTGCCTACGCCACACAGTGGGCAGAGCCAATCTTCAGGAATATCTTCAAAAGCTGTTCCCGGTTCTACTCCGTTATCCGGATCACCTTCTGCCGGATCATAGATATATCCGCATACATCACAAACATATGATTTCATCGTTTTATTTCCTTCCTTACTTTTCTTTGTTTTACAATTATATAAATTATGCCAAATAGAATTTAGTTTTCTTAAAAATTATAATATAGAAAAAACATAATTCTGTGCAAAGTCTATCATCAATAAGATCAAACTTCAACCCAATTAAACATCTTGTAACTTCTTGTAACTTCCAGCACAAATTCGAAACACTTTGCACAGAAGTGAGTTTGTTAAAGAATCTGTATACAATTTAAGGTTATACCATGTCATTGCAGATAAAGATTAAATTGTGATATTGTCAGAATTTCTTTTCTATAGTGTCAGTAGCGCCTAATTATTGCAACAAGTCTAAGCATGACAAGATTTTATTTTGAGTTTTTTCTATTCCTTTTTTGATTCAATGTTGGCTTAATTTTTTGAGAAATGCACTTTTCCAAGAAAACTACACCTGAAGCAATCAATATCCCCACGATCGATCCCGCCAAGACATCTGTTGGATAATGGACACCGACATATAGTCTGGAAAAAGCCATCAGAATAGCCATTGCTAAAGCAGTCCAACGCAACCAACCTCTTTCTCGCAGAAAAATAACAAAGGCTGATCCGAATGCTGTAGCAGAATGACCTGAGGGAAATGAAGTTTCCTCTACTCTGCCGATTACCATGCGAACATTTGGTAGTACTTCGTATGGACGCGGGCGATCAATTAGAGTTTTGAGTACAAAGTTATTTAAAAGATGACTGATTAAGAGCGAAATTAAAAGTAACAAACCGGTTTTACGTGTTTTATTAAAAATTATTAATATTATGCCGAGCGCAATCCAAAGGTAGCCTTTATTTCCCAGAGTGGTGTAGAATATAAAAAATTTATCCAGTAACGGATGCTCTGTTATTTTTTGAAAAAAATATAGTAGGTCACCATCCCAATTCTGAAACATATAATTCCCTTCGCATTCAGTATTCACACAAACCATGAGTGCTACTTGATATTGATCAGATTAAACATTGGACTAGCAGATCAACAATTCTTATGAAAAATGTCAACATCATTATCCAATTATACATTAATTCTTATTCGTCCAGCCATTGGAACTCCATATTGCCGATTTTTACCCAATCACCGTTCTCTAGTCCTGCATCATATAAAGCTGTATCTAAACCTCTACGCTTAATCAATCTTTGAAAATAGAAAAATGCTTCATTGTCAGTAAAATCCGTTGATCTTACTAAACGTTCGGCCCATTCACTATCCACGATAAAGAATTCACCGTCAAAATGAATCTTGAATAATTCTTTAGCCTGATAGCGATATGTTTTATGTTCGGTATCTTCAGTCTTAAATTTAGGAATCGGAGGCAATTCAGAAATGTATTCAGCTGTTTTGGCAATCAACTGATCAATATTTTTGCGGGTTGCTGCACTAATTAAAAATACTTCAAATCCTCTGTTTTCAAATTCCTGCTTTAAATCAGCAACTAATTTACTATCGGCTATATCAATTTTATTGATCACAATCAGACGCCTGCGTTCCAATAACTCTGCTTGATATTCACCCAGCTCAAATTCAATTAACTCAAACTGCTTAACAACATTTTCAAAATCACCCATTGTCGGATCAATAATTTGAAGAAACATTCTGGTTCTTTCAATATGGCGCAGAAAATCGTGACCCAAGCCTATACCTTCTGATGCTCCTTCAATTAAACCCGGCATATCTGCCATCACGAAAGAAACATCCGCATATGTCACCACACCTAGTTGTGGTGCGAGTGTGGTAAAAGGATAGTTGGCAATTTTAGGTTTTGCTGCGGTTGCTACAGATAAGAGTGTCGATTTACCGACATTGGGAAATCCGATCAAGCCGACATCAGCAATTAATTTGAGCTCCAGTTTAATTGATTTCGCTTCACCTATACCGCCGGCTCTGGCAAAACGCGGAGCTTGTCTGACTGATGTCTTAAAATGTGAATTCCCCAAACCGCCTTGTCCGCCTTTAGCTATCAGAAATTCTTGATTATCATCAGTTAAATCCGCTAAGAGTTCGCCATTCTCAGCATCATAAACTAAAGTTCCCTGCGGCACTTCCAAATATAAATCCTCGGCAGATTTACCGTAGCACATTTTACCCATACCGTTCTCGCCGGACGCCGCTCTGAATTTTCTTGAATAACGGTAATTTTGTAAAGTATTAATCCCGGAATTTACTCTTAAATAAATATCTCCGCCTTGACCACCATTGCCACCGTCCGGACCACCTTCCGGTACATATTTTTCGCGTCGAAAAGATACAGCACCGTCACCGCCGTTACCGGCTTTAACATCTATAACAACTTGATCAAAAAACAAAACGACCTGCTTTCTAACTGAGTAATCGAGCTAAACATTCACGATAATAATCAGCAACAATTAATTATTAAACTGTTTAATTTCAACAAAATCTCAAGTTTAAAATCATAAAACAAAATCAAAAAACCCGACTAATAAGCCGGGCTTGATTAAAATTTTATTAATTATCAAAACGAACTAACTTCCTAATCTGAATAAAATTGCACAAACTCACTTTAAACTACGCAAACAATCTTATCGTAAACTGAAGCAAACAATTTAATCTAAACTGAAAACGAATAAATTTGCTGCAACTAAATAAATCAGCAAGTTTACCTTAAAGTAAACAAGTAATTCGAAGTCAAATTATTCAGCGATTGGATAAACACTGACTTGAGTACGTTTACGACCCAATCTTTCGTAACGAACTTGACCGTCAATGATTGAAAATAAGGTATCATCTTTACCTTTTCCAACATTTAGTCCCGGGTGAATTTTAGTACCACGCTGGCGATAGATGATATTACCGGCTAAACAATATTGACCATCACCAAGTTTCGCGCCCAAACGCTTGGATTGTGAATCACGACCGTTTTTTGTGCTGCCTACACCCTTTTTGCTAGCTAATAATTGTAAATTAATCTTAATCATTAGTATTCCTCTACTTTCTCAATGGACAAATACTCTTGTCCGTCAATCATTTCAATTTGTTTAAGCCCTATATATGCTGACAACATCAAACTTTGTGCAGCTATTTTTTTATCTTGCGATAAATTGTTATAGTTCAGAATTCGGCATTCAATTACACCTGTTTGATTCAGATAAACAAAATCCCGACCTGCTTCTATGATTTCGGTCAATGTTCCGATTACAGTTTGTGTAATCGCCGATACCGCACTACAGTAAATGTCTTTACCCGATTCAGCATATTCAGCATGTCCCGTTAGATAAAAAGATTCAATTCTTTTTTCCTGATCTAAGACAAACTTTGCTTGTATCACTTATTGCCTCTTTTTATGCTATGCTTGTAATTTTTACACAAGTATAAGGCTGACGATGTCCCATTTTACGACGATAGGTTTTCTTGGCTCGATATTTGAATATCGTAATTTTCTTGCCTTTACCCTGTTTGACAATTTCACCTTTGACAGTAGCACCTTTCACTAATGGTGAACCTGCTTCAAAATCATCATCTTTAGAAAGTGCAAGAACTTCGTCAAAAACGATTTCATCACCTGCTTCACCTTCTAATTTTTCGATGTAAATCACATCATCTTCTGCAACTTTGTATTGCTTACCGCCTGTTTTAATAATAGCGTACATTTTTTCCTCCCTGTAAACAGTCTCACCTAATCCAGGTAGCAATCATGCTTTAATAACACCCGATCAGAGTGGTCGCCGAAGTATGATAGCATTTAATGAATTGTAAAGTCAATTGACCTTGTAAAAATTTCAGAGAATTGCTCATTACAAGTTAAACTGAAATTAAATTTCAACTAATTTAAATCTCCGTTTCAATTAAACTGAGAATTAATGAAAATATTTCTGTACCAAACGCAAGGTGTAAATATTTGTTATTTATGTTAACATCATTTGACCGAGATCTAAAGATACATTAAATGTATATTTACAAAATAGAGGTTATATTATGAATTACAATTTACTGAATACAATTGGTAATTCACCATTAATAGATTTAAATCGTCTGGGCTTTGACAGAATCTATGTCAAATTAGAAAAGACAAATCCTGCCGGCAGTATCAAAGACAGACCTGCATACTATATGCTAAAATCTGCAATTGATTCAGGCGACCTGAAACCCGGTATGACCGTAATTGAACCGACTTCAGGTAATATGGGAATTGCATTGGCAATGCTCGGTTCGCAATTAGGGCTTAAAGTCATCCTGGTTATGCCGGATACAATGAGTGTCGAAAGACGCAATTTAATTAAAGCTTACGGTGCTGAACTGCTCCTGACACCCGGGGCAGAAGGCATGGCCGGAGCAGAAAAAAAGGCTGCTGAACTCGTCGCCGCTAAAGGTTATTTCATGCCGAATCAATTTAATAATCCGAATAATCCTTTGGCACATGAAAAAACAACCGGTATAGAGATTATTAATGCTTTACCGGATATCGCCGGATTTGTCGCAGGTATCGGCACCGGTGGTACTATTACCGGAGTGGGTAAAGCTTTGAAAAAACATAATACGGACATCAAAATCTGGGCAATGGAACCGGCTGAATCTCCCCTTATTACCGAGGGACATTCCGGTTCACATAATATTCAGGGTATTGGTGCAAATTTCATCCCGCAAAACTTAGATTTGTCCTTGATTGACAAGACAATTACCGTTACCGGTGATGAAGCAATTGCAATGAGTAAAAAACTTAGTCGGGAAGCGGGCTTGTTAGTCGGAATTTCTTCCGGTGCCAATGTATGTGCAGCTTTAAAAATGGCAGAACAGATTACAGGCAAGATAGTTACCGTATTGCCTGATACTGCTGAAAGATATTTATCTACAGCTTTATTTGAGGAATATTAATGTTCAAAAACTGGATAGAAATCGCACGTTATATTTTGGATCAGGATCCTGCATGCAAATCATTATTTGAAGCAATGTTTATGTATCCTATGGTCAGAGCACTTCGTACTCATCGCTTTGCCCATAAATTATATAAAAGAGGTCATACTACTTTAGCTCGTTGGATTTCTAATCGAGCCAGACGTAAGACCGGTATAGAAATTCATCCCGGTGCAACTATCGGTAAAAATTTGTTTATCGATCACGGTATGGGTGTAGTAATCGGCGAAACTGCCGTAATCGGCGATAATGTTACAATGTTTCACGGTGTGACTTTGGGAGGAACAGGTAAACAAAAAGATGCCAAACGTCATCCGACGGTCGGGAATAACTGTCTGTTGGGAACAGGATCAACTATGCTCGGTCCGATCACGATTGGAGATGGAGCAAAAGTCGGAGCAGGGGCCGTTGTCTTGAAGGATGTTCCACCGGGTGCAACTGCAGTAGGAGTTTCCGCCAGAAATATTGAACACAAATAAGAATTCTTTTTGAAAGGTGTTCTCTGTATTTTTGCAGTTTCTGCCAGAAACACCGAGCGTAAATCGTGATTCTTTTTGTTAATGTTTCTGTTCTTCTTTACACTTTCCAACAGAAATATTAAGCATAGACCGAATTAAAAATTATCTCTATTTTCATTTTTCGAATCTACCGGATCCCCGGGCATACCATCATCTGCAGAGCGTAAATAAAGAGTATATGATTTATACGCCTCTAAGCTAAACAAATCATTATTATTCTCGCTGTTAAGTAAAATCAAATAGATTCCTTCATCACCGAACATGTCGTCTTCCCCGAACCAAGCACCGGTTCCATAAGCATTTTTGATTCGATAACTGCCCTCTGGTAAAAATACTTCCGCCGATGCACCTTGATCAATGGCAATAGTGCTGACCAATACGTCATCCTGTGTGTAGATTTTTATGTAATTCCGGCTTTGATCACTAGCCGGAGGTAGAATCAATAATGAGATACTACTGCCCGAATAATTTGGATTGTGATACTGTTCTCCGGTGTTGGGAAAAGGCTGTATGCATTCGGACTTGCGTTGTTCTGCGTCTTCAAAAGAACCCAATGCTTTAAAAGCCAGATAAGCGTCATAATAAGATCCTTCTGTATAAAGTGTTTCCGCATCTTTATATTTTTCTTTATTAACACATTTCGAATGTTTTTCTGTCGCATCATTGAAAGAATCTTGCGGTAAATCTCCATACAGAACTTTTGCTGCTGCATAATCACCGGCTGCAAATAATTCTTCAGCTTTTAAATAATCCAACCAATTCTCACAGTATTCTACTTTGTCACTTGAATCGCGAAAATCGCCCAATTTTTCAAATGCTGTAGACGCATCACTATATTTTTCTTGCGTCAGTAATTCCTCAGCTTTTTCATAATCAATTATATTTTCGCAATTTTTTACTTGAATCGTAGCATCTTCAAAATCTCCAAGTTCAACGAATTTCTCCTTGGCTTCAGCATAGTTTCCGTCATCTAACAGTGCAACCGCACTGTCATATTTTTCTTTGTTTTGACAGTATGCAGCTTTTGCTTGAGCATCCTCAAAATCTCCAAGTTTCGTGAATTGCTCTTCAGCCTGAGTATAATTACCTGCATCCAATAGCGCCACCGCATCGTCATATTTTTCTTTGTTTTGACAGTATGCAGCTTTTGCTTGAGCATCTTCAAAATCTCCAAGTTCAGTAAATTGCTCTTCAGCTTGAGTATATTTGCCTGCATCCAATAGCGCCATCGCATTGTCATATTTTTCTTTGTTTTGACAGTATTTGACTTTAGCTTGAGCATCTCCAAAATCTCCAAGTTCCGTAAATTGCTCTTCAGCTTGAGTATAATTACCGGCATTTAATAACGCCATCGCATTGTCGTATTTTTTTTGATTTGTTTTATTAATAATTAAAGGAACAATCAGAATTGCCGCAATTATAATCAGAGCTAAAGTCGTACTGGCGATAATGATAAATAGTTTTTTGTTTTTATGTTTTTTCTTCGGTAATTCCGGAACTTGCTCAGTGAATTCAAATTGCGGCGGATAAACGGGACCTTGAACGGAACCTTGATCTGACTGCTCTAAAGGCGGAAATGCTCCTGCTGCTGTTATATCAGGTGAGCCCGGAACTTGTTCGGCAAATTCGACCGGCGGCGGATAAATAAATCCTTGATCTGACTGTTCAACAGGCGGAAACACATCTGCTGCTGTTATATCAGGTGAGCCCGGAACTTGTTCGGCAGATTCGACCGGCGGCGGATAAACGGAACCTTGATCTGACTGCTCTAAAGGCGGAAATACCCCTGTTGCTGTTATATCAGGTGATCCCGAAACTTGTTTGGCAGATTTAACCGGCGGCGGATAAACGGAACCTTGATCTGACTGCTCTAAAGGCGGAAATACATCTGCTGCTGTTATATCAGGTGAGCCCGGAACTTGCTCGGCTGATTCAACTGGCGGCGGATAAACAGGATCTTGATCCGACTGCTCAACAGGTGTAGATGTGCTTCCTTCTATATTATAAGTTACTTCAACTTCGGGAGGATTTACTATTATGGCATTACCACAGATGTGGCAAAACTTTTGACCTTCCGGCACTTGTGTCCCGCAATTTTTGCAAATCATATCAAATTCTCCTTCTTCATCTTGATCTTCTGTGAACTTATTCATTTTTATAGTCTATAGATTATTATAAAACTTCGGTATTACTTTCGCTATTATTTTCGGCATTATTTTTGCTATTATTAAGAACTGCTTCTCTCTTAATAATGAAATAATTTTTCCCCAGCCTAGCCCATGTACGATTATTATTAAAGGGTTTAGCCTCATCATATTTCGGGGGCACAATCAAATTACCGTTATAATCTGCATAGCCCCACTTTTGGTTAGACAGAGCCTTGACTGCAATTAAGCCACAACTGAAACCGTTAACCGACTCCATCTGGCTGAAAACGAAGGATTTTTTGCCATCATGTGCTTCGATCTCCCATAAATCACCGATGACACGTCTGCAACTTTTGTGTGGATCTTCCCCGCCTAAACGTGTGAAATAACTGCTAAGTCTCTCAAGGACCTCTTGAGCTTTCTTTTCGTCAGGACTAATTACCGTTTCTGTAGGAGTTAGTTTTTCGCCGGCAGTCGTTTCTTGTCCTGCCTTATTAATCCAGCGTCCATCTTTTAAATATCGTCCATCTTGTGACAATCTCACCCAAGCCTTGCCATTTGAAAAAGGTGAAAACAAATCATCTATTTTGTAAGAAAACAGATAGGAACTGGTACTGACAATACCGAATTTAAAGGCATCTCCGGTAGGAACCTTAGTCACAATCGATGCGATAAAGACACTTTTCCAATCTTTATCCATGTAGCCGAATTCTATATGTTTATCAGAATAATACCTTGCATAAGCACGCAACCCTTCGCTCTCTGTACCGATAGCAGCTAATCCCTGGGGAATAAGCTCGTTTCCTTGCAAATCGATGACGGCAAAGGTCAACAAAGATTGAGTATAGCGTGTATTTCCCACTGTATATTGAAAAAAAATCACGGTTCCATGCTTCAACATATTTGCATCTATTTGTTCCAAATTTTTATATTGACATGGCAAAATGACACGGTCACCAACAGCTACCAATCCGAAATTATCTAAATTAATTTTTGGTTGAGGAGATTCGGAAAAAACGAAAGCATCAAACATACAATCTCTGAGCCAGCTCCACTTTGCCTCCAATGCAATATTCCCCTTAGTGTCGATAGCTCCCCATTTTTTTCCTCTTCTGAATACGGCATATCCGTTACAATACGTGCGAATTTCATCAATGCCTCTCAGTATAAAAACAACGGTCGCCTCTGTTGAATAGCCAAGCACAGTATCCCCTTTTTGGGCAATAGCAATCCCATCGTTAAAAGGATGGATTAAGTCAAATTCTTCACTGCTTACCATACTGCCGTCGATTCTCATGATTGCAAATTTATTGCCATTGGAAACTGCCAGTAGTTCTGAACCAAGGCTGACCACTCTTTTAAAGCTTGCGATCGGATTGCCGTTCAAGCTGAAAACAGTAAATACATTACTTTTAAGTAAAATTGCCTTCTCATTCAGCATCTCAAATTTGATAGGACCATACATTGCTTCTGAGTGTTTTAGAGTAATAGGTAATACAATCCTGCCATTATTATCGATCACACCATACTTCTTACCGATTGATTTGCCGTTTGTGACTACAAAATGATTAGTGCCGAGCATTGCAAAGGGCTTGGTTTCTGCCGGAAAAGGAATTTCCTGAACGTTGCCGTACTCAACAGACAATATGCCGGAAATGTCTGCTTCGGGATTTTCAGAAGGGATGATCGGATCTGTTACTTTACCGGATTCCTTTAGCCCGTCCCATACATTTTTTGCCCAAGAAAAATTATCGTTTTGAACTTCCACACCTAAAGCGGTAAAGACTCCATCCAAGACAAGTGGTTCCTGACCCAATCCTTCTGCAAGTAAAAAAGGCCGGGTGGCAGCAACCGCCATAAACGCAGTAGAGTCAGAGAGTTCTTTCCTGATCATGTCTAATTGACCGCTGTCTATCATTGTTATTCCTACTACATTTACATTTTCTCTGCCGGCAAGTGTATCGGCCGAATCTCCCATCCGTAAAATTGCTCCCACTAACAATGTAGATGGAATGGAAGTAAACAAAATTCGATAACTATCGGCTCCGTATCTGCCGGATAGTTTTTCAATATCAAATCTCAGATATAAAGTTCTTTGTACGCCTTGAGGATAGCCTTGAGTTGCATTGCGTTCACGCTCTGTCATAAAATCTTCCGCGCCTTGTTCAACCAGCCCTTTTAGCAATGTAAAGCCAATGAGCAAGCCGTTTTGCGGAAAGAATTCAAAGCGTGCATTGGCCATTCCTTCTGCCAAAGCAGCATGGCTGTATCCGGGATATGCTTGCATTACGGCATTTTTCCAGCTCTCTTTGGCTGCATTGCAAATATCCGAATATTTTGCCGTATCAATAATTTCACCGGTGTTTCTATTGCGAAATTCTAAATGCTGTGTATTCTGTATGCCAAAATCCCGAATAACCGTGAAACGAGTATCGTAATTCCAATGATTGTTTTTGTCTTCGCTTGCTCCCGGATAATATTTCTTAAAGATTTGCATAACAAACGGTGCCAGGAAACGGTTTACATCTTCAGGGGTTTGCGATACAGGACCGGGATACCTGCTATCTGCAAAGAGCGTAATTCCCATTGATATAGTAAATATTTCTTTATTCATAACATTTCCTTTCTTATTTATTGCTAATATTTTGATTGTTTTTATTACAAAGAATTCTTCCTATGATAATAAAAGCGACAAATACAATAATTCCAAACCCAGTCCCTGTCCAATCGATTTGTTCACGTTCACGTAAGAAAAGGTTTATTAAAACTGCTAAAAATAAAAAACCTATTCCTTGTAAAATGATACCCAGAATATCTAAAAATTTACTTTTTTTATTCTCTTTTTTCATAATTGAGATGCCTCCTTGATTACTTATTTATTGAGCAATTGTGTTGTAACTATATTGGTAGATTAACCTTAGGCGGAACATCAATTGTATGCATAAAGCATACAATTAGAGTAAAATTATGAAAGGCATTTGCTCTTTCTCAGTGTCTATTCGAAAATCCCTTGTACTGTTAATATCTATTCCTCAATCAATACAATGCCCGGATTATTTCGTACAGCATCGACAACATTCCGGGGCAAACCCACGCAACGTACTGTCACGGGATTATGCTGCCTTATGAGCGGTGAAAGGTCTGTGATAAGCGTATTGCTCAGATCAACCTCTTGCAAATTAGGCAGTTTAGCTAACACTCTTATATCTTCAATATCGCAATATTCCAGCTGCAGTGTTTGCAGTTTGGTAAGCTCGGCAAGCGGCATCAGATCTGTCACCTGTGTTTGGCTGATGTCAAGGCTTTCCAGTGAGAGCAGGCGAGAAATCGGGGTGAGATCACGCAGAGGATTTTGGCATACATCCAGCTCGCGCAGTGTCACCATATCTTTCAGCGGCAATAAATTCCCTACAAAATTGTTGCTTAAATTAATCTTTTCCAACTTCATGCCTGTAAGAGGAGAGAGATCGGAAATCGATTGTGAGGTCAGAATTAAGTTGCGCAGATAATACATGTTGGGAATGTCCGTAAGAGAACTGATATCACCTCGTCCATCAATGCGAAACCCCGTATCGGTAATGTAACTGACTGTTCCTTTGCCTACATGCGTTTTGAGTAATTCATCTTCCAAATCCGGATGCAGGATATAGGTTCCATAAATCCGAATTTCATCAATGCGATTGTTGACTTCGGTACGGTAGATTGTGTCGCCTTGCTGCTTATTCAAAATATTTCGCACCGCTAAATCGAGATATTCGCTGCCAAAGGTAATTGGCTCTATGAGTTCCTCTTCTGTAAACGGACGATTCTTATCGACAGGAATATCCATGATGAAATCTACACCGTTTTGAAAACCTCGCTTTTGTCCGATAAACAAGCCGGATAAAAACGCTGCGGCAATCAGGAAACATATCCCGGCAGACACTAGTATCTTTTTAGTAAATTGTCGTTGAACCCAAAGGATTTTGTTTCTCAGCCGTTTCGCTGTCTTAAAACGCTGATCGCGGTCTTTTCTCAGGCACTTTTCAATGATTGACACCAATTCTTTATAAGGATAAATGGTTTTCAGATTATGTCTCTTTGTTTTTCCTGTGGCCATAAAAACCATGACCATGCCTAAAGAATAGATATCAGCACGATGATCGGTCTGTTCACTGCCGAATTGTTCCGGTGCCATGTATGACCTCGTACCCGCAATTTGCGTATCTCTATCGCTATCGGTTTCTGATTTGAAATCGCGGGCGATGCCGAAGTCTATAAGTTTCACATCACTTTTACCTGAAATAATTATATTTTCCGGTTTGATATCACGATGAATAACGGCAGGATTCTGGCCGTGAATGTAGGTCAGAATATCACACAATTGCAGAGTAATATTAAACAGCATTTCCCGGCTTAATGTACCGTGCTTACGGATGAAGGCATTAAGATCATCACCTGCAAAATATTCCCGCACCATGAAACTGCGTCCGTTATGCTCCCATGTACCGAGCATTTTCGGTATGGCAGGATGATCAAGTTTTGTCAGTACCATTCCCTCAGTAACAGCATCTTCGCCGCTCTCAGCACTTGTAATACGAAGTACGGCACGCAAACCGTCTGATTTACGGGTAATAAAATATACTTCTTTTCCGTCATCTTGTTTGATCAAGCTGTCAAAAACAAACTGCTCTGTCAGTTCCGAGGGCATATCTGCATCAGCTATTCCCTGTTGGAGCTTTTCGCTATATGATTGTAAAAATTCTGACACATCGGACAAGCGAATTCACCTCCTGATAAAGAATAATATAGAGTTACTGTCTTATTAACGTAATAACGTTGTTAGCTTGGTTATTATCACTCTGCTTTTGTATTGCTATAACGAGAGCAAAAAATCAATTTACATCTTCGGAAATTTTGCATACCAAGCGCCCCGGATGGAGAGCCATGTGATTAACGGATTAAAAGCACCGGATATCGCACCTATTAAAAACGGAATGTAATGATTTGCTCCTTGGATAACGGCACTAAGAGATTCATCAAACTGCCCGACAAGCGAAATATATGCACCGAACAGAATAACGTACCAACCCAAGCGTCTTCTTGCGATCAGCATGATAAAGCCCGTAAGCAAGGTAATACTCATGAAAAGCTGAGAGGAGTACATGGGTGCTGCAAAGGAGGATACCGCATATATTATACACATCACGAGCGAAAAGAACATCCCTGCCACACAGAGCCAGCACCAGACGAGTCCCCAGCCTGAAAGTCGTATGCGCTTAGTATTCATAGTGGAAAGTCCATGTAAAGCAGGAGGAGTAAAAATCAGTGTCATCGCTGTGAGTAAACATCTGATCAAAAATTGCAGTAAAAGCAAAGGGCGCTGCAAGTATATCGGCGAGGTAGCAAGGATAAAAATTATATAGACCGGCAAGCTCACCAATACAGTGTATAACGCCGTCTGCCAAACTCTCTTCTTTTCAACTTTGGCCTTCATATCCGAAGCAGCTGTTGTGCCGTTATCAAGAGACGGTTCCCGCTGTTGTTTTGGTCCCAAAAGCCAGGCAAAAAATAACGCACCACCTGCAACAACAAATGCTCGCAGAAGGATACTTATAATCATCATAGGGGAAATCGGAATCGCAAACAATTCTTTCAGTCCGAAAGGACTTTCTCTTAGTAAAGGCATACGCAGTAAACAATAATTAAAAACATTAATTAGTACGGCAATGACCATGGTACCTCCTGCAAACACCTTGTATTTTACGCTCTTTTGCATAAGCAGATACATACCCGTACCGAAAAGGACATGAACAATCACAGCCGAAACGGCATTGCAGTATAAAAGATGGATGCCTAAAAAAATATGGGCGATAAAGATCATAATCCAGGCACCGATAACCCAAACTGCTGTCCATACGGCACGCATCGGTTTTACTGTATAAGGAACTGTTTCTTCGCTATTAAACGGGAACAGTACAGCAGCTTCTGTTTCGGGTGTCCGAGTGTTGGCAGTTTCAACCTGTATAAAGCGCTGTTGTCCGCAGTTTCCACAAAACATTGCACCTTCGATTAACGGTGCGCCACATTTATGGCAAAACGAAGTTGGTGTTCCTTGTTCGTTTCCTGAATACGGCATAGCCGCATACTGCATTTGTGGTGGTCCGGAACCAGCAAGCGGCTCAACATTCGCGGTATAGTTATGTACCATCGGCGCCGATGGCACATAAGTGCCCGGTTTGCAGTTTTTCGCTACAAGATACGAGATGATGGCGCCGATCGCAGCCATGACGATAGCAAGAATATATGAGCCGATACCGAGTTTCGCCATTATGCCGATAAAAGCACCTAAAAACTCTAAACCCAGCCACAGACAGATGGTAAGCGCTATGAAACCTCCCGGTTGGCGTCCGCGAGCCAGAGCATTCTTCCGGTTTACATTACTCAATAGTATTATTCCTAATATTTCCAGCATTGTTTTTCTCCTACTGATATTGTTCTACTTGTTCACATAAAAATTCCTTCCGGACTTTTATATGTATGATTATTATTCATTTACAATATAGAATGGAATTTCAGACAGTTTGTATGCTTGGAGCATACAAAAAAACATTAATTATGAAAGTAAAAGTAACGGTAACAACATTGCAACTAATGCCAAATAATTGTAGTAAAAGCTGTTGTATCATCACCATTAGGATGTTCGGGATATTCAGGATTTTCCCGATCTGCAACAAATTAATTTTATTCTGCTTAAACCGGATTTTTAATGAGTTGACTTGGTATTTCCTGAACCGTCAATTCTTACTCGCCACAGATTACCGTCATCTTCTTCATTTCGATAGAATATCCAACGACCTGCAACATTAAATGAACCGGTACGCGAAGGCACAATGGTATAGTGGGTTCTGCCGTCTAAAGACATCCATTCGAGAGTTTTATTCTGACCTGCAACATAATAAATCCCTCCATCTGTAACATTCGGATAATGGGCAGAAACATTTGTCAAACTTTCAAGATTTCCACCATCTAAATCCATTCTGACCAAGGAGCTTTCCCAATATATATTTGAATCTTTTTTAACATTATCTGTACTTGAATCTTCTTTAAAAATATATGTACAGGCAAATATTTCATCATTATTAATACAAAAGCTTTCACAATAATTACTGTTAATAAGATTTAAATTTCCGCCGTCTAAATCACTGCTATAAATATTATTACCTTTATCTGAATCAATATAATACAACTTCTTATCTACAATATTAAGACAAAGGTATTCCATCGAACCGCTTAATTGAGTAAGTGTTTTCGTCTCAGGATCTATCTCATACAAATACCCGGTTCCTGAGCTGTCATAGAGATAAAATATTTCATCAACAATATAAAGATTTCCTGAATGTGAATCACAAAATTCTTCTTCTTTTAAAGTATCGGGATTGATTCTAAAAATCTTTTCAGCTGTACAGAAATATAGCCAGCCCTCAAAATAATTGAGGTCACGTGCTCCGACATGCGATAGCAACATTGTAATTTCTTCTGTATAGGGATCCATCCGATATATATTATCTTCAAAAATAAAAAATACTTCATCTTCACCGTTGGCTGCAATTGCACCTAGTTCCGATGCATAATTTCCTGAAAGATTTCCGTTTTTCGAATCAAAAACAGGATTTTTGATTCCGATTCCCGGCGCATCTGAAAAACCTTTTTCATAGCCGATTGCATAGCCTGTTGCGTAGCCGGAATTTTCTCCGATGGAGTTACCCCGCTTTGTTCCATGTCGATAAAAACAGAAGATCAAACCTGATATTAAAAGGACACAAGCTAATATCATAAAAACAAATAACTTTTTATTCAGAGAAATCTTTGTTCTTTTTATTGCATTCAGCAGTTCTTTTATATTGTGAAAGCGTGACTGCGGATCGAAGGCAATGCAGTGTTCTATCAGATCACGCAGTGCACGATTTTCAATAAACGATTCCAAATTTGTTTTCTTCTCATGACCGGTTGCCATAAAAATCATGAGTGCGCCTAATCCATATACAATTGCTTCGAAAGTATAATCATCGGATTGACTTTGTTCCGGAGGAATATAAGCTTCCCGCTCAAAAACCGGCCGTATTGATTCAGATATTTGAACACGATCTGTTTTATGTATGATAATATTTTTCGGATGAATATATCTGTGAAACTTTGACAGGTCATCATAATATTGTTTCTCGAACAAATAACATATTTGCTGAACAATATACAAAATTTCATTCGGTTGCATGATTCCGTCTTCCGAAACAATTTCAAAAACAGAGCGTTCTTCCTGATTTGCCCACTTGAATTTCGGTTTGATTGCCATGGAACTATCCTCCAACCTGTACAGGGTGATCATTGGCTCCGTCAAGCCTTACACACCACAGCCTATTATCGTCTGCGGCATTATGGTAAAAAATCCAATTCCCGGCAATATTAAAGTCAGTAGCACGATTTTTTGAGATTCTATTTCTGATGCGTCCGTCAAACGAACACAAGTTAATTGTTCTGTCATATCCATTGATAAAATATATTCCGTTTTCGGTTACGTTGATCATAGCAGCATTTGTCTCGGAAAGAGTTTCAGCTTCTTCAAAATTCTCGCGAACTAAAATCAATTCATTTTTTTCATCATCATTAACTGCACAAAAGAGAGTATCCTCAAACCAACAAATGCTACTACAATGCCGATCCAAGATTTTAGTTGCACTACTGCCATTTAGATTAGCACTATAAAGGGAATTATCATTTTCATCGACGTAAAACAAACCGTTTTCTACTATGTTCAAAGACATTAAAGCAGAGAAATTGTTTAAAGATGTCAATTTACCGGTCATCGTATTCAGCAAATATAGTCCGTCATCTGTTTTGACATAATAGCAATCATTTAATATATGTATTTCTCCGGGCAAGTTTTCACAAAGTACATCGGTTTCAAGAGTATAAATATTTGTTTGCAGAATATTCTTGCCGGAAGAATAATATAACCAGCCATTGCAAAAGCTTAAAGCAGCGGCATCTTTTCCCTCCACTAAAAGCTCGGTTTCCGTTCCGCGCTCCGACATTTTGTATATATTCCCATTTGAAAGAAAGAAAATAGAATCTTCACTCTGCACAGCATAAGCTCCTCCGGCAATGGCTGAGTTGCCGAGACTATTGCCGCGATTTAGATCAGACTGTATTTCTCTCATATGAAGAACAGGCACTGCATCATACCCATCTGTATAACCTACACCGTAACCCTGATCATAACCAAGACTTTCAGCATGACTTTTTCCTCTGAAAAGTCCTATTCCGTAAGACAAAAAAGAAAGAAAAGTCGCACAAATCAACAATAAGGCTGCAACTATCAGTGAACGTTTTCTTTTTGACTTCCGTTGATTGCTGTCGCGCATGATATAATGCCTGATCTGCTCTACGCTCTGAATTCGAGATTTCGGATTGAATGCAATACATTGCTCAATCAAGTTGCGCAGCCGATTATTAACAATTTGTGATTCCAAGCCTGTTCTGGCAGTTCTGCCTGTAGCCATAAAAAGCATTACAACACCAAGAGAATAAATATCCGACAAAGGTGTTGTCTGTTCAAAACCATATTGTTCAGGTGAAGCATAATCTAGTGTCAGAATCACCGAAGTATCTTGTATACGTTCGTACTTATGCAATCTCGCAATTCCAAAATCAATCAAATGTATGCTTCCGTCTTTACCGACGATAATATTCTGAGGCTTGATATCACGATGAATTACAGGAGGTATCCTGGAATGCAAATAACTCAAAATATCCACAAGCTTCAGCACTATGCCAAAAATATCTTTTGCTCCCAGACAACCGCCTTTTTTAATGATCTCATAAAGCGAACGTCCTTCAAAATATTCGCGCAGTATGAAATTTTTCCCGGCATACTCAAAAGAGTCAAATACTTTCGGAATCCCCGGATGATCCAATTTTGCTAACAGATTTGCTTCTTCAAGTGCATCTTCTTCAGGATAGTCCTGTGTAATTTTAAGTAAGACTCCGGTATTATCATCCCGTCGAAGCAAATAAATTTCCTTCTTGCCTTCCGGATCTTTACGCAAACAACTTTCATAAGAATAATTAGCTAAAAGCTCTTCCGGCATACTTGCTTCAGGTAATAAATCACTAAGTGTTTTTTTATAAGAATTGAGAAAAATCTCTATATCACTGTTTGGAAATTCACTATTCCCTGATTCATCGACAATTCTCGGCGATAATATCTGCATATCCATATTCCAGGCTGTCACCATGTCATCTTGGTTTTGCGCAGTATCAGGCACATCAGTCCCAAATATTTTCATATCGCTTGCTGCCTTTCTTTTGTTCACCATCTGTTTTATTTTCAAACCCGCAAAGAATTGTGGCGTCAATAAAAACGGAATGAATACAGCACAAAACAGTATATAACAATACGTAAATACCGTCGCTGTTGCAATCCCCTTCCTTGTGAGCATAAATATAGCACGGTCAAGACAAAGAGCTGCTATTATGAGAAACCATTTGTTCTTACGAATATATTCAAACATAATTTTTACGCCGGCAGTAAAACTATACTCTAGTTTATCTACATTTGTGGAGGGAAACGGTGTATTGTTTTCTTTGATTTTATTAATCAGATATCGGCATGCTCCCGCCAGAACTGAATACGAATGTCCTACAAAAGAAAGGGAAATGATCACGGTATGTGTAGTTTGTTCAGCATATTCTTTTGGCAGCCGCCGTCGCATAATAAAACTTCTGACACGCGGAAGCATAATAAAACAGATACTGCAGAAAATAAATCCCACCCATAAAAGATAAATATTCCCCAGATAACATTCATAAAGCACTGTCGGCAGAAGCAGCACTTGATTCAAGAGAGAGAAAAAATATATCAACATATAAAACCGGTCACAGTTTCGTGTTGTTTTCGGAGCGATGGTTCCGTCAAAAATCATTTCCAAAAGACCATAAGCATACCTGCGTTGTTTACATGTTTCTTCAGTAAACGTCCTGCTTGCATATTCTGTAAACTCAAGTCCCTTCAATTGGGCATATTTGCCATGATAACCCATACTGTATAAACTAATAGCTTTATCAAAATCTTCCGATACTTTATTCTCAGACCAAAATCCACTCTTTTCCAAAATGCTTTTTCGCAAGAACACATTATGGCCGATCAGCGGTACAAAAAAACCTTGCAATGCTTTACACGGCCAAACATTGTGGAACAGATTATTGATTTGATGACCTGTAGCATACGAATAATAGTTTTCAGATAAATTTTCAGCTTTGGTGGCACATTGTACATAAGCCAGTTTTTCATCTGCTGCAAATTCCGGAATAATTGCCTCAATGATTTTTTCTTTTACTCCGGAATCTTTATCAAGAAGCAGGATTATCTCATTAGTCTTAATATTTCCTTCTGCATAACCTTCTGCAAAAGGTTGTCCTTTCTGCGTCAGGTTTTCCGGAGAATTACCTGCGGCTACGGCATTACCGAAACATAAAGTGTAATTGAGATTAGAAGACTTTTTAAACAAACCGAGCCTTCCCTCTTGCGGACGCACAACAAAAGGTATTCGGTTTTTCCGATAAAACAGAACACGTTCAGCAGCCTGTACTTCCAGTTGTGTTAATGCTGAAAAATCATACAAAAAAGTCTGAATCAGCCTGTCGATTTTCTCTTTCGTACAATGACCTCCGCACATTGGGCCAAGCCCGTCATCTGAAACTACAATATTGCTTTCCTGATCGCTATATTCATGATAACGTTTTACTGCAATCATACTCTGGCGCAGAGTTTGAAAAATAACTTCATTATCTTCCAAGTAGACAGGTATACTGATAGTAACCGGGAGAAGAGCCTCGCGAGCAACTTCTTTCCGAATCGTATTCATATAATATTTTCTATTGATTTGAAGTCTTCCGGCAAGGATCTCACAAACCGACGGTCGAAGCGACCACAGAGTATCAGCTATATATTGTAAAGGGTAAATGAAAAAGATAAAAGAAAGAAAAAGTCGTATCAAATCTCCCAACGTCTGACCATAAAGAAAGAATAACGTAATATGAACGCCTGCATCAATTGCAAGCACGACTATATATGACCAAACACCACATAGGCTGTTCCCGAGATTTTCCGGAATTTGTCTTTTTGCTCTTTGATCTTCCGGTATTTTTCTTTTTCTTCGACTTGTTTTTTTTCGCATTCTATTCCTGCTCAGAATTTTGCCCTAAAGGATTCTTTTTCATCTGTGCAAAAGCAAGCCAGCCTGTAGCTCCTATACTTTGTGAATTGTTATACTCCCATAAAATATCTGTTCCGACAATAACAAAACCGGTAGAAACCCCATCCCTATCTGCAGCCGGGATGCTTCCATCCTTGTCGGTCTGAGTCTTCAAGTATTGCATGATTGACTCATACTTCTCCAAATGTCCGAGTTTGCTGTAACAAACAGCCATCTGCGCGGTGCCTTCATTCCAGATACCATCCAGATCCCCGGCACTGAAATCAAAACCTTCGCCTACAGTCATGCTTTCCTCGACAAATGAAATAATTTTATGAGTATCTTCCAGTTCTTCCAGTGCAAGAATCGTCAGAGTATTCGTATCAAGCGGAATAACTCCCTTACTTATTGTCTTGCCGTCTTCTTCCGTGCCGGTATAAAAACAATGCAACTTTTTATCATACATAGACAGTACAAACATTTTGGCATACTCTGACGCTTCCAGATACTCTGCCGCTTTTTCCGGTCTTTGCTCTGTGATGAGATCAGCCAGAGCAGAAAATGCAGAAATCAGATTGATATTATGTTCCGTCGATTTATAAGTAACTTTCTCTTGCGTATCATCCCAGCCTACATATCCTGCTGTAAAACCTCCACTATCAGATTTTAAAGTAAGAACAAAATCCGCCGCACGAATCGCTGCCGCAATGTACTCCTCTCGTTGTTCGGAAGTAGCATTTTCTGCCACAGTACAAAGTGCCAAAATAGTCCAAGCAATATTTCCCGTTGAGGTTGAAACAGTATAAGAATCTTCCTGCCAACGTCCATCCTGCCAAAATCCGGGAAGTCTGATCGTAACTTTCCCGGCCGTAATAGATCTTCCTGAATCACTTTTGGGATCACCGCTGATATAGACATTTCTAAGTCTGCCATCATCGAACGTTCGATCATGTTCTTGCGCAAATAAAATGGCATCCGCAATTTTTTGAGCATGCCAGTCAGCTCCTGCATACGATAACGCAAGTATTGCTACTGCATTATCATACAGGTAAGCATTCTCAGAATTTTTGGATTTTTTAGGAGTACTTGCAATAAAACCCATGCTTCCTTCAACTTTATCTGCTAAAAAGCCTGCTGCTGAAGAAATTTTTGTTATTTCTGTTGCATCAGGCTCAACTTCACGCTCAGAATTACAACCGGTTAGTATCATAGCAAATACAATAATCATGCATAGTATCGCTTTCGCTGGTTTTATCGATTTGCCCATTTTTACCTCCACACTTTTGAATTATTAATCTTAGCGATAATCTCCCTGAAAAACCGGTTATAGTATTAAATTGTCAGTTTAACTCTAATACATGTTTTTTGTTATCTGTGTTGTTTCAGATATCTGAGATCTGATTTTCGCACACTAAGAAATGTTTATTCATTTTCCGTTCCATCATCCAAAGGAGCAAGTCCCAGCGAACACATAAAATCATAAGTCTGCATAATGTCATATTCATGATTAATTGCAAAAATTATTGCAGCATCACGTTTGATGAGCGGATGCAGTGCACCGTATTGTGCTACTGCCAACATTCTCTGTGTGGTTTTCAGATCAAGAGACATTGCAAGAGCGATCAAAAGATAGTAGTCACGTTTGCCGCGTCTTCGCCCTTCCATAATTTGGTAACCATAAACTCTGGAGAGATTTGCTTTTCTGATCACATCACTCTTCTTTTGTCCCGTAATATTTAATAACTGATCAAAGAACTCACGAATATCATCATCCAGAAATTCATCCCAATTTTGAGGAAAAGAATCTCCTTTCAGCTTCTCATGCATAAGGGAAGTATCGAGAGGATTCTTGTTAGCTTTGTCATTTATTTCTGTCATGATTTTTCTCTCCTGATATTCAGATTTTGAACCGGATTCGCTTTATAACATTTTGAATTGCATGTGAATATCACTATGTTTGCAATCATCAAATGATCATCCAATTGAATGTCGAATACTTGTAAATCCAGTTGACAATTAAATTTGCATCTATGCCATAGATTGAGTTTAAATTATTCTTTAAATATAAATATGCTTTTTATAATTAACAATTAATTTTCTTAAGAAAAATCTAAGAAACAAAATTGTTTATTGTTGTTATATTTATCTTATTGAAAATGAATTGTTACAATTATTTATATATCTATTATAAGAACAAATAAAAATTGTGACAATGATTATATCAAGTGTTCAGCATCCTTTGTTGAAGGATATTTATAAAGGAAATTGTTTAAGAACATTCAATAGGGGTAAAAGATGAAACCGAAAAAGAAAATCAATGTGGGATTTTTAATAACTGCATTTCTGCTCTTAAGCATTATCATTGTCTTTATAGTACTGAATAGTCGTGTTGCTTTAGCAAAATCCGATCTGCAGGAACAAGTAAAAAGCTACCAAACAACAATGACCAAAGCTTTGATTGCCAAACCGGCTGAAATTTCTCAATTTAATTCCGTCCTAGCCTCAGGAAAGGATATAGAACAACGGGCGGAAGAATTTGCCGAAAATCATTGGATAGAGATTCAAGCTCAAATTGCAGATTATTATTATGATCAAGATACACTGAATTTACATAAGCGATTATTTTGTGATCTGTTAAAAAATTCCTTTATCAATGGGACATATCTGAATAATATTACAAACATGAGTACTAGCGATCAAACATTCCAATGGAATCTAAAAAATCAAATTAAAAGTTCTACCTTGTGGGAAATTGAAAGCGATTTGGAAATTCGAAATAATAATCAGATTATCTCTGATTACTTTTTCTACGTTACAAGTGAAATTGTTTGGCAAAAAATCAATAACCAATGGAAAATAATTATAGCCGATCCGATTTTTCCACCGGAATTTACGTATTACGAAGAAACAGTATATGAAACGTATTACGGTGAATAAGAGGTATCATATGGAAAAAGAAATATCTTTGTCAGTCAGGAATTTGTATAAATCATTCGGCAAACATCAGGTTATTGAAGATTTGTCGTTTGATCTGCATGCGGGGGAAATATTGGGATTTCTCGGTCCGAATGGTGCCGGAAAAAGCACTACAATTAAGCTGATCATGGGGTTCCTTACTTTAGACTACGGGGAAATAACAATTTGTGGAAAAAATCATCGCACCGAGTACGAAGAGGCTATGCAGAACATTGGCGGCATCGTTGAAAATCCTGAAATGTATCATTATTTATCAGGCAGATTGAATTTAGAAATGTATCGCCGACTACATCCGGGAGTGGATAAATCCCGGATTGATGAAGTAATTGAACTATTGCATATGCAGAACAGAGCTGATCAGAAGGTCAAGCATTATTCTCTCGGTATGAAACAGCGTATGTGTATAGCTCAAGCTTTATTACCCAAACCGAGAGTATTGATTTTAGATGAGCCGACAAACGGATTGGATCCGAGCGGTATTCGTGAATTAAGAAATTTATTGGTTAAGTTGGCACATGAAGACGGTATTGCAGTCTTAGTTTCCAGCCATCAATTAGCTGAAATTCAAAAAATGTGTGATCGGGTTATTATCATTGATCGAGGTAAATTGATTGATAATCAGCCGATTAATCAAATGATTAAACAACCGGAACAAAGTTTGACTTTATTCCGTTTTCTGGATGCTGAACAAATGAATAAAGCTTTGGAATTATTCAATGAGAATTCAATTTATAAGCCAAGCATCATCGATCAAAATACATTGATTTTAGCTCTTGAAGAAAAACAAATCTCAGAAATTATTTTTCGTCTCAGTCAGGCTCATATCGCATTAACTGCCGTTCAACCGCATCAAACGAATTTAGAAGAACTTTATCTCTCAATCACCGGAGGAGGTAATCCCATTGAATAAAGTATTTGTTCTTTTGCGTAATGAATGGACAAAAATTTTACGCAAGAAGATTGTTTATTTTATCCTGATTTTAACCGTATTGGGCATCGTGGCTCTGGGGGGTATCTTTAAGTTGTTTTCGCTTTCGTATTATTCGGATGACCAAATTCCTTATACCGAAAGCAAAAGTGAAATGGAAAAAGAACTCTTCAATATCGAAAAGGAAATTTCGGATCTGGAACAACATGTGGAAAGTATTGAAGAAAATAATAAATCGGATCAAGCACAAGATTTGCTTAATTTACATATAAACCTGGCAAACTTAAAACATTATAAATTATTACTTGAACTCGGATTGGCAAAAAACATCAATATTTACAGTTCGGATTTCCGGCGACAATTAATCAATGATTGGGCAGATTTGCAACTTACCAAAGAAGCTAAATTAGCAGGTTCTCCAAAGATCAATGAGAAAATTCATGCATATGATGAAGCAATCGCAGAGAAAGCAAGTCCGGAAGATTCAAATACGGATAAAATAATCTCGGAGGAAGCAATCAACGAAGAAGCAATCATAGATGAGACAAACTCGAAAGAATCAGAAACATCCTCAGACGAGGCTGTAGCGGAAGGATCAAGCCTTGATGAAGGCAGAAGCCTATCTGATTTCTCAAGTGAACAAACCGATACCATCCATGGAATAATTATCGATAATTATTCTATTGATTATTATCCATATGATTATTATCCGTATGAGAAATATTCTGATCTGACAGTTGAGGCTATTGAACAAAAAATCAAAAAAATTGATCAGATTATCGAAGAAAATAGTTATCCGATGTTTATTGAGTATCAAATTAATAACATTAAGTCGAACCAAGCATTAAATGATCAGCAAAAGGATTTTAAGATTTCAGATTTAGAATTAGAATTACAAGTTAACCCCCTTGGTAAGACGCACTATCCGGGCAAAAATTATTTTCTGTCTTTACAACATTTACGCGACAATTCTTTTGCGGCAATAAATAACGGCTATCTCTCATATCGTCCATTATTACCGGTTGAAATCGAAGAGGCAAGGCATGATTTCCAAGTGGCAAATTATTATCTGAATTTACCCGTTACAGATTTGCCTACAACCGATGCTTCAATGTCTTTCTATCCTGGTTTAGCAATTAATCTCGGTACATATGCAATTATTTGTCTGATAATAATTCTGGCGGGAAGTACCATTTCGCAAGAAATTTCTACAGGATCAATCAAAGGTCTGATTATTGCACCTGTAAAACGTTATAAAATTTTCTTTGCCAAGGCATTAAGCATTTTAAGTATCAGCTTAATCGGTATGCTGATCGTATATCTGACTACCTTGATTTCTTCTTATGTATTTGTTGAGCCTTTTTATCGTTTGCCTTATGCTTTCGCAACTCAAAACGGTGTAGTTGCATTACA
Organism: Clostridiaceae bacterium; assembly: GCA_012838135.1. Classification (GTDB taxonomy): domain Bacteria; phylum Bacillota; class Clostridia; order Saccharofermentanales; family DTU023; genus UBA5436. Next base: position 29,858 of record DUPV01000016.1, on the reverse strand, counting down.
GTTTCCCGTCTATTTACTGTTATTAAGTTTTAGCAAAGTCAGTTTTGTATTGATTACCGGCGCTACTGCATTAATGTTTTCCAGTATTACTCGCAGTACTTCCATTTCAGTTGGTATTACAATGGTTATGCAATTTGGTTTGCTTAGCATTTATAATTTTATCAAATTGATTTCCATCAATTTACACCCGATTATCGCTTTTTTACCTTTTGAATATCTTGATTTAAGTAAGTATATCTTTCCGGTAATGAATGATACTTCTTTTTCCAGTTTCATTTTCTCCGGAATTAATAATAGTCGGGAATTTGTGCTCAGAACTCCATCAACTCTGCCTTATCTCTATTGGCTTGCGATGATAATAGGTTTGATCTGGATCGCCAGAGATTCATTTGTCAAAAATGATCTGTAATCATTTAATTTATAATTCAGTTTTATAGTTTTATTCAGTTTAATTGTTCTAATCGCAATTTAGTAACATTATTTCTTAATTTACTAAAATCTTAAGTTTCAGTAAATTAAAAAAATATGAACAACCGATACACATTCTTAATATTTTCGCCTTGTATACGTCGCATTTGTCTATTATGCTATTATCAGACAACAAAAAGACGGAGGTTTTTGTGAATGATTAATAAATATATTGAAAATCTACTACTTTTTGACGACAATGAATTAATAATTCCAGCTGATGCGGTTGCTACAGTAAGAACAGAAAATACTTTATTACACGCAATGATGATCTTATCTACAGTGGGCTACAGCTCCATTCCCGTAATTGATAATCATCACCGTCTGCACGGTGTAATATCTCTCCCTTTAGTAATAGAAGGAGTCAAAAATCAAATATCGTATGATTGGGACAAATTATCTGAAAAAAAAGTTGCAGAAATCATCTGTTATGATTTTTCAGTAGTACATGAAAATGTTGACTTGGAAGATATTTTGCATCAAATGGTAAATCACAACTTTGTTTGTGTGGTTGGTGATAATAATCAATTTCTCGGAATTATTACCAGAAAAAACATTCTAAAAAGAGTGAACTTCCTGGCACATGAGATCGACCGCTTTTATGATATCAAAGCTAAAAAAGAGCAATTCTCTTATCGTACATAAAATCAATTCTTTCCATGCAAGCTTAAATTATATACAAATCCTTTAATAAAATTGACTTTCCTGCGCTGGGCTCGCATACTTTTTAAACTTGATTTTTCTATTTTGAAATTTGCCAAAATTCAAATTTTCCAGATAATCTTTAAATGTGAAATATGATGCTCAGCCAATCATTCTCATTCTTTTCGGAAATCAATGCGAAATCATTTTGCATAAAAATCGCCTTGACTTCAGCTGCTCGCCGTTCAATAATTCCCGAAACTATCAAGTAACCACCTGAAATCAATTTGCTCTTATATGTCTGCATCAAATCCAAGTGAATATCTGCGGTTAAATTAGCGACTATTAAACTATATTTTTGATTTTGCATATGAAGTTCACCTGTTGAAAAAGCAATATTATCAACTGAATTGATTACAGAATTTGCCTTGGCTACCTCTATAGCATGCGGATCGATATCCAATGCGATAATTTCAGCATCGGGTAATAATTTTGCCAATGCAATGGCTAAAATTCCACTGCCGGTTCCCAGATCCAAAATAGGTCCCGATGGCAAAATTTTAAAATCAAACTCCGATAAAAAATTAAGGACTAAAGAAGTTGATTCATGCTCACCTGTGCCGAATGCACTGCCCGGATCAAGATTAAGCACTATTTCATTTGCCTGTGCACTATATTCCAACCAACTGGGATTAATTACAATACGTCCGATTTTATGCGTATGATAATATTGTTTCCATTGCTCCGACCAATTTTCCGTTTTGATCCGACGATAACCGGTATAGCCTTCTCCGATGTCTGAAAATTCGGCTATACGTGCTAAACTTTTTTCAATTTTCATCTCGAATTGAGCAATGGAAATTCGCTGCTTCGCTATTTTTTCCATTTCAGTTATAGCAAGATTCAATTCTTGATTTATTTCTACCTTGAAATTGTCTTCAGACAAAAAACATGTTTTGTTTTCTTGAAGCAACGACTCGCTATATACCGGAAAATATGCCTCAATAACTACTTCATAATCTAAGTTATTGAGAAAATCTTCTGCGATTACATCAGGAGAATAGTTTTTGCGAAATGATTTTTTTAATTCGGTTTTATCTATTGTTGATATTCCCGCAGCACCACAAGCAAGCAGATAATTATTGAGTGCAAAAGCCGCCTCATGAGTCGTTTTGAACTGAAAAATCAGCCATTGCTTTTCAGTCACATTTTCTCTCCTTAAAAATAGATTTTTTTCTATATTATTTAGACTTCAAATGCTTTGACTTATGTCGTTTTCAGACTATTCATATCATTTAGTTATATTTTATATGGCAAATATTATATTATTTATATTTTGATTTTTTAGAATCGAAATCAGTAAATATTTTTTTAATTGTATTAAAAAAACCTTTGCGTTTTTTGTAATTGTCTTCTTGCATGCTAGCTTCAAATTTTTCCAGCAATTCTTCTTGCTCTTTATTCAAATCATGCGGTACTTCCAGTTCTACCTGAAATTTATGATCACCACGTGAATTACGCCGGTTAATATAAGGAATACCTTTATTATGGATAGTATAAATATCACCAGATTGCGTGCCCGGCTTTAATTTAAACTGCATTGAACCATCTATTGTCGGCACGGCTATTTCTTGACCGAGAGCCGCTTGAGCAAAGGTTATCGGAACAACACAGAATGTTGTGTTGCCTTGTCTGGAAAAAACCTCATGCGGCTTGATGTGGATTTCTATATATAAATCACCATTCGGTGCACCCATCGTTCCAGGCTCACCTTCTCCGCTTAAAGTCAGCATCTCTCTTTCATTAATTCCGGCGGGAACAGTTACATTAAGACGTTTTGTAATCATTATCCTACCCGTACCAATACATTCCGGACACGGTTCATCAATTGCACGCCCCGAACCGTGACAATTATTACAAGTTTGCGAGGTGCGCACCTGACCGAAGATAGTTTGTTGAACTCCCGTCACTTGACCGCTTCCGCCACAAGTTCCGCAAACAGGAGGTTCTTTGCCATCCTTTGTTCCGAATCCGTTACAGGTTTTACACAAATCTTCTTTACGAATTTTTATTTCACGTTCGGTTCCGAAAGCTGCTTCCATGAAAGTCAAATTCATACGATAACGTAAGTTTGCTCCGGGAATCGGGCCTTGACGGCGATATCCTTCACGGCTGCTGCCACCGAAACCAAAACCCAAATCACCAAAAATCGAACTGAAAATGTCTTCTAAATTTATGCCGAAGCCACCGCCATAAGAGCCGCTAAATCCCTGTCCGTCAACACCGGCATGACCGAATTGATCATAACGCTGGCGTTTCTCTTTATCACTGAGAACCTCATATGCCTCGTTAGCTTCTTTAAATTTTTGTTCAGCTTCGGGATTATCCGGATTCACATCCGGATGATACTTTTTTGCTAATTTCCAAAAAGCTCTTTTTATCGTATTTTCATCAGCATCTCTTTGTACGCCTAAAACTTCGTAATAGTCACGTTTATCCGACACTAATCAGAGCCTCCTTCACATTCAAAATTAATCGATAAATCCCGCCATCAAATTAATGACAGCGGGTAGTATTCAAATATTTTTATTCTAGCATTAATCTGTTGACTAGAACAGAATTATTCTTCATCTGAACCGACATCTTTGAAATCAGCTTCGTAGGTCCCACCGGTTTGACCGGTATCTGCACCCGGCTGCCCCTGACCGGCTGCACCTTCTTGCGCTGCTTCTTGGGATGCTTGTTGTTGATATAGTTTTTCTGAAACTTTATAAAGTGCTTGTTGTACAGCCTCCGTATTAGTTTTCATGCCTTCTATATCATTTTTCTCAATCGCATCCTTCAGCTTTTTAATTTCAGCTTCTATACTTTCTTTTTCTGCTGTATCCAGCTTATCCCCCAGGTCTTTTAAAGTTTTTTCTGTTTGATAAACTGTACTATCCGCAGTATTTTTAATTTCGACTTCTTCTTTACGTTTTTTGTCTTCTTCAGCAAATTTTTCTGCTTCTTTTACTGCTTGATCAATTTCTGCATCACTTAAATTGGTTGACGCAGTAATTGTAATATTTTGTTTGCGATTTGTTCCTTTGTCTACAGCAGAGACGTTGACGATACCGTTGGCATCGATATCAAAGGTAACTTCAATTTGCGGAATACCGCGTGGTGCAGGTGCAATACCGTCAAGGATAAAATTACCCAATGTTTTGTTGTCACTGGCAAATTCACGTTCACCTTGTAACACATGGACTTCAACCTGAGTTTGACCGTCCTGAGCAGTTGAGAAAACCTGGCTCTTTTTGGTCGGTATCGTAGTATTGCGGTCAATGATTTTTGTCATAACACCACCTAAGGTTTCAATACCTAAAGATAGCGGAGTGACATCTAGTAAGACCAAACCTTCTACATCACCGGACAGGACACCGGCCTGAATTGCAGCACCGATTGCAACACATTCGTCAGGATTGATACCTTTAAAAGGCTCTTGACCGAAATAAGCTGTTACTCTTTCCTGAACTGCCGGAATTCTGGTTGAGCCGCCAACCAACAATATTTTACCGATATCACTCGGTTTAAGACCTGCATCTTTCATTGCCTGCTCTAAAGGCTGAATGGTTTTATCTACAAGGTCATCCGTTAATTCATCAAATTTTGCACGACTCAACGAAACATCCAAGTGTTTCGGGCCTGTTTCATCAACTGTTACATAAGGTAAGTTTATATTGGTTGTGGTCATACCGGACAATTCGATTTTTGCCTTTTCTGCAGCTTCTTGCAGACGTTGTAAAGCCAATTTGTCTTTACTTAAATCAATTCCCTGATCCTTTTTCATTTCTGCAATCAGATAATCAACGATGCGTTGGTCAAAATCATCTCCGCCTAATCTATTATTACCGGATGTTGCTAAAACTTCAAAAACACCATCACCGATTTCGAGAATTGAAACGTCAAAAGTACCGCCGCCCAAGTCAAACACAACAATTTTTTGTTCCGTTTCTTTGTCAAGGCCATATGCTAATGAAGCAGCAGTCGGTTCATTTATGATTCTCATGACTTCAAGACCGGCAATTTTACCGGCATCGGCAGTCGCCTGTCTTTGCGAATCACTGAAGTATGCCGGCACCGTAATAACAGCTTTGCTCACAGTTTCGCCCAAATATTCTTCGGCATCCGATTTCAATTTTTGTAAAATCATTGCCGAAATTTCTTGTGGAGTATATTCTTTATCAGCAATCTTCACCTTAAAATTCGAGCCCATTTCACGCTTAATCGACATTACGGTACGATCCGGATTGCTGGCAGCCTGACGTTTGGCAATAGCACCTACCAAACGCTGATTATCTTTAGTAAAAGCTACTACTGACGGTGTTGTTCTTGCTCCTTCCGGATTCGGTATTACGACCGGTTCGCCACCTTCCAGTACTGCTACACATGAGTTTGTTGTTCCTAAGTCAATTCCTATAATTCTGGACATATTATCATTCCTCCAATTCGTAAATCATATTATTATTTATTGTTAATTTATTATAAAAAAGTTAATTTGCCACTCTGACTACAGCGTATCTGATCACACGATCGCCTTTAATATAACCTTTTTGCAAAACATCTATAATCTCGCCTTCACCGTACGAGTCATCTTCTACATGAGCTACCGCTTCATGATATTCCGGATCAAATCTTTCACCCAGACAATCCATCATTTCAACACCCAGCCCACTCATAACTTCTAATGCCTGACGTCTAACCATTTCCATACCTTCAGCCATTTGCTTACTCTCTTCACTGACAAATTTTTCAGACGCATCAATCGCTCTATCCAAATTATCTAAAACCGGTAACCAAGCTTTGCAAACATCAAAAACTGAATCACTATACAAAAAATCTTTTTCTTTTTGTGAGCGTTTTCTGAAATTGTCATATTCTGCAACTAAACGTAAAAACCTATCATTTAATTCAGCATACTCATCTTTCAGATTAGACTCTTCTGCTTTTATTTCTGTTTCAGCCGTTACATCTGTATCATTATCATCTGTTTCAGCTGTTTCAGACATTTCTTCAGAATCTTTTACTTCTTCCGGAGAGTCAGTTTGTTTTTGATTCAAGTCTTCTGATTCAAGCTTGCTCTTCTTTTTCTTTGCCATTAATATCCTCCTTACGATCATAACCGGATGCCAATTCCATAATTTGTTGATCCAAGGTGTAATTAATGAAATTTATTTGCGAAATAATTTTGCCATATTCCATTCTTCTCGGACCGATCACACCGATTCGACCGGTAATTTTATTAGTTATTTTATATGCAGCTGTTATAAAACTGCATTCTTCTAAACCCTTTAAGGTAATTTCCTGTCCTATCCGAACCATGTATGAGGGATTCTCTTTCAGATATGGTTGTTCACGTCTGGTTCTCTCTACTTGTTCAATTTCTTCAGGATTGTTGGTTTCAGTAAGTTCAAGCTCGGCATTCATGCTTTCCCATTCACTCATATATCCTGCAACAATGCCTTCTTGATGCATCGTATCCAAAAAACTTTTAGCAAGTGCTAATTCTTGAAATTCCGGATGATTAAATAATCTATGAGTTCCTTCAATATATAATTCAATATTCTCTGCTTGCTTAATTGAAACATATGCTTCAAATAAAACCTGATTTAATAAAGATTCCGGTACCGGCACATCTTCTGCTGCGGCAGATATGGTAATCAATGTAATTTGATCCAGTTTTTGTCCGCTTAATTTCTCTTCAATAATTTTGCTGATTAAATGTAAATCTTCTTGCTTTATTTCATGCGGTATCCTGATCATCCGATCCTTAACAATACCGGGAGATAATACTACCACTACCAGAGCTTTACCCGGTTCGATCATCAATAACTTTATTTGTTCCAAACTGGTATCACTGTATCTTGGTGAAATAACCAAAGATGGAAAATTTGTTTGTTCAGACAACGCACTTGCTGATTGACGCACTAAAGTAGTTATTTCAGTCATATGATTATTAAAAAAACTCTCAATTTTATCTTGATCAGTTTGAGAAACAGGTTTCAAATCTAAAAGTAAATCTATATAGGCACGATAGCCTTTATCCGAAGGTACTCTACCGGCGGAAGTATGAGGTTTCTCTAAATAACCTAACTCCTCCAATTCGCTCATTTCATTACGCACTGTAGCAGAACTGACGCCCAATTTGTATTTATTGACTAAATAATTGGAACCGACAGGCTCGGCATGTACAACATAATCGTCGATAATCGCTCTTAAAATTTGTCTTTTGCGTTCAGTTAACAATTAATTCTCCAATTCGTTGTTCTATGTGCATATTTTATTCATTCTCATATATAATTTTGCTCTTATCAGTATAGTGATTTGCACACATTTTAGCACTCGTTAACCCAGAGTGCCAAAACAACTTTATCACCCTGGTTTATAAGTGTCAACTAATGGAAAGTAAAGAATTATGTAAAAATTTGAACTGAAAGTGAAACAAAAGGCTCTATGCAATAAATTAACCTAAAAGCCAATTTATGATATTGAGTTTTTTGATACCGGCATAATTAGCTTCTTGATTATAATCATCTAAAGTTAATAGGTATTTAGGATATTGATCATCAATGGCTTGTAATGATCTTAATTCCCTTGCTAAAACTGTCTCATCCAAAGTTGTTAATGTGACCTGATAGTATTCAATTTCGTTTTGCGAATTAACAGACACAAAGTCTACTTCGTAGTTATCTGTTTTGCCAACAAAAACTTCATTTCCTCGTCGTAATAGTTCTAAATAAATAACATTCTCAATAATATGACCATAGTCTTGAAAATGATCAGGTAAAATTAAACTCCGTAAGCCTGAATCTACCGCATAATATTTCGCTTGAGTTTCGAGTAAAGCTTTGCCTTTAATATCAAATCTTCTTGCTTCATACATGATAAGACTATCTAAAATCCCGGAAAGATAACGATCAATTGTGTTATTTGAAATTGAGAAACCTTTGCTGACCATTGTGTTCTTTAGTTTATTGATCGAAACCGGACTGCCTATTAAACTGAATAAAGTCTGAATTAATCTTTCCAGTAGTCTCACATCTTTTACTGAAAGTCTTTCAACTATATCATATAGGACAACTGTTGAATAAATTCCTTGTAAATAATCCAAAATTTGCTTGCGTTCAGTTAAAAACAATATAAAAGGAAAAGTCCCCTGCAAATATTTTTCAAACAATATTTTTTTCGTGCTCTCTTCGGCATCCGCAATATCCGTATTTTGTCGGTGCCATTCATAATATTCCTTAAATGATAAAGGCAATAATTTATATTCAACATAGCGACCGGTTAATCTTGTAGCCAAATCACCGCGCAAAAAATATGCATTTGAACCTGTTATATAAAGATCAGTATTTTTTATTAATAGTAATGAATTGATGACTTTCTCAAAATCTTCTACATATTGAATTTCATCAAGAAAAATATAGTTCATTGCATCAACGACCATATTATCCAGAATATATTTATGTAATAATTTCGGATCTGTTAATTCATGGTTTTTGATATCTTCAAAATTTATTGTCTGAATTTGCTCTTCTGAAATACCATCATTCAACAATTGTGTTCGGAATATATCAAACAATGTCGATTTCCCCGATCTCCGAACACCTGAAACAACTTTAATAATCGGTTGATTACTCCATCGTTTCAGAAAATTAATTCCTTGTTCTCGATTAATAATTTTCGATTTTATATTCTCCATTTTTAACCTGAAATCTTAAAGCTATATCTTTACCTAAAATCATATTTACATATTTCTTTTATTTTTAGGTGCAATATTTGAGTAAAGACTAATTAATATTAAATCTATTATATTGCAATTTTCATTTAACTGCAAACTAACTTAAATTATTCATAGTATTTTCATTTAACTGAAAACTTTTGGCGCTTATTCATAAGATTATCAGTTAAGTATAAGAGTATCTCTTTATTCCAAACGTTCAAAAATTTGATAACAAAGGTATGTTAAATATGGAGAAGGCACTTTCTTCTGCCCAAAATCCCAGTCTTTCAATTTCAGGTATACTGATTCCGGTGTGAAAAGACCATCCTTATCTTGTTTATCCTTTATCTGATTAATCATTTCAAGAAATCGCGGGTCATCTCGCACAAACTCGTATTTACTCAGAATTCCTGCTACACTGACAATATCATACCAGCACGAAGGTGCTTTCAACTTACGGAAATCCGTACCCATATAGAACATATATGGATGTTGATCGCGGCTGTTTTCCCATAAATTCAACAACACTTCAACACAGGAAGCAACAACCTGGGAACCCCTGTATTCCGGGATATACGACAGTAAATCAGTCATAATTAGTGTCGCATACGGACAACAGTCGTCCTTTTTCCCCGGACCGCGAAACTTGCCTAACTCAGGTGACACAGCGCAAGGGAATCCGTTATCACGGCACAAAGATATCAGATGGCCAACGCCGGGTTTGATATATTCATGATAATCCATACCCGACTTGAGCAGAGCGAGCAAAAGCAATGGAGCATCACACAGACACCAGCTGAATACATCTTCGCCCGTACCGCCAAAATGCTTTGGTATATTGGTCATGGACTGATAAATACCGTGATCTTCCCGATGCTTAAGAATTTCAGCAATAGCAGTTTTGATTTCAGGAACTTCCGTATCAAATCCGAGGTCAAGCAAAAACAGTAATTTTCGTATCGGCAAACCGGGATTTTTATGATTTGTCACCAGAATTTCATGAAAATTCGCAATATCTGAAAGGTACTTTTTTATACGCTCATCAGCTAACGCCGCATTTCTGATTTCAACAAGATCATTCTTAGGTTCATGCCCTAAATTAAGACGAATTGCATATTTCAGCCAGTCATCACTAATTTTCAATAGTTTTTCATATTCTATCCCTATCATACTTTGATTTCCCTCATTCATGTGCTTTTTCTCTCACTTTGAGAATGATGACTTTGGAATCCGATTTTGAACTCACTTCTTTTTTGAATATCTTGGGATCTTTATTAGACTGATGCATCGGGAACACAACCTTTGGATTAATTATACAGACTGCCTGTGCTGCTTATTCTATGTCCATAACAAAGATCCCTCCTATAAGTTTGATTCAACTTAATTATACAGTTTTATATATGACATCTGTCTATCGTGTTTATTATTCACACACTAATAGGAAGAAAAATCATAGCTTTTTTGATGTATTGTTCTACAGGTAGCGAGCTGTTATTTTTCCAATCGAGTGAAGCCCCGTATAGTCCATAACTTAATACTGCAGAACCGATTTTTATTGTTTCTAAATCCATCACCGAACTTTGTTGTGAAAGGAGCGAACAAAATATTTCTTCCAATACATTTTTTATTTTATTTTCAATGATTGTATTAAAAGGTGCATACGTCTGTTTGCATTTACGAAATGTTTTTTATCTAAAATCTACATCCTATAATCAGTTATGCCTTAGGCAAATTTTTATCCTGACATTTAACCTGACATCTCAAAATGTCAGGTTAAATATATTTATCTGAAGCGTCATTTTATTTAATTACGATCCACTTCCCATCTTTCTTGGATCCGATTCTCTCCAAATACCCCTCTTCTTGTAATTTGGCAAATGCTCTGTATATCGTTCTGACTGTAACACCTATCTCTTTTGAAAGATCGTCTGCAACCAAATCTTAATTTCTTATTAAAAGCTCTAACACCTTCTTTTCAGTATCGTTTAACCTTATTCCCTTTTCAACGTTTGGATGATTCTGTTCTGTTTGAGATAAAACTGCCTTGTTGAATGGAATGGTGCATCGTATATAATTGTTAAAAAGAAAAAGATACGTCAGCTTATTTCCTATAATTTTTTAAGCACAACGTATCCTTTTCCATGGTTTTTGTTTGTGTGAAAGCTTTAAAACTTTGCTATATTTAGCTTTTGAAGCTTGTGTCATTATTATGACATCCTCCCCGGAGGAAAAGTCGAATAAAAAATGCTGTTTATTTACATTTTCAAACCAGCAAACCCTGTAAAATCAAGCTTTTCCACATGTAGCATTTGTCTGACATCAGGGGTTAAGTTATTACAGATACGACAAGTCGGGATTTGTATTTAACCTAACTTATCTCCATTTTGAACATCTTTATCCGGAATAATCAGAACAACGCCAGTGTTGCTATAAGTTCCTAATACCAGAACTTCTGACATAAAATCTGCTATTTGTCTTGGCGGAAAATTTACAACTGCTAATACTTGCTTGCCAATCAAATCCTTACACTTATATAATTCTGTAATCTGTGCAGAAGATTTTTTTATACCTATTTCATTACCCAAATCAACTTTTAATTGATAAGCAGGCTTCTTTGCTTTTTCAAATACCTTTGCCTCAATAATAGTTCCAACTCTGATATCCAATTTTAGAAAATCATCAAATGTTGCCACCTTATCATCTCGCCTTCAAATTCTAATTATTCCACGTCTATAATAAACTGTCTTTATGTCCTCATTCAAGTCATCATGCATTTTTCTCTTGTAGCATAATTATGACACCCTCCCCTGAGACAGAGTCGAAAATAATATACTGTTTTTGGTTGTTTTTACATTCTTAGAACCTTATGAAATTAACCTTTTCCATGTGTAGCATTTGTTTGACATCAAATAATAATACTTATTTTGTGTTTTGAGATATGCTCTTTCCTTAAGATCATAGCGTTCGACTTTGTAAAAAAAGCATCCGCTATGTGTTGCAGATAACGACCCACTGTCTCATTATCAACAGATTTGTATCCGCTGCTTTGTAATGTGTTCGCTATTTTATTATGCGATACCGCCGAGCCAATAGATGAGCAAAGAACGTGAATCACCCCGCAGAAAACTTCTTCATTTCGTATATCATAACGATCAATCATATCTCTAGTTATAACGGTGTTTGCCACCATTTCCAAATAATCTCTTTTAGCGGGCTCATCCGGCTCTGTAACGGTATACGGCAAAGAACCGAATAAAATATATTCATCATGTGCGCAAAACTTTTATTTATCAAAAGTTTTACGCATAGTTATATTAATACCATTCCTCTTATAACGCTTGCCGCTATCTAAATTCAGTATAAACATTATCAATAACATAAGTTTTTTGAATTAGGTTTTAACAGGCAACTCATCAAACATAGCATTAAACAATCCTGTTAAGAAATCTTTGCCGGATGCCATAATATCACCTCAATTTTTACAGCTTCTTAATCGGGTGTCGTATTACCGTTTTTAAATTTTCAGGCTTACTTTTTCTTGGGTCTGAAAGATAAATTTCATGATGAAATCTTTTTTGATTTATGTCTGTTTTATAACCGTTTTCTTTAATAAAATCGTCCATAAGTTTTACACTGGCCGGCTCATCATCGTAAGAGCCGATGTGCATCATCTGAACGCACAATCCCTCATCTATCGTGAGAAATTCTGCTGATGAACAATCTAGATTTTTCTTTTTAGACGCAGTTTCCACAGCCCATGCAAAATCTTTTTCCGTAACAAAATCAGGCAAGCGGATTACTGAAATCCAATTAAAAGAAGATTTGTCAGAATAATCGACACCCTTAACGCCATCCTGCCACCAAAAACCCTCAAGAGGCGGAACAACATATTCAAAGAAACCGTCAATTTTATAATCGGACTTATAACTCATTCTCAAAGTGTACGCCACTGCATACAAAACTCCTACAGCCTGCTGATATGCTCCGCCTTCCTCATTAGGATCTCCCTTTCCGCGAACCGCAATATAATTCGCCTTTGTTACAGTAACAATTTCAGGTTTATTTTTCGGAAGATAAAACTCTTTATACTCTTTCTTAAAGTCAAACGCCATAACTCTTCCCCCTTCATTTATACATTTTTACAATTCTTTTGATGAGCTTTCAGTTTTTTTATCGCCCAATCATAGTGACTTGCTGTTACACTTACAAAATATGAACCAGGAGTACCTGTCTAAACTCCAAATCCTGTTCCTTATCGAATACATAGCTATAAAAGTAGCTATTTGGGTCATTTTCCGGGGTCAGGTACCACATACCGTCACTGTTTTACATTAAAACAAGATTTTCCTTTTCTTCTTCTACAATATTTCTTTTATTAATTTCATAACAGGTTAAGGAATAAAGGAACAACTCTGATGTGCTTGTTCATTAATATTTACACCTCAACAAGTTCGTAAGTTTCATCATATCTAAGATTAACTTTTCCATGTCTACAATCAGCGAGATAAGCATTGCCTTTTTCATTAAATGTTCCTTATCATATTCCTTTAAATCTAATCTAAGTTCTTCGATTTTCATTCTATTTTTATCATACTTGTATCTCTAATCAGCGTCTTCGTCCAAAGCTTCTAAGAGAAAACTGACAGGGCGAAAACCGTCATTACAGGAAATCATCGCGGATTTTTTGTTCTTCATCCAGCCACTGTAGATATCCTCGCCGCCATGAGCCAAAGTCATTACAAATGGCGACATCGTCTCCCAGGCACTTTCACACATTTCTTCCGGCTTTCGCCAGCCATTTGTGACAAATACCTGCCCCTCTGCCAAGTTGCAAGCATTCTCAATCGGATTCTCATACTCATCTATGAGATCCTGATGGACTACTATTCGCTTCACCGTAATCTTTACTTTTTTCATTATTCTATTTCCTTAAATTATCATTTTATAATTGTTTCTCTACAACTAAAATCGTGCTTTCTTCATATTATTCATGATATATTGCAATAATTTCATTCATCGAATTGTTAAATTCTTTTTCAACTACAGAATATCCCGGTGGGAATTCATTTTCACCGTCAGCAACCAAATGTGCGCCGTTTTCGAAATCAATACTTAAATTGAAACCCCAACCGTCCTTTGCTTCCGGGTCATATCCGTCAAATCCGTTCCAAGAAAGAACATCGTTATCATCAATAACCTCGACAATTCTATCAAAAAACGACTTTACAGTTTTCGCATACTCTGCTCCTTCCCATATTAAATCTGTAGGTTAATATGAATTCTCAGGGTCATCGAATTCAGCATGAAGATAATAATCAGAGTCTTCTCTTTTTATTTCAATATTATATGACCAGCTTCTGGCAGCTCTATATTGATAATAAATACGACTTATCTCGGAACTTACCATAACTTTCTCCTCTTCTTCTTTGGTTATCTCATTCGATGTAGATTTACACGAAGATAATAAAACAGTACAGGTGAATAAAAGTACAAGAATAATGTGTGAGGTCTTCATATTGAACTCCTTCTTAAAATTGGTGTTTTTAATTGTTACTATCTTTTTAAGATTTTACTTACATTTCTTCTTAAATAAAATAATATTTTTGAATTTTAAACTTTGTGGAAGCTCTGAAACTTTATTGGTTACTGCGTTTTCCCTTTAGCATTATTATGACATTCTGCCAGGAGGTAAGAAAAACTGCTTATACCGAATAAATTTAACATTGAATATATCAGCTACAATATTATTGTCAGGAAATAAAATCAGTAATGATATTATCTTCAAACAAATTCAATAAAAACCTGGTTACCGAAATCTAAGCCTTTTTTGGTTAGAATATATGATTTTGTATTTGAATTATAATAAATTAAGTCTTTATTGAGTAAACGCTCCAGTTCAGCGTCAAACGGCTGGTTTATACCGAAACGTTGTTTGAATTTTTCCGGTGAAAAACCTACAGCCAGGCGGAAGGTCAGCATTGCATATTCCTGCATTGCTTGAAAAAAGTTGACCGGTTCAAGTTCCGCACTGGTAAACGGATTATCCGACCATTTCTTGAATGAACGGACATTGCCGCGTCTGATACCATTATAGTAACTATGGGCAGAAGGTCCCAATCCCAGATAGGGTTTGGTACTCCAATAATTATAATTATGCTTAGAGTAAAATCCGGGTTTTGCTGTTGAAGAAAGTTCGTAATATTGATATTGATGTTGTTCGAATAAATCAAGTAATTCTCGATACATCAGACGCTCTAAATCGTCTGAAGGAAGTAATTCAGGATGTTCGGCATATTTTTTATAAAATAAAGTACCTTGTTCCAAAATCAAAGAGTAAAAACTGATATGAGGAATTTTGAGTTCTATCAATTGCTCTGCACTTTCAAGCACATCTTTTAAAGTCTGATCAGGTAATCCGAACATCAAATCACAACTGATATTTTCGATTCCGGATTCTCGGATCAAATTCAATATTATTAAAAAATCTTCATAACTATGTAAACGCCCGATTTTTTGCAGAAGAGAATCTTGTTTGGTTTGGTAACCTATGGATATGCGATTAGCTCCCGCTTCAATCGCAGCTAATACCGTATTATGACCGTTCAGTTCAGGATTAATTTCAACCGTGAATTCCAAATCTTGAGTAAAACCAATTTCTTTTCGAATTAAATCTATTATAGACGTCATAACGTCGTGTGGTAAAACAGAAGGTGTTCCGCCGCCTATATATAAGGTTTTTAATTTATTTAAGTGTAAATTATTTAGCTCAATATCTGCGAGTGTAGCGGCCAACTCCGCTTGCAGTCCATAATAAAAGGCGGAAAAATCAGCAACTTTTGAACTGAGCGAATAAAAATCACAATATCCGCATTTTCTGGTGCAAAAAGGAACATGAATATAGAGGCTCTCGATCGGATCTGTAATGTTAGGATTTTTCAGATCAACAGTGTTAGAATTTTTCAGATCAACTATGTTAGGATTCTTCTGTTTTGATTCGACTGAAATATTGGACAAAACATCCTCTTTTCTTGATTAACAATATAAATATCTTATCTTATGACATCCACAACCATGACGAATATGATTGGAACTGGAACTGCGTCTATGGCTAAACTTCAGTTTCGGTTTGAACTTAGATTTGACCTAGGATTTAGTTTTTTTGCGTCAGCTGATATTGAAAATTGATCATGTGCGAGATTGATTTTAGGTTTGAGCATTATTATGTACTTGAATTTGACTATAGTCGCGTTTCGCCCAATTAAAAACTTGAGTTAAGCGTTTGACAAAATCTTGGTAACTGGCTGATTTATTGTTTGCAATTTTCATGTTTTGAGAAATCTTTTCCGCCCATAAATGCTTATATGCACCGACCGCCGGATAGCCTATTCGAATTAAAGTCTCTGCTTGGGAACCCATAATCACACGGGCGAGTAACTCCCATGTACCGCAAATTGAATCTTGTTGATAATTATCCATAATTGCTGTTCTCGCATCAGGATAAGCAGTCAGTAAAGCATTCCGATCACCCAATAACCAAGCTTCCGTTTCTTCGGTCGGAATTCCGATTACAAAGAATTTATTAGGAGCCTCTTTGCGTACGACATATTCAATATTACGATAAATTTCACTAATATCATCATTGTCTGCATCTAAAACAATTACCAGTATTATTTCCTGATCAGAATAGACCTTATGATAAGCACGAATTTTTGCCGGTAATAAATCAAGCAAAGAGCTGGCAAAAGCCCTCGGTTTCTGATCTATATCAGCCGGTAAGTTACCCTTACCCCGATGCGGAAAAATATTAACTTTTTTAATCAGGTTTTGATAAGTCGGCAGCAATTCGCAAATAATCTGCGAAAGTACCGGAACACTTGATTTGTCTTCACTTAATACTTCAATAATCATAAGCTTTTGAATCTACTGTGTAATGAATTTTTCTTGTGTAATTCTTATTTATACTATTGGGAAAATTCATTAATGAATTTTCAACGATCGCTATCTAAATAACCGCTATACCACAGTGAACCCAGACCTATACCCTCCTCATACATTGCATTTACTATCGGATTCCTGGCTACATAATTAGCTGTGATTTGCGGTTGATTATTACTGTCAACCGTTCGATCAAATGACCAAACTTCTGAAGGAGCAAAAGCATCCAACATGTTAGCACTATGGGTTGAAATGAAAACTTGAGATTCCGGATTACGAATTGAATAATCTCGCAATTCAACCAATAAAGCATCCATCATATCATAATAAAGTCCGGCATCAGGTTGATCTAAGGCAATAATAGGTCTTTGATCCGCCAAAATAAGATAGATTATCAACAGCTTTAAATTTCCCGCTCCATTAATCGAATCTGTCTTTGTCAAATCAATTTTGTTGCCGGGCGGCAGATTGTCATTCAAGCGTTTCAATAAGCTCTTATACTGCTTCGGTTTTTCCATACGCAAATAATATAAGACATTATCCATATTGGTAGCATTGCGATTTAAATGTTTATGGCCATCGGTTTGAACATTTTTCGGGGTAAAATTAGGTAAATTGTTTAGTCGAGCAAAATAAAAATTGGTCATTTGGTGATATAACCAAACAAGTGCTTGATGTTGCTGCATTTTGCCATAAATAGATAAGGCTGAGATTTTGCGTTCGGTAAGCTGCACAACTTCTTGTTGAGAAGAAAAATCCGTTTGTGTCTCGAATCCGGTTTCGGTCTTTGAAACTGGCATCAGCTTCGTCTGAATATAGCCTTGACCTTGGTCAATATCTAAAAGAGTGAATTTCTTTATTCCGCAAGAATCAAATGTAATTTGCTGTACCAATTCTTTTTGCACAAAAGGTCGATAGTTGTGATCGGCATCAATGCTGACGAAATAATGCAGATAACTGCCCGAAACGGTTTGTTTAAAAATAAGATCGAATTCCAAGACAGCACCATTTCGCACATAAGAGGTCATCAATTCGCGATAACTGCCTTGTTTGCTTTTATTAGCAGCCACTTGAACATCACGTGTTAAAAGATTCGAAATAAATTCCAAAGCTTCAAAAAAGGTTGTTTTACCTGAAGCATTTTGACCAATCAGCACAGTAAATTGCTGCAAAGAATCAAGTTTTTGCAATCCTGAAACGCACTGGATTTGTTCGAGTTTTTCCATCTCTAAACCCAACTTTAATTCTTGCAACAATGCATAATTTTTTATACTAATTCCAACTAACATTTTTCTTTAATTCATTGTTAATTTAAAACTTAATTATTATTGAGAAAATATAATTCTACCTAATTTTCGGAAAAAATTATTCTTTCCTCAATTTTTCAGGAGAATTTGTTTTTAAAATAATTTTCCCAAAATCGATTTGTTTTTCAAAAATCTTTCCCTCAGAAATTTATTTTTTCGGAACAAAATCATTATCACCACGTTGAGCACTCTTGATTATCAGAAAAGCAACATTGTTAATCCTTCTTTCCAACCGGTCAATCTGGCGATTATTGCGTAATTCCTCCAAAGATTGAACATCCATTTTATCCGGATCATCTGAGTCGTTATCTTCCTGCTCAGTTTCAGTAGTTTTTGTATCACCGAAAACATTTTCTTGTTTCTCTTCTTCCGCAATTTGATAATAATCATTAAGAAAAGCACTTGAATCCAAATTGCTACAATCGATTATTCCTCCAACAACGTTAAATGTCGGGTCGGTGGACTCTTGGCCCAATTCATCATAAGATTCTACATCATATTCAAATGATTCCAAAAAGACTATCGGAATTCCCACTTGATCAAAAGGTGTATGATCTCCGAGGTGAGTAGTCCATTCCCGAAACAATATCGGTTCTGTAAAGTCCGTAGCTTCAACTGTAAAAATATTCTGATTCGTGTATAAAGAAAAATCATTGTTTGTTAAGAGCATATAATTATAGTAGACATCAGTCATTTCATATAGCTTTTTCCGCTTTTCATACGACTTCTTTAGTCCTTCAATTACGGAATTTTGTCCGGCATGAGCATATACTTTGTCACCGGCATAAATTTTGTCTATGTTATACATCGCTTCAAACTGTTCAAGG
The DNA here is from genome assembly GCA_012838135.1 of Clostridiaceae bacterium. Taxonomy (GTDB): domain Bacteria; phylum Bacillota; class Clostridia; order Saccharofermentanales; family DTU023; genus UBA5436. The sequence continues at coordinate 10,917 of DUPV01000016.1, read as the reverse complement.
TCCGATACTGACATCTGTTCAAGAAATGCTTCAGCACCGGCAAAATGTTGCGTACCGGCACCGAAAAACACCAGTTGCACATTATAGGCAGGTCGGTCTCGTTGCATTTCTTTCGCTATTGTCAACAATGAAGCAACTCCTGCCGCATTATTATGAATTCCGTCACCTGTTGCCGAAACCGTATCCACCGCTTGCTTATCTTTAATTGGAGTATCGTAATGGGTTCCTATAAGAATGAATCGCTCATTAACACTATTGAGTGTTGTCTTTACAGCGAAATTCGATCCGGTATACTCAAATCCCGTTCCCTTAATTTTAACTGAAATATTTCTTGATGCAAGTTGTTTACCGGAATTATCAGTAAACGTAAAATCATCTACCTGTGGATTATAACCGAGATTTTCCAATCTCTTAATCAGCCAATCTCCGGCAGAATTCTCTTGTTCGCTTCCGGCATATCTTTCAGGAAAAGTTTGGGCAAAATTAACTGCTAAAGCTCTACCGCCATTACCGTAACGTGCCGGCATACTTAACTTGTTGTCGGCAGAATTCTGACAAGCAGCTAGCAAAATCAAGGACACTAACAGAAGTAAAAATATTGAAAAACTACGAAGTTTCTTAATAAAATTCATAATGTCATTTTAACCTTTTTATATTCGACCTGCAATAAGCTTTCTGTTAAAATTAGAGAACATAAATTTATTAAATATTGTATTTTTAAGATTCAAAAATTCAGAATTTCGAACTTAATAGATACATTGTAAATCAAATATGCTAAATATAAAAAACAACCCAAAGACCAAATGTAAACATAAGCCTAAGGCACAATGTAAATTCGGCAAGGAGAGAATGCATACGTTATCTGTTTGCATCCTTTTAATTGTCTGTTTTTTTCTTGTTTTGATTGCATTCGGCAATAATCAACAGACAGTTTATGCAAATTCCGATACCAATCAATTAACTCATGGTTTTAATCCTGAAGTAAATATTAATAATGTATTGGTAATCAGTACTGAATTTGACAAAACTCTATTTTCACAACAAGCATCAAGTCCGATTCCTTTACCGGCGGCAAACCGCTTAATGCTCAGCCTATTGGTTTTTGAACGGCTGGAACTGGATGAAAGAGTTATGCCTAGTGCCAAGGCAATCAAATTCGGACAAGAAGAGCAAAACAATCATTCCGTTACTATTAAGTATAATGAAACTTATCTCGTTTCAAATTTATTGGCTCTACATATGTATGAACATTCCTCTGCTGCAGCAATGGTTTTAGCAGAACATTTGGCCGGTTCTGAAGAGGCATGTGTGGAATTAATGAATGAAAAAGCTGCACAGCTTGAAATGAATGATACCAATTTTACCAACATTTTGGGATTTGCTGATTTAAAGGGAGAAAAAAAATGGTCAATCGATTTTGACTTAATCAAAGATACAGACTTATTAAATCAAAAAAGCACATTGTCCGATCTTGCAAAGCTTGTCGCCACTTTAATTAAAAATCAGACTGCAAACCAAATGTTCAGTGAAAGAGAATATTTTACGCGAATGCCTGATGGAACAATGATCACTTTAAGACATCCTTTTGATCAGATTTTTGCATCAATCGATTTGGGTATTGAAGGTGCTTGGAATTTTAGACATCAAGACATGTCGTTCAGTATGGCAATCGGTGAAAAAAATCAAATAAAGTATCTGATTTTCATGAGTGATAAAACCAATAATAATTTTGCCAAACAGATTGTTGAATTATTACAAAGCATCTCAGAGTATTACGTGGTAACACCATTAGTCACTCAAGGTCAGGCTTATCCCAGTTATGATCAAACCAAAGAAGGCGATAAAATCGGCTTGTTATTTTTGAAAACTATTAATTATATCCACCCTGTCAATGATAGTTTCCTGCATCCTGCTGTTAAATATATTTCACATGGTCCGCATAATCGCCCTTTAGCACGCGGAACTCCGGTGGGTCATGTTATTTTTACGCTAAATGACGGATCACAAATAGAAGCTGACGTCGGCTCCGATGTCTCGATTCTTTCAGGCAATACCTTACTCAGTACCATGATTAATTCCCTGCAACAAAATCCTAATTTAGGCAAATTAATTATTGCCTTGGTGATTTTGCTTTGCATCATTTTATTGTATAAAATTTTCCGTTTGGGCAAGGCCTTGGCAAGTCAAATTCACTTATACAGATTAAATAATATTCAAAAACAATTAAAAGACCGTATCAATAAGCCACAATAACAAATTCAAGGTTAAAACAACATTAGATACAGATAATATCAAATACAGAACAACTATTTGATAGATTGTTTCTCAAGTATGATAATATATATGTTGGTCTCAGACAGAGTATCAGGAGGACATAATGCAGAAAATTGTAAGAACCAGATTTGCCCCGAGTCCAACCGGATTCATGCATGTCGGCAACTTGCGTTCAGCCTTATATGAATTTTTAGTAGCCAAAAGCCAGGATGGAAAATTTATCTTGCGAATTGAAGATACTGATCAGGAACGTTTGGTTGAAGGGTCAGTCGAACATATTTATCAGACTTTAGCTGAGGTTAATCTGAAATATGATGAAGGACCCGATATCGGAGGCCCTCACGAACCTTATGTCCAAAGTGAACGGCTTGAACGTTATTTGCCATATGCCGAACAATTAGTCAAACAGGATAAAGCCTACTATTGTTTTTGCTCTAAAGATCGTCTGGATTCTTTACACCAGGTTTCAGACATAAGCGAAAACGAGCAGGGTGAAGTTCCGGAACATTTCGGCTATGACAGACATTGCCGTAATTTGGATAAAACGACAATTGAAGCAAAGTTAGCAGCCGGTGAACCGTATGTTATCAGACAAAAAATGCCATTAACCGGCAGCACGACATTTCACGATGAAATTTTCGGTGAAATCAGCGTAGAAAATAAAGAACTTGAAGATCAAATTCTGATAAAATCTGATGGTTATCCAACATATAATTTTGCCAATGTAATTGACGATCATGAAATGGAAATTACCCATGTTGTCAGAGGTTCGGAATATCTTTCTTCGACACCGAAATATAATTTATTATATGAAGCTTTCGGTTGGGAAATTCCTAAATACGTACATTTGCCTTTAATTCTCGGTACAGACGGTACAAAGCTCTCCAAGCGTCACGGAGCAACTACATTTGAAGAATTGAGTAAACAAGGTTATTTAACTGAAGCCATTATCAACTATATTGCATTTTTAGGTTGGGCACCGAGCAGAGATACACGTGAAATCTTCAGCTTGGAAGAATTGTGTGAAGTATTTACAATTTCCGGCATCAGTAAATCTCCTGCCACGTTCGATTATAATAAGCTGGATTGGTATAATGAGCAGTACATTCGTAATATGGATGTCGAAACATTTAAAAATTGGCTTGAGCCGGAAGCTGAAAAGTTTTTTGCTGATAAAACTTATGACATGAATCTGCTGGCAGAAATGTTGCAAAATCGAATTACCAAAAGAACCGATCTGGCTGTAATGTTGGATTTTGTTAAAAAACCGGATCCGTTCAATCCGGAAATGTACGTTCATAAAAAAAGCAAGCTGACTCCTGAATTATCAGCTCGGGTTTTACAGATAATTGTCGACCGTATTTCAGCTTCGGATATTTATGAACGTGATCATCTTCATAGCTTATTAATGAATCTGGGTCCGGAGTTAGAATTAAAAACAGGTCAAATTATGAATCCGGTCAGAATCGCTCTTTCCGGCAGACAGGTTACTCCGGGCGGCTCAATTGAACTTCTTTTATTGCTTGGTAAAGAGGACTCGCTTAAACGCTTAAAAGAAGCCGTTAATAATTTGGAAGAATATATTGACAATTAAGACCTAATCAATAAGTCATAGTATTCGTCGTTACGATTAATCGTTTGGAAGAATCTATTAACAAATAAGACTTTGGTGCTTTTTAATAATCTGATATAAAAATTGCATGAAAATTATCATTTGAGGTGAACTAATGACTGAAAATAAAAAATCTGTTTTAAAAGATCCCGGAAATATGCCGAATAATTTTATCCATGACTTTATTGATCAGGATATAGCAAAAGGCGGACAATACGAAGGACGAACCGTACATACCCGTTTCCCGCCCGAACCGAACGGTTATTTACATATCGGTCATGCTAAAGCTATATATATTGATTTTGCTACGGCAGAAAAATATCAGGGTCTATGTAATCTGCGGATGGACGATACCAATCCGACACGGGAGGATGTCGAATATGTTGATGCAATCAAAGAAGATGTGCATTGGTTAGGTTATGATTGGGAAGATCGTTTCTATTATGCCTCCGATTATTTTGAAGATATGTACGGTTATGCAATTGAGCTGATTGAAAAAGGTCTGGCTTATGTTTGCGAATTAACCGCCGAGCAAATTCGTGAGACGCGGGGTACTTTAACTGAGCCGGGTCAAAACAGCCCTTATCGTGATCGCTCCATTGAAGAAAATTTGGATTTGTTCAGTCGGATGCGAGCCGGTGAATTCGAAGATGGAGAAATGACTCTGCGCGCAAAGATTGATATGAGTTCCGGTAATATCAACATGCGCGATCCGGTTATTTATCGTATTGCTCATGAAAGCCATCATCGGACAGGCGATACCTGGTGTATTTATCCGATGTATGATTTTGCTCATCCCTTGGAAGATGCAATCGAGGGAATTACCCATTCGCTCTGTTCACTGGAATTTGAAGATCACAGACCTTTATACGATTGGTTTGTTGAACATTGCAGTGTTCCTTACAAACCGCGTCAAATCGAATTTGCCCGTTTAAATATCGAATACACGGTCATGAGTAAACGTAAACTGCGCAATCTCGTTGAAGAAGGAATTGTTGACGGATGGGATGACCCTCGTATGCCAACAATCAGCGGATTACGGCGTCGAGGCTACACACCCCAGTCGATTCGCAACTTCTGTGAAAGAATCGGCATTTCAAAGGTTGATTCTGTTGTCAGCCATGATTTCCTTGAATTCTGTTTGCGCGAAGATTTGAATGACAATGCCCTGCGCGGCTCGGCAATTTTAGATCCTGTGAAATTAATTATTACGAATTATCCCGAAGATCAAACTGAGCAAGTCGAAGTTCAAAACTTTCCTTACAAACCTGAATTCGGTTCACACGAAATGAGTTTTTCACGCGAAGTTTGGATTGAACGTGATGATTATGCGGTAAATCCACCTAAAAAATATCATAGATTATACGCAGGTAATGAAGTGCGTTTACGTGGTGCATATATTGTAAAATGTACCGGTCATCAGGAAGATGAAAACGGCAACATAACTGCCGTATTGGCTGAATATGATCCGGAGAGCAAGGGCGGCAAAGCTGCTGACGGTCGCAAAGTGCGCGGTACGATCCATTGGGTTGACGTCAATGCCGCAATAGATAGCGAAGTCAGAGTTTATGAAAATCTGTTTACTGTTAAAGAACCGGACGTTTCAGCTTCCGACTACCACGAATTGATTAATCCTGATTCATTACAAACATATAAAAATGCCAAACTTGAACCTTGGTTATTACAACCGGAATTCCGCGAATCGGCTTTTCAATTTATCCGCCAAGGATACTTTGTGCAAGATAATAAAGATTCCACACCGGAAAAACCGGTATTCAACCGCAGTGTTTCATTACGTGAAAGCTATAAACCGGAATAATCAATATAAAAACATATTACTCAACTTTTCTCATATGAGAAAAGTTGAGTAATAATACACTATTGCTTTGCAAGATGTAAATCGTCTGATCTTGAGTGCTGCTAAAAATTAAACAGAAAATTGGCTTTCGTATAAGTTTCTGAATAGAGAATCAGTTTGCATCAGGGACGTGAAATTTCCCTGTTCCACGATATTGCCGTCTTGCATCACTAGTATTAAATCTGCATCGAGAATGGTTGATAAGCGATGTGCAATGACAAAACTTGTTCGCCCCTTCATCAGTTTATGGAAAGCTTTTTGTACACGCATTTCAGTCATTGTATCGATATCTGAAGTTGCTTCATCCAAAATCAGCATCGGCGGATTCTGCAACATTACTCTTGCCACGGTTAACAATTGTTGTTGTCCCTGAGATAAGACATGATCTTCGCCGATAATTGTTTCATATCCATGTTGCAAACGCCTGATAAATTGATCCGCTTCGATACTTTTACATACTGCTTCAATTTCTGCTCTGGTTGCTCGGGGATTGGCAAATGACAAGTTTTCCATGATTGTACCTTTAAACAGCCAAACATCTTGCAGGACCATACCAAAATTGCGTCTAACACTCTGTCTTGTAACTTGAGTAATGTCCTGACCGTCAATCAAGATATTGCCGGCATCCAGATCATAAAATCGCATTAATAAATTGACCAATGTCGTTTTGCCCGCTCCGGTCGGACCGACAATTGCGATTTTTGAACGTCCGGGAATTGTAACATTCAAATTTTCAATTAAAGGCTTATTTTTGTCATAAGAAAAACTGACCTGATCGAATTTGATTTCTCCCTGATCTACTTTTAGTTCCGCCATATCCGTCGGCTCACTCGGCACAGGTTCAATGCTTAATACTTCAAAGATTTTACTGGTTGAAGCCAGGGCTGCTTGTAATTGAGTGATGATTTCCGTAATTTCGTTAATCGGTTTGGAAAATTGATTGGCATAAAATAACAAACTGCCGACTTGTCCAACTGTCAACTCACCTTTCAGCGCCAAATAACTGGCTAAAGCTCCGCATAAAATATATGATGTTGCATTAATCAATCTGGTTGAAGGATTAGTTAAAGAAGAATAAAACTGTGCTTTTTGACCGTAACGATATAGTTCTTGATTCAATTCACGATATTGTTCAATAAATTGCCGGTCTGCCTGCAAAGTTCTGACCAAAGTGTGTCCGGCAATGGTTTCTTCTGCCAGACCGTTGAGTATACCTCGTTGCTCCGCTTCCAAACTATACATCTTATATGAACTGCGACTGATAGTTCTTGAAACAAGCATAATAATCGGTGTCAAAAACAAAATCAACAGCGTAACTTGCCAACTGACGGAAAACATAAAATAAATTGAACCGACTAAACTGACCAGCCCTGAAAACAACTGAGGTAAACCGTTGATTAGACCGTCATTGACTTGATCTATATCTGTACTGATCAGGCTACTGAGCGAACCGTATTTGACGGAATCAAAATAACTCAAAGGCAATTTATCTATGTGATTGTAGATATCAGTACGTAAATCTGCAATAATCTTGGCTGAAATTCGGGTAGTCAGTAAACCGAGTAACCAATTTAAAGTTGAAGCAAGAATATACACACTGATTAAGACCAAAGTCAAACTGGTAAATTGTTCTGTTATTGCACCTTGATTAGCAACCAACAGATCTATGGCTTGTCCGATTAATTTAGGTCCCAGCAAAATTAAAATATTGCTCAAAACAGCAAAAATAATAATTGCTGTCAATTGCCCGGGAGCTTTTAACATTCTGTGCATTAAAAGCCTAAACGGAGACTTCGAACTTGAACGATAATCAATCTGATTTTCATTATTGATAGATTTACCCATACATAAAATCTCTACTTAACAAAAACAAATTAATAAAACAAATAGATTCTTCACAATATTCAGTTCAAGCATCTTGTAAATTCCCCTTTGATAAATCCGGCTGCAAATTTTGATTATCAAATTCAGTCTGCGAGCAATAAATTTCTTGATACAATTTATTTTCAGCCAATAATTCCTGATCCGTACCGAATCCGGCAATTTGTCCGTTATTCAGCAATAGAATCACATCAGATCTGCGAACTGTAGCAATGCGCTGACTTATCGTAATCAAATTTAACTTTTGAAACAGAGGATCATTGCGCAAGGCTTTTTGTAAAGCTGCATCCGTAGCTAAATCCAAAGCACTTGAGCTATCGTCAAAGATTAAGATCTTCGGTTTGTGTAACAATGCCCGTGCTATGCACAATCTTTGTTTTTGACCTCCTGAAAAATTCCCTCCGCCACGCTCAACTTGTTGTAACAGCCCCAGTTTATCTTTTGCTGCAAAATCTTCTGCTTGGGCAATAGTTAAAGCATGCCAAATTTCATCATCCGCTATTCCGGTTAACCCGGCAGTCAAGCTGTCACGCAGGGTGCCACTGAATAATGAACTGCTTTGCGGAACAATTTGGATTAGATTCAATAATTCAGCTTCGGTATATGAGTTTATATTGCGGCCGAACAATTCAATCTTGCCGGCTTGAATCGGATAACGTCTTTCTAATAAAAAAGCCAAACTTGATTTACCGGAACCGGTCGGACCGATTATCCCCAAAGATTTACCCAACGGTAGCGAAAAAGATAAGTTATCAAATAATAAAACACTACTGCTGGGATAAGCAAAATCTACCTTTGCGAAAGAAATCGAGTAGCTTGATTCCGAATTATTTTTGGCGAACAAATTATTATTAATAAATTCATTAACTGAATAATTTTCAGCTGCCGAATCATTCATATTTTGTTTCAGATCAGGCGAATTGTCTTGGACAATTTTTGATACTTCTTCTTTCAGAGGATTTCTCACTCGTTTTTCTGTCAGAAATATTTCGCTGACCCGTAAAGCACTTGCATAGGCTCTGGTGTAGAGCAAAACTAAATTAGAAAGAACCGTCAGTGCCGTCAACAACATAGTTAAATAATTAATTAGGGCAATCACTTCGCCGGAATGTAAATTCCCTAATCTGATTTCACCGGCTGATATCCAAAGCAAGAAAACTGCAATCAAATTCAAAGCTAACATAGTCAAAGGATTCAACAAAGCAGATAAACGTCCTATTCTCCACATTATCTTTTTCAAATCTTCATTAGTCCAGTGGTATTGCTTGGCTTTTTCTTCACTGCGTGAAACCGCTCTGATTACTCTGACTCCTTCAAGTAATTCCAACAATCTACCGATCAAACGATCCGTTAAACGCTGAGATCTGTTTATCAAGGGCAAAATTGATTTTATGATGATAAACAGAATTAAAATAAAGATTAATACTGCAAGGAGAAAGAGAAGCAAAAATTTACTGTTAATCAGCGAGACCATCACCAACGAGCCTATACAGATGAAAGGTGTTCTCGGCACCAATCTGATCAACATCGCCAGTGCCTGCTGCAAGGTTTGAATGTCGGAGGTTATACGGCTTGTTAAAGAAGCCGTACCGAATTTATTGATATCTTTTTCAGCAAGATGGAGTATATGTAAATATAAATCATTGCGTAAATCCGTACCATAACTCTGGGAAGCCACTGATGCATTATATTGACAAACATAAGCACATAACATTCCACAAACAGCCAGGCCTAAACTTAGTAAAGTATATTGAATAATCAGATTTGAATTTCCGGCAGTAATCCCTCGATCAACCATCCGTGCTATTAGCAAGGGTACGATTAATTCAAGAATAACTTCCGTAAATTTAAAACTTTGCCCTACTGCAATCCGTTTGCGATAGGGCCTAATTCTGCTCAATACAGGTTGAATCATTGTGAGAAATTAATCTGACTAATCATTCAAAACTTGTTCGATTTTGTCAAATAAGCTCGGTTTAGCGGTCGGATCAAAAGCGTTTTCTACATTATATAATGTTTTATTTTTAGCAATCCGGTAAGCCGGAAGATATTGGATGTCAAAATCCTGGATTAAGTTTTTGTTTTGCTCAATGTCAATTTTAATTACCATTGCCTTATCACCATAATAATCAGCAATACCGTTCAAATAAGGCAGAGATTTTTGACTTGGAGGTGAATAGTCGGCAACCAATTCAACAATTATCGGTTTGTCCTGATCAATCAGCCAATTCAGCAAATTATATTGAAACGGAACTTCTTTCAATTTATTATCATGCTTTACAATCAAGGCAATACCTTTTGTATTAGAGTCAATTTCCAGACCACTGACTTGCGACACATCATCAACTATCGACTTCGCAGCATTGAGATCACTGACTGTTTCAATCTCACTAATCGGTGTAATTTGCTTATCCAAATTTGATTGCCCTGCTTGGTCTGCCTGATTTATCACAACTTCATCTTCAGATTGCTTGTCCTGATTAATCACCACTTCGTCTTTAGACTGATCGCCGGCATTTGTTTTCGCATCAGTATCAGTTTTATTCTTGTCAGATTTGCAACCGATCATTGTTATGCAAAAAATTAAACTTAATCCGAATACTACAGTTTTTCTAATCAATAATTCTAACTTGCTCATATATAATCATCCTTATACAAAAATTTAGCATCTTCCCAATCACTCATTGTTTTGCATACTTAAGTGACAATAATTATTTATCATCTATTTTACATAAATAAGACTAAGAATACTAATAATTTAAAAGAAATTGTTTCAAATAAAAAAGTAAAAAAGGACTATCTCAAAATCTTACCTCTTTTGAGACAGTCCTCCGGAAAAGTGAGATGTAATATTATTAAGCTCGTTCGACTTTATCAGAACGGAGACAACGTGTACAAACATTCATTCTTCGCGGTGTGCCGTTAACCATCACACGAACGCGTTTCACATTGGCTTTTTGTTGTCTAAGACCACGGCGTGAGATTTGAGAACGTGTAATCGTAATTTTTCTACCAAAATGTATGTCTTTTTGACAAATTTCACATTTAGCCATCCTAACACCTCCATCAAGTAATTTGCTCATTTATATAACACGTTTAGCAATAGCCATATAGCTAATTACATTTAAAAAAACAGCCTGTAATTCGAGTCATTACAGGCTATAGTGGTGACCCGTAGGGGAATCGAACCCCTGATTCCGCCGTGAAAGGGCGGTGTCTTAACCTCTTGACCAACGGGCCATCTTGGTAGCGGCGGTAAGATTTGAACTTACGACCGTCCGGGTATGAACCG
>DUPV01000015.1 GCA_012838135.1 Clostridiaceae bacterium | reverse complement strand
TTTTAATAAAATTAAAGCTTAATTTAATATAATTGAAATAAAAATGAATATTGACTTTAATAAAGTTAAATTATAGTATATATATCAAGTCGAGTGGAGATTTTTATGAATATCGACCAAATCCCGAGATGGCTGACAGAATTAAGTGAAGATGAGTTGCATTTTATTAAGTTATTTGTACTGGCCTCAGGTTCATTAAAAGAGTTGGCAAAACATTATGAGATTACCTATCCGACGATCAGGCTCAAATTAGATCGGCTCATTCATAAAATTGAAATTTCTGACCAACATCAACCTAGCGGCATGATCGACTTGATCAAAGAGCTGACTTTGCAAAACAAATTAGATCTCGCTACGGCCAAACAGTTACTCGAGATGTATGAAAAAGAGGAAAACAGCAAATGATAACAATTTTATATTTGATCTTATTGGTTTCGTTTTTAATCTTAGAAAGAATAGTATCGGAGAAAGAACAGTATCGAGGAATATTATTTGCACTGGGAGTAGCTGTTTTAGGTTTTGTCCTCAGTACGAAGTTTATTTGGTTGAGTTTAATATTGATATGTGCCAATGTCGGCAGATTGATAATTCAGGAATTACAATTAATAAAACTCACCTCATTAAAAGATCGCTTGGCTAATGTCTTGGAATTCCAAGCCAGGTTCCAATAAAAAACTAAAACATTTGCATATTATTAATAAATTCTCAAAAACTCAAAGGATAATATTAAGTTTATCTTTCTTTAATTTCGTTTAAAATTAACAAAGTACCAAAACTGCTTACCAAATTATTACAAGATTATTTATTAAATTGTTTTAATGATTATGCAGAGTATGGCTTGATTTTGATATACTACTTATAAAGTTATATTCAAATAAGAGGTATCATGTTTAACAAAAGTGATAGTGCAGCGGATCAGGATTTGCAAAGTTTTTCAAATGCATCCGAGATTCAGGATTTACTGAATACATCATCTGAGGGATTATCTTCGGAAGAAGTAATCAGAAGACGTGATGCAGGTTATGGTAATGCTGAATCACAATCTCCGGTGAAATCCACGCTGCAAGTTGTATTGGAACATGTTGTTACTCCGTTCAATATTCTTAATTTGATTTTAGCTTCAATCGTTTTTTTTGTAGCAATCAAGCAGCCGAAATATTTTGTTAATATTTTGTTTTTAGGAGTTGCTATTATCAATACCGTAAGCGGAATTATTCAAGAAATCAAAGCCAGAAGAGAAGTACAAAGGCTTTCTCTGCTGAGTCAACCCAGAGTTTTAGCAGTCAGAGACGGTGTTACTCAAGAAATTCCCAGTGAAGAATTAGTGATCGGTGATTTAATTGAACTGCATACCGAAGATCAATTAACGGTTGATGCCAAGTTGGTCAGCGGTATAAATTTCGAAGTTGATGAATCGCTCTTGACGGGAGAGTCGGATGCTGTATATAAGAGAGCAGGAGATCACTTACTGTCAGGTTGTTTTGTAGTTTCCGGCCGCGGTATGGCAATTGTTGAACAAACCGGTTCTGAGACATATGCAGCCAGAATTACGCATGAAGCTAAAAAAATTCGGCAAATAAATTCCGAAATGATGCAGGCTTTGAACAAAGTTGTTAAAACTTTGGGGATTGCGATAATAATTGTCGGTATCTTGATGTTGGTTTCTAAATTGATAATTAACCCGCTGGATGATTGGCAAGCAGTTTTGATCTCAACAGTTGCGGCTTTGGTTGGTATGGTTCCTGAAGGTTTGGTATTGTTGACTTCTGTGGCTTTTGTTGTCGGGGTAATCCGTCTTTCCGCTCACAATGTTTTAGTACAAAAAATGAGTTCAATTGAAACTTTAGCACGCATAGATACTCTTTGTGTAGATAAAACCGGTACGATTACCAGCGGAAAAATGAATGTTGTCGGTATTCATAAAATTGACGATAATGAATTTTCTCCTAATGAGAATAAATTATCTGATGACAGAAACGAATTGTCTGAATTGGAAAAACAGGCAATAGCTCATGCATTGGCAGCATTAAATGATCGTAATACCACAGCCAGAGCAATTCTGGATTATCTGAAACCGGACAAGGCTTTTCAAGATCAATTTGAAATTGAGCATTATTATTCTTTTTCTTCCGAAAAAAAGTGGTCGGGTGTGCATTATGCAAAACAAGGAACTTGGATAATCGGAGCTCCGGAAATTGTCTTATCATTGAAACAACAACGAAAATATTTGTCCGTGTTAAAAAAGAAAATTACTAAGGACAAAAGATTGTTGGCAGTAATGAAGTCAGATCATCCTTTGTCGGATAATAAAAACTTAATCGATGATTTAGCGATAGTTTGTTTTATTGAAATAGAAGATGAATTAAGAGAAAATGCTCAGGAAATTTTTGATTTCTCCGCCAAGCAAGGAGTCGATATTAAAATCATATCGGGGGATAATCCGCATACAGTGCAGGCTATAGCTCATAAAGCCGGAATCAAACATCTGGAACATGCGATTGATATGAGTACTTTGTCTGAAGATGAGGATTTTACGACAATCGTTGAACGTTACCAACTGTTTGGCAGAGTGACGCCATTTCAAAAGAAGGAACTGATTGCCGCTTTACAAAATAATGGTCATAATGTTGCGATGGTGGGAGACGGAGTAAATGATGTACCGGCTTTAAAAAAAGCTGATTGCAGTGTTGCAATTGCTCAGGGCAGCGATGCTGCCAGAGTAAGTGCGGATTTAGTCTTGATGGAAAACGATTTATCCACGATGATTCCGACTGTATATGAAGGCAGACGGGTAATCAATAACATTGAACGGGCGGCGGTTCTGTTTTTAACCAAAACTGTATATATGACTTTGTTGGCATTTGTGTTTATATTTTTGCCAAGTCGCTTTCCGCTATTTCCAATTCAAATGACTCTGATTGGCAGCGGTGTAATTGGCATGCCGGGCTTCTTTCTGTCTTTAATTCCCAATCGTAATCGAGTCAGTGGAAATTTTTTGCCTAAAGTTATGAAATTGGCATTGCCGGCAGGTATAACCGGAACGTTAGCGGTATTTTTACATCAATTAGGCATGTATATTTTTGATTTCCCGGCAGGATATAACAGCACAATTTCTTTGTTTATTTTGCTGACGATTAGTGAGATTGTACTGTGGAAAGCCTGTCAGCCATTTGATAAATATACATTGTCGATTTGGCTGTTATCGGTTGTCACAGTTTTGCTGGCAATAATTCTCTTACCGGATTTGTTCTTTTTAACCAAACTGGATTTACATGGTTTAATCTATTCCTTGGTATTTATCGGTATTATTCCCTTGTTTTTATTTGTCATCAAACGTATACATATGAGGTTTACGAAAAATTAACTTGTGAATTATTACTTAAGCCTTTGACAGCATATAATGTACAGAAACAATTAAATATTAAGTGGACATTAAGGAGAACCTGATGTTAAAAATAAGTCAAGTTACTAAAAATTATGGCAATTTGAAAGCCAATGACAATATTAATATAGAAATTCCGGAAAAATCCGTGGCTCTTTTGGTGGGACCCAACGGAGCAGGCAAATCAACTTTATTGAAATGTATTATGGGTTTGCTGCGCTATTCGGGAGAAATTGAAATTAACGGTTTGAGAAATAAATCTGTGGAAGCGAAGCGGATCATGGGTTATGTTCCGGAAATTCCTCATATGTATCCTTTACTCACAATTGATGAGCATCTGGAATTTACTGCCAGAGCCTATAAATTAGATGAAACTTGGCGTGAAAGAGCTGATAATTTGTTGAAACGTTTTGAACTTGATGATAAGAAAAATAAATTGGGTGGTACCTTATCCAAAGGCATGCAACAAAAGCTCAGCATTTGTGTGGCCTTATTACCTGAGCCGGATTTTATCTTGTTTGACGAGCCATTAATCGGACTAGATCCTTATGCAATTAAACAATTGAAAAATATTTTTCGTGAATTAGCAGAAAGTGGCCATTCTTTGTTAATCAGCACTCATATTCTGGATACTGTAGATGAATTATGGGATCAGGTATTCATTATGGATCACGGTAAAGTTGTTGCTAACGGCGAAAAATCAGAACTAGACCGGCTAGGTAAAACTTTGGAAGATTTCTTTTTTGATGTCACAGATAATTCTTTAACTGACGTTAAATCTAAGCTTACGCTCAATTCTGATCCGGATCTGAATTCTAACCCCGATATTGACATTGCTACCGAACAAGATTAAGGAGATTTTATATGCAAGCATTTGTTTATCTTAAAGTTCGGACAATTATCAATTGGTTTAAACAGTTAAAAGAAAAGCCGAGTCGCTTGATTTCGGTATTATTTTATGCAGGTCTGCTCGGTGTGGTTTTCTTTATTCCTAACAGTGATAGTTCGCCTGCCGAATCTGAACTTATGCAAAGCGATTTCTCGAGATATATAATATCAGCTGTGTTTTTTGGAATATGGTTAATTCTTAATGCATTTGCCTGGCATTCGGGAACTAAAAGCGGTGTAAGCATTTTCACATTGCCGGATACTCAATTTTTATTTACGGCACCTTTTAAGCCGGCTTCAATTTTGTTATACGGAATGATCAGTCAATTGAAAACATCATTGCTCAGTTCGATTTTTTTATTGTATCAGATTCCCACTTTGAACAAATTTTATTTAAGCAGCGGACAAATTACAACTATTTTTGCAGCTTGGATTATGACAATTTTTTTTAATCATATTATTTCTGCATTTGTTTATGCAATCAGTTATAAATCTGAGAAACGTGTAAAAATTGTTGAAATAGTAATTTATGCCATTCCGATTCTCAGTTTGTTGTTAGGTTTCTTTTTCGTGCTCAAAGAATCTGATGTACTAAACGGTTTGACTCAATTTATTCAATCGAAAATACTCTATCTCATTCCCGGAGCAGGTTGGGCAAAAGGTATTTTGGACTTAGCATTGTTAGGTTTCAATTGGCTGGGAATAGTTTGCTTAGCAGTTTTTATTTTTGTGCCAATTGTATTGATGCGGATCATATATAGGATGGATATCGATTATTACGAAGATGCAATGTCGATGATACAAGCTACACCGAATTCGCCGGAACAGCAAGCGATTGTACAGGAAGCTCAACGTAAAGCTTATGCAAAATTCAAAGTTAGAAAAACCGGCATTAATAAAGGTTTTGGTGAAAATACAATTTTTTATAAACAGTTATGTGAATATCGGCGTACCAGACCTCGGATTGTCGGATTTACCATGCTAACGCTGTTTTTGGTTTTAGGCGTTATGGCTGTTATATTAATAAATTCGGAAACAAACAATCCCTTACTCTATTGGGGAATTAGCATAGTTATTTTGTTCTTTTCTGCATTTAATTCAACAACGATTAAGGCTTTTGCCGATGATCAGTTTTTTACTTTACCGGGGAACTCCACTTTGAAAATCATTTATTCCGGTGTTCTGGGAATTATTTTGGCGATGCTTGATTTAATTCCGGCATATTTATTTGTTATAATTTATTCCGGTTTTAATCTGCTGTTATTGCCCATTGGAATTATATTGAGCGGCAGTATATTTATGGTTATTAACAGTGCGCAAATTCTGACTTATCGAATTTTCGGCGAAGTAAAATCAACCTTTTCAGTCATGGTTTTATTAACATTTTCTTTTGTTTTCTGTCTGCCGGGTGTAGGTATGATTTTAGCAGGCGGTTATTTTCTTGTATCGTTCGGTGCATATTGGGCCTATTTGTTAATTGCCGGAGGTTTTTTTGTGAATTGCTTATTAGGTTTGGTTGGAATTTTTACCGGCAAAAAATATTTAGAAGAAGGACCGACCAGGTAATCTGAAATTAATTTAATGATCTATATTATTTTTTACTTATGATTTGTTGTATATTTAATGAATTTTAATAATCGATAAGTATAATAATCGATAAGTTGTGATTTTTGATTAATTGTGATAATTCATTTAATACTTGATAAGTTGTAATAATTCATGAAATAATTAATTGGCACTATGACAAAAAACAGTTTAAATTAAACTGTAAGATTTTTCTCAGTGAATTTTAAATAATTGACAATAAAAATCTGATTCAATGTAAAAACAGAGGAATATATGCAAATAGTAATTGGTGGAGCAGGTAAAATCGGTGAAGTTTTATGTTTGGAATTGGCTGAAGAAGGTCACGATATTATTTTAATTGAGCAAAAAGAAGAATTGATCGATAAAATAATTGAACGTTCTGATATTTCCGGTATTGTGGGCAGTGTTGTTGATTATGATATTCAAGTTGAAGCAGGAGTTCCGAATTGTGATTTATTCATCAGTGTAACCGGCAATGACGAGATGAATTTAATCGGGGCTGTTTTAGCAGATCGTTTGGGTGCAGATTATACAGTTGCCAGAGTGGGTGATCCCCAGTATGGAACACATATGGGATTGATGCGCCGGGCTTTAGGAGTTTCCAATATTACTAATCCGAGATTAGAAGCAGCAAGAGAAATTGTCAAGAACTTGAGTTCGCCTTCTTCAGTGTCTGTAGAAAGTTTTGCTCATGGCAGAGTCAATATGCATGAAGTTAAGATAAAACAGGAAAGCGGATTGGAAGGAATGAAATTATCTGATTTTCGCAATCGGTTTACTTCATTGATTGTCTGTGCGGTCCAAAGAGATGAACAGGTAATAATTCCGGACGGATCATTTGTTTTTAATACAGGCGATACAGTTTTGATCACCGGTTTAACCAAAGACCTGGAGCAGTTTTATCTCGATATCGGAATTTTTCAGAAAAAAATAAGTAATGTTTTAATCATCGGTGGTGGTGAGATAACCAATTATTTATGCAGGATTCTCATGCGCAATGCTCCGAAGATGAAAATTACCGTCATTGAAAAAGATGATAAAAGAGCGTGGGGTCTGGCTGCAGAATATTCTAATGTGACTGTACTTTCCGGTGACGGAACCGATCATCAGGTTTTAGATGAGATTAACTATACTTTTTATGATGCGATAGTGGCTTTAACCGGAATTGACGAAGAGAATATTATGATTGGTTTATTGGCAGCACAAAATGATATTGCGAAAATTATTATTAAAGTTAATCGAACCGAAATGTTGCCGATAGTACGTAATACCGGTTTGCAAACTGTGATTACACCGAAAGCAATTGTTGCCGACAGTTTAGTACGGTTTGTCAGAGCTCATGAAAATGCAATGGGTTCAAAAGTTGAAGCATTGCATAGAATTTTTAATAATGAAGTTGAAGTTCTTGAATTCAATGTTAAACAAGACAGCAAAGCACTGAATATTCCGTTAAAAGATCTGCCAATTAAAAAAGATATCTTAATTGTATTTATTATTCGTAGTAATCAAATCATATTTCCGACAGGGAATGATTCTATTAAGTGCGAGGATCACGTGGTTATTGTGTCAAAAGAAAAGCAATTTGATGATATTGATGATATTTTAGATGAACATAAAACCAAAATTAAATTGCCTGCTCAGCCGACGGACCAAGATCATACAGACAAGGAAAATATTATTCCCGTTGCGGAGGATCGGAACAAATGAATTCTCGCATAATACGCTTTTTCTTGAGTAGATTGTTTTTGGTTGAAGCAGGTCTGATGGTGCTGCCGATTATCATCGGGTTATTATATCGGGAACCCTTTTTCAATATTTTAAGTTTTTTGATAGCAATCGGAATTATAATGCTTGTCAGTGTTTTACTCAATGTAAAAAAACCGGATATTAAAACTCTGCATACCAAAGAAGGCATGATAATTGTCGCTTTGACCTGGATCGGTTGGGCATGTTTCGGTGCTTTACCGTTTGTGATTTCAGGTGAAATTCCTTTTTATGTTGATGCTGTTTTTGAAATGACCAGTGGATTCACGACAACCGGAGCATCTATTCTCAGAGAGGTAGAGAGTTTGAGCCACTCAATCTTATTCTGGCGGTCTTTTTCGCATTTAATCGGCGGTATGGGGGTGTTGGTCTTTGCATTGGCAATCTTTCCGACCGGAGCCTCCGAAACGGTACACTTAATGCGGGCGGAAGTACCCGGTCCGAAATTCGGCAAATTAGTTGCAAGATTAAAACAAACGGCAATTATTCTTTATGTGATTTATTTCATCATGACTTTTATTACAATAATTTTATTAATCTTAGGCGGCATGAATGTTTTCGATGCAGCGTGTCATTCTTTCGGTATTGCCGGTACGGGTGGTTTCAGCACCCGCAATGCAAGTATCGGTTTTTATAACAGCCCATACATTGAATGGGTTGCCGGGATTATGATGATGTTGTTCGGGATGAATTTTAACTTGTTCTATATGATTCTCTTAGGTCAGGCGATATCGGTTTGGCGTGATGAGGAATTACGAGTTTATTTAAGCGTGATTTTCAGTGCTACTACTGCAATAGTTATCAGTAATTCGATCAACGGAGTTTATGAAAACCTAGGTGAAAATATCAGACATACTTTCTTTTCCGTATCTTCGGTGATTACAACCACCGGTTTTGTTACAGTTGATTTTGCCCGGTGGTCATTAACTGCAATTATAATTTTCGCTATTATCATGATGATTGGCGGCATGGCAGGTTCAACGGCCGGCGGGATAAAAGTTGCAAGATTCACGATTGCAAATAAATCATTATTTAATGAATTTCGTTTGATGCAGAATCCGAGACGAGTTGTTGTAACAAAATTTAACGGTAAACCGTTAACTGAAGATCAAGTTACCAGAATCCGTAATTATGTTTTGGCATACATATTTTGTGCAATAATAATCTGCTTGTTAGTCAGTCCGGACACACCTGATATGCAAACGGCAGTCAGTGCAACCTTAAATTCTTTTAATAATATCGGTGCAGGATTTGCAACAGCCGGTTCGGCTGCACCCTTTACAGATTACAGTGTTTTCTCGAAAATTGTTTTAACATTTTCCATGATAGCAGGTCGACTGGAAATTTATCCGATTATTCTCTTGTTTTCACCGAGTACGTATTTGAATAAAAGTTAATCCCAAGTTATTGATTGTATTTTCAGCTAAAGAAATTGTTTTATAATGCATTGCTCTAATTCCAAGCATCTTTGGTGTAGGTTGCAGTAAATGTTCCGGGGAAGTCTGATTTTTTTAATAACAATAAAGCTTGATCCCGTTCTGTATAAGAATTGTAAATTGCAAAAATTGTCGGACCGCTACCGGTGAAACGTACAAATTGTGAACCGGTTTGGTGGAGTGCATGGCAAATTTCTTGTAAGTGAGGATATTTGTGCAAAATAGCAGAGGTAAAATCATTTGCGAAATATTCATTCATTGACTTTAAGCCGGTGTTAATAATTTGATTATAGAAGTTCAGAGTTTCACGATTTGCTAATTTCAGTTCAGTTAACGGGTATGCATTAAGTGATTTGAAAGCATCAGCAGTGAGAATTGTTTCCGGTGGATTATAGATTAAAACAGGCCGTTTGGAAAAACTGTCAAGTGGGTTAATAATTTCGCCGATACCCTCGCATAAAGCGGTTCCGCGGTGCAAAGAGAAAGATACATCTGCACCGATTTTGACAGCAATTTTTAATAATTCGGCTTGGGAGATTATCTTATTTTGATTTACAGAGGATACAGGTTGAAAAAACCTGCGGGTTTGAGGATTGTTATATAAATTTGCTAAACCACGCAAAACGGCTGCTCCATTTGCACTTCCTCCTGCTAAGCCTGCAGCTAAGGAGATGTTTTTGACTAAAGAAATGGTCAGGTTTGCTTTCAGCTGGAAATGTTCTAAGAAGAGTTTAGCACTGCGATAAGCGATATTTTCCATTCCGCAACTTAAGTCACCGTTATTGGTAAAAAGTGAAATATTTGTTTCAGCGGTTGGATTTAAGGGCTTTAGCGTTAATTCTATGATATCGTGCAAAGCCAAAGACTGCATAATTGAATGCAGTTGATGATAACTATCCGGTCGTTTTCCCAGTATTTTTAAACTTAAATTTATTTTTGCTTGTGCACGCAATTTGCAATGTGCTTGTTTTCTATTAACTCTAATCTTATCAGTTTGTTGATTAGAGAAAGTCGGGTGAATCTTTTTCAAATCCTTCTCCTAAAACCTCACGTGCTTCTTTTACAATTATAAAAGCATCCGGGTCGATTGTTTCAACTATTTTTTTATTCAGGTAGTTGCCTGCTCGGTATTACACAAAAAATCATACCACGATTTTTCTTACTGTACATACCTTTGACTGTAATCCGGTTGCACCTCGGTCTAATTTCACAAAAATCTCATCCGCTGTTTCGTGGTATTTATCCGAAATGATATAGGTGACGACAAAACAGCTTAAGCCATTTTGAATCTCTTTTCTTCTAAAGTAAAACATTATGCTAATATTATGCCGCCACCGATACAGCGTTCGCCTTGATAGAAAACGGCAGCCTGTCCCGGTGTAATTGCTCGTTGTGGTTCAAGACAGTGAACTTCTGCATAATCCGGATTTTGGTTGGTATGTTTATGAACAATCGCTTGTGCTTTTTTGGCTTGATAACGATTTGCTACTTCAACTTCAAGCGGTAATTCCGGTTTGCTTAAAGTGTTCCATTTGACGTCTTTGACTGAATACTTGATTGTCATCAAATCTTGCAACTCACCGATTGTTATTTGATTGGTAGAAGAATCAATTTTTGTGACAAAGACTTTTTTACCGAAGGCCATTCCTAAATTCTTTCTTTGTCCTATTGTATAATTACCGATTCCGAGATGTTTGCCTACAACATTGCCTTGCGGATCGATAAAATTCCCGGGTTTGCCGATTGCATTAAATCCGGTCAGTAAATCACGATAGGAATTATTGCGGGAAATGAAACAAATATCTTGACTGTCACTTAAAGAATCAGTTGCAAAACCGATTTTTGCCGCGATTGATCTGACTTCTGTTTTATCTAAAATACCTAGAGGGAGTAAAACACGTGATAATTGATTTTGGGATAAGTGATACAGAATATAGCTTTGATCTTTGGCAATGTCTGCCGCTTGCCACAATTGATATTCTGCTGATTTTTCCGCTTTAATTATTCTTGCATAATGACCGGTTGCCAAATAGTCAAAATTACCGTCTGCTGCTTGTTCCATCAGATTAAATTTGAATTTTTGATTACAAATGACACAGGGATTGGGGGTTAAGCCGGATTGATATTGCCTGATAAATTCCTGAACAATTTCCGTAAAAAAAGTTTGTTCTAAATCTAATATTTGTAAAGGGATGTGCAAATACTCTGCTGCATATTGAACTTTGGTCAGATCACGTTGATCGCGTTGGTCATCTTCCGTATCACGCCATAATTTCATATAGGCTCCGGTCACCTGAAAGCCTTGTTGCTTTAAGAGATATGCTGCAACTGTACTGTCTACGCCACCGCTCATACCGAGCAGAACTTTTTTCATTCGTTTTTACTCCTATACTCTGAAGAATATTCTAGAGATATTTGATTTATATAACAAGTTATGGCTAAACCAATTAGGCAGAAATCGTTTATATAATAACTAATTATGCAAAAGCGGATTATAGAAAAATTTCATAAGAGAGCCGCATATTCAGATAGTATTTGTGTAAAAGCATAAATTTTTAAGAAAATATTGAATTTTTTACAATATGTTACATATATATTTATTAATTATTGTTATAATCAATATTACTATTTAAATATTTTTACTTGAAAAGAGAGGAGAAAAATAACATGTTATACCCAATTACAACCCAAACAAGAACAGTACAATCGTTGAACGGAGTCTGGAAATTCGCTCTGGAGAATGAAACTAAACCAAATGATGTCAGTACTCCTTTAGAAACCCAAAAAAGTATGTCGGTTCCCGGTTCATTTAATGACCAAGGTGTGACTCGCGATATCAGAATGCATGTCGGGTACGTCTGGTATGAACGTGAATTTGTTGTCTCGGACAGTTTGTTGAATGAAAGAGTGGTTTTACGTTTTGATGCAGCAACCCACGAAGCAGATGTTTATGTAAACGGACAATTTGTTGTTCATCACAAAGGCGGTTTTGTGCCTTTTGAAGCAGAAATTAATGAATTTATCAATTCCGGCAGAAACCGTGTAACTGTAAAATTAAGTAATATGCTAGACTACACAAGCTTACCGGTCGGTAATTACTCTGAAACAACCGATGCTGAAGGAAATGTTGTTCGCAAACTGTCGGAAAATTTCGACTTCTTTAATTATGCCGGTTTGAATCGTTATGTCAGAATTTATACAACACCGAAAACCTATATATCTGATATAACGGTTACATATGATGTTGATCTTGAAAATTTAGCAGCAGATGTAAGAATTGCGACAGATGCCGAGGGCGAATATGATGAAGTGAAAGTAACCTTATTAGATGAAGCTGATCAAGTTGTCGGTGAAGGTAACAGTGACACCGCAATCAGTCTCAAAAACATCACCTTATGGCAACCGCTCAATGCCTATCTCTATAAAGCCAAAGTAGAGCTGATTAAAGATGGTGCCGTTGTTGATGTTTATGAGGAAGATTTCGGAATCAGAACAGTTGAAGTAAAAGGCACACAATTTTTGATTAACGGTAAACCTTTCTACTTCAAAGGTGCAGGTAAACATGAAGACAGTTTTATCAACGGTCGTGGTATTAATGAAGCATACAATGTAGCAGACCTTAATATTATGCGTTGGATGGGTGCTAACTCTTTCCGTACTTCCCACTATCCGTATTCTGAAGAAATGATGCGTTTATGTGACCGTGAAGGCTTTGTTGTAATTGACGAATGTGCTGCTGTCGGTATGTTCGAAGGATTTAGTGTTGACTCCGCTTCCGGTATGGCAGCGAAATCTACCTGGTCCGTATTAAATACAAAAGAAGCTCACGAACAAGGCATGCGTGAATTGATTGCCCGTGACAAAAATCATGCTTGTGTCGTGATGTGGTCAGTTATGAATGAACCTGATTCAGCAGGTCCCGGTTCTTATGAATACTTCAAATCCATTTTTGATTATTCCAGAAAATTAGATCCGCAAAACAGACCGTTTGCCTATGTCAATTTCCAAATTTGCGGTGTTGATAAGGATGTTTGCATGGGCTTAAGTGATGTTATACTGCTCAATCGTTACTTCGGCTGGTACTGGGATACAGCTGATTTTGCATCAGCAGAGGCTCACTTGAGAGAAGACATGGCTGCCTGGCATGCAAAATATCCTGATAAACCGATTATGTTCTGCGAATATGGTGCTGATACGGTTGCAGGCTTACACGCTATTGCAGACATTCCGTTTACCGAAGACTATCAAGTAGAATATTACAAAATCAACTCTAAAGTATTTGATGATTGTGATTTCTTCATTGGCGAACAATTATGGAATTTTGCAGATTTTGAAACCAAAACAGGTATTAACCGTGTTCAGGGTAACAAAAAAGGTATCTTTACACGCGGACGCGATCCGAAAGCTGCAGCCCGCTGGTTAAGAGAACGCTGGTTAAATATCCCGGATTTTGATTATAAATAATTCCTTAAAAGGTTGTATTTGTCGGAGAATACAGTGAATTGAAAAATTGATTTTGTATAGACAAGAAACTGATGGAAGTTTCTTGTTTATACAATTAAAAATTAGTTAAGGAGACTTATATGGCAGCAACACAAAAAGAAAAAAAGATGGGTGTATTTGATATCATTGGCGGTATCTTTAAACCCATTCTAATCGTTATTATCGGAGCAGGTGTTCTGCAGGCGGTACGAGATGTTCTGGTTCAAGTCGGAGCTATTTCCAAAGTCAGCAGCAGCTATATTTTCTTGGACGGTTTAGGCAATGCGGTATTCTACTTTTTACCTATTTTCCTGGCAATTGCCAGTGCACAGGTATTTAAAGCCACTCCATTTTTAGCTGCGGCAACGGCTGCTTTTTTACTATATCCCAATATTGTTAATATGTATGAATGGGCAAACAATGTAGGCTGGAATCTCACATTATTCGGTGCAATACCGATTACATATGCCAAATATCCGAGCAGTGTTTTGCCGATCATTCTTATCGTTTTCGTCCAGTCTAAAGTGGAACCGTTATTAAAGAAAATTATCCCTGATTTATTGATGTCAATTTTATTTCCGGTATTGACTTTGTTTATTACATGTATCAGCGGAATTATCATTCTTGGACCGATCGGAACTTGGATCGGTGATGCTTTAGCGGCCGGAATTACATGGTTAAATAATACGGTTTCATGGCTTGTGCCGACTGTTGTCGGAGCTTTGAGTCCATTCTTAGTTATTACCGGGTCGCATTATTCATTATTCCCGGTCGCTACACAGAACCTGGCTCAATTAGGCTATGATACGGTTTTAATCCCGGGCATGATGGCCTCCAATATGGCACTTGCAGGCGTTTCTTTCGCGATTGCCATTCGTTCCAAACAAAAAATGTATAAGAGTTATAGTGCTTCCGCCGGAATTACATCATTTTTCGGTATTTCACAATCCTCTTTATACGGAAATGCAATTCCTTTGAAAAAACCTTTATATGCTTCGATTATCGGTGGCGGTATTGGCGGATTCTATGCAGGTATTACAGCAATTAAAGCAAGAAGCTTTGTTACACCGGGATTATTGGCTTTAGTCGGTTTCTCCAGTGATACAGGTAATCTGATTAATTCGATAATTACTTGTGTAATCTCATTTGCTGCGACATTCGCTTTAACTATTATTATGGGATTTGAAGAGCCGGATGCTAATACCGTGGCAGAACTTACCGGTCAGGCTGTTTCTGAAAAAGAAACTGCTGAAATGCAAAAAGCTGCTGAGGAAGCAAGAGATGCAGCCAGTGAGGCTGAAGTTACTGCTGCAGAAATCGGATATGAAGCAGATAAAGTAACGATTACCAGTGGCGCAACACAACTTGGACAAAATCTGGGTTTAACGGAAAAGGAAGAACAGTCTGCAGATAAACCGGATGCAAAAGAATAGTAGGGAGGGTTATGATGAAAAAGTTTTCAATATTATTGACCGTCATTTTACTTTTCAGTTTGGTAGGCTGCAGCAAATCAGAAAAAAAAGAATTTACCTCACATATTCCGCCGAAAACGGCTGAAGTTGGAGAGGATATTCAAATCGACGAAACAAATCATATCAAAATTACTGATGTAAGCGTAAAGGAATCGGAAGATTCAAAATTTGTTGTAATTACCTATGATTGGACAAATGATTCAAAGAAGGCGACTACATCTGATAAGAGTTTTACGATAACGGCTAAACAGGATGATGTCGGACTGACACCTGATTTGAAAGTTGTCGAAGATAAGAAAAAATTGGTAACACAGATTGATGAGGGAGACACTTTAAGCGGAATGGAGCAGGGTTTTGCTTTACGAAATGAGGAATCACCTGTTGTATTATCTATTAAAGGAAGTATGTTTTCGGTATTTATCGATGGAAAACCTCAATCAGCTTATCCTGTCGAGGTTACCGTGGAGTTACCTTAAAAGATTATTGTATTTATAGTAATGATTAGCCATTTAATACGCAATTAATGAAGGGATTATATTTTGAAATTAAATTTAGATTCGATTAAGAATAAAAAATTATGGAACGATCAGGGTTTTGAACTTCCGGCTTACGATATTGAAGCGGTGAGAAACAACACAAAACTTGAACCGACTTGGATACATTTTGGAGCCGGTAATATCTTCAGAGTTTTTCCTGCAAGATTGCAAGATGAGTTATTAGATAATGGTGAAGCGGAAACTGGTGTTATTATTGCTGAAACTCGCAACACGGACAAAATAGACTATATTTTTAAACCTTATGACAATCTAAGTACCGCCGTAACATTAAAAGCGGATGGTACACTTGATTTAAGAGTAGTCGGTTGTTTGGCCGAAGGAGTTAAAGTTGAACAAAATCAAGAAGGCTGGGCCAGGGCGGAAGAATTGTTCGCCCGGCCTTCTTTACAAGTAGTAAGCTTTACCATTACAGAAAAGGGGTACAGCATTGTCGATCACACCGGAGATTATACAGCGGAAGTAAAAGCGGAAATGCAGGATTCGAGTTTGAAAACGACCAATTCCATGGGTATTATCTGTCTTCTGCTATATAAAAGATTTGAAGCGGGGAAATTGCCGCTTACACTGCTCAGTATGGACAATGTCTCTCATAACGGCAAAGTGTTTAGACAATCTGTTTTGGCTTATGCTAAAGCTTGGACTGAAAATGGATTTTTACCACAAGAGTTTTACGACTATATAGCAGATGAATCACGTGTGAGTTTTCCTTGGTCGATGATCGATAAAATAACTCCCGCGGCTGATGAATCAGTTGCAGAAATGCTTGCAGAGCGCGGCTATCAAGATACGGAGTTTCCTGTAATGAACGGTAGAAGGCTGCCACCTTCCTTTGTAAATGCCGAGGAAACTGAATATTTAGTTATTGAAGATAGTTTTACAAACGGCAGACCGAATTGGCATAAAGCAGGTGTTATTTTTACTGATCGGGAAACGGTGGACAGAGTAGAGACAATGAAAGTAACAACCTGTCTCAATCCATTGCACACTGCGTTAGCAATTTTTGGCTGTTTATTGGAATTTGAGTTAATCAATCAGGAAATGACAGATGCAGATTTGCTGAATTTAATCAAGGGTGTCGGTTATATTGAGGGGTTGCCCGTTGTAGTAGATCCCGGAATTCTCGATCCTAAAGCTTTTATTGATACTGTGATAGAACAACGTTTTCCCAATCCGTTTTTACCTGATACTCCGCAAAGAATTGCTACGGATACATCGCAAAAAATTCAAGTCCGATATGGTAAAACCTTACAATCATATTCAGCTCAAGATCCTGAAAAAATAAAAGATTTAATTTATATTCCTGCTGTATTAGCCGGTTGGTTAAGATATTTGCTTGCGATTGATGATTCCGGAAAAGAAATGGAATTGTCACCCGATCCTCTGTTGGAAACTCTGCAAGAGCAACTTGCAGCAATAGAATTTTCTAAAAATGATAATGTTGCAGCAGTTCTTAGCCCAATCTTAAGCAATAGCGGGATATTTGGTCTTGATTTGGCAGAATGTGGATTGGCAGAAAAAGTTATTCAATATTTTGTTGAAATGAATAAAGGAACAGGAGCGGTACGACAGTTTTTACAGTCTTTACCCAGAGTTGATTAATCCGAAATTGATTTGTCAAGAATTGATTAGTCCACAGTACATAAAAAAACAAACTTAAGTTTAGTTTAAAACTGAAGTTTAATTTAAAATGGACAATTATGAGTAATATACTTGCAAATTTTAATATTAAGTTTAATTAAAGGAGGATATGCTAATGAAAATGACTTTCAGGTGGTATGGAGAAGGAAATGATCCGATACCGCTGAAGTATATTAAACAGATTCCGAATTGTTCAGGTATCATGGGAGTTTTGGATCAATATGCCGCAGGTGAAGTTTGGCCTGAAGATGTAATAGCTGCTTATGTAAAACACGTAAATGATGCTGGTCTTGAAGTGGAGATTATCGAATCGGTTAATGTTCATGAAGACATAAAATTAGGACTACCCACCAGAGATCAATATATTGATAATTACAGAACTACAATTAGGAATTTAGCAAAGCATGGTATTAAGGTAATCGTGTATAATTTTATGCCGGTTTTTGATTGGTTGCGGACCGATCTGGCAAGAGAAATCCCGGAAGACGGCTCAAATTCTCTATATTACGATGAACAAGAACTTTTAGGCATGACACCTCAGGAAATAGTTAAGCAAACTGCCGAAACATCGGGATTTACTTTGCCGGGTTGGGAACCTGAACGGTTAGCCGATCTGGATCGTGTCATGAAATTATATGAAGATGTAAGTCCTGAACAGTTATTGGAGAATTTTAAATATTTCTTGCAAGGCATTATACCGGTATGTGAAGAAGTCGGTATCAGAATGGCTGTGCATCCGGATGATCCGGCTTGGCCTATTTTCGGGTTACCACGGATTGTTCATAATAAAGAACAATTAGAAGCTATTTTGAATTTAGTAGATAGCCCGGCGAACGGTCTCTGTTTTTGTACGGGTTCGCTCGGTTCGAATCCGGATAACGACATTCCCGGTATGATTCGTTACTTCAGTGAAAAAGATCGTGTACCTTGTGTACATCTGAGAAATGTAAAATATTTAGGTGAACGCCGTTTCCGTGAAGCGAGTCATCTTTCGGCCGATGGTGATATAGATATGTATGAAGTAGTAAAAGCTTTATACGAGACCGGATTTGACGGATATGCCCGACCTGATCACGGCAGAATGATTTGGGATGAAAAAGGACGTGCAGGCTACGGACTGTATGACCGGGCACTCGGTATTGCATATCTCAACGGCTTATGGGAAGCCTTAGAAAAAGGAGACAAGGTATAATGTATAAATTATTAGAGGGTCATGGAGTTATTCCGGTAATTAAATTCAGTGATGTAAGTGAAGCTTTGCCTTTAGCTTGGGATGAAATTACCAAGTTGTCTGCGGAAGCTACAGTTATTTACCAAACAGTCAGAGGATAATAAACCTTTTAACATGAAAGAGAGGAATTCAATGGATTTAAAAGTTAAAGAACGTGATTCTTGTAAGTATGATCAGTTTTCTTTAGGTGAAGTTATGTTAAGGCTTGATCCGGGTGATGGCAGAATACGTACTGCACGTCAATTCACTGCCTGGGAAGGAGGCGGAGAGTATAATGTAGCAAGAGGTTTGCGTCGCTGTTTCGGAATGCGTACCGGTATAGTTACAGCGTTGGCCAAAAATGACATTGGTTATTTAATTGAAGATTTTATACTGCAGGGCGGAGTGGATACTTCATATATTAAATGGATGGATTTTGACGGCATTGGCAGAAAATCGAGAAACGGAATTAATTTTACGGAACGTGGTTATGGTGTACGTGGTGCACTTGGTGTATCGGATCGGGCGAATACTGCGGTAAGTCAAATAAAACCAGGTATGATCGATTGGGAAAAATTATTTGGCGAAGAAGGTGTACGTTGGTTCCATACAGGCGGAATATATGCCGCTTTATCAGAAGATTCCGCTGCAGTTGTCCTGGAGGCGGTAACTACTGCACATAAATACGGCACGATAACCAGCTATGACTTAAACTACAGACCGTCATTATGGAATGCGATCGGCGGTTTGGATCGTTGTCAGGCAGTCAACAAAGAAATAGCACCGCATATCGATGTTATGATCGGTAATGAAGAAGATTTCCACGCCTGCCTCGGCTTGGAGATTGAAGGTGACCTGAAAGAACTCAATTTGGACAGCTATCGCAAAATGCTGAAGAATGCGTCTGATACATATCCTAATTTCAAAGTCATCGGCAACAGTTTACGTACAGTCCATACGGCAACAGATAATGATTGGTCGGCATTCTGCTATGCGGACGGAGAAATTTATAAAGCCAAACAGTATGACCATCTGGAAATTTTTGATCGTGTGGGTGGCGGCGACAGTTTTGCTTCCGGTTTAATTTACGGCTTAATGACTACCGGAGATCCTGAAATAGCAGTTAATTACGGTGCTGCACACGGTGCACTTGCCATGACGACACCGGGTGATACAACGATGGCACGCAAAGAAGAAGTGGAAGCTCTAATGGGTGGAGGCAGTGCAAGAGTTGTCAGATAGATAATTTTGCCCAAAATATTTAATTAATTTACAATTTATAGTCCGGCTAAAGCAAAGAGAATTTTACAGATTAGTTTCATGCGCTGAAAGTTTCTGTTGCTTTAGCTGACATTTATTATTTGTCCAAAATATTTAAATATTTAAAAGGTTTAATTGGAGTTACCATGAAAAAATTTTTAGATGAAGATTTTATGCTAAATTCACAATCGGCAGCCATTCTCTATTATCAATATGCAGAAAAAATGCCGATCATTGATTTCCATAATCATTTAGAGCCACAAGAAATTTATGAAGATAAACAGTTTTCTGATATTTCTGATTTGTGGTTAGGCGGAGATCATTATAAATGGCGTTTGATGCGTGCTTTCGGAATTACCGAAGATCAAGTAACCGGAAATGCGGCTCCCTATGATAAGTTTCTGGCTTTTGCCAGGATGATGCCTTATACCATCGGCAATCCGATTTTCCATTGGACGCATATGGAACTGGCAAGATATTTCGGTATTACAGATCTTCTTTCCGAAAAAACTGCTGCTCGGATTTATGCCGAATGTAATGAAATGCTCAAGTCGCCGGAGTTTTCCGTGAGAAACCTTTTGTTACGTATGAATGTTAAAGTATTGTGTACTACAGATGATCCGACTTCCGATTTGAAGTATCATCTGGCGATGCGGGATGAAGGGTTTTCAATTAAAGTCTTGCCGACATTCAGACCGGAGCGGGCCATGGCAATTGAAAAACCGGATTTTGTCGATTATATATCAAAGTTAGCATTAAGTGCAGGACTGACAAAAATCGAAAATATTACCGATTTAGAGAATGCTTTGCTGAGCCGGATAGAATTTTTTGCTGCCGCCGGTTGCAGGATAAGTGATCACAGTTTAGATGCTGAATTGTTTTCAGAAGCTTCTTCTGATAAGGCGAATCAGGTCTTGCAAAAAGCTTTGCGCGGTGAAGGCTTAAGTTCAAGTGAAAGAAGAAGTTATAAAGGATATTTACTATCTTTCTTGGGGAACGCGTATTTTGATCATGGCTTTATCATGCAATTGCATATTGGCGCAATTCGCAACAATTCTCGGCGGATGTATGAACTTTTAGGACCTGATAAAGGTTATGATTCAATGGATGATTTCAATTATGCGGCTCAATTGTCGGGCTTATTGAACGAGCTTGATTTAGCAAACAAAGTGCCTTACACCATAATTTATTGTCTGAACGGTAAAGAAAACGATATGCTGGCGACCATGATCGCAAACTTTCAAGGTGGCGGCGTTAAGGCTAAATTGCAGTTAGGCTCTGCTTGGTGGTTTTTGGATAATAAAAGAGGGATGCTCAATCAAATGGAAGCATTTGCCAATAATGGTCTGATTTCTACTTTTGTCGGTATGGTAACCGATTCAAGATCCTTTTTATCTTTTCCGCGACATGAGTATTTTCGCAGAATACTCTGTGACTTTTTAGGCGGGCTGATTGATCAAGGCGAATATCCTGCCAATTATGAATTTGCAGGCAATATTGTGCAAGATATTTGCTATAATAATATTAATGAAATGATGTTTAATAAAAGTTTGTTAAGTCAATAAGTAATGCTGAAAATTTGATTTAAGGCTTGACCTGTCTGAGGTCCTTTTAACCCGAGTGCCATTATATTATAACCGTCAATCTCCGGATGTTTTTACTCCTTCATTCTTAAGAATATTCTAGAGATAATTGATTTTAATGACGAGAAATATAAATATTCCGGGTGAGGGCAAGTTGTAAGTCAAAATAATATGAAATTCAGTTGGTTTTACAACTTACCGACACTATCTTTAGCTATTTTACTATTGACAAATTCCTACAAAACAAAGCATAATACTGATTGCATTATAAAAAAGGAGGCTCCTATGAATAAAACAGAATTAATTGCTGCAGTTGCAGAGAAAACACTCTTAAGCAAAAAAGATAGCCAAAAAGCAGTAAATGCTATTTTAGAAACAATAACTGAAGAACTTGAAAAAGAAGAAAAAGTTACTTTAGTAGGTTTTGGTACTTTTGAGGTTCGTCATCGTGCAGAACGTATGGGCAGAAATCCTGCTACAAAAGAACCTATTAAAATCCCGGCATCAAAATCACCTGCTTTTAAAGCTGGCAAAAACTTAAAAGATCGCATTAATTCTTAATCTTTTGTATCTTTTTACTTTACAAGGCTGTCGTTTTATAATCGATAGCCTTTTTTCGTCAGACAAAAAGGCTAATTTGCATCAGAGTTTTAACTCAGACATTGGGTAATGCAAATTTCAATTTTGCTGAGCTTCGATTTTTGAGGTAATTTATTTCCGTGTATTAATTGCAGGTATCTGTTGACTGATTTTTTTGCGACATCAGTTCGCCTTCGTTAATCAATTTATGCAAGACGACACCATTGCTATACGATGCATTTTCAGGTAACAGATATTCTTTGCTGATTTTTTCTTGCCGCTGCTTTTTTTCTAATAATTCAACTTTGCGTAATGTATAGCGGGTACTATAACATACTTTATCTACGGTACTGGAAAAGATCTCAGCAATAGCCGGATAAAGTTTTTTTGATAATGAAACCATTAATGATTTATCGAGTAAGCAATGAACTATCATATAGCTAATAAATTTTGTACCGATTAAGCTTCTGTCAAATTCATATTTTGTAATTAGTGTGTCAGCAATCTCTTCATAATTCAAAATTCTATTTTCATTTTGTTCGAATTTTTGCTCCATCAATTCCAAAGTTGTCTGTTTGACTTTACTGTAAGCAGTAAAAAATCCTTTGCGTGCATCAACAATATAATGTAAATTGCCTTGTAAATCAGGTATTCCGATCATTCCGTCTTTTTTGAGAATTTGTTCAAACTTAAGAAATAGTTCTTTATTCGAACTACAAATTGAAAAATGCAAGCTGGGCTGTTCATGGATTATTTTGTAATTGTTTTCCATAAAAAAATACCTCCACCTAAAAGTTGAAAGTATTTGAAGTAAATTAAACAAGATTTGTATTTAGATTATATCAATAATAATGAAATAAACAAGTTAAGATCTGACTCCGGTTTTTTCTACAGCAGGAGAACAATAAGTTGTAACGCTGTTACTATTTTACGAATTGTTCTTTGCTAAACGAGTTCGACTGATACTGAGTAATGCCAAAGCGAATGCGATCGTTGCATAAATAAACAAGGTTGCATAATTTTGAGTTAAGTCGCGAATCAAGCCAAAGAGAATCGGACTGACAATACTTGCACTGAATGAGAAGAAATAATAGTAGCCTGTGTAAGTACCGATTTCAGATTCTTTTCCGATTTCCAGAACCATCGGTAATGAATTGATATTGATCAAAGCCCAAAAGAAACCACCAAGTAACAAAAGAATTCGCAGAGCCATTAAATTCATCAGGAATAAAATCGGGATGAAGACAGCGATTATACCAATCAAACCGATTATGATACTTTTGCGACGACCGATTTTAGTTGCAATAAAACCGGATGGAATTGCGAAAGCAACAAAGGATACGGAGAAGAAAGCTAAAAGCATTGAAGCTGAACCTTCCGCTAAACCTAAATTCTCTACGGCAAAGGTAGTGAAAAATGTTTCAACTGCATTGTAACCGCAAAACCAGAAGAATATTGCGAAAAGCAGATAAAGCAAATTGTGTTTTTGTTTTGCCGGTAATTCTTTAAATGCGCTTAAACTGACCGACTTTTTATCATCTTCCGATTTGTCTGAAGATGTAAAAGGAGATTTGGCAACCGGTTCTTTGACAAAAAGAAATAGGGTAAATACAGCCACAAGCATAACAACACTGCCCATACCGAAAGTTGCTGACCGACCGTAACTGTTTGCAATTTTTCCACCGATTAAAAATGCGATAATACTGGCGACTCCTCCCATCAGGTTGATTACGCCGTTGGCTTTAGACCAATGTTGGCTGGGAGTTAAATCAGGCATTAATGCCACTATCGGTGCACGCCAGACAGACATACCGAAGTTGAAGATGATAACTATAAACATCAAGGTAAAGAGGGAAGGCATCTGCGGAATAAAAAAGAACAAGACGGAGCAAAGCGGTGCCGCAATCATAATGAATGGCATGCGTTTACCGAATCTGGTTCGGGTTCGATCGCTTAATGAGCCGAACAGAGGTTGAAAGATTACACCGAAAGCATTATCAATTGTCATAATCAGACCGATTACGGTAGAAGATGTAATAAAATCTTTCAAAATTAACGGTACAAAACTGTTATATATTGACCAGAGTAATGATGAGGCGAAAAAACCGGTTCCGATTAAAAAGGTTTTGCCGTAATTCAATTTCGAAGAATCATTTGCATGCTTTTTATTTGTTTGTTTTTTATCTGAAAAATTACCCATTGAAGTTCCTTCTAATTCAAAATCTGAAAAATATTCATTGATAATGTTTAATTTAACTACTAAATCCGGAATTTAGCCATTGATGTTTTCTCTAATTTCCAAAGCGGTTTTTGGATCATTAGTAATTAAACCGTCAACTCCTAATGTGATTATTTGAGTCATTTGCTGAGGATCATCTACAGTCCAGGGTCTTACCTTAACCTTTTTTTTGTGAGAATATTTTACATAGTCCGGTATGATCAAATTCGGAAAGAAAGGATGTAAGCCATGGATACGATTTTTTTTGGCATATTTCCATGGTTTGAATAAGCCCTCCATATAGAGAAAAGCTAATTCGGCAATTGTGCCTAATAAATGAAATTTCATGATGGAATAATGGTTGAAAGAAGAAAAAATAATTCTTTCTTCCAGATCGAATTCACGAACTAAATTCAAAACATCCTCTTCTAATTCAGAATACAAAACCTGAGCATTTTTTAATTCAATATTTAAGAGAGTATCTTTTCCCTTAATTAAATCCAGCACTTCTGCCAGCAACGGCACGTAAGAATTGCGCCCGTTATTCATAAAGGCTGCCGCATTGAGCTGTTTAATTTGATCATAAGAAGCATCTTTGATGTTCAAATCTACATTGGTAACTCTTTGCAGATTCTCATCGTGTGTCACAATGATTTTTCCGTCTTGAGTTTTATGGATGTCTAATTCAAGCCCTTCAACATTCAAGTCCAGTGCTGATTGAAAAGCATCCATGGTATTTTCCGGTTCAAGAATTGCATTTCCTCGATGGGCAAATATTTTTGTTTTCATGTCTACCTCTTAAAAATTAATTTTGCTTTTCAGATCTCTTCATCTTTACATAACAGTACCTTAATTTATTATTTAGCTTATCATAATTTCGTGTTAAAAAAGAAAGGTCTATGTAATATTTAATATTTACTTATATTTTCTGATTTTATTCCGTCCCTGTCCCGGTCTTATTCGAATTCTTATTTTGATTCTTCAGACTTTGCACGGATCTGACCATTTTTGACAAGCAAAATGTCATCATATAAATTCTTTGTAGTATTAAATACCACATGTGAAACATTTAAGATAGTAACGTCAGATAAGTTCAATAATTTTTGTTCGATTTTTTGTGCAGTTTTATCATCCAGACTGGCAAAAGGTTCGTCAAGCAACATAATATCCGCTTCTGCTAAAAGTCCTCTGGCAATTGCGATTCTGGCTTTTTCGCCACCGGAAAGATCTGCTCCGTTATTGACTAAAATGTCATCCAACCCGTCAGTACGCGAATTGAGCAGATTATCTAAACCGGCAGCTGTGATAACAGACTGTAATTTTTCTTCGGAAACATCTTTAAACAAAGTAATATTGTTGCGAATCGTATCATCAAAAATGAAAATATTTTGCTCGATATTGGAAAGTTTTTGGTAATAGCTATCCGTATCGATTTCTTTTAATTGCGAGTCATCAATCATAATCTTACCATGATCAGGATTGAAGTATTTGCGCAGCAATCTGAGGATTGTCGATTTTCCTGAACCGGAAGGTCCGATGATTAAATATTTACCGCCTTTTTTGAACTTGGCATTGGCATTTTTCAAAACAGGAATATCGGGATAATCAAAGCTGACATCGGACAAACTGATTTGATGTTTTAAGCCGGGATATGATTTGTTGATTTTCTGCGTTTGCTGATTTTCCAGATGTTGTTCCATCTTTTCAAAAATCGGTTCTACCGAACGAATAGGCGGTAATGCATCACTTAGCATCAAGATGGGATGAATCAGATTGGAAACAGCTACAACTAAAACAAACAAAACACCGATTGATACAGCGCCTGCAGCTACCGCACGAACTCCGACCAATAAACCGAACAGAACAACCGCACCGCTTATTAATTGATTCATTGCTTGCAGGTAGGTAGCACGTTTTTCAATCTCGTATCCTTTATCCTGCACATCTTTACTGCGTTGATCAAAATCCCGGAGAATTCTTTTCTCCAATTGAAAACTTTTTACGATGCGGAAAGCGGACAATGATTCTTTGGCATAGCGGGTATATTCCTTCAAATAACTTGCTTTCTTCAGTTCAGGTTTTTTGAGCAGATTGCCGGTTTTATACATGAAAAATAACAAAAACCCTAAACTCGGAACTACAAAAATCAGAGTTTGCCATTTAACACTGATGATGATTGCCAATGAACCGAAAAATGCCGTAACCGACATAATCACGACGGTCATTTGCTGAAAATACTTTTCTTCCAAAGTATTGGAATTATTCGTAATATCGTTAATATATCCGGCAATACCTGAGCTTTGAAATTCATTGATGTTTTTGTTAAAAACTCTTTTCAGATAACGTTGCTTAAGAATAGTTGAGGATTTTTTGACAAACATGGCTCTGATATAAGATAACCATGTATTAAACGGAAAAATCCCGCATACCAGAATGATAAAAGTTGGAGCTTTGGCAATGATAATTTCGGTATTCCCGGCCACTGCGGCATCAAAGATATCTTTAATGTAAAAAGAAAGTGTGATACTGACTAGTTGTAAAATGATTTCCGAGCCGATTAGCAGAAAAAGCGGTTGCCAAGCTAATAATAAAATTTTACCCAAAGTCATTTTAGTTTTTTTACCGGATTCAAGTGAAGATTGAGTGTTATTGATTATTCTGGTCATTATTAACCTCGCTATTGTTATATTCACTTGTATAACCCTGCTCACAAGTTTCAGGATTATTTAACTTGTTCAAATTATTCCGGCTGAAAATATCAAACACGTTTGAATCATTGGAGTTTTCAAAATTATAATAGCCGTTGCGTAATTCTTGAAAATATTGCTCAGGTTTCAGCATCCTGATTTGGTCATTGGCTAATAACAGAATATAGTCATAATTTTCGCTTGTACCCGGATAATCTCGATGTGAAATTGTGATAACGGTCTGCGGCAAAGCAAGCAGTGTCTGCTCAATCAACTCTCCGGTTTCCGGATCAAGCCCGGAAGTAGGTTCGTCCGCCAAAATGATTTGACTGTTTTTGTAAAGTGTTCTGGCAATTGAGATTCTTTGCCGTTCGCCACCGGACAGATTTTTGCCGTTTTCTTCCAATAAGGTTTCCAATTTGTCGGGCAATTTTTCAACAAGTTTTGTAAGTCCGGCTTGCTTAATTATCTGTATAATTTTTGCCTGAAAAACATGAGAATTATCGCCTTCTTGATAAAGCGTAATGTTATTGAGCAAAGTATCTTCAAATAAAAAAACCTCTTGTTGCATTTCGGCAATCGAAGCCAAAATTGAATTTGGTTCAATTGCGGATAATTTTATATTATCAAATAAAATTTCTCCCTGATAGTTTGTGATTACTCCGGATAAAATGTTGAT
This sequence comes from Clostridiaceae bacterium, assembly GCA_012838135.1. Classification (GTDB taxonomy): domain Bacteria; phylum Bacillota; class Clostridia; order Saccharofermentanales; family DTU023; genus UBA5436. The sequence goes on along the minus strand of DUPV01000015.1, from coordinate 69,000 downwards.
CAATGTAGTCTTGCCGGAACCGGAAGGACCGCGTAAGAGATATTTTTTACCGGGTTCAATCGTAAAATTCACATTTTGCAGCAGCGGTTTGTTCGCATCATAAGCAAAATTCAGGTTTTTTACTTCCAATTTTTCTTGAAATTTAAATGCGGTTTTCGCAGCAGAAGTATTAGCCTGAACAATTGCTGCTTTTTGTTGATCAGTGAGCAAAACTAATTTGTTATATAACTCAATCGATGATTTAAATGAATTATAGTGTGGCATAAACATGGCTACGCTGAAGATTGAAGTATTGAGCATCAAAAATTGAATGATTGAAATTTCAACTGTTTTGCCCTCGGTAGCAATATTGAAGCTGATATAAAGAAATGCCACCATCAAAATAATATTGCCGATTGTCCATAAAGTTTCTTGTTGCAAATTCTTAAAAAAACGAAAATGTCCTTTAGATTTTTCCAGTTGGTCAATATCATCGCTTGCCTGGACATAAAACTTTTCTTCAACTCGATTTAATTTGAGGATTTCCAAGCCATAAAAGATATTACTGATTCGATTTTGAAAAACCGCATTATGATCGGAAATAACAAGCCTTAACTTAACGGTTTTATTCCTGAAAAATTTGCCGATGACAGCTAAACTAAGCGAAGAGATCAGACCGATTAAACCGAAATGCCAATCAGTTACAAAGAGAACTGTTAGTCCGAGAACATATCGTCCGCCTTGATAAATTATACCAAGCAATGAAGCAAAAAACTCATTTTCAAACAAATTAATATCATTAACTAAACCGGACAGATACTTATCTTTAGATTCCTGAGCAAACATTTGGGGCGAGAACAGCATAATTTTACGAAAAGCCAGTTTTCGAATATCGAGCAAAATATCCCGCATATAACCGATTCGCAAAAATCGTGACACGATATGCAAAATTGCGGGTAACAGAAATAAGAAAGCAACCAGTATGATTCTTTGTTTAATTTCCTGCTCTGAGTTCATCGAAAAAATTCCGACACCCGAAGATGCTGCCACATGGGTAAGCAAACTGCTTATAGCAGTGATAAAACAACCTGAAGAATAATTGATAAAGCCTCTCTTGCGTGATTTAAGCAATTTGCTCAGAGTTGGCTGACTGTTAAAATTGGAATCTATAGTAAAATGCCTCATTTCATGTATATCTGATTAATTTGGGGAACAGATCATATTCAAGTTTAATTCCCGTTTTTAACTATTAAACGGGAATCATATAAAATCCTTTTTGGTATTCGGATTTATCTGGATACTACTAAAAAACTTGAATTTAATCAACAAATATCAAAGAATTGTTGAACAAATAAATTACATAACTTATATAATTTATTAAGTAGAGCTTATTAATAGCGCTTGATATTACTTAATGGATAGCATTAGAGAAAACTTGAATGAAACTTTTGCTGATTTTTTTGTGATCATAAAAGATTCATATTAAGGTTCATATTGCTGATATAAACTAATATCGAATGTTGCGAGGGTTTTATGCAAAAAATTATAAATTGGATTATCAAACATCATAAATCGGTATTAGTTATCTTTATTCTCTTAGCCGTTTTTGCGGGAATATTGATGCTGCAGGTAAAAGTCAATTATAATTTACAGGACTATCTTCCGGAGGATGTTCCATCAACCAAAGCTTTGCAGGAATTGGAAAATTCATATGAATTATCTATACCCAATGCCAGAGCGGCTTTTCCGGTTGATTCATTACAAGAAGCATTATTGATTAAAGAAAAACTCAAAGAGAGTAAGGGCATCACTCAGGTCTTATGGCTTGATGATTCTGTGGACTTGATGGTACCGCTGGAACTGCAAAATCAGGATACGGTCGAAGCTTTTTATACGGGTGAAAAAGCATTATTTCAACTAACCGCTGAAACAGATAATGCGGTTGAGATTTTGGAAGGAATATATCAGATTGATCCGGAAGTTGCTGTTACAGGTCAACTGGCGGATCTTGCCAATGCTCAAAATGCAGTTCAATCCGAAATGCTCAAGATTGTAACTGTAATGGCACCGTTAGTATTGATCATCCTGATTATCGGCACACATTCCTGGATTGAACCTTTCATATTTTTGTTCACAATCGGTGTTGGTATTGTTCTCAATATGGGCACAAATATCTTTTTAGGTGAAGTATCGTTTATTACACAAGCGGTCGGTGCGGTTCTCCAATTGGCTGTTTCAATGGATTATGCAATTTTCCTGCTCAACCGGTTTAATGAAAATCGCAAACAGGGCTATGAAACTGAAACTGCAATGGCTATGGCAATGCGTAAAGCACTGACGGCAATCGCTTCTTCGGCAATGACTACGGTTTTCGGTTTTTTGGCTTTAATCTTTATGCGTTTCAGGATCGGAGCTGACTTGGGAATTGTAATGGCTAAAGGTATAGTTTTATCTTTCTTTTCGGTAATGGTTTTCATGCCGACACTTTTACTTGCTTTATATAAGCTGATTGATAAAACAACTCACAGATCGTTTTTACCGGATTTCAAATTTTTAGGTAAATTTGTAAACAAGGTAAAATGGCCGATATTGATTTTGATTCTGCTTATTGCAATACCCGGTTTTCTGGGGAGCAGAGCGAATCATTTTATTTACGGCATGGGCGGATTGCCGACCGGATCCAAAATGGAACAGGATAAAGCGGCTATCGAAGAGGAGTTCGGTGTACAGCAACAAATGGCTTTGCTGGTGCCTAAAGGCAATATTCAAAAAGAGTTAAAAGTTCAGGATGATTTAGAAAATACTCAGAATGTTTTATCGGTAATTTCTTACGTTAATACAGTTGATAAAGCGATTCCGCTTGAAGTGATTGATGATCAGGCATTGGAAATGATTGTGTCCGATGACTATACACAATTCATTATTACCGGCGAAGTAGCTTCCGAAGGTGAAGCTTCATTCGCATTAGTTAAAGAAGTGCGTCAAATCGGTGAGGAAGCTTACGGTGATCAATATCATCTGGTCGGTGAAAATGTTGTCATGCTCGATATGAAAAATACGATTGAAGCAGATGATATTGTTGTTAACGGTTTAGCCATTCTGGCGATCGCTTTAGTTATTCTGTTAGCCTTCCGTTCATTTAGTTTACCTTTTATTTTAGTTTTGACAATTGAAATCGCAATCTGGATAAATCTATCCATACCTTATTTTACCGGTTCATCGTTAAGTTATATCGGATATTTAATTATCAGTACGGTTCAGCTCGGAGCAACAGTTGATTATGCAATTTTATATACGGAACATTATTTAGATAACCGAACCAAACTTCACAAGCGAAATGCCTTGATTCAGAGTATTCGTGAATCCGTTCCGTCCTTATTGCCTCCGGCAATGATTTTAACCTTGGCAGGTTTTGCTCTGAATATTACATCGACTTTAACCATTGTGAAGGAATTAGGCTTGGTTTTGGGACGCGGAGCGATTTTATCTTTGTTTATGGTAATTTTTATCTTGCCCGGTTTCCTTTATTTATTCGATAAAATAGTTGAGAAAACGAGTTATAAACGAACTTTTTTGCGCAAAGATCAACCTGAAATATCTGTAAAAATTAATGAATCTGAATTCAATGGAGAACAAGGTTCTGTTAACTGAGGTTTTGTTGACTTTTTATTGACTGAAGATAAAAAAGATTTGTCACCAATTAACAGAACAAAATTTGGAGGAAATACTATGATGAAAAACAAACAGGCAGCACAAAAATTCAAGCAAGGCTTGAGTTTGCTTTGTATTTTCGGAATTTTACTAAGTTTTGTATTTGCAAATTCTGTTTCTGCAGAAAAGAATTCGGCAAAAGCAAAATCTGATAAATCAACTTCAATTTCTGCTGCAAATTCTACAGGCAGAAAGTCTGAAGTTGTCTATGCCAGTTTAAATTCTGACGGTTCTGCAAAGGAAATCTATGTTGTAAACCGTTTTTCTTCTCAGACTGCCGGTGAATTGACGGATTACGGTGATTATAGTTCAATTCAGAACTTGACAATGTACGGGAATGTCAATCAGGATGCAGACAAAATTGAGATTAATAAAGGAAGTGAAAATTTCTACTATAAAGGCAAACTGAAAAGCGATCAGCTTCCTTGGATATTCAGTTTTACACATAAACTGGATGGTCAAATAATTGAACCGGCAGATTTATCCGGTGCGTCGGGTAAGTGGGAATTAGAAATAAATGTAAAACCGAATTCTGAAATATCAGATGTTAATGGTGAGAATGTATGGGCGAAAAATTCATTAATCCAAATATCTTTAACGTTGGCGGATAGTGTTGCAGAAAACATTACGGTATCCAATGGTTTGGTAGCTGAGGCGGGAAGTAACCAAGTAGTAAATTTCATGATTTTGCCAAATGCGGAATTTTCCGATTTCAGTATTGAGGCGGAGATCGATGATTTCTATTTACCGGCAATGCAAATTGCGGCTACTCCTTTTTCTGAAGAAATGTTTTCTTTTGAGATGCCTGACTTTAGTGAAAATGAAGAATTAACAACTTTACAGGATGCCATTAAATTACTTTCTGAAGGCAGCCGTGAATTGGCTGATGGTATTGCAGAATTAAATACCGGAACAACAGAGTTGGAAGATGCTCTTGAATTGGTTAATCAGGGTGGAATTGATCTTGCGACGGGCGGTCAGGATTTAGCTTCGGGTGTCAACGAATATACAGCAGGTGTTTCCGAATTGGCAAATAATAGTTCAGATCTGCGTACCGGCGCTCAAGATTCTGCTACAGGGGCAGCTGAATTATCCAACGGCTTATCTGCAGCCAATCAGGGACTTATCCAATATACGACAGGTGTCGGTTTATATGTTGATGGAGTTAATCAACTTGTTTCCGGTTTGACAGAACTTAATAAATCAGCACAGGATATTATTAATGCTGCTGATCTGATAGCTACAGGTTTTTCGGGTCTAAATGCCGGCAACCAGTTGAAAGAGGGTTCAAATGAAATTGCCACAGGACTTCAAACAATGTCCGCAGAAGTGAGTCAACTTGGCACTGTTGAGGAGATAGCATTGCTTAAACAGCAACTATTGATTTTGACTGCACAAATTCCTCAATTTAGCACGGATCTTGCTAATTTTTCTACTCAAATGACGGAATTGAAAGCCGGTCTAACAGAAATTATCGGTGGTTTAACAGCAATAAATAATTCGATCAGTCAACAAGCTCTGACCGGATATCTCCAAGGACTGAATTTTAGCGCAGATCAAATTATGATTGATCCAATGGTTCAAAGTATTTTTGCATATCTTGAACATGAACAAGGACCAAGGACTAATTTAACTTTATTGACTGATAATTTGATTATAATCCGAGATAAAATCAACACGAACGGCTTTGCCGCAATAGAAGGCAGTTTGGCTTCAATGGCTCAAGTCGGTCAACTCGCAGGTCTTTTAGACTTGGCCATCGCTATTAGCAATTTAAATAATGAATACTTGACCTTCAATGCCGGACTAGGTGCCTATGTTGATGGCGTAAATAAATTAAGTTTCGGATATAAAAATGCTGATCCAAACCAACCGGATTTTTATGGCGGTTTAACTCAATACTTGGCAGGAGTCGGTCAAATTGCTCAAGGCAGTGCCGGATTGTTGAATGGAGGTACGCCATTAAAGAATACGACAGCTTTAACATCCGGGTATGAGCAGTTAGGCACCGGCTTAGGTACATTAAGTAACGGGCTTTCCGGACTATCGGCCGGTGTTGCCGGTTATACCGGAGGTGTTGATACTTTAGCTGAAAATTCCTCAAGCTTAAATAGTGGAGTCAAGAAATATACTGACGGCACAAGTGAACTTTCCTCCGGTTTAACCGAATTGTCGACCGGTTTTACTGAATTTAGTGACGGTGTCACTCAGCTTGAAACAGGCAGTGCTGAATTGGCTGACGGCGCAGAAGAATTGTATAAAGGCACTTTGACAATGGATGAAAGCATTGATGAAATGGTGGATGAATTATTAGCTGACTATCAAAGTAGTGAAGCAATGCCTTCTTTTGCATCAGCCAAGAATCCGACCCCGGCGAAAATTCAATTTGTAATAATGAGCGAGCCTATTCCGAAAAAAGCCGAACCGGAACCTGTAATTGAAGCAGAACCCGATAAAAACATCTGGGATCGTTTTCTCGATTTGTTCAGATAACTTCGCTAAGGGTAATAATATCTGTTGTTGACATAGAAAAAAATATTTTGACAAATGTTTTTTATTTGCTTAAAATGAAAATCGTTTTCAAATTGAATTTGAGAACGGTTTTCATTTTTGTTTTTGAATTTAATATTGCGCAAGATTATTTGATTTTTATTACTAAAAGATTAGGAATCGGAATTATGACAGATGGATATAAAACTCAACAAAAAACGGAATTAATGTCCTATTTGGAAACGATGAAAGGAAAACATGTTACGGTAAATCAAATCATCGATCATTTTTCTGAAATTGGTGTGCAAATCGGAGTTACCACAATTTATCGTCAATTGAATAAATTGGTTGATACCGGTCATGTAAAAAAATATTTTATTGATGAAATATCAGGTTCATGTTTTGAATTTGTCGGCAAAGACCATGAAATTTCAATAAGTGATCATTTCCATCTAAAATGTGAAATTTGTGATAAATTGATTCACTTTGAATGTCGAGAAGTATTGGAACTTCAAAAACATGTCAAAGCTGAACATGATTTTACAATTGATCCGGTCAGAACCGTTTTTTACGGAATTTGCAAAAAATGTTTAGATTCAAAAGAAAAGAAATCTGATTAAGAATAATATCTCAGTGTAAGAAGAAAACAGTGAATTTATAAAGATATTTGATTTGGAAGAAGAAATCGCTGACTGAGAAGGAAAAACGGCTATTCAAAAGCAAAAATTAATAACTCCCGAACAATTCGGTTTAACTTACTAGACCATTTAATATTAGAAAGATTTGAATATGAAAAAAACAATCAAGATTCTTATGAGTTTAATGCTGATTCCGGCAATACTATCAGGTTGTGCGAAAAATACTGATACTGCAAAAGATAGTGAGAAAACAAGATCCGACAATTATATAGAAGAAAATCTTGAAAAAAATGCTGAAGAAAATGTTGTAGAAAATAATGATGAAAATACCGAAGCAGAGGCAGATCAAACAGAAGATTTTGTCATCAAAGCTGATAAAGGCGGCAAGAGTGAAAATAATGGTGTTACAACAAATAAAAAAGTATCGATTGTAACCACGATTTTTCCGCAATATGATTTCACAAAACAAATTGTCGGGGATAAAGCAGATGTAACAATGCTTTTGAAGCCCGGTTCGGAGAGTCATTCTTATGAACCGACACCTCAAGATATTAAACTGATTCAGTCTTGTGATTTATTTATCTATACAGGTGGCGAAAATGATACTTGGATTGACGGAATAATTGAGTCTATGGGTGATAATGCACCTGAAACAATGAAATTGATAGACCTGGTGAATACAGTTGAAGAAGAAATTGTTGAAGGCATGCAACATTGCCATGCAGATGACCATGATTGTGCAGAGGATGATGACCATACAGATGATAATGATCATGTAGAAGAAGATGATGATCATGAGCATGATCATGAGCATGAGCATGAGCATATGCATGAAGTAGATGAACATGTTTGGACATCACCGATTAATGCAATCTTAATTGTAGAACAGATTACCGACGTATTAAACGAAATAGATCCGGCTAATTTAGAATATTATTCAGAAAATAGTGCGGCTTATATTGAACAATTAAAGGATCTTGATCAACGCTTTGAGGATGTTGTTGAGCATGCTAAGCGTAAGGTGATCTTATTCGGTGATCGTTTTCCGTTTCGTTATTTTGCCGATGAATATGATTTGGATTATTATGCTGCGTTTACGGGATGTTCAGCGAATACTGAAGCCAGTGCTGCAACAGTTGCATTTTTGATTGATAAAGTGAACGAACTTCAATTGCCAGTAGTTTTTTCGATTGAGTTGTCTAATGAAAAAATTGCTGATTCAATTGCAGAAGCCACTGATGCGGAAAAAATGACTTTCCATTCAATTCATAATTTATCAGTCGAAGAATTAGCTGCTAATGAAACGTATATTTCATTGATGGAGAAAAACATAGAAGTTTTAGAAAAAGCCTTAAACTGATAAAAAATCAAAGTGTTGAAAATTAAAATAAAAAAACAAAAGACAATATAAACATTAGAGGGCTAAATAAGCTGGTTTAAACGAAGATAAAAAGAGGAATGGAATGAGTTTAATCACCTGTAAAAACTTGTCATTTGAGTATGATGGTATCCCGGCAGTAAAAAATATTAATTTTAGTGTGTCAGATGGTGATTATTTATGTGTAGTAGGTGAAAACGGCACGGGTAAAAGTACTTTGATTAAAGGGTTATTACGTTTGAAAAAACCTTTTCAAGGAGAAATTATATTAGATAATCAATTATCAGCTGATGCAATCGGATATTTGCCGCAGCAAACTATTATTCAAAAGGATTTTCCGGCAAGTGTATATGAAGTGGTGTTGTCCGGCTGTTTGAATAGTTTGGGTTTAAAACCTTTTTTTACCAGAAAAGAGAAAAACATCGCAAAGAACAACATGGAAAAACTGGGGATTAAGCAAATAAAAAATACTTGTTATCGTGATTTGTCAGGTGGACAACAGCAACGTGTGCTGTTGGCGAGAGCTCTTTGCGCTACAAAAAAGATTATTGTCTTAGATGAACCTGTGTCAGGTCTTGATCCGATTGTAACGCAAGAATTATATGAGTTGATTCATCATATTAATCTTGTCCACAAAATAACAATTGTTATGGTTTCACATGACATTAAAGCGGCAATAAAATATGCCAGTCATATTTTGCATTTGCATAATAAGCAGCTGTTTTTCGGTACAACAAAAGACTATTTACAAAGTGATATCGGGCAAAAATTTGCAGGTGAATTAAATGTTTGATTTATTGAAAGAGATCTTTTCTTATCCGTTTATGCTGCGAGCTTTTTTAGTTGGGACTCCGGTTGCTTTATGCGCTTCTCTGCTGGGTGTAAGTTTAGTTTTGAAACGCTATGCAATGATTGGTGACGGATTATCACATGTCGGATTCGGTGCATTGGCTGTGGCAGCCGCCTTGAACGCTTCTCCGATGATCGTGTCGATTCCGATCGTGATTATTGCAGCTTTTTTTCTGTTGCGTCTGAGTGAAAACAGCAAAATAAAAGGTGATTCAGCGATTTCTTTGATTTCAACCGGTTCCCTGGCAATCGGTGTAATGGTTATTTCGCTGAGTACAGGAATGAATACTGACGTGAATAATTATCTGTTTGGCAGCATTCTCAGCATGACACAAAGTGATGTGATATTAAGTCTGGTGCTTTCAACTGTGGTCATTATTTTATTCATTTTATCCTATAATCGAATCTTTGCAGTTACTTTTGATGAAAACTTTGCTAAAGCTACCGGAACTAATACGGAAGGCTTTAATATGATAATTGCCTTCCTGACGGCATTGGTAATTGTTGTAGGAATGCGTTTGATGGGAGCATTGCTGATAACCAGTTTAATTGTATTTCCGGCATTAACCTCAATGCGCTTGGCAAAAAGATTCTTGACGGTTACTCTGAATTCTGCGCTGGTATCAATAATTTGTCTATGGTTGGGACTCATTTTTTCTTATGTATATTCGACTCCTGCCGGGGCAAGCATTGTTGTCTGTAATATCATAGCTTTTGCAATTTATTCAATCATTCAAAAAATCCGTGAAACAATGATCAGAGAAAAATAAATACCAGATAATTAGTTTTTAAATGAATTGCTGGTATATTCATCATATTTGTTTTCGTAAATTAATTATCAATTAAGTTTGCTTGCGGACGTAATTCTAATAAATTTTTCGGTTAATTAAAAATGTGTAGTTTTTGGTTTGTTAGTACTCTTAACCCGCACATAAACATGTTTGGAGTTAGGTGCTCCGATATTTGCATCTCTGAGGTCAAGTTCAACTTGGTCAATTGATTCAAGCATATTGGTTAATTTATTAAAGCCGAAGTTCCTGGGATCGAAAGAAGGTTGCTTTTTCACCAATAAGCTCCCGACTTCACCCAAATAAGCCCAACCGTTTTCATCTTCAACATCTTTAATTGTTTGAGTAATAAAAGAAATCGTTTTGCGATTGAGATTTTGTAAGGCGCGTTTTTTCTTAGTTGTTTTCGTGGAACTGCTTTTGGTTGCAGAAGTACTTTTTTTGACTTTATCTTTACCATTGGCGGATTCTGTACTTGATAAATCATTATCGGATTCATCTTCATCTTCATCCAGAATTTCCAGATAAATAAAACGATCACAGGCAGCAATGAAAGGATTAGGGGTTTTTTCTTCACCGATTCCATAAACGGTTTTACCGGATTCACGTAAACGGGTAGCTAACTTTGTGAAATCACTGTCTGATGAAACCAGACAAAAAGCGTCAACCGTTTCAGAAAACAGAATATCCATTGCATCGATTGTCATAGCTGAATCGGTTGCATTTTTCCCTGTCGTATAACTGAATTGCTGAACCGGACTGATTGCATAATCCAGCAGATGATTTTTCCAACCGGCTAAATTCGGTTTAGTCCAATCACCGTATATCCTTTTAATTGTCGGATTGCCATATCGGGCAATTTCTTCCATCATACCTTTAATATAGTGATGTGAGATATTATCAGCATCAATTAGAACAGCTATCCGCACATCTTGTTGATTTTGCTTTTTTTCCATATTCACCTTCGAGATAACGTTTATAATGATTTAATATAAATTAAATTTGTTTTTAATATATATCATATTAACATACAAAAACGAAGGAATAATGTATAATTTGATATATTATTAAAATTAAGTGAATATTGTAAGTATATTTTAGATTAAGGGGGTGGAATTATGGCCTTAAAAGTAGGAATGTTGACCAGTGGCGGAGATGCTCAAGGTTTAAATTCAACAATGCGTGCGGTAAGCAGAGCTTTATGGGATTATGACCCGGAGATCAAAATTTATGGCTTTCTTAACGGATATCACGGTTTAATGCACAGTAGCTATCGCCATATGCATGATTATGATTTTTCCGGAATATTAACTTTAGGCGGCACAATTCTGGGAACTTCGCGTCAGCCCTTTACTATTGTCAATAATCCTTTATATGATGATCAGCCGGAAGGAATAACCAGACTCGAAGCCATGATTCAAACTTATAATGACCTTTCACTCGATGCTCTGGTTGTTTTAGGTGGCGGAGGAACACAAAAAACTGCTAATCTTTTGAGCTTAGCCGGTTGTAATGTAATCCATTTGCCGAAGACAATTGATAATGACTTATCCGGAACCGATTTGAGCTTCGGTTTTCAGAGTGCAGTCAATATTGCAACTGAAGTTATTGATGGAATCCATACGACTGCAACCTCACACGGCAGAGTGTTCATTGTTGAACTAATGGGAAATCATGTTGGCTGGCTTGCACTTTGTGCAGGAGTTGCATCAGGCGCCGATGTTATTTTAATTCCGGAAATACCGTATGATCCGATTAAAATTGTTCAAGCCATACAAACTCGTGAGAAAGAAAAAAAGCGTTTTTCAATAATTGCAGTTGCTGAAGGTGCAAGATCTATTGACGAAATAGATATGGATGAAGATTATCTGAAAGAATACAGAAAAAACACACATTCTGTTGCATATCATTTGCTAAACCAACTTAAAGAATTAATGATTCAGGAAATCAGAGTTTGTGTACCGGGACACTTCCAACGTGGCGGTACACCATCAGCATTTGACCGGATTCTTACCACGCAATTGGGAGTTGAAGCTGCAAATGCGGTAATCGAAGGTGATTTTGGGAAAATGATCGGTATAGCGGGACAAAAAATGATTCGGGTTTCTTTACAGGAAATTGCAGGCAATCCCAAACGTGTCCCTCTGGATGATCCGTTAATTTTAGCAGCTCGTAAAATAGGAATTTTCTTCGGAGATTAAGACATATTAACTTATTCATCTACTGAATTTGTCTGTTAAAAAGGAGATAAGCATGGGAAATAAGGTGTCATTTATTGCAGCTATTGAAGTAGGTTCACATGAAGTTATCTTAAAAATTGCAGAAGTTTTGCCTAATGGAGAAATTTCAGAAATTGAATCGATGTCCAGAACGATTAATCTCGGTTCAAATAGTTATCGTCTGGGCTATATTACCGGTGAAAACATCGTAATATTAATTGAAACCTTAAAAGATTTTAAAAAAATAATATCGTCATATCCGGATATTGAGATTATAGCTGCCTGTACTTCGGCAGTACGTGAAGCGAGCAACAGGTTATTTCTGATTGATCAGGTTTATCGTCAAACCGGATTTGAAATATTAATTTATTCGAATCGCTTGGAAATTGCCGGAATGTTGCGGGCGATTCGAATAAAAATGCCGGATTTTGATGAGTTAACTGAAGAGCCGACTTTGTTTCTTGATATAGGTGCCGGCAGTACCCAGTTGACGCTGTTCGATAAACGAGAATTAGCTTTTACTCAGAATATCTTGCTTGGCTCTTTGCGAGTGCGTGACAGGCTTTCTCTTTTAGAAAAACATACGGCTGATTTCATAGCTTTAATGCGTGAATATATTTCCGGTGATTTGGACTACTATCGTTCTTTTGTTCCAAAAAAAACAGATTATAAAAACTTTGTTTTGGTAGGCAATGATTTAGATATATGGCGATATTTAACAGGTATACCTTTGATTGGCACAGCTGAACTTTCAGTCGAAAAATTCGAAGAATTATTTGATATAATTATTCACAATTCCAGTTTTGAACTGATCCGCAAATTTGATATTGACCAAGAACAAGCTACTCTTTTGCTACCTGTTTCCATGGTTATCAAAGAAATGTTCGAGTTCACGGGATTGGATCGAGTTATCTTACCTGATGTAATTTTAGCGGACGGTTTAATTGCCAAAAAGGCTGAACAATTGAATTTGATAGAGAGAGATCAAAGACCGCTCAATGACACTTTAAGTTTTGCCAGACAAATTGCTAAAAGAAATCATACGAATTTGCAACATATAGAGCAAGTTGAAAAGCTGGCATTGCAGTTATTTGATCAATTTCAGGCACAACACGGGCTTGGACCCAGACATCGCTTTATTTTAAGAGTAGCAGCTATTTTGCATAATATAGGCAAATTCTTCACGGTAAAACAGGATGGAGAAATAGCTTATGAAATGATTAAATCTTCCGATTTGATTGGTTTAACAAATCAGGAAGTAGAATTAATTGCCCTGTTGGTCAAACACCATGCAGATAATTTTTTCACTTTGAACTATGAAGAAATCCTTTTAACTTCCGAAGAGCAGTTGACCTTTGTTAAATTAGCAGTATTACTCGGTATGGCAAATGCTTTAGATACAGGGCATAAGAGTAAAGTGAAAAACATTACAACAGAAGTTCGCAAGCGACATATCAAGGTTATTCTTGAATCAAATCAAGATTTAACCTTGGAATCGTGGAGTTTTCAAAAAACTGCCAAATATTTTCAAGAAATTTTCGGCACGGAATTAAGATTGTTAATAGTAGCTGAAACTGAAAAACTTAACAAAAAATAATTCAAGGAGCAAAAAAATGTTGCCAACAATTAATGAAATTATCGATCAAAAGTTTTCCAATAAACGGGAATATCCGGACTTAGAAGGCGAACGTATCATTAATCGTGAACTGAGTTGGATGGAATTCAATCAAAGAGTGCTTGAAGAAGCACAAGATTCAACCAATCCTCTTTATGAACGACTCAATTTTTTAGCGATAACATGTTCAAATCTGGATGAACATTTTATGGTTCGAGTCGCTTCTTTATATAATTTGATTGAAGCAGGTTCAGAGAAAAAAGATCCGGCAAATCTGACTCCGTCAGAACAATTGGAAGCATTAATGGCTCGTTGTCATGAGTTTTACAAAGATCAATATGTAACTTTTAATAAGCAGATTATGCCGGCACTGCAAGCGGAAGATATTTATTATTTGACTATAGATCAAATAACAGATGCTGAATATGATTATTTGGCGAAATATTATGATGACAACATCTATCCGGTTTTAACTCCGTTGGCAGTTGATGCGGGCAGACCATTCCCTTTAATTCCAAATCAGAATTTAAATCTCTTTGTCACTTTTGAAACTCAGGAAGAAAAAGCAGATGCTTTAGAATCAACTTTCTTTGCAATTGTTGAAGTACCGTCAATTCTACCGAGATTAATTAAATTACCGGGTGAGGAAAAACGATTTGTTTTAATTGAAGCGGTAATTGCGGAGTTCCTAAACCAGCTTTTCTATAATCAAGAAATTGAATCAACTGCTTGTTTCAGAGTAATGCGGAATGCGGATTATGAATTGGATGATGAAGAAATTTCCGATTTGATGATTGAAATGGAAGGAATTTTGTGGCAACGCGAACGCGGCAGCATTATTCGTCTTGAAATTCAAAGAGAAGCCGGCAAAAAAATTCTTAACACTCTGCAAAGTTTGATGGATGTTTCAGACCAGGCTGTTTTCAGAATAAGGGGTCCGATTGATTTAAAATTTGTTGATGAGATCAGAGATTTATATCCTGATTCTAATTTGCGCTACAAAAAATTTAACGGTCAGATAACACCGGCTTTCGGTTCTGAACGAGATCCTGACACTTTTGAAATAATTCGGGATAATGATCTGATTCTGCATCATCCTTTTGAATCTTTTGACCCGACAATTAAAGTTATTCAGCAAGCAGCGCAAGATCCTGATGTACTGGCTATTAAGCAAACATTATACAGAGTCAGTGGCAATTCACCGATTGTTAAAGCCTTGGCGGAAGCCGCGGAAAATGGCAAACATGTTATGGTTTTACTTGAATTAAAAGCCAGATTTGACGAAGAAAGTAATATCCATTGGGCGAGACGTTTGGAAAGAGCAGGCTGCCATGTAATCTATGGTCTGAAAGGTTTAAAAACTCATAGTAAAATTACTCTAATAGTAAGACGAGAAGAATCCGGGATCAAACGTTATGTTCATCTGGGCACCGGAAACTATAATGATATAACAGCAAGAATTTATACAGATTTCGGACTTTGGACAGCTTCCGAGCAAATCGGTCAGGATGCGACAGATTTCTTTAATATGATTTCCGGTTATTCAATACCTATGGGGTGGCGCAAAATCATCCCGGCACCGCGTTGGTTGCGCAAAGAAACTCTGGCTAGAATTAAACAAGAAAAAAAGCATGCTGAAGCTGGGCGCCAAGCAATAATTGTTGCAAAAATAAATTCTTTAATTGATTCCGAGATTATCGAAGAACTTTATTCCGCCTCGCAAGCAGGGGTTAAAATATGTTTGATCGTAAGGGGTATTTGCGGTTTGAAAGCCGGAGTCAAAGGTCTATCGGAGAATATCGAAGTACGTAGTCTGGTCGGCAGATTTTTAGAACATAGCAGAATCTTCTACTATTATAATGACGGACGCGAAGACATTTTTCTTTCGAGTGCTGATTGGATGCCGCGTAATTTAGACCGGCGTGTTGAAATTTTATTTCCGATCGAAGATGAAGGATGTCGTGAACGTGTTTTAGAGGTTCTGATTTATCAAATGTTGGATACGGATCGTGCGAGAATCATGCAAGGTGACGGATCATATATCAGATTTAGAGATCAGACTCCTGTGGAAGAACGGGTTGATTCGCAAATTGCTCTGATGCAATCAGCTTTGCGAGCGGCTGAAGAAGTTCGTCAAAGACCCATTAATTTCAATCGCTATGAACCATTATCGGCACCGGAGAATTTTTAAAAAACTGACAGAATGATTAATTATATAAATTGGAGGACAGTTATGTCAAAGCAACCTATTCTAGTTATTTTAGCAGCAGGTATGGGATCACGTTATGGCGGACTCAAACAAATTGAACCGATCGGACCGGGTGGCGAGATAATCATGGATTATTCTTTGTATGATGCTTATCAAGCCGGTTTTCGAAGAGTTGTGTTTATTATCAAAAAAGAGATTGAACAAGAATTTGATAAGATAATCGGTAAGAGAATTGCAAAACACTATTCAGTTCAATATGCTTTTCAAGATATTAATGATTTACCGGACGGCTATAACAATCCTGAAGAAAGAGTTAAACCTTGGGGTACCTCACATGCTTTACTGGCAGCTCGCGATATAATTGATGCACCGTTTTGTGTAATTAATGCCGACGATTATTATGGTCGTGAAGCATTTCAGATTGTTTATGACTTTTTAGTTGACATTTCGGAAAAACCGGCAGGATCAAAACCGCAATATTTGATGGTAGGTTATCAATTGATGAAAACACTGAGCAAATACGGTCATGTTGCAAGAGGAATTTGCGAAGTAGATTTGAACAATAAGCTTATTCATATTGTTGAACGAACCAAGATTGTTGAACGTGATAATCAAGCTTTTATGACAGAAGATGATGGTCAGACTTGGGAAGAATTACCGCGGGAAAGTACGGTTTCGATGAATTTCTGGGGCTTTGACCTTTCATTAATTGATTATTTGAAAGCTCAATTCCCGACGTTTTTAGATCAGGCTTTAACTGAAAATCCGTTAAAAGCTGAATTTTTGTTACCGTCATCAATTGCTGAATTAATTGCGAATGATACAGTTGAAGTTTCTGTCAAAACCAGTCATGACCAATGGCACGGGGTTACATATAAAGAAGATAAACCACAAGTAGAACAAGAAATCCAAAAATTGATAGATTCCGGTGTCTATTCAAGTCCTTTATGGGAGGCTTAATGTTTGATTTTCGTTTAGCAGTTGCAGAAAATATTGCAAATCAAACGGAGCTTGAGATAGATGCAATCTCGGCTCTGATTGAAATACCACCTAAAGAAGATATGGGAGATTATGCATTTCCATGTTTTCGTTTAGCAAAAGAATTAAAGAAAAACCCGGCACAAATTGCATTCGAGATCAGTGAAAATTTAAATCAGAATTCTCCGCAATGGCTGAAAAAAACCGAAGCAGTCGGACCATATTTGAATTTTTATCTGAATCGCGGTTATTATGCATCGATAGTTTTGGAAACAATATTATCTGAATTAGATTCTTATGGCAAATCGCAAATAGGACAACAAAGAAATGTAATTGTAGAATATTCTTCACCGAATATCGCCAAACCTTTTCATGTCGGTCATGCCTATACAACTATTTTGGGTCAAGCCATCGCTAATATATATGAAGCCCTGGGTTTCAATATTATCAGGATGAATCATCTTGGTGATTACGGTACTCAATTCGGCAAACTGATCATTGCCTGGCGCCTATGGGGTGATGAAGCCGCATTAGCCAAAGAACCGATTGCTGAATTAACCAGAGTATATGTCAAGTTTCATTCAGTACTTAAAGAACAACCGGAGTTGGAAGATCAAGCTCGTGAAGCTTTCAGGCTTCTTGAGAATAAAGAGCCGGCAGAAGTTGAATTATGGCAAAAATTCAGAGATTACAGTCTGCTTGAATTCAATCGTCTTTATGAGAGAATGGGAATTGATTTTGATAATTATAACGGAGAAAGCTTTTATTCCGATTTAATTCCTGAAGTTGTAGAAATGTTGGAAGCCAAAGGTTTGTTACAAGAGAGCGAAGGAGCTCAAATTGTAGATTTGGAAGAATTTGATTTGAATCCGTGTATTATTCTGAAATCCGATGGTACCACAATTTATGCTTCACGTGATATTGCTGCCATTCTTTATCGAGATCGGACATATGATTATTATAAAAATATTTACGTAGTAGGTCTGCCGCAAACCAATCATTTTCAACAAGTTTTTGCAGTTTTGAAAAAAACCGGTTTTGCTAAAGCCGATCAGAACATTCATGTCGGTTTCGGTTCTGTGAAATTCAAAGATGGCGATTTTTCAACGAGAAAAGGCAATATAATTTTGTTGGAAGATCTTTTGGATCAAAGTGTAGCCAAAACGAAAGATATTATAGCAAATAATAATCCTGATATGAGTCAGGCTGAAATTGAGCAAACTGCTGAGACGGTCGGTTTGGCAGCTGTTAAATATACCTATCTCAAAAACGGTCGTGAACGCGATATCGTGTTTGATTGGGATGAAATGCTTGATTTTGAAGGTGATACAGCTCCCTATTTGATGTATACTTATGCCAGAGCAAAAAGCATTTTGCAAAAAGCGAATTTTGTCAGTACTGAACAAAATAACTTGGATTTTAGCTTGTTGACAGATGCAGATGAATTTGGACTGATTAAAAACATGTATCAATATCCGGAAGCTTTGATCCAGGCAGCCGAAGAGTTTGAACCCAGTATCCTGTTGCGTAAAATTTCCCAATTAGCTCGCAATTTCAATCGTTTTTATCACAATACATCTATTTTGAAAACGGAAGATGCAGCGTTACGACAAGCCAGATTAGGATTGGTTTTCGCTGTTAGTGTGGTCATCAAAAACGGTTTAAAACTGGTGGGAATTAATCCGGTAGAACGGATGTAGTTCGATGGCGGACAAATTTTCAGATCTAAAATATATCAGACCTGATTTCAGCCAGATTTCACGTGTTTGTCGAGATTTACTCAAACAATTGAAAAAGTTTGTACCTAATTCACAAAAGATTAAATTGCTTTTTGATCAATTTTCTGAGGAGTATCTGAATTTTATCTCGATGTATAACCTATGTTCAATTTTGCGATATACCGGAGAAGATACCACTGAATATATTGAAGAATTCAATATATTATCAGAAAGCATTTCAAAATTACAGATTTGTTATAACGAAGTATTCTCGGTTATTGCAGATCTGAATATAAAATTTGCTGACGATGCTTTGGTGCATGCCTCAATCATTAACGCAGCGCGCAGAATAGCTTTAACCGAGGCTAAAGTCGATAAGGATCTGCTTGATCGGGAACATCAGTTGATTGATTCAAATCGTAATTTTATTAAAAGCATATCTATTAATATTGAAACTGTTGAACCCGGAAATTTTTCATATTTAGAAGGCCAAGCTCCAAAATTATTTGAAATTTATATAGAAGAGTTGAATAATTGGCTGAGATTGGCGAATGCTGACTGCAGAGTGCAAATTTATTACAAATTTAGTCAAAAATTGCTTGCATTTGCGGAAGAACGTGAGCGAGAATTTCGTGAATTAGTTTTTAATCGTAAACAACAAGCTACACAGAGCAATCAAACATATTTTGATTATATTACGGCTAAAAACAAGGGATACGGCTATACAAGAAAACAATTGGTGCTGTTCAAAAAACATTTACATGAATATTTTTTACCTCTGATTGAGGAAATAATATCATTACGCAATCGGCGTTTACATAAAGAGAATTTTTTTTATTATGATCATTTGAAATTATTACCTGAGGGGCGATTTAATTTAATCGATAAAGATCTATCAATTAAAAATATATTTGCCGATACTATTCGTCAGATTATCGGTGATGAAGGATCATATGTTGATGATTTGATCAGTGGTAAATTTTGGACATCTGAACCGCGTTTACGCAGAGAGTTAGGTCGTGATGTTACTTTATTGCCGAAATGGAATTCAGTCTATTTAGCATTATCTTTTTCACGTCCGGCTTTCATCTTAGAAGATGCTTTTTATAGTATTGGTAAGGCTTTGGCTGATTTTAGCGGTATGATCAATTTCAAGGGGATTGCCGGTTATAAGCAATCCGATTTAGTCCGCAAGATTTCAGGTTTGGCTATGGTTTTTTTGAGTTCGCGTAAAACGGAATTGTTTGCCGGAGAAAATGCGGAATTATTTAATGACTTAAGCTTAAGCTATGAACTTCTGAAAATTCCCAAAGCAATTGCAGTTGATACATTTGAATCGACGGTATATTCAGATAAATCCGATAGCGATGTTAACTTTGCAAATTTATGGAAACAAATTGAACAAAATTTGAATATTAATTATGATTATGGAGCTGATGGTTATTTTTCTGAAGGGAATTCTTGGCAATTAGTTCAGCGAATTTTTGATAAACCTTTCAGTTCGCTTAATCGCACCTTGGCTTTGGTTGTGATACTGGCAGAAAGACCTCATCGGGATAAACGCAATAAATTAGAAACCAAATTAAATAAACTCTTAACCTCGAATACGGATTTACCCTTTGTCAAAAGACTTCTGATTAGCGGCTTTTCTTCGCCGTTTGAGTTGGATACGATCCGCAGAGCGTCTTTTACTGTATGTGATATTTTAAACTTATAAATTAACCATCAGAATTCCCCAAAGGAATAAATGAATACACAATATAAATTCTATAAATATAGGCTCATTTGATCAAAAATGAGCCTATTGTTGAATAATTAGATAAAAAATGGTTTAAGATTTTCTTTTTTTATAAATTTTTGTGGACTTTTTCCTTCTTCATGCAGAATCTGTAATTCTGTTTCATCAGCATGCAGGATATCTTCTTGAAGTAGATCTTGATGAAGTTTATCGTAAATATATTTCAAGTATTGTTCTACCGAGTACATCAGCCAGTTTAACATCGTCTGTTTGGAGAGCATTACACCTACTCGTTGCCAATACTGTTCCTGGCGATAGAGTGGTGTTCCCTGAACAAATTTGTCATTGATCACATTGGCAATTGCTTCAGGGCTGGCTATGCCACCGGGGATAACAGCAGCCGGGAAGGTTGCTTTACGAACCGTCACCGGTTCTGCTTCTTTGTCACAAGCTTTACAAGCATAAACATGACAAATATCGCGGATCTCAAATACTTTAGCAGGTGCCAGGTCCAGAGTACTTCTTGTTTCTGTACCTATTTCTTCGATCTCTGCAGAGCAATGAGGACAGGTACGTCCCTCTCCATCTACATAGTGGTGACGTTCAACGATAGGGATATCTTCAGGAAGACGTTCTATGACAGATTTCTTCTTACGGGTATGAGCCGGAACCCGGATTACTTCTTCAAATTTAGGTTCTTCTTGCTCAGGATCACTGAAAATTTCTGCCTCGTCAAAAAGATTATTGATGCTTAGAAGATCAGTATAACCCAAAGCCAGATAGGTTTTCCCTTCTGCTCGGTAATTTTTTAACATTTCAATGCCTCGATTATAGCTTGAATGTTCTCAGGACTAGCTCCGGGTGGTATCTCTACTTCCAGATTACCGAGCCGGATACGGATGCTTTTTTCCTTAGATTCATTAACAGGAGCTGGAGACGGTAAAGCTTCGAACTGAACTGTTTTTCCTGCTTCAGCAGCGAGACGAGTTTCTAATGCTTTCATCACTATTTTGTAACGCTAGTAATAGGCGGAACGAGTCATTCCGGGCTCCCTCACACCACTCGTCTACGGTTAAACCGCTCTGTTTTTGTGATTGGATATCCATATACCAATTGTTTAATTTGGCATTGTTTTTTAGCTCTACAAGTTTACTACCCATTTTAAGATACCTCTGGACTATTCATTTTTATATGTCTTAAGACATCCAGTTTTGGATAGTCTAACAGGGTTGAGTTTCGGTGGCTAGACGACTATAGATTTTACGCTCACGTTCGCTATGCAGATGATATAAGAATGTTCTGCAAAAGTATACGAGTAGCGGAATGAGTGCTGAAAAAGCATAAGCAACTACTTGGAAGGCAAGTTCTTTCTTAAAGTAAACTGAGAGAAGACAAAAGTAGCCTATATTACGTTCACGAATTTCCTTGATTATAGATTTTACCAAAACAAAGAAGGTATAAAGTTATGTACAATCGAAAAAAGTTTTAAGAAACTAAAAAATAAATTTAGAAATTTAACAGGACTAAGTAACGGTATGGGAATAGAGAAACGTAAATCAAGGCTAAACGCACTGATTCGTGGCTGGGTGAGCTACTTTAAGTAATCCAACATGATCAAAAGACTAAAAGAATTGGATAAATGACTACGTCGTCTTTGCATGGTGACTTGTAAGAGATGGAAGAAGACCAGCACAAAATTCAACAATCTCAAGAAAACTGCACTAGACAAAAAGACCGTCTGGTTTATGGCGAACACCAGAAACAAATATTGGTAGGTACCAGGGTAAAGCCGGATGAATATAGCCATCCCAAACCATTACTTTGATAGAGCGGGATATTTATCATTGACTGCTTGTTACGCAAAAGCAAGAAAGTAAAGTTTAGAGGCTGGGTGACGAACATTTTCTTGGACGGCTGTGTCGAAAAATTTCTGTAAATTCAAGTTTTCTATCATTAGCTATTATCTATTCATTTGTAAGGAAGATTAGATTTCTTGCTTTTAAGTGTTTTTATTTTAATAGTAATAAATATTCTGTGCAAATCTGTAATCTTTAAAAAATGAGCACGACAAATAAAGCTTATTTAATTTTTTATTACTTAATAAATTTTATGGCCAGCCATAATTTTCAGTTCGCCTGTAGACGATATACCCCGCACCGAAGCAAATAAAAAGCCCAGCCTGTTGACACGCGGGCCAGCGGCGATACGCTTGATGTGAAAATAATTCCAAGCGGACTCAGCTGCCGCAAACAGGAAGGGGGCTTCAATGAAAGAATACACAATTCAGACTGAATTTGCATCCGTCATTTCTATGGATCAGCATGCAAGATTCATCATGTTATCAGCATTGGATCTAACAACAGGAAAAGAGGCATATGCTCGCCTTAATGATTGTCCAAGGGCAGAGGATGTGATTAAATGGGCTACAACACGCCTGACAGAACCGATGCGTTTTGTGTATGAGTCAGGTCCTTGTGTAGTTCA
Organism: Clostridiaceae bacterium; assembly: GCA_012838135.1. Taxonomy (GTDB): domain Bacteria; phylum Bacillota; class Clostridia; order Saccharofermentanales; family DTU023; genus UBA5436. The sequence continues at coordinate 46,206 of DUPV01000015.1, read as the reverse complement.
GTTAGCAAGAGATCTCAGGAACTTAGGTTATAGTTGTGATGTAATAGCAGTTAGCAGCATTCCAGTTAGTGTTGAAGACAGAATCCACAAGGATGATCGCAGAGATGAAGATCGACTACTCGCAGCTGTTTTGAATCCAAAAACAAAGTGTCGGGTTACTTGGATCCCAGATGAGGAATCTGAAGCTGCCAGAGATCTGGTAAGATCCTATTACGATATAGTCAATGCTGTGAAACGTAGCAAGCTACAATGTTCGTCCATGCTTCTCAGACATGGATATGTTTGGGATCAAAGGACGAAGACAGGTAAGCTTAAAGCAACATGGACAGAAAATTACATTTCTTGGGTAAAATCTATAGAGTTACCCAAGCCGGTAGAAAGACGAACATTGCAATTTTACTTAGAAACGGTCCTTATAGGACTGAGGCAATGTTCTGATATAAGTAAAGAGTGTATAAAAGTTTGTTCATTACCTCGTTTTAAGCCCTATGTAGATGCCTTGACCAGATTAAAAGGAGTCGATGAGATTACGGCATTAGCTTACGTGGCTACAATGGATGATTTTACTCGTTTTAAAAATGGATACAGTGTATCCAGATATTTTGGGTTAACACCAAGTCGAAATGACAGTGGAGAAAAAACAGGAAAGAATGGTCACATTACAAAGGCAGGTGACACAACGGTTAGAAAAGCAGTCATCGAAGGGCTTGCCAGTTTGTCTCAACAAAATCGTATCCCTAAAATCCTGCGTTCAGGGCATGAGATTTCTGCCGAAGTAGAGGAGGAAGCACGAAAATGTAATATCCGGCACTATAAACGTTTTAGACACTTAATATCCAAAGGAAAGAAAATTAATGTTGCTAAAGTGGCGGTTGCAAGTGAAATGGTTCGGGATATGTGGGCAATTGGTTTAATCGTTCACAGGGAAATCTCGTCCATGTAAGCATTCATCTATTTTGATCATCACAGCAGGAATACCTTGGTTCGAGAGCGTAGGGAAAGTTCGCGCTGACGCTTTGCACGTCGTAACAAACGATGCGTGCCGCTCGTAGAGTAAACTACAAGCGAAAAATCCCATGCTGAATGACGCGAAGTGCAGGCCAGTTTACTGGTGTCTGCGGATCTGAAACTGCCGCCACGCGGCAACCTTTAGCGGGGCCACTCCGATTGGGGTTGACAGCTGTTTGATGTAAACCCAACCTGAAAATTCCGACGGGAAATTCAGGTTGGGTTGCTTTTGTCTCTTGACAAGGTGCGGGGTATATGGAGCGTCAAACCTATCGGTGTCTGGCCACCGAAGTCCAGCAAGCGTCTAACCTATCATCGTTTAGCCATCGGAACCAACTCAGTTAGACTATACAAAACTGTATGTGTAAAGACGTGTAAAAATGAATAGTCTGAAGGTGTATTGAAATGGGTAGTGAACTGATTGAGCTAAAAACAATGCGAATTAAATAGCTGGTATTCGGATATTCAATCGCAAAAGCAGAGCGGTTTAACAGTAAACGAATGGTGTGAGGAAATCGGAATAACTCGTTTCACCTATTACTATCGTTAGAAAAAAGTGATGCCAACACTAAAAGCTCATCTCGCTGCAGAAGCAGAAAGAATTGTTCAGTTCAAAGCCTTACCGGATCCTGCTCCTATTGATCCGTTCCTTGGGAGAAAGCATCCACATCCGGCTTGGTGATCTAGAAGTGGAGATTCCGCACGGAGCCAGTCCTGAGAATATCCAAGCTGTAATTGAGGCATTGAAATGTTAAAAGATCACCTGGCGAAAGGAAAAATCTATCTGGCTTAGGTTATACAGATCTTCGTAAAAAGATAGATGGCTTATGTGCCATCGTCCAAGAAAACTATGGCAAAGAACTTAAGACAGATGACCTGTTTTTATTTCGTGGTCAACGGACAGATTGGATTAAAAGTTTATTGTAATTCCAATATCGGAATTATAATTAATTATTCCGACATTTCACTTATTATGACAATAATCATAAAATGCGGGTAGTAATGAAAAGCCAGTTGCAAAATATAAAAATAAGTATTTTCCTATCTATATCAAAAACAGGGAGGAAAAGCCATATCAACACTAAATGAAATCCCATCATAAAGTACTTGCGGAGCACCTGCGTATTGGCTTTGAGTAAACAGAAGTCACATTAAAAAGAACAATATGTACTTACGATATTTTTGTCAGTCAGTTTTGTGGACCAGAGTGAGATGCTAAAAGCAGAATAGAACGAGGCATTGAACGTATTGGTAACACATTTGAAGCAGGAAAGGGTTTCTAAAGATAAACTGCTACGGTTGAGAAGAATTGCATACCGCTCTAAGGTGCTTTCCTGAAGAAAATTACTTCTGAAGAAAAAATAGAGCTCTTAGATTGGTTAAAAAGAATATGTTGATCCATCATTATGTAAAGTTGAGATACAGGAATAACCTGGGTTTAACAAGTTTTACTGAATCAATTTCATATAAAATTTAACTTTGCATAAGATGAGTCTTTTCTATGAATACGGTTTCAATCGAAAGAACAAAAAGACCATTAACTAAAGATTTTGAGTCCATCTGATTCCAAGGTGTAGAAGGAATTCATAATTGAATCCACCCTATAAATAAATCTTAAATCGAGGATATGTCAAAACCAACAAAAATATGTGATTGTTATGTACAATATTAATATATATCACAAATAATTGGATAAAAAAGAAAAAAAGATTATATTAAACAAGAAAGAACAAAAAAAAACAGGATACGATTGTCCAAATATTAAATTTTAAGTAGTAAGCTTGAGCTCTTTTAATATTTTTAATATATGGAAAAGGAGGTTTTTGATAATTTAATGTATTGGACAAGGGTTGCAAGCAACATAAGGAAAACAATCAAAAAAAGAAAAGGAGAAGTTATGAAAAAGATTATAAATTTATTATTAGTAGTTGTTTTAATTTTTAGTTTAGCAGCTTGTGGTTCTAAAACAGAAGAATCTGCTGTTCCTGAGAAAAAGGAAGAAACAGAGCAAAAGGTAGAAGCAGATACAGATAAAGATGAAGCAAAGACAGATAAAGATGAAGCAAAGACAGATAAAGATGAAGCAAAGACAGATAAAGATGAAGCAAAGACTTTTAGAATAGGTTATGCTTCCAAAAATCAAGATAACCCGTTCCAACAATCATTTGTAAAAGAAATGCATAAACAAGCGGATGAACGTGGTTGGGACGTAACGATTTTAGATGCAAAAAATCAAATTGAAACGGAACAAGCCAATATGGAAACTTTTATTACTCAAGATTACGATTTGATTTTTATTAATTCAGTCGATCCTTTAGCTGGTGCTAAAAAATGTAAAGAAGCCAAAGATGCCGGTATTCCAGTAATAGCTATTGACTCTAATATCGATGCTACAGCAGAGGTTGTAACTTTAGTAGTTGCTCCAAATCTGTCTGGTGGTTATAAAGTTGGTGAATATATGAGCACGTGCTACGATGAAGATGAAGAAATAAGAGCAGCTATGATTAGTGGAAACAAAGGAAATACAGGTGGTCTTGAACGTAGAGTAGGTGTTTTTGCTGGATTAATTGATGCAAGGACAGGTATTGGCGAAGATGCTGCGTTTGAAGCTGCATGGCAATTAGCTGATGACTTAACAAATAATGGTTCAGCGGAATATCCGGATGCTAATTTTGTTTTAGTGGGACAAGGTTGGGGAAATTGGAGTACCGACGGAGGCTTATCAGCTGGAGAAGATCTTGTTACAGCAAATCCAGACATTAACTGTATGATTGCTCCTAATGACTCTATGTTAATTGGTGGCTATAAAGCGGTTGAAAATGCTGGTTTGCTGGATCAAGTACAGTTCTTTGCATCCCATGATGGCATGAAAGAAGGTCTTGAATTAATTAAAGAAGGTACTCAATACAAAGCTACAGGTTTAAACCACCCTCGATTTGTGGTAGCTAAAGGTTGGGATATTGCTGATGAGATCCTAGTTGGTGGTGCTGATCCAGAAGCATTTGATCCGTTAATTACAACAGATCCCATTGCTATAACGATTGAGAATGTAGATGATTTCTACGATCCAAATGCAGATTTTTAGGATATAAAGAAATATAGTTTTAAGGCCTTAATGGTTATCTAACTACTAAGGCCTTTAAAAATGTTAAAAGGGAGGGTCTTGTGGAAAGAGCTGTACTTTTAAAGAATATAAGTAAAAGTTATAGTGGTGTAAAGGCTTTAAAAAATGTAACCTTTTCTTTAAATAGGGGTGAGATAAAAGGTCTTGTAGGCGAAAATGGAGCTGGAAAATCCACTTTAATTAAAGTTTTATCTGGTGCAATTCAAATGGATGAAGGAGAAATTCAAATAAATGGAGAAACGTTAACGCACATGACTCCAAAAGTTAGTATAGATAGAGGAATTTCTGTAATATATCAAGAGTTTGTGTTAGCTCCGCATTTGTCAGTCGCTGAAAATATCTTCTTAGATAGGTTATCAGATGGTCATAAATTGGGGCTTACAAATAATGAAAGAATAGTTTCCGAGACAAAATCATTGCTTGAAAAAATTGGTTTTTCAGATATAGACCCTTTACAACTAGTGGGAGAATTAACTGTTGCATATCAGCAGATTGTTGAAATCTGTAAAGCACTTTCTAGAAATACAAAAATATTAGTCCTTGATGAACCAACAGCTGTTTTAACTTTTAAAGAGGTAAGAAATTTAATGAAGATCTTGAGACAACTCAAAAATCAAGGAATTGCTATTATCTATATTTCACATAGATTGAATGAGATTTTTGAGATATGTGATACCGTCCATGTTATGAAAGATGGTGAAAGTGTATCTGAATATTCTATAGAAGATGTTACAGAAGATAAGATTGTTAAAGACATGGTAGGTAGAGATTTAACAACTTTATTTCCTGATAGAGAAACTACTATAGGAGAAATTATTTTAGAAGTAGAGAGACTGAATGCAGGCAGGCAGGTAAAAAACATTTCATTTAATGTAAGAAAGGGCGAGGTTGTAGGCTTTTTTGGTTTAGTAGGTTCGGGTCGAACAGAAACAATGAAAGTAATTTTTGGTGATGATCCCAAAGAGAGTGGTAAATTATTTTTTAAAAATGAAGAAAAGAATTTTCGTTCATCGTATGATGTTGTCAGAGATAAGATAGGTATGGTTCCTGAAGATAGAAAGAATGAAGGAATATTACTGAATTTATCCATTTTATTAAATACTACAATAACTAATTTAAGACAAATTTCGAAATTGGGAATAATAAATAAAAAAGAAGAAAAAGAAATGGCTCTTCATAGTTTAACTAAATTACAAACAAAATATTCAGATTTAGAGGATTCTGTATCTAGCTTATCCGGAGGTAATCAACAGAAAGTATCCTTGGCTAAATGGTTATCTTCAGATTGTGAATGTTTGATTTTAGATGAGCCCACCAGAGGGGTCGATGTTGGTGCGAAGGTTGAGATTTATAACAATATCAATGAGCTAGCTTCTGAAGGTTATGCAATTTTAATGATTTCTTCTGAAATGCAAGAGATAATTAACATGTGTGATCGTGTTTACATTATGAGAGAAGGAGAAATTGCTGGTGAGTTAACTAAAGAAAATTTGAAAGAAGAGAGAATAATGTCAATAGCAATGGGGGTTAATAATGAAAAATAAAATATCAGCAGTTAATATTTGGAATAATTATAACACGTATATGATGTTTATCTTGCTATTTGTAATTTGTGTGTTCGCATCACCCAATTTTTTTAGTCCTAGAAATTTGATGAATATAGGTAGACAATATGCAGCCTTAACATTTGTTTCAATGGGGATGCTCTTTGTTATAATAACGGGTGGAATTGACTTATCAGTAGGTTCAATTTTAGCTCTTGGATGTGTTATGACTGCTACAATTCTTACTGATTTGGGCTGGCCATTAATTCCATCATTATTTGCTGTACTCATAATAGGTTTAATTGTGGGATTATTCTCAGGCGTATTGGTGGCGTATTTTAACTTTGCACCATTTATTGCAACACTAGCCACTATGACAATTGCTAGAGGTATTGCCTTTATGATTTCAAATGGGGCACCAATACAAACCCCTGCAAACACAATTTCTCTATTAGATTCAACGAGGATATTTGGAATTCCATTGCTCATTGTTATGTCTGCAATTATAGTCATAATATTTGTTTTCTTGCAGAGAAAGACGGTTTACGGTCGAATATTGATTGCTATTGGTTCAAATGAAGATGCCGTAAGACTTTCAGGTATAAGGGTAAAGAGATACAAATTATTGGCATATGGTATTAGTGGTGCATTAGCAGCTTTTGCAGGTGCTATTACAACTTCTAGATCAGCAGTTGGTTCACCTCTTGTTGGATCAGGGCTAGAGTCTGATGCCATTGCTGCATGTGTAATTGGTGGTGCAAGCTTAGCTGGCGGAATGGGTAATCCGTTTAAGACTTTAATAGGTGTCTTAATTCTTGCACTAATATCAAATATAATGAATCTTCTTGCTGTACCTTCATATCCACAGGATGTAATGAAAGGTCTAATTATTATATTTGCTGTACTAATTCAATCAACAAATGTCAAATATAAAAAATAAGGAGGAAATATGATATCTATTGATTTAACAGATAAACAGGCAATAGTAACAGGTGCGGGTAAAGGTATAGGCAGGCAAGTGGCAATAACTTTAGCAGAAGCTGGTGCAGATATCATTGTAGCGGATATAGATAAAACTATTAGTAACAAAACGGTACAAACCATAAAAAAAATTGGAAGAAAGGCAGAATTTAAGTATTGCGACATATCAAAATTATCAGATGTTCAAGACTTGGTGAACTATCCAAGCAAATTAGATATCTTTGTAAATGTTGCAGGTATAGTTCTAACCACAGGATTGCTAGATTCTTCAATAGATGATATTAAGAGATTATTTGATGTAAATATTATAGGAACAAGTAATGCCTATCGATGTGCATTGGAAAGAATGATTCCTCAAAAATATGGAAAAATTGTTACTATGTCCTCTTCTGCCGGTCGTGAAGGTGGTCCGATACATGCATTCTACAGAGCTAGTAAAGCAGCTGTAATAAATCTAAATCAATCAGCTGCCATGACTGCTGCACCTCACAATATAAATGTTAACACGATTTGCCCAGGAATTATTTATACTGATATGTGGAAAGATATTCTAGAAGGTTTTGTTGAAGAAACTGGTAATCCAGACAAAAAACAACTTTGGGATGATTATGTAAAAAAATCTATTCCTATGGGAAAAGCTCAGACGGTAGAAGATATTGCAAATGGAGTATTGTTCCTTTGTAGTTCTTTAGCTGATAGTATTACAGCCCAAGCAATTAATATCTGTGGGGGTATGTGTCAAAATTAATTTTAATTATATTTATAAAAAATGATAAGTGTTGTCAGGAGGTTTCTATGAAGGCAGCTAGATTTTATAAAAAACACCAACTATTAGTAGAGGATGTACCGATCAGAGAACCTGAACAAAGTGAAGTTGTTATTAGAATCAAATACTGTGGGGTTTGTGGTACTGATGTACACATATATGAAGGGGAAAAAGGATCCGCCCAAATAGAACCTCCAGTGACACTAGGACATGAGATTTCTGGAGAGATAGTTGGATGTGGGAAAAATGCCAAAAAGTTTATTATAGGAGAACGTGTCGTCGTAGATCCTAACACATATTGTGGAAATTGTTATCATTGTGCGAATGATAATCATCATATGTGTGACAATATGATAGGTGTTGGAACATCTGTAGATGGTGGCTTTTCTGAAAATATCATCGTAAATGAAAATTTAGTTTTTAGATTACCTAAAGAGGTATCGTTTGAAGTAGGAGCTTTGGTAGAACCACTCTCATGTTGTGTCCATGGCATTGAACTGTTGAATATTCAGATGGGAGATCACGTGATGGTTGTAGGAGCTGGTAATATAGGGTTTATGATGATTCAACTAGTCAAAAATATAGGTGCATCAAAAATTATTGCGGTTGAGCCGAATGAATATCGACGAGAAAGAGCCAAACAATTTGGTGCAGATATAATTATTGATCCAATCAATGATGACACAGATAAGATTCTTCTAGAACACAATATCCCAAATATCGAACATGTGATAGATTGTGCAGGTTTAGTTTCTACTGCTGAATATTCTGTACAGTATGCAGGTAAAAAAGGTAAAGTGATGCTATTTGGACTAACAAATCCTGATGACACAATAAAAGTGAAACCTTTTGAAATTTTTCAAAAAGAACTCACGATTACTAGTTCTTTTGTAAATCCGTTTTCTATGCAAAGAGCGGTAGCGTTGATGAAGACGAAAGAATTACATTTAGATACGATAATTTCAGATATTATTGACCTTGAAAATATTAATGATGTCTTTGAGCAAAAATTATATCAAAACAAAGGAAAAATCTTGATAAAATGTAGTGATTAGTAGGGATGAGGAAAGGATGGAAATAAATGATAAGCAGAAAGTTATCAAGAGCCTGGTCTTCTCCTGAAAGATATGTGCAGGGGAAAGATGAATTAAAAAACATTAAAAAATATACAAATAAATTTGGAGAAAAAATCGTTTTTTTAATTGATTCATTTTTATTCAAAGAAATAAATCAACAGTTAGGCGAAATATATAGCAGAGAATTAGAAAATATAAAAACATATAAATTTGAAAACGAAGTAACGGAAGAAGTAATTAATGAATATGTTGATTTAATGAAATTATTTTCTCCGAACGTTATTGTGGGAATAGGTGGAGGAAAAACAATAGATGTGGCAAAAGCTGCAAGTGCTTTGCTCGGTTTAAGATTCATAATAATACCTACTATAGCATCCACAGATGCTCCAACGAGCTCTTTATCAGTTTTATATGATAAAAATGGTAATCATCTTGGAGAATTTTTTTATGACCACAGTCCAAGTTTAGTTTTAGTAGATAGTAGAATTATTGCAAATGCACCTACGAGATTTCTTGTTTCAGGTATGGGGGATTCTTTAGCGACACTAATAGAAGCGGAAGCAGCTTACAAATCAAACACTCGAAATCTTGTCTACTATAAAGATGGCGGGTTTTTGCAAACAGTTGCAGGTAAAAATATAGCAAAAGTTTGTGAAGAAACTCTTTTTGAAAATGGAGAATTAGCAAAAATATCTTGTGATAAAAATATTGTTACTCCTTATTTAGAAAATATTATTGAAACAAATATCCTTTTAAGTGGTATTGGATTTGAAAACAATGCTACAGCGGGAGCTCATTCTATTAATGATGGGATTACTACATTGCCTGAGCAAAGCAAAACAATGCATGGAGAGAAAGTTGCTTTTGGTTGTTTTGTGCAATTGATGGCAGAATCAGAATCTGTTGAACGGATAAGAAAAATAATGCAATTCTGTATGAAAGTAGGGCTCCCTGTATGTCTTGAAGATTTGTATATAGCTAATACAAAAGAGAACATATTACAAATAGCAAGAGGTTCAATGAATAGTAACTGGAAGAACATGCCTTTTGAAGTTGATGTGGAGTCTGTATATTCATCGATTGTTTTGGCAGATGAGTTTGGCAGACAGGAAAAAGAAAATTTTAACAAAAATAATAAATTATAAAAATCCAAGAAGGTATTGTTAAATCAATGGCACTTGGAGCAATGTCGACTAAAAGTAAAGCCCAAGAAGCGGATAATAGTGTTTTAGATGGTGCTGATGAAATAGATATGGTGATAAATATTGGTGTGTTTAAAGACAAAAAATTCGATATTGTAAAAAATGATATTGCTATGGTTGTAAAAAATCTGTTCCGTCCATTGTAAAAGTAATTATTGAAACATGTTTGTTAACGGATGAGGAAAAAGTAAAAGCTTGCGAATTGTCAGTTGAGGCAGGGGCAGATTTTGTTAAGACTTCTACAGGATTTTCAACTGATGGGGCAACAGCAGAGGATATTAAATTAATGAAAAAACAGTTGGTGATAGAGCACAAATTAAAGTGAGTGGTGATATCAGGACCAAGGAAGATGCCGATATAATGATAGAAGCATGAGCGGATAGAATAGGTACTAGTAATGGAGTAGCTCTATTGTAAAGGAGTAAAATGTGAAAAGTTTATATAAATTTGCTAAATTAATACGCTATCATAGTATGGAGTGCATTGCATCATGCGGATCTGGTCATGTAGGTGGAGTTTTATCTATAGCAGATTTATTAGCAGTACTTTATGGAAAGATAATGAATATAGATTCTTCAAATCCTCTATGGGAGGAGAGGGATCGTTTAGTTATGTCCAAAGGGCATTGTGGGCCAGCATTATATGCTGCTTTAGCTCTTAAGGGATTTTTTCCTATTGAAGAATTGAGAACTCTGAATCAAAACGGCACAAGACTTCCTAGTCATTGCAATACTTTAACACCAGGGGTTGATTTCAGCACAGGTTCCTTAGGTCAAGGGGCATCATTGGCGGTTGGTGTTGCTCTGGCATTAAAAAAGAAGAACAATCCGGCAAGAACATTTTTAATTCTAGGTGATGGTGAATGCAATGAGGGTCAGATTTGGGAGTCTGCTATGTTTGCAGCACATTATGGTCTTGATAATATAATAGCTTTTGTAGACCAAAACAAGCAACAACTTGATGGAGATACCAGAGATGTAATGTCAATGGAAAATCTGGAAGAATCTTTTTTAAGTTTTGGTTGGTTTGTTAAGAAAGTTGCTGGACATAATTTAGAAAAGATAGAAGAAGCCATTCTAAATGCAATAGAAAACAAGGGAAAACCTTCTTTAATTGTTTTGGATACGATAAAGGGCAAAGGCTGGACAGGCGCTGAAGGTAAACCCAAAGTTCATCATTTGCCGTTTACGGAAAAAGATTTAGAAATATTAAAAAATGAAATTGGCTTATTAGGTGACTAAGATGATTATGTTTAGAGAGGGAGAGGTAGATCAAAGAACTGCATTAGCTAATCAATTAGTGGAAGAAGCTAAAACAAAGCCTGTTTATGCCCTGGATTCGGATTTAGCAAGCTCTTCGGGTTTAAATATTTTTGCGAAAGAACACCCAGAAAAATTTATCAATTGTGGAATACAAGAAGCTAACATGTTTGGTGTTGCAGCAGCAATGGCTAAAGAAGGTTTCATACCTTTTGTACATACTTTTTCGTCATTTGCTTCGAGACGTGCATTGGATCAATTATATGTTTCTGCTATATACAACGAATCTGCTATTAAAATAATCTCTACTGACCCTGGAATATTGAATTCTGCCAATGGTGGTACACATGTATCTTTCGAAGATATAGGAATAATTTCTTCATTACCGAATGTGGTAATAATTGATTTTACTGATCCTATAATGATAAATAAATTGATACCTCATATTATTGATGACCCAAGAATATATTATTTGCGGATGCAGCGTAAAACAAAAGAACAAATATATGAAAGAAATCAAGATTTTGAAGTGGGTAAAGGCATTGTATTATCTTTAGGAAATGATGTTGCACTAATATGTAATAGCCAATTAGCTTTAAAGGAAGGTATCAAGGCAAAGAACATTTTGGAAAAAAAAGGATATTCTATATCTTTAATAGATATGTTCACAGTTAAACCTCTAGATGAGGAATTAGTCTTAAAAATGGCTCGTAGATGTAAAATTGTAGCCATTATTGAGAATTCGAGTGTAAGAAATGGTTTAGGAGCAATCATTGCTGATACTTTGTTAATGAACAGACAATATACTGAATTATTAAAGTTTGGAATACCAGAAACATTGGGAGAAGTTGGTTCTTATGATTATTTAATTGAAAAATATGGCTTTGATGCTAATAATGTAGTTCGTGTAATAGAAGAAAGACTAAATTTGCTTTAAAGAGGTAGAATTATGAGTTTTGTATTGGGAATTGATCTAGGGACATCAAGTGTAATAAGTTTAATATTAAATATTTGTTCTGGAGAATCTTGGACTGAACAAATTGAGTATCAATATGAAATACCATGTGTGGGCTGGGCACAACAGAATGCTGATGATTGGTGGAAAGCTACGGTGAAATCCATCCAAATTGTTTTAGACAATTCGGGAATAGATAAAGAAGAAATTATTGCTCTAAGTTTCTCGGGACAAATGCATGGAATTGTACCTTTGGATAAAAACAACTGCCCTGTACATCCAGCAATAATTTGGTGTGATCAAAGATCTACTGATATTGTTGAAAGATATTCGACAAGAGAATATGTAGATTTTTTTGGCGAACATACGGCAAATAAATTACACACAGGTTTTGGTTTAGCAAGCCTATTGTGGATTAAAGAAAATGATCCTGCAACCTACCAACAAATTTCAAAAATTTGTTGTCCAAAAGACTATCTAAGGTATAAATTAACTGGTATTGTAGCCACCGAACAAACAGATGCAGCAAGTATTCTTGCCTATGATGTTAAAAATGCAAAATGGAGCAAAAAAATAATAGAGAAATTTGAAATAGATTTATCTCTGTTTCCTGAAGTGAAGTTACCTACTGATAATGCAGGAAAGATTTTACCAAATATAGCTGAAGAAATTGGTCTTTCAAAGAATTGCACAGTATATTTCGGTGGAGCGGATCAAGCAATGGTAGCAATAGGAAACGGGATGATTAATCCGGGAGATACATCAATAACAATTGGGACAGGTGGTCAAGTCGTAAGTATTCTTGACAGCCCAAGCTACTACAAATCATTGAGTTCACATACTTTCAATTTTGTTGAAAAAAACTCTTGGTATTTTTTAGGAGCAACCTTATCGGCAGGTCAATCATTAAAATGGCTTAGACAAAACATTCTAGAATCTAGGGATTATAAATCGATGGATCTATTGGCAGAACAAAAGCCATGTGGCTCAGAAGGTTTAATCTTTTTACCATACTTAATTGGCGATAGAACACCTCATTCTGATGGTAAAGCAAATGGGATGTTTGTAGGATTAAAAATGAAAACAGATAGAGGTACATTAATAAGAAGTGTACTTGAGGGGGTTGCTTATTCTTTAAAAGATAGTTTGTCAATACTTGAGGAATTTGGTGTTTTACCAGAGTTTGTAGTAGCTTCCGGTGGTGGAGCCAATAGTCCATTATGGTTACAAATTCAAGCTGATATTTTTAATGTTCCGATTATTAAGTCAAAAGCAAAGGAGCAATCAGCTTTAGGTGCTGCGATTACTGCAGCTGTTGGTTATGGATTGTTTAATTCATTCCAAGAAGCAATAGATATATTTATTGAGTATGATAAAGAACCAATTTTACCGATTGAGTATAATGTTGAACGATACAAGGAATTTTATAGTATTTATAAAGAACTATATAGTGCCAATAAAGAATTTATGCACAGACTATCAGACTTAGCTTCCGAAAAATAATTTTTAAATTTTATATTATAATTGTTTTGTAAATTATTGAAAGGGCTAATGCGATGAAAGATGATGTTTATTTTGTAGAAGATAGAAGAATAAAAATAAAAGAAATAATAGATAAGAATGGAAAAGCTACAGTAGAACAATTATGTGAGATTTTAGATGTTTCCAAATCTACTATTCGAACCGATTTAAAAACACTTAATCAAGCTGGTTTGGTGCAAAGAACACACGGAGGTGCAATAAAGATATCTGAGAGGCAACAGGTGGGCTCAGAGCTTTGTCCGTCAGCTAAATTAGAACAACAGCTCTTAGAGAAAAAGGCAATTGCAAGAAGAGCAGCAGATCTAGTATCAGATGGCGATACAATTGCCGTTATGACAGGAACGACAACTTATGAATTTATAAAACAATTAAATAACAAAAAGAACTTAACCATAATTTCTAACGATATTCGGATTGTCAGTTGGTTAGAAGAAAATAGTCCACATTCCATCTATATAATAGGTGGAATGATACGCAAAGGTTTCCACTATATGATTTTTGCATATGAAGAAATAACAAATTTAAATGTTGACAAATTATTTTTTTCTTGCGATTCATATAATTTAGCGAGCGGAGCAACTATTCCAGATTATCAGCTAGCTTTTAATACTCGAGCTATGTTAAAGAAATCAACAGAGAGGTACTTGCTTTGTATTAGTTCGAAGGTAGGTAAAACATCTTTTGCAAAACTAGCGGATTCTGAGGAAATTACAAAAGTAATCGTGGATGAAAAAATCCCCTCTTATGAATTGAAGAAAATAATAGATATAAATAGAAATAATGTTATAGTAGCAAAAATGTAATTTATATTGTAAAACCATCCTGGATCTCCGATGTTGTTAGTTTACTATATTTTTGTCCAAGATTTTGGGTTCAGTTCAACCACTGGCCTTCTGAGAACACGGTTTCCATTTGCGGAAATTAGTCTAATTATTGCTGTAAAATTAAAATGAAATTAGTTATAATAATAGCCAAAGAAAGGGCATATTAGAAATGTTTAATTTTCCGGCGATATATATTGCAAATGGGACAGCAATTATGTTGTTGTTAGTTATTTTATTGAGTTCCAAAAGGCCACTAAGCCATCGCCATGGATTGTTTGAAGAAAAGATATTCTATGCAATGGTTATTTTAAATATTATGCAATGCCTGATTGAATCAGCGGTTCTCTTTTGGGATGGCAATATGGGGTATGGATATCATACTTTGTTGCTAGTGCTAAATGACATTTTATTTATTAACAATATTGTATTTGCTTATTTATGGGTAATATATGTGGACTATAAATTGTTTACAAATATGAAAAGAATCAAGCGAATATATCCTTTTGTGGCTATACCTGCCGTACTAATTATAATCGGTTGCTTAATAAACTTGGTAACACCTGTGTTTTTTGCGGTCGATGAATATAATATTTATCAAAGAACAGATTTATATATCATTCCATATGCAGTTACTTATTTTTATCTGGCATACGGTATGATATTAATTTATTTGTATCGTAAGAAATTACATAAGTATTTGTTTCTTCCTGCTATTCTGTTTATGATTCCCATTATAATTGGAAGTATGTTGCAGTTCTTCTTTTATGGATACTCTCTTGTGTGGCTTGGAGTGGCTGTAGGGATGAATTCGTTGTTCGTTAATGTTCAGAATGAAGCATCTTATGTAGATAAGCTATCGGGATTATTGAACAGACAGTATTTAAATAACATGTTGCTAATGTATAGTGAACATTGGGATACTACCCGTGTACTTGCCGGAATCATGTTAGACATTGATGGCTTCAAAAGTATAAATGATAGATTTGGACATCTTGTAGGTGATGATGCTATTTCTATAACCGGAAAGATATTACGCAAATCTGTGGGTAATAAAGGGGTATCATTTAGGTTTGGTGGTGATGAGTTTATCATCTTAATGCAAGTAAGCTCTCAGAAAGAAATTACAGATATGATTGACATCATTAAAACACAAACAACATTGTTCAATGAATCAGAAAAGAAACCTTATAAGATAAATTTTTCAATTGGTTACAGTACATACAAAAGTAAGCATGAGTCAATAGATGATTTTTTAAATAAGATTGATGCTTATATGTATGAAGACAAGAATAGAAAGATTTGTGAAGGAATACTTCCCGATAGAAGAGATGCGCTTAATAAGCGTAACGAAGTCTCTGCTCCTCATTAATCATCATCTTCGTATAAAGAGTCGCCGTCAAAATCATCATCTTGATCAATTTCATCAACATCGTCGTAATTGGAATTATCATCATAATCAGAATCACCGTAATTGGAATCATCATAGTTTGTTGCAGATTGAATAACTGTTGTAGGAGTGGTAACAATTACTGTCGGTTTTGTAGTAGGTGAAGTAGTTTTAATAGTTGTTGTTTTAGTAGTAGTTTTAGTAGTTGGTGTTTTACTTGAAGTTGTGACTTCGGTTGATGTTGTTTGTTCAGCAGGTTTTTGTTTAATAGTAAATTCGGTTTTGAAATTCTCCGGAACAGTTGAATAATCTGATTCTTCTAAATTTTCAGCTCTTACTATCTCAATAACGATTTTACTCGGAGTTACTTTTTCGCGTAATTCAATCCCGTATTCTACAAAAGTTTGTTCATCTTTTGCCTTGATTCCGAGAGTTACTTTACCACCTGCTTGGAGAAAATTCATATCCTGTGCTTTTTTGATTAAATCGTTGGTAACCTCAACTTTGTCTTTACTTGTTAATTCATAGTCAGCCAACAATAATTCTCCGTCCGCATTCAATCCTCTTAATTTTATGACCGAGCCTTTTGCATTGAGGTCAAGTTCCACTTTGGGATTGATTTGCATAATAATTGAAGATTTTGTTATAAGGAAATTTTCTCGATAATAAAGACCGCCAAAAACTCCGACTGCAAGTATCAAAACTAAAGCTAAACTCACTAAAACCGATTTCATTTTTGAGTAACGCAAATGATTCTTAAATTTATACCATTTGAGATCTAAATTTGAAGATAGTTTGTTTTCCATCAAAACCGGATTTTCAACAGTTTCGCCCAGTTCGTAATTCAGATTGGCAGCTTTATAAAACTGACCATTCTCACTAAGCAGAACGGAGTAGGTTTTACATTGTTCGATCACAATATATTTCATTTTAGCGTTCTCCTTTCACGATTTTTACTTGAGCAAGGTGATTGCGAATCAAATCATAACCGTTACTATATATAATCAATAAAGCGATAATATAATCGCGATGTCTTTCTAAGGTTTTCTTCGCAACCTGACTCAATTCGGCAATTCTGGTAATCGGTAGTTTTTTGTTATTGAAAAACTGTGTCATCGTTTTTTCATCTTTAATTGCAGTATCAGCAGCCTTTTGACAAGCAAGTAATGTCCTTTTTTGGCGTGGATTTTTATCTGCCACATCGGAAAGAGAAATATTGAATTCAGACATTTGTTGTGCCAATTCCCTGATCTCCGCTACGGTAGCTTCACGATTGATGAATTCTTCGGTTTTGTTCTTTTCCTCAGGCATTGTATCAATTAAAGCGATTTCTTCATCATCAACAAGCGGAGCATCCAGCTCAACCAATCCGGTATGACGCTTGATTTTGCGCCAGTAATCGATCAGACGATTTTTAATCATGCGTGAGGCAAAGTTAAGAAAAGATCCTTTGAGGTGAGAATATTGATTAATTGCCTCATAGAAAGCAATCATCGCAATGCTCAATTCATCATCTTGATCATGGGTAGGTCTTTTTAAAAATTTAGCTGTTTCTGCTTTGATAAAAGGCTTGTAGCTTTCGATGAAATCATCGGCAGCAAAATTATCTTCTTTAGCAGCATAAACTTGTTGGACAATTTCATGTTCATTTTGCATTATTCTTTCCTCATTTATAGTATACGCAATTCAAATGGAAAAAGCGGGGTTATTATTTTGTGAAAATGAATTTCAAAACATATTTTATCTGATAATAACAATAAATGTGGTTATTTTTTTGTGTTTTATGCTATGATTCGATAATGGAAATTATTTTAGCAACACATAATCAAGATAAAGTAAAAGAAATAGCGGCAATACTCAAATTATCTGCTGTAAAGCTGCGTTCTTTGTCGGAACTGGGTATTGATGCGGATGTAGATGAAACCGGAACATCTTATTCGGAAAATGCTTTAATTAAGGCCCGCCATGCTCACGCACAACTTGGTGGTTTAGTTTTAGCAGATGATTCAGGTCTTTCAATAGACTTATTAGATGGATATCCCGGCATTTATTCTGCACGTTTTGCCGGAGAACGTGTTTCATATCCTGAAAAGATAGAATATATCTGGCAGTTGCTTGCTGATTATCCGCAAGAACAATGGACGGCGGCTTTTCATTGTGCCTTGGCATTTATAAATCATCAGGGAAAAGAATATATTTTTTCAGGCGAATGCAGAGGTAAGATTATTTCTGAAATGCGTGGCGAACATGGTTTCGGCTACGATCCGATATTTTATATGCCTGAATATCAAATGACAACAGCGGAAATGGATCCGCAGCTGAAGAATATGATTAGTCATCGTGCATTGGCTTTTGCAAAATTTAATGATTTCTTACAGGAACAATATTCAGGAGAATTATGAGCAATAAAAATCGAGAAAAATTTTATTTAATTGAGAAAAATGCCTGCCCTGAAGTTTTTCGTAAAGTGATTGAGGTTAAAGACGGTATCCGTAAAAAAGTCTATCCGTCAATTAATCAAGCAGTAAAAGAAGTTGGGATTTCCCGGAGCGCTTATTATAAATATCATAAATCAGTTTATTCTTATCAAGGTTCGGATTTGGATTCAGTAGATATTTTTAATATTATCAGCGAAGTGGACTTGGTTTCTCCGCTTGATGTATTGTTAATTTTTAACGAAAATTCTGCAAAAATCATCAGTATTCAACAATCTCCGGTAACCAGAGGAAGGAGTACTATTCAAATAATTTGTCGTAATTTATCGAAAGTCAGAGCCGGTAAAATAATTCAAGGTTTGCAAAAAATTAACGGGATTATTCAAGTCAATCATAACGCGATTCGCAGCTAATTTTTATGTGACAATCTTTATTCACTGTGCTAATCTAAAATTAATTGATTGGTAAAAGGTTATTCAATGAATTTAAAAATAATTGTTGAGTCGTTTAAATTTTATAAATTGAAATCAGATAAAGCAGTTAAGTTAGGGCTGGTTTTGATGATATTGATCAGAGCTGCTGTTACGATGTTACCAGTAGGTGATCGCAGTTTTACATTTGTGTCGTATTATTTGAGTGGCGAATTTTTGGAGACCGGAAAACTTGTTTTGCCGACAACAGGCAATTTGATCATTATCGGTTTATATTGTATCGGAACCTTTTTGGCAATTTGTATCGGTTTAGTCTATGCCGAAGTTTTTATCCTGGAAAATGAATTGCAAAGAACGGATCGAATTCGTTTAGGCTCAAAAGACATTTTTATGGTTCCGTTCAAACTTGTTGGGCAAGATGCCGGACTGCAAAATCTTAACCAAATAACCGAGTATGTTAAAAGAACATTCTTTCCCTCTGATTTCAAACGTTTTGCAACTGACCATGATAAGATAGGGCAAAAGTTGCCTTATGTCAGAACTGCTCTCAAGGATTTATTGCGATTCATTCCGAGTATGCTGGTGTTAATTCTCATGTTGCTTTTAGTCTTGCTAATTTCAGCAACCATGTTTATGATTCCATTTTTTGTGGTCTTGTTTATTTTGCTATTTACTCCTTTGAATATTATGTATACACAAAATAAATTGATACGTTCCATGGAACTGAGTTATAACCAGACTAGGGGAGCAAAACTAACGATGTTTGTCAGTTTTATTGTGCAAAATATGATTTTGAACTTTGTTACCAGTTTATGTCAATTAATGCTGGCAGATTTTCATTATAGTTTTTTAATCATTGAAGCAGTTATTTATACGGTTCGAGTATTTTCGATGGCAAGATTATATGGTTTGTTTTATCAGATTTTGGCATTACGCCAACCATACATTGTTTAATGGAGTTTATTGGAGATTTTATGGTTGAACTGGAACAGTTACAGCAAGAATTAGAAAAAGAGAATGAACCGCTGGAATTATTACGCCAGTCGTTACATCTGGATGAGGCGAACAGGCGCATCTCAGAGCTTGAATTACATTCTTCTGAACCCGGATTTTGGGAAGATGTTGATCATGCCCAGAAAATCCAACAAGAAATCACAGTTTTAAAAAAGAAACAAAATAGATTTAAAGCGACAGCAGAAATTCTGGAAAATTTACAGATCTTATGCGAGCTGGGAATTTTGGAAGAAGATAAATCTGTTAAAGAAGAAATTGAGCAAGGTTATGAATTATATAAGCAGCAATTTGATCAATTGAAAATGGAAACCTTGTTTAATGGAGAACATGATAACTTTAATGCACTATTGACTTTGCACCCCGGTGCGGGCGGCACGGAGGCCCAAGATTGGACTCAAATGCTCTTTCGTATGTATTCGCGTTGGGCTGAACAACATGATTACAGTTTAGAGATTTTAGATTATTTGGATGGTGATGAAGCCGGAATTAAAAGCGTCAGCTTTAGAATTTCCGGTGAAAATGCTTACGGTTATTTAAAATCGGAAGCCGGTGTACATCGTTTGGTGAGAGTATCTCCGTTCGATTCTTCCGGCAGAAGGCATACTTCCTTTGCATCAGTCGAAGTTATTCCGGAATTAGACGATTCAATTGAAGTCAACATAGATCCGGACGATTTAAGAATCGATTATTACAGAGCTTCCGGTGCAGGTGGTCAACATGTTAATAAAACTTCATCTGCTGTGAGAATTACTCATATACCGACGGGTGTCGTAGTCTCCTGTCAATCTGAACGCTCACAGAAGCAAAACAGAGATACTGCTATGAATATGTTAAAGTCAAAGCTTTTTACTTTAGCTATACAGGCACAAGCAGAAAGAATCGAAGACTTAAAAGGCGATCAATTGGAAATAGGCTGGGGAAGTCAGATTCGCTCATATGTATTCATGCCGTATACGAAAGTCAAGGATCATCGTACCGATTATGAAATGGGTGATGTCGGAGCTGTAATGGATGGTGATCTTGACGGATTTATCAATGCATATTTAATTGAACAAACTAATAAAAGGAGATAATTGTGACAAAGAAAAGAGCATTAATCAGCGTATCAGATAAAACCGGTCTGGCAGATTTAGCACAAAGTTTACTTAATTTAAATTATGAAATTATTTCAACCGGCGGTACAGCAAAATTTTTACAAGATCAAAATTTAGCTGTTACTGCTGTAGAGGATATTACCGGATTCCCCGAATGTTTTGACGGCAGAGTGAAAACTCTGCATCCGAAAATTCATGGCGGTTTATTGGCACGCAGAGATCTGGAATCCCATATGCAATCGGCTCTGGAACTTGAAATTCCGATGATTGATCTGGTTGTTGTCAATTTATATCCTTTTGAAAAAACAATGCTCAAACAAGGTGAAAATATAGCTGCTTGTATTGAACAAATAGATATCGGCGGACCTGCAATGTTAAGATCTGCCGCCAAAAATTATAATTCGGTGGTAGTGCTGACTGATGTTGCCGATTATCAAGCCGTTATTTCTGAACTGGAAACTCACGGCGAAGTTTCAGACGAAAGCAAATTGCGATTAGCAGCTAAAGTTTTTACCCAGACAGCTTTTTATGACAGCCTGATAGCCGAATATCTCAAAAGCAAACTCGAATTGCCGGAATCAGAGCTGATTAGCGACAATTCAAATTTGATTTTGTCTTATCGTAAAGTTACAGATTTAAGATATGGTGAAAATCCGGCACAAAAGGCAACCGCATACAGTAAAGCAATTCCGGTTGAGAACAGTTTGGTTGCGGCGAAACAATTGCACGGTAAAGAACTTTCCTATAACAACTATGCAGATACGGATGCGGCAATGTCGATTGTCAAAGAGTTTTCCAAACCGACAGTTGTTGCGGTTAAACATAGCAATCCTTGCGGCATTGCATCAGCCGACTCAATTGAAGAGGCTTGGCGGAAGGCTTATCAAGCCGATCCTGTTTCGATATTCGGCGGTATAATTGTGCAAAACCGGCCGGTAACTAAAATTGAAGCGGAAGAGATGACGAAAATATTTTTGGAAGTTATTTTAGCACCTGCATTTGAACCGGATGCACTTGAAATTTTAATGAGCAAGAAAAATATTCGCTTATTGGAATTGCCGGGTTTAACTGAGCCATATCCGGCAGGAACACAAATGGTGAAAGAAATATACGGCGGTCTTTTGTTGCAAGACTATGATCAAAAACCGATTGAAACTGAAAAACATCAAGTAGTGACACATGCCAAACCGGAGCAAGCTGATTTACAAGATTATTATTTTGCAATGAAAGTGGTAAAGCATGTAAAATCAAATGCAATAGTTCTGGTTAAAAATGAGCAGACTGTCGGAATCGGTCCGGGACAACCGAATCGCATAACTTCGGCCAATATTGCCATTAAGCAAGCCGGAGAACTTGCTGAAGGCTCAATTATGGGTTCAGATGCTTTTTTTCCGTTTGCAGATACGGTAGAAGCTGCGTATAAAGCAGGTGTGAAAGGAATCATTCAGCCCGGAGGATCGCTAAAAGATCAGGATTCTATTGATTTTTGCAATCAACACAATATACCAATGATTTTTACAGGTGCAAGACACTTTAAACATTGATAAAGAACAGGGAATTTGTGAAAAGGGGTAAAATATTTCTTGGCTAAAAAAATACAAATAGCAATTTTCGGAGGGTCATTCGATCCGTTTCATAATGGGCACAAAAATGTCCTGGAGGGTTTGCTTAAGTTAAATAAATTCGATCAGATTATTGTTATGCCTTTGGGTCTGGCACCACATAAGAATAACTATATGACTCCTTCCGGTTATCGTTATGAAATGACACGATTAGGCATCAGTGATTTACCGGGATTAACCCTGAGTGATTATGAAATTAATCGTCCGGGGCAATATTCATATACAGTTGATACGATTGATTTTTATAAGCAAAAAATCTATAACGATTATATTAATGAAGAACTAAAGAAACTAAGCAAACAAAGGGTTCCCAGAGGTAAAAAAACCAAGTATAAAATAGATACTGATAGCCTGATAAATTTGCAAAATGTAAAAGTGAAAATATCTTTAGTTTACGGCTCGGATGCTTTGGATACGATTGAAAGTTGGTACGAACCTGAACAAATCATGAAAAAAGCTAAATTGTTGATTTGTCGTCGGGGATCTGAAGACTTCAAACATATGAATGAAAGAGCGGATTATTTAAGAACTAAATATCAAGCTAAGATTGATTTTTTTCAGATAGAAGAAATTGATATTTCGTCAAGCAAATTGCGAGAAAAACTGAAGCTGGATAAAAAGCAAAAGGATAAAATACCACCTGCTGTCAGCAAATACATTAAAAACAATAAAATTTATGTTTTCAATGATGAGATGGCACAATTGAATCGGGAACAATTAATTCAACTTGCTGTATATGAGAAGGAAGTGAGAAAAAACGTATCCCGTTCCAGACTAAATCATTCTTTGAATGTTATGCAATATGCGGTTCATCTCGCGACAATGCATGATTATGATTTAATGAAAGCAGCGGTGACCGGGATTTTACATGACATTGCAAAAGCAATGAAAATAGAAAAGCAATATCGTTTTGCCAAAAAAACGGGCAAATTGAATCCGCTTAACAAAAATATTGCTCACGGTCCGGCCGGTGCTTGGTATATCCATCGCTATTTAGGCATTACTGATCGAGAAATTCTTGATGCATTGATTTTTCATACAACATCAAGAAAAAACATGACGAAACTGGATCAAATTATCTATCTGGCAGATAAATTGGAATATGGCAGACCGTTTGAAAATTTAGAGGAAATCAGAGAAATAGCTGACACAGATTTAACTTCTGCGATGAAACTATGTTTGGAAGAAGTTAGATTATCGTTAATACGACGCTCGAAAAAGGGACATCCGGCGACAGCAGCCGCTACAAAATATCTTGAGAATTATTAACAGGAGGTCGAATTGGATATTGAACGTTTAAAAGATGATATTGTTGCAGTTTTAGAGAACAAAAAAGCCTTGGATATTGAGGCGATTAAAGTAGCTGAGAAAACGATGCTTGCCGAATACTTCATTATTGCCAGCGGTAGTTCAAACACTCAAGTTAAAGCTTTGGTAGATGATGTGTTGTTTGAAATATCTGAAAAGTATGACATGAAGCCGAGCCGAGTAGAAAATGATTCCGGCAGCCGTTGGAATGTTTTGGATTATCGGGATATTGTCGTACATATTTTCTATCATGAGGAACGTGAATTTTATCAATTGGAAAAACTTTGGCATGGACCTTTGTCGATAGATGTGGTTGATGATATAAATAACAACACCTGATCTTAAGGCATATCCTTTTTGCTCCATTGCTGAAATATGATGACTGTAATCATCATTACCCAATCTGATATATCCTTGTCTTTATTGGTAAATGCGGTGACTAAAAATTAATGCGCATTTTACCACTTTTATCAGTGTTTACGAATAAAACAAGTAAATTTAATTTGCAGATGGTTTAAACTGAACCTAGATTAAACTCTGTCATTTAAAGATGAAAAAAGAGACTTTTCGCTCGTTTTTTAATTTTTAAGTTAACAGAACATAACATTATTCTGAGAGGTGACTTATGAACCGTCAACGCAAAATAAAAATACTTGTTTTTGTTATTTGTCTGGTGCTTTTGTTCGGCTTTTATAAATTTATTGCCCAACCTAAGTTAAAATTGACACCTTTGAATAATTTCGAACATGATTTATCAGAAAATAATATGCTCGAATACGATTCATTAAAAAATGACAATTTGCAAATCAATGCTGAACAAACTCTAAACAAGAACAAAACGGTTGTTAAACGTAATGTCATTTCCGATCCGAATTCTGCGGAATCGATGGAATCTGAACAATTAACAACAAACAATCAAGAATCAGATTCCTTAACATTTCCGGTTCATATAATGGGAGCTGTTAAGCAACCGGGAGTTTACCAAGTGAATACCGGAATGATTATTCAAGATGTTATTGAATTATCCGGTGGTTTAAAATCCGATGCCGATTTATTGTTGGTTAATCTTGCTGAACCGGTTCAAGCAAATACAAAAATATATATTCCTAATAAAGAGGAAATCGAGCAAGATTTATTACGATATGAAATGAATTTCAATTCTCAAATGAAGTTTGTTACTGATAAGTCTGCAGTGGAAAAATCGCACAAAGTAAATCTCAATACTGCAGATTTTGATTTATTGCAAACTTTAACCGGGATTGGTCCGGTCAAGGCACAAGCTATTTTGGATTTTAGAGAGCAAAACGGGAATTTTCAAGTGATTGAAGAAATAATGTCGGTACCCGGAATTAAAGAAGCCGGTTTTGCCAAAATAAAAGATCAGATTGTTGTTAATTGATTCGTCAATGAAACCGCTTATAAATTAGCATTTCAGAGTTTGTCAGAGTTGCCTGTTGGACACACACTTTTCAAGATTATCCAGGCATTTATCGGTACAACCTTAAATATTGTGCCAGTCCGTTTAAAAAATCCAAATGATAATCTGTTTCTACAACAGATTTTGTCAAAAACAGATTACAATGTTAAAATAATTTGAGCATAAAAACGAATGTGGGGTTAGGAAAACAATGGGTGTTGCTGACAAATTATTTATTGAAAATTGTCGCATGATTTTAGATCACGGTTTTGATCAAACAGGCGAAGAAGTAAGACCTCATTGGGAGGATGGTACTCCGGCATATACAAAAAAATCTTTCGGCATTATCAATCGTTATGATTTAAACCGGGAATTTCCGCTATTAACTCTAAGACCAATTAACTACCGAGCTGCAATTGATGAAATATTGTGGATTTGGCAAAAAAAATCTAATAATATCAATGACTTAAATAGCAAAATCTGGAATCAATGGGCACGTGAAGATAATACAATCGGCAAAGCGTATGGTTATCAGATGCAAGTCAAACATCAATACAAAGAAGGTATGTTTGACCAAGTAGATCGTGTTCTATTTGATTTGAAAAATAATCCCTCTTCACGTCGCATCTTGACGTCAATGTATAATTTTGATGATTTGCATGACATGGCTTTATATCCATGTGCTTATAGCATGACTTTCAATGTTACGGATAACAAACTCAATGCAATTCTCAATCAAAGATCACAAGACATGCTGGTTGCGAATAATTGGAATGTGGTTCAATACTCAATTTTGGTTCATATGTTTGCACAAGTAAGTGGCTTTGAAGCAGGGGAGTTCATCCATGTCATTTCTGATGCCCATATCTATGACAGGCATTTCCCGATTATTGAGGAAGTAATAGCTCAAAAACCTTATCCTGCACCAATCCTTAAAATGAATAAAAACGTTAAGGATTTTTATGAATTTACGGTCGATGATTTTATATTTGAAAACTATCAACATGGCCCTGCTGTAAAACGAATTCCGGTGGCAATATAATATAATAATTAATATAGTATAGTAATTAAGAATCAGATTTTGTTATAAATAAATGCTGTATTCGCTTTATACAATCTTTTTAAAATGATATTTAAGGAAAATCAATGATCGCAATTGTTAACACTGATCCTAATTGGGGAATCGGCAAATCAGGTGCACTGCAAGTTCACATATCACAAGATTTGCAAAGATTTAAAGCAATGACTGTCGGCAAAGTTATTATATATGGTTCGAAAACCATGCAAACCTATCCGCATGGGAAACCTCTGCCACATAGGACTAATATCATTTTGACACGTAATCCTCAACCGGAAATGGCTGGAGCATATATAGCCGATTCGTTAGAAAATTTGCTGGAAATAGTCGAGGAATTGAAAACCGAGCATGCTTATCAAGATGATGACTTTATCGTAGTAGGCGGAGAAAGCATTTACAATTTGCTATTGCCTTTTTGCAATGAATGTCATGTGACGAGAATTAATCAAGAATTGCCGGCAGACAGTTATTTTCCGAATTTGGATAATGATTGCAAGTGGAAACTTATCGCTCAATCCGATTGGCTGACGGACCCGAAAAACAATTTAAAATTTTGTTATTTACATTATCAAAAAATTATCGGAGAAAACAATGTCTGAAATAATGTTAAAAGCATGGCGAAATATTGATGCGGATAAAGTCTGTGAAATCGGTCTGAGTATTAATTTGTTTCGCAATAAAACTCAGATGCGTCAAATGATCAATCAATATCGCAAGCTGAAACAAGCCGAAGTATATCTTGTTTGCTCGGATAACAATCAGATTTTAGCACTGCTTTTTGTTGAATCAATTTTTTTAGATAACAGAACTTTGACAGGTACTTTAATTTTGCTTAATTTGCCATTTTCCGCCAGCTTAATTAATGATCAGTTTTTATATCAGGTTGGCACTGTATTGTATGATTTTAAGGTTGATTTTGAACAGCTGATTTTACAAGTACCGGATCGTAGCCGGAAAGCTGCTGCGGGCAGAGAACCGGCAATTTTTTTGGGTGATTCCGTATATCCGAATCGCTTTCAAACAAAACGATTTGCAGCATCTGATTTTGATTCTGTCAGTTATCTGATTTTTCCGTTTCATAAGCACAATATAGTCGTGCATATTAAATCAAATCAAATTATTCAAGTTCAATTTATTCAACCGCAACAAATTGTGACTGATAAAAATTTGCGCAAGGCTCTGACCAAACAAGAATTATTGACAGATGCAGGTATAATCAAATCGGAAAATAAAATTTTGCAGATTCTGTCACAGAGAGAGCCGATTACCCCTCAACTTAAAGAAAAAACAATGCAGCAGTTTACGGATTATTTTTCAGGCAAATTAACTGAATTTGATTTACCTTATGTTGTGCAAACAGGTACTGTGTTTCAACGTAAAGTATGGCAAATTCTAAGTCAAATACCTTATGGTGCTGTTTTTTCCTATGAAGAAGTAGCTGAGCGTCTGTTGGATAAACCGGATAAAGCATATGCTTATGCAAGGGCTGTCGGATCTGCTTGTGGAAGCAATCCTTTGGGAATTCTCATTCCGTGTCATCGTGTCATTGGCAAAGATAAGTCGTTAACCGGATTTGGCGGCGGAGTTAAACTTAAAGGACATCTTTTAGACTTGGAATTTATTGGCAGATCAAGAAACAGAAAATAATCCGGATACCTAAATGAGGAATACCGACATGAAATAATAACATTCTGCAGAAAATGAGTAAAATTCTTGATAAATTGTTTTATTCAGTTATATCGAAAAACAATTATTCAATTATAATAAAATGAGTTCCTGCAGAACAGTAAACAGGGAGGCACAGCATTATGTTAGAGAGTGTATACACAAAAGAATTCAATAGTCCTTTTTCTAATCAAAGCAGATCTGCTTTAGGAGAACAATTGGCAGAATTACAAAGAGAATGTAATGAGGAAGATATATCCGTTATCATTATGGTTGATGGTTGGGAGTCTTCCGGTAAAGGATTGGTCATCAATAATTTGGCTAGAGAATTAGATGCCAGATCATCAAGAGTAGCTGTATTCGAAGATTATAGTAAAGAAGATGACTATTTTTATACATATCAATTTTGGAAGCATAAACCAGCAATGGGTGATTTCGGTATTTTTGACCGCAGCATGTATTATCATCTTTTTAATCAATTAGATTTATCGGAAGAAGATCAACAAAAATGGATTCGCCACATCAAGAATTTAGAACAGACTCTATATGATGATGAAATTATTTTAATTAAATTTTTCTTGCATCAAACCAAAGAACAACAGAGAATGATTATTGATACTCATCAACAAGATCCTTATAGAAATATTTTGGTAACTAAAAAAGATCTGGAACAAAATGAAAATTACGAAGAATATTTTAAGCATTTCGATGATGTTTTATATAAAACAAATTTTGACATTGCACCATGGCAAATAGTACCTTCAGCGAATCGTAAATTGGCTTCCAAACATGTGATGGGAACCTCTATAGAGATTATTAAAGAGGAAATTAAACGGATATATAAAACGCGTGAAGAAGAGAAAAAGTATAAACATCAACCTGTTAAAATAGAAAATTCAATCAAAGATTTTGATTTATCCTCATCTATAAGCTCCGAAGAATACACAAAAGTCATTGATGATTTACAAGATCGTGCGGGAGCTTTGGCGTTCGCTTTAGCCAGAGAAAATATTCCAACAGTTATAGTATTTGAAGGTATGGATGCTGCCGGAAAAGGCGGTGCAATTAGACGTTTGATTCATCAGATGGATGCCAGACTGTATTACATTAACCCGACATCTGCTCCTTCAGATTTGGAAAAAGAACATCATTACCTTTGGAGATTCTATAATAACTTCCCGCGAGATGGGCATATAGCTATTTTTGATCGCTCCTGGTACGGCAGAGTTATGGTTGAGCGTATAGAAGGATTTGCTACTGAAGCAGAATGGTCAAGAGCCTATACCGAAATTCGCAATATGGAAGAAGAATTATTAGATGACGGTATGCTGTTAATGAAATTCTTTTTGTTAATCTCAAAAGATGAACAAGAAAGACGCTTTAAAGCAAGGCAGATAAACAAACCTTATAAGATAACTGATGAAGATTGGCGCAATCGGGAAAAATGGGATGTTTATGTTGAGGCAATTGATGAAATGATTGCACAAACAAGTACGGAAGCTGCTCCTTGGACAATTGTTTCCAGCGAAGATAAAAAACATGCCAGAGTTCAAGTTCTCGAAACCTTTATACGCGAAGCGGAAAAAATCTTAGGACTGAGATAAGCAAGATTTAATCTATTGAAAACTATTAAAAAAAGAAGAATTGATTGATGGAGTCGCTATAGGAGGCGTAGCTTCTATGCTCAATGATAATGATAATTCCAATTAGTTACTTAACTCATTAATTGCTCTACAGGATACAGAGAAAGAATGCACTGATGTGGACAAACCTGCTGACAGGCTCCGCAATTGGTGCATTTTTCATAGTCAATAACGGCGCGATTATTATTGATCGTAATGCAATTTTCCGGGCAAGCTTTAATGCAACGTCTGCAAGCAATGCAAGATGTTTGGCAGACTTTATTGGCAACCGGACCTCGATCTTCATTTTGACAGAAAACAATAGAATAAGATTTTTCCAGGGGCATCAGTTCAATAATATGTTGCGGACATGTTTTAATACATTCCATACAAGAAGTGCATTTGGTTGCATCGACAAAAGCGACCCCATCAATAATATGGATAGCATCATATTTACAGACTGAAACACAATCGCCATAGCCGAGACAGCCATAGCCGCATTGTGCATCACCGCCGGCTACCAGCTTAGCCATTTGACAAGATTTTATACCTCTATAATCAGCTCTTTTTTGCGTATGAAGACAGTTCCCCTGACACATGACCACTGCCGTTGTTTTGATCATCTTGTCGGCTTTAATACCCAAATAAGCAGAAATTTGATCAACGGTATGTTGACCGCCCGGTTTGCACAAAGTAATATTATCCTCATCACCGCTCGCTAATGCTTGAGCATAGCCGTCACATCCTGTATAGCCGCAAGCGCCGCAATTGGCACCTGGCAGCATTTCTCTGATCTTTTCTTCTTTTTCATCTACTTCAACTGCCATTAATTTAGAAAAAACAGCCAAGATGATGCCTAAAACAATTCCGGCACCGCCTATTATTAAACTTGCAAACAATATATCACTCATGGCAGTCTCCTACGTGAATAAATTCTCCGCGATCCCAACAAAGCCTTGGAAGGACAGGGCGGCGATACCGGCAGCAATTAGGGTGATCGGCAAACCGGATAAAAAATCCGGAATATCGGATTCATCAATGCGGGAACGAATTCCTGAAAACATAAACATAGCAAGCAAAAATCCCAAACCACCGCCGATGGAATTGACCATGGATTCGGTAAAACCATATCCGGATTGTACATTTAATAAAACAACACCTAATACAATACAATTTGTTGTAATCAACGGCAAATAAATACCAAGTGCATTATATAAAGGAACCATGTAGCGTTTCATAAAAGTTTCGACTAATTGGACTAAAGCGGCAATAATTAAGATAAAAACTAAAGTTTGCAAATAATCTAAATGATAAGTTTCGAGAATAAAATGATTAATTGGCCAAGTAACAGCTGTCGCTAATACCATAACAAAGATAACAGCAACACTCATGCCCATAGCTGTTTTTAAATTTTTAGAAACTCCCAGAAAAGGGCAAATGCCTAAAAATTGAACGTATACATAATTTTCGACGAGAATGGCAACAAATAATATGTAGAACAAATTTGTGTTCATTATTTAGCCTCCTTTTCGGTATTTGCGCCGGCATTTTTATCAATTTTGATATCAATTTCTTCCGCTTTTTGCAATCGAATGAAACCCTCTCCGCAAAGACCGGCAACAGGACAAGAATGACAATTCAATTCCGCTTTTGGTTTACCCTGTAATGCAGCCAATTTATTCCAGACAGCCATCAGAAAACCAAGTACGAGAAAGCCACCGGTAGGCAGAGTAAAGATTAATATTGTGTATTCTTCAGGAATGATTTGCATGCCGAACAAAGAACCGAAACCGAATAATTCGCGAATGAATGCGATTGAGAGCAGAGCGATGGTATAACCGATTCCCATACCTAAACCATCCAATGCTGCATAACCGACTGAATTTTTAGCAGCAAATGCTTCGGCACGGCCCAGGATAATACAATTGACAACAATCAAGGGTAAATAAACACCAAGCATATCATTAATTTCCAATAAATAAGCTTTTAATAACAATTGTACGATAGTGACAAATCCTGCTATGACAGTAATAAATGCAGGGATTCGAACCATGTCCGGAATTATTTTTCGTAAGGAGGAAATGACGATATTAGATAAAACCAAGACAAAAATAACTGAAATGCCCATTCCTAATGATGCGATCATTGTACTGGAAACGGCCAGGGAAGAACACATACCGAGTACTAAACGAAATATCGGATTTTCTTTGATAAATCCCTGAAAAAAAACTTCTTTTGGTTTATTCATCGTTACCTCCGCAAATCAAGGCATATTGTTCCAAGCTTTTTTGAACTGCCTCAATAAAAGCATTTGAGCTGGTGGTTGCTCCGGATATTGCCTGAATTTCATTATTACTCGGATTAGTACTTGACACGGCTTTTAATCCGATTGTTTTACCGATAAATTGATCCGTAAAAGCAGGATCTTCGACTTTTGTCCCGATGCCGGGTGTTTCAGACAGATCCAGAGCTTTAACACCGGTGATTTTGCCGTTAGGATCAACACCGACATTGACGATTACAGGGCCGCCATAACCATGTTTTCCATTTTTGAAAATATAACCGACAAGATTACCGTTCTGATCATAGGCTTCATTGTACAGAAAGTGTTTATTGCCCGAAAACTCTTTCTCAACGAAGTCTACACCTTCAGGCATAACTAATTGTTTTGCTTCATTTTCGCGTGCCAATTCTTGTGCTTTAATCGGTTCTTTGGTGATACTATTCACTAAAGCTAACATTAAGGCAGTCATGAAACAAATTAGACCTAGTACGATTGTGGGCTTAAGAATTTGCACCGAAATTGTATTTTTGTTTTTCATATAAACACCTGGTTACTTATCCTTGTTCTTTCAATTCTGTACCGAACGGCTTTTCTTTGGTAAAGCGATCAATATGAGGCGTTAAAACATTCATCGTCAAAATTGAAAATGAGACACCTTCGGGTAAATTGCTCCAAAAGCGAATAACGGATGTTAATATACCCAAGCCTATTCCAAAAACAATTTTTCCCTTATTGGTTAAAGGACTGGTTGCATAATCGGTTGCCATAAAAAAGGCACCAAATAACAAGCCTCCGCTTAATAAATGATAAAGCATAAATTGCATATCAAATCCACCGTACAGGAAAGAAAGAACTGCTACGGTTCCGATATAAGTAATCGGAATATGCCATTTAATAATTTTTTTAAATAATAAATACAAACCGCCGATTAATATGGCTAT
The DNA here is from genome assembly GCA_012838135.1 of Clostridiaceae bacterium. Lineage (GTDB taxonomy): Bacteria > Bacillota > Clostridia > Saccharofermentanales > DTU023 > UBA5436. The sequence goes on along the minus strand of DUPV01000015.1, from coordinate 13,627 downwards.
AGCACAGGTTTCACCAATGGCAGTGGTTCTTTGAATGCCGAGTAACAGATCGCGTAATGTACGTAGTTCATTGGGATCGAAACCGGATTTTATAAAGACCAAAACAGTAGCACCGGAAGATGAATCTAATGCTATACCGGTGCCTGAGTCAAGCATGGAATTGCTCAAACGCAATGCTCTTGCCAAAGGTTCCGTATTTTTAGCAAAAGATGATGCGAAGGCTGAAACCAGGATAATTCTTGTCGTCACTGCGGGATTGGCGAAATTTTGACCGAGACCGCCGAAAGCAGCTTTGACGACAACAATAGCGAATATGGTACCGATGATTAATTGCCAAAAAGGAAAATCTAGTGGTAAATTTAATACTAAAATTACGGCAGTTACAATGCAGGACAGATCCTGTATTGTTTGCTTTCTTTTCATAGCTTTTTGAATTAGATATTCTGCCAACAAAGCGGTGACAGAAGCGACAGCTATTGATAATAACACACGACATCCGTAGATGAAAGCGACAGCGACAATGATCGGCATTAATGCAATCAACACATTTCCCATTACGCTGGTGGTTGTTCTATGGCAGTGCAGATGTGGTGCGGAAGCAATGATCAAATGATTTTGTTCTGATGATTTTGCAGACATATTATTCTTACCTCAAATAGAGCTGTTATTTCCTAACTTGCTTTTTCCTAAAAGTAAATATTGTGCTAACGGGATTTTTGCCGGGCATATATAATCACAACTGCCGCATCCAATACAGTTTAACAAACCATCATCTTTAGCTTTATCGATTTGATTTTTCTTAATTGCTCTGACAAGATTTGTCGGTTGTAATCGCATTGGGCACACATCAACACATTTTGCACAGCGTATGCAGGCACTTTCATTTGTCAATTGAAACTCATTTTTTAACATAGCAATAATCGCATTATTTTGTTTGACAACAGGATTTTCTAAACTGGAGAGAGCAATGCCCATCATCGGTCCTCCCATCATGACCAGATCCGGCCTATCCTTTAAACCTACAAAAGTTAACAGATCTGAGATGAGAGAACCGATCGGAACATTGACATTTTGTGGATTCGATACGGCGCTGCCATCTACCGTGACTAATTTGTCTACTAAAGGCATTCCTGTTCGCAAATATTTTCCGAGTTCGGCTAAAGATGTCGTATTCATAACTATACAGCCAATGTCTTTTGGTAATTTGCCACGAGGAACAGTTCTGCCGGTAGCATTATAAATTACTAATTTCTCTGCGCCTTTCGGATAAACGGAATTCATGATGACAATATTAATATCAGCATACTTTTGTGGTTCATGATTAATTTTTTCCAGGAGAAGATTGGCAGCTTCCATTTTATTATCTTCAATGGCGATAATACCATGCGAAATACCGATCCATTTCATTGTGGCGAGCATAGCATCCAAAATATCTTCTTGATAAAAACGCATCTTGTAATCGTCAACCGCAATATACGGTTCACATTCTGCACCATTGGCAATCAATGTGTCTACTTTAACATCATCAATAGTTAATTTGACGGAAGTGGGGAAACCGGCTCCGCCTAAACCGACTAAACCGCTTTTGCGAACTTCTCGTAAAAAATCTTCTTTTGAATTGATTTGCGGTACAGTCAAATTTTCATATGGAGTCATTTTGCCGTCTGATTCTATTTCAATTATCGTTGTTCCTGAGCCGCTATTATTTTCGTCGGCAATTTGTATGGATTTTACGATTCCGGAAATAGAAGCATGAATCGGACTGGAAATAAGTTCTTCTGAATCGGCTATTAATTGACCAACTTTTACTTGCTCACGAACTTTCACAGTCGGCTTACATTCGGCTCCCAAATGCATCTGCAAGGGTATACGTACTTTGTTCGGGGATAGAATGGCTACTTTTTCAGGCAAGGTGTTTATTTTTTGATGATTTAATCTTACGCCACCTCTATTGATTTTGACAGGGCCAGCCAATTCTTTTGATAATTTTGTCTTCATAAAGTCTCTTTTCATATTCAAATAACTATAAATGCATAGTTATATTAACAGGTATCTTACAACTTTGTGTGAAAAACAAAAAAATCAAGCAAAAAACAGATGGTTTGTTCAAAGCATTTTAAATATTTATACTTATTTTTGCTAATCATGATATTTTTCTACATGTAAAAATGTCCGCGAAATAAATCTAAAAAAAGAAAGCATTAAGTTCCCTTTGGATATACTCCAGAACATCAGGTTCCAAAGCAAGGCGCTTGACATTTAAAACATACTTGCTATAATGAGTATCGCTGTTAGTCGAAGCCAACTAGCAAGAACCGAAGTTCTATTACTTTTATCCTTTTCAATATTTTAAACATTAATAATTAAATGTATGTTATGAAGGCATATGACTTTTCTGAAGAAGAGCCGTGTACCTTTTATTTTTGTTTTTGCAAAAACGAGTGAATCAGTAATATTCATAATTTAAGAAATAAAGTTAGCAAGATACAAGTATATTTCACTGACGTTCAGTTCAGCTGATTTAAAGAAATTGATTTGTAACATATACAAAACCATGTTAATCGGAAGCAGAGCAGAGAAATTCCTGCTTCGAAAACTAATATATAAGGAGATGGGAAAATGAATAAGATTAGAAAATCAATTGTATTATTTTTGGCACTGGTATTGTTGTTCTCTTTAACAGCCTGTAATACGAAATCAAAGCAGCCAAATGAAAGAAAAGAAGAAACAGAGCAAGCAATTGAAGCAAAAGAAAAAACAGAGCAGTCAATTGAAACAATAGAAGGGACGGATCAGACTACGATTCAAGTTTTAGATTCTGCCAATCGCACGGTGGAAGTTCCTTGCCCTGCAGAATCTATAGTTGTTTTGTGGAATAATCCGACAGAGATTATTAGGGCTTTGGGTGCAATTGATCGTATTGTAGGAATAGATACTGCTACCCAAAGCGATATGGAGTTGGGTTATTACCCTGAATTAAAGGATGTAACCGTTGTAGGATCCAGTGAAGATCCTAATTATGAGATGATCGCGAAATTGGACCCGGACGTAGTTATCATGTTATCGTCATATCCGCCATTGCCCGATGAGGTTCAAAAACAATTAGACGCTTATAATATTCCGGTCGTAGCACTAGATTTCTATCGAACAGAGGTGTTTGAGAGAGAGGTTACTATCTTGGGTACCATACTCGGTTTAGAAGATAAGGCAGCAGAGCTGATGACTTTCCTTAATGACTCTATGGCTCAAGTAGATGAGGCTATGAAAGATATTGCTGAAGAGGATCGTAAATCTGTTTATTTTGAAGCGGCAGCTGACTATCGGACTTATGGCGGTGCCGGATATGGTTGCGGCATTCCCGGAATGGTCCGTGCAGCATATTGCATAGATTTATATCCGGAAATTAGTGCTGAGGTTTTCGATGTAAATCCGGAAGATATCGCCATGCGAAATCCAGATGTAATTATTAAGGGGCAAAATGGAGGATATTTTTTAAAGGAGTCTGATTATGAGGAGGTCTATAATGCTTTGATTTCTCGCCCGGAATTATCTAATACTACAGCGGTTTTGAACAACGAGGTATACATACTTTCTTTTGATGTTTCCGGAGGTGCTCGCAAGGTGTTTGGGCCTATGTATATGGCCAAAATTCTCTATCCTGATTATTTGGCAAACTTCGATCCCGATGCCGTTCTGAAAGAGTATTTAGAGACATATTTGGGCCGGGAATGGCAGGGAGTTTATGTCTATTCGAAATAATCGAACAACAACTACATCAGGTGTAAAGGATAAATATCGAACCTTTTTATTTAGAAAATTGTTGATTCTGGAAGTAAGTGTGCTGGTATTGATTTTGCTGATTGTGTGGTCTGTTAGCATCGGGGCTGCCGGACTTAGCTTTGGTGAAGTAACTCTCGCCTTGCTGGGGCGCTTCTTTCATAGCATTACCGTGCCGGAATTTAATTATAGCATAGTCTGGGACAGTCGCATGCCGCGAGTTATGCTTGCAGTACTCGCCGGCATGGGTCTCTCTGTCTCGGGTGTGTTAATGCAAGGGATTACCGGCAATCCGTTGGTAAGCCCATTTACTCTTGGTGTTTCATCTGCTGCCGCCCTGGGTGCCTCTATTGCTATTTTGTTCGGTGTTCCTCTTTTTGTACAGTTTAGCGAGACTTATGTGATAATTTTAACGGCGTTTATGTTTTGTATAGTCAGCACATTGTTGGTATTCCTGTTGTCTCGCATTAAGAGCAGCTCTGCCACCACGCTCGTACTGGCAGGAACGGCTCTTAATTATTTTTATAGTGCAATTACGTCGGTTCTCCATTATTTTGCTTCTGAGGAAGATTTGATGGCAATGGTTCATTGGACTTTCGGCACGTTTACAGGAGTTACTTGGAGTGAGGTTGCTGTTGTGTCCGTAGTACTCTTAATTTGTATGCCGCTTTGTTTTAAGGAGGTATGGAATCTTAATGCCATGACTGCCGGCGGAGATGAAGTGGCTCGTTCACTAGGGGTTAATGTCGGACGGGTTCGCACAATTAGCGTTGTTTTGTCTTCGCTGATTACTGCTACCGTGATTTCGTTTACCGGTGTAATCGGTTTTGTCTGTTTGGTGGCCCCTCATCTGGCCCGCTATGTTATTGGTAGTGATCATCGCTTCTTGTTACCTCTGGCCGCGACTTTTGGCGCAATGTTAACGGTTGGTTCTGATGTTGTGGGACGAATAGTGTTGGAGCCTATCATACTTCCTGTTAGTATTGTGGTTTCTTTTGTGGGCGTTCCTTTGTTTATTTATATGATATCCACCAATAGAACGGACTTTTGGAAATAATGAGTGCTGAAAACTTGGAAAAGATGACAAAAGATGTATGCTTGCAAATTCACGGGATAACCTTTGGATACAGTTCCAAGCGCGAGGTTTTAACCCGAGTTACGTTCGACTGTGCAAAAAGTGGTATCTATGCAATACTGGGGCCCAACGGATCCGGAAAAAGCACATTGCTCAAATGTATAATGCAATTACAGCATGCATCCGCTGGGGCAGTACTTTTTAATGGGGAATCACTGATGGACAAAAGTGTTAGAGAGCTGTCTCAACTGTTCGGATATGTTCCGCAGGATTGTAGCACTAATTTTCCCATTACGGTTTTCGACCGAATTTTACTGGGACGAAAACCGTATATCGGTTGGAACCCTACCGATTATGATCTGGATATGGTCGAAAAAAACATCTGCATGTTTGGTTTAGAGCCTTATGCTCTCAAATACGTTAACGAGCTTAGCGGCGGAGAACGCCAGAGGGTTATGATTGCTGCTGCACTTGCTAAAGAGCCACAAATATTGGTATTTGATGAGCCTACCAGTAGTTTGGACATTAAGCATCAAATTGACGTCATGAAGCATGTACGGTCTATTGTGCAGGAAAAAAGCATTATAGTGCTAATTGCGGTACATGACCTAAATTTGGCTGCTCAATATGCTGATCAGGTAGTGATATTAAAAAAAGGTTCTGTTTTTTCTCAAGGAGCACCTGGTACAACGTTGAATAAAGAGAACATTCGTGCTGTTTATGATATTGATGTGGCTATTTACAAGCGTGGGGATGTAAATCACATAGTCCCTCTAGAATCTTAAATTGGAGATGGTTATGGAAATTAAGAAAGTCTTAAAGACAGATCAATATGATATCGGCTATACGTTGCTTCTTCCGGATAGCGATAGGAATCAGACTTGTGTATTAATCGTTGGTGGTAGTCTGTCACATGATCGAGATGGACAAATTATAAAAGACGGTGTTGGCACCGGAGAACGGTTTGCCTTAAAGGAGTTGGCGCAAAAATTGTTGGAAGGTGGATATGCCAGTCTGCGTTATGATCGCTGCGGTTTTGGTGATACTCGTTGTCATACAAGTCCTTGCGGTGCAAATGACGATGACAAGGCAGTTCTTATTTCTTTGTACCGTTATTTAAAGGGACACAAGAATATAGGTAAGATTATTTTGGCGGGGGAAAGTGCAGGGGGTTACTTTTCATGTATGGCAGCAAGGGATGGGTTACAAGCTGATGGCTATATCTTTTTAGGAGCGCTTTGTAGCAACAGCCCAGATATGCTTCGTTACAACTATGAACGTCTCTACCGTTTTGCCTGTCAAAGTGAGGCGAACATGGCGTGGGCCAAAAAGGTCTGTTTGCATTGGTTGACTATTGGGGCTAATATAGACACAATCATTCTCAGTGCCGAAGAGGGGGTTCCTTGTATAGATGTAGAATATGCAGGATACCGGTTTTCCTATCATACATCTCGTCTTACACAGGAAATACGAGAACAACCATCGGAGCTTTTTTGCTACATTCATAATCCTACTTTAATTCTTCAAGGAGAACTTGATATGAATGTTCCACCTAATGATCGAGTGGAAATTGCTCGAATTCTCTTGGAGAGTGGTAATTATAATGTTACTTGTCGCTGCATCCCACAAACGGATCATAGTTTCCAATTGGCTCCTCTGTCCGAGCGAGAACGAATTATTGAAAGATTTAACTTTCGCAGTTTTCAAAATCCATATAGTCAAGAATTATATGATTCCATACTTGGTTGGTTGAATGCTCTTTATTCTCCCACAAGTGAACTTTCTAGGAGGTACAAATTATGAAAAAACATCAAATGACTCTCGATGGGTGGAAGGGAATTAAGGTTGTGGAAAATATTGCAGACCTGTCAGTCATCGAACACGTAGATACATTAGAAGGTAACATTGGCCCTTTAATTTTTGGTGATAAGGGAACGGCTCATTTTATAAATATGCCTGCCGGATTGTTTTTAGGAGAGCATGAACACTCGACAGAGGCGTTTATCTATACTGTTCAAGGTCGCTGGGTGTTGTGCAATAATGGAGTTCGCAAGATTATGCAAGCCGGCTCTTTGTTTTGGTTTCAGGCCAATGCCTCTACAGGATATGAAGTCCCGTTTGACGAAGATGCTTATATTCTGATTTTTAAGAGTGAACGTGGTGACAATACAGAGGAAAAGTTTCTTGAATATCTATATGGACTGAAGGAACGATTGGAGAAAGAACATTCTACCAACACGCCATATCTGCTTAGCGAGCTGCCTTCAGACCATCCAGCACGTATATTTGCTACCAATATTAAAAAATAGAATTTGCCGAAAAACCTCTTTTCGGCATTTATAATGTGATTCCTATTCTTTAGACCGGAATTTAACTTTGCAATTAACTTTTGCTTCCTATCTTTAGACCAGAACTTAACTTTGCAATTAACTTTTGCTTCCTATTTATGAGTAAAACTTGACAAATGATTTTGTCATACATATAATTCGGGATGTGCCTTTTATCGGCATTTACAAAATGGTACAAATATGGTGGAATTAGCTCAGTTGGTTAGAGTGCCAGATTGTGGCTCTGGAGGTCGTGGGTTCGATTCCCATATTCCACCCCATTTAAAAAGCATAGATAACTAAATATTGGGATGTAGCCAAGTGGTAAGGCACGGGACTTTGACTCCCGCATTCGTAGGTTCAAATCCTGCCATCCCAGCCATACGATCCACTAGCTCAGTAGGTAGAGCACTTGACTTTTAATCAAGGGGTCCGGGGTTCGATCCCCCGGTGGATCACCATATCAAAAGCACTGAGACTAAAGGTTTTCGGTGCTTTTTATTTTACGATTTTTTGTTCGGTTTTCTGATTTTGTCCCGAATTTTACAAATTAAATGGCAAGCAATGATGACCTTTATTATCGGGCGGATAATTTTTTTGCTATAAAAAGAACCGAAGATTTTTGCAATGGCATAATGGATTGTAGCGGCTTCGAATATTCCGAGGAAGAAATAATACCAAAATCCCTCTAGCTACATATTTTCTCGTTAGTGCAGAAGAAAGATTATATGATATATTTGATAAAGAGTATAAATAATGTTTTGAATTTTTTGGGTGAAGTTAAGTGATACGAGAGTTAGAAAAAATTTATCAAACTCTGTATTCTCATTATGGTGATCTCTGTTGGTGGCCTGCCAACACGCCTTTTGAGGTTATGGCAGGTGCAATCCTCACACAGAATACTGCTTGGACAAATGTAGAAAAAGCACTCGAGCGGTTTAATGGAAATTTATCACCCGGGCAAATCCTGAATTTGCCTATAGAAGAGCTTGAGGAGATCATCCGCCCGGCAGGTTTTTATAGGCAAAAATCCCGGTATCTGAAAGCCGTCACCGAATGGTTTATGAAATATGATTACGACATTGATTTAATAAAAAGCCGTTCTTTGCCGGATATTCGCTCTGAACTTTTGCAGGTTCGAGGAGTCGGCAATGAAACGGCGGACTCTATTCTTCTCTATGCTTTTGATTTTCCAACTTTTGTAGTTGATGCTTATACAATGAGGTTTTTCAACCGTTTTCCGATTAATGCCGGTAAGACTTACATGGAAGTAAAAAACTTCTGCGAAGGTGAGCTTCCGCGAAATGCAGAGGTATATAATCATTTTCATGCCCTGATCGTACATAACGGCAAGAAACACTGTAAAAAAATAATGGATTGCGCGGGTTGTCCTTTAGAAGAACATTGTGAAAAGATACCTGTTTAAATTTTTATTTCATTTCACAAAATATAACAGGATATTTTTAACTCTAAATTAGTAATTCTATTAAATATAAATATAATATATTAGAGAAGCAGAGAGAGTATAATTAACCAGATTAATTAAACAAAAAAATATTGCCGATTAGTGTAATGGTAGCACACCTGACTCTGACTCAGTTCGTGAGGGTTCGAATCCTTCATCGGCAGCCAAATATATTTCAACCTCATCTGAACAGTAGAGTTTTATCTTGTAATATTTTTGATAATCTTGATAACATTAAGTAAAATTTTTTACGAGGAGGCTAACTATGAGCAGAATATTAGTTGCATATTTCTCTGCTAGCGGAATGACCGCAAAATTAGCAGAGACTTTATCGAAAGTTATAGGTGCAGACCTTTATGAGATTAAGCCGGAAGTCCCTTATACAAAAGCAGACCTTAATTGGATGGATAAAAAGTCTCGCAGCAGTATTGAGATGAATGATCCCGTATTTCGTCCCGCTATTGCCGGTAAGAATGACAAAATGGATGACTACGACACCGTCTTTGTCGGCTTTCCCATATGGTGGTATATTGCACCGACGATCATCAACAGCTTTCTTGAGAGCTATGACCTTGCGAATAAGACTATCATTCCTTTTGCTACTTCCGGCGGAAGCGGCATGGGCGAGACCAACAAAAAGCTGATGACGTCTTGCCCGAATTCCAAGCTCCTTGAAGGTAAGGTGTTCAAGGCTAATGCAAGCGAAGCTGAACTTACTGCATGGGTAGAAGGATTGAAAATGGAATAAGAAATCCAAGTCTTAATATGTTAAGAAATTAGCTAAAGGCTTAGGTATGCGATTAAAAATAGATATTATTCCAGCTCAGTCTGAACAGTAAAAATTACCATTGATATAGAACAATAAAAAAACAAATAAACATTATCAAAAGACGATTAAAAAATATAAGCTAATCGTCTTTTTTTATCATATTTTTAAGATCTCCATGAATCATATAAACTTTATCTGTCAAACATTCGGAGGAATTCCATCCTGACATGTGAATTAAAAAATAAATTAGATGCAATCGGAACAACCCTTGGAATGCGTTTAGTACCAATCCTTTAATAAGATAGAAAACTACATTTTACAACAAATAGTGACTTTAGCTTATATATCCCAGACATATTGCTATTTATAGGAGAAAAGGCTAGACATGATACCGGCTTTGTAAATGGAAATAATCAATTTGTATGCTTTTAGCATACAAATTTACAGCGGTTTAGAATTATTATTAAGTAGAATAGAACGATGATGAATTTAACAACTTATTCACAGCGGATAAACTTTTTTGCTTTCAGCGGACATCAGAGTTTTTCAAAATTATGTAATGCCAGGAAGAATTTTTCGGCAATGGTAATAGAAAGTGAGAGGGAGTATTTATGATTAATTACGCAGGACAAAAGGTAGTTGGCTACAGCGTAACACGTAAATCACAGATGTCGTTTCATTACCGCTACACTTGCGGACATTGCGGAATGCAAACCAATATCTATGAAAGTATGATAGAAACGGAATCTACTATCACAAAACGAGGCAGTAATAACAATAATTTTACTGTGGACGAAGTAATGACAACACAGAAAGAAGCAAATGAATATCTGTTAAAACGTATTCAGAAGATACAAGAGGAAAAGCAGCGTTTAAACAATCATTACTATAACGGATCTTTACCATTTGAATCATTGAAATATTTGGGTGAATATCTTAAAGAGGCAGATACCTGTCCACATTGCGGTGCAGTTCAACCGTGGAAAACACGATATTTTGCCTCGTCCGGAATGTGGACGGTAGGTTTTTTCTTTATCGGCTTGCCCGTGTCTTTCGGTGTTGTGAAGTTGTTTAACCTGGAAGATATGGGGATTCCTGGGTTGATCAACGCATTTGTACCCTTAGTGGCGACAATGATCTTAGGATTTTTCCTTGCGAGATTTCGGCGCAAAAAACAAATAGCAAAATACTTGCAGGATGTGGCGGCAACCGCGAATGCTACAAAGTTGGAGATTTATTGGAATTATTAAAGTGCGGAGGACATATTATGGGATTATTTAAGAAAAAAAAGATATGGATGACCGATAATCCTAAAAAATCTGAGAAAGCAATAAAGGCAGTGGAAAATGAAACAGATTCGATAATCTTATTGGAAATGGCAAAAACGGCACCACTGCCTAAGGTGCGTTGTGCGGCGATCGAAAAAATATCCGATCAATCTATTTTAGCCGATATTGCACTAAATGATCAGGATAATACTGTTCGCCGTGCGGCAGTTAAAAAACTGACCGACCAATCATTAATATTTGAAATTATGTTCAACGATTCGGATTCATTTGTTCGCGAAACTGCGGAAGAAATGTTAACGGACCAATCACTAATTGCGGAAATAGCACAAAATACGGATAACAAAGGTTTGCGAATAAGAATGGTTAAAAAATTAAATGTACAAACCGCATTAGCGAACATTATACTGACGGAACGTGACAGATTCATACGCGAAGATGCATTTAAAAGACTGAATGATCAGAAGTTATTGCTTGATATAGCCATAAATTCCAACAATCCCGTTTTATGTGTCCCTGCATTTGATAAGTTAACGAACCAAAGCATGATACTGGACGTTGCAATTAATGCTCTTGATTCTTTTGTACGGCAAAGAGCGATGGAAAAGTTAACTGACCAATCCATTCTGGTGGAGATTGCTTTGGGAGATAAGATCAGTTCTGAAGATGCAATACTTTTAATTTCCGATAAAGATGCGCTTGTAACTATTGCACATCAAGCAAAAAACACTAAAGTGAAGCGAATGGCTTTTAAGAAATTGGGCGGTTATATCTGTACCTCATGTGGTGCGGAAAACTGGCCGGATAACGGGCATACTATCTCCTGCATTTGCTCTCAATGCAATGCAGAAAACCATGATTTCATCCATATTGATAATGTAATCGATCACAGGGATTATGAAAGCGGAAGCAGATGGGACGAATGTACCCGTTGCGGACTGCAGAAAAACTTCGAAACCGTCGATACTTTTTATAACTATTGATCTGCAAATACTATTTTGGTTTGGTCGTATATTTTCTTAATAAAGATCTTGGCTAAAAGTTCAGGAATGCAATTTAATATAGCGTTTATTTCAATTTATTCAGAACAGAAAAATCCATAATAACCACAAATAATCATTCTCAAAAGATGATTAGAAATTAGAATCTAATCGTCTGTTTAATTCTAACAATGTAACATCTTAATGAATCATATTTTCTGCAGTCAATCAAATGAATCATGCGAAAAACACCTATTTCATGACCTTAAATATTTTAAAATAACTAAATAATCGTCTTGCCTATTTAAAAAATCATACTGAAATTATTACAATTTTACTTTTACAAAAAGACTTCTGTTTAAGGATGTTCTAAAGTATTAGAGGTGTGTAGTCATTTTTAGCTAACACAAAGCTGATATGTAGACATTCACCGGTAGAATCAGATCAGGATAAATTTGAATTGCGGAGGTTTGGCAGATGGTAATTTTAGAAGGTTTGGTAATGTCATTTTGGCTTTTGCTTATATGTGTTGTAGGTATAGCAAACGGACCGGTAGGCTTGGTTTTTTTCTATGAGCAGGATGTACAAGACAGAGTAATCGAATTAGGTCTGACAACAACGGATAAAATCAAGAAAGATACAATTATGACGCTTCTTGCAATGTATATTCCTACTTTGATAGTTGTTCCGGTACTTGTTTATTTTGTTAATGGTGCAAGAGGATTTTGGGATGGGTTTACCCAGATGACATGTATCTATTTAATCATGAATCTTTTTGACAGATTTTTTATTGATTGGTATTGGGTTGGCCATACTAAAGCATGGGAGATAGAAGGTACTGAGGATTTAAAACCATACATTCCCAGGAAGACACTTATAATAAAGTGGCTTGGTACTATAATAATATCTCCAATGATGGCGGCTATCCCGGCATTTATCTTTCATTTATGTGGGAGGTAAATTCAAATTTGTGAAATGAAACTGACAAATTAGAATTTGGCGAGGCAGGAAATGAATAAAATAACACTTAATGCAAACCAGCTAAAATTAATAGCAATTATTGCGATGACCATAGATCATATTGCGGATCTCTTTTATCCGGGATTTCCCGCGCAGCCTTTGCCGATTGCCTTGCATTTGATTGGCCGGCTGACAGCTCCGATTATGTGGTTCTTTGTTTGTGAGGGATTTCATTACACAAGAAATGCAAAAAAATATATGCTTAGAATGTTTATATTTGCGGTGATTTCACACTTTGCATATTGTTTTGCATTCGGTATTAATCCGATTCCGTTCAGTACCGGGATATTTAATCAGACGAGTGTCATGTATCCGCTGTTTATTTCTGTAGTAATATTGTGGTTGCAATATGAAGAGAAAAGTATGAACAAATACTTGAAATTCGCAATTGTTTTCGTACTAATTTGGAGTGCATTTCCGGCGGACTGGAGCTGTATTGCAGTTTTGGCAATACAGCATATGTATAGAAAGCGCGGAGATGTAAAAGGACAGATGATAGCAATTGTATTTTGGGTGTTTTTCTATGGGGTAATATCGTTTTTCTTTGTCAGTAAAGTGTACGCACTTGTACTAGTCGGTGTTCTTATGGTTTATCCGTTGCTAAAAATGTATAACGGTGAAAAAGGAAAAACAGACTGGATGAAAATGTTTTTCTACATCTATTATCCGCTGCATCTGATCATCATTGGAATTTTACGTATCTTGATGTATGGGAATATGCCGTTGCTGTCTTAAGTTGAAAATCTGAAGTTAAAGCTTGAAATTTTTTATCAATGTATGAAATCAAATTATACGAAAAATAATATAGTCAGACATTAATTAATTTTTCATATTTTTATTACTTTTTCCAAAAAATACTTACATATAATTACTAATAATATCGTAAAGTTAATCTGAAGTCGGAATAATCTTAAAAATCAAATTTAAT
>DUPV01000014.1 GCA_012838135.1 Clostridiaceae bacterium | reverse complement strand
TATAAGTTTCGCGCTCAAGTCTGGCTCTTAAATGTCTGCTGGTCACATATTCACCTTCTCTGCCTGCAAACGGACTGTCATTAACTGCAAAAGTCATCGAAATTGTCGGTTCGTCAATTTTAACGAATGGCAAAGCAACAGGTTTTTCCGGATCACAAATTGTATCGCCGATTAATAAATCTTCAAGACCGGTCACAGCAACTATTTCTCCGACTTCAGCTTTTGAAATCTCTTTGCGTTCCAAGCCTTGAAAGATCATTAATTTCCCGATCTTACCTACTACTTTTTTATGAGGATCATAATGATTCACAATTACCACTTCTTGTTTATTATGAACCCATCCATTCTCTATTTTTCCAATTGCAATTCTGCCTAAGTAAGGATCATAATCAATATTTGAAACCAGCATCTGAAAATCTGAATCTACCGAGCCTTGAGGTTCCGGAATTCGTTCAATTATTGTCTGGAAAATCGGTTCAATCGAGCTGTTGGCAATCAATTCAGGAGTAATCTCTTGCGGCAATTCATAAAATGCCGCTCCGTCTTTTGCCGATGCATATAGAACCGGAAATTCGATTTGTTCATCTGTGGCATCTAATTCGATGAATAACTCATAAACCAGATCCAGAACTTCTGCCGGTCTGGCATTAGGACGATCAATTTTGTTGATAATAACAATCGGTTGGAGATGTTTTTCCAGAGTTTTGCGCAAGACAAAACGAGTTTGCGGCATAGGTCCGTCAAAAGCATCGACAATCAGTAAAACACCATCAACCATTTTCAAAACTCGTTCAACTTCTCCTCCAAAATCAGCATGGCCGGGAGTATCTATGATATTTATATGATAATCCTTATATTGAACAGCCGTATTTTTCGATAGGATCGTAATACCGCGTTCCCTCTCCAAATCATTGGAATCCATAACTTGTTCAATAACGGCTTGATGTTCGTCAAAAATTCCACTTTGTTGTAATAGTGCATCAACCAAAGTCGTTTTGCCATGATCGACATGTGCGATAATTGCTATATTACGAATGTTTTTCATCAATGTTTAATCTTTCTGTTAATTAATTCAGACAAATCTTTTTTATATCCCCGACAAATCTTTTATAATATCTTGCCATTTGTCATCAAATTGTCTTTCATAAATTTCGCAATTGCCTTTAATCTCTCTGCCTGAATATATCAGTTAATTCTTCATTTCTTTTACGATTACGCCAGATAAAGAAAATCGGTGTTCCTTCAAAACCGAAATTCAAGCGGAATTGGTTTTCAAGATAGCGTTCATAAGAAAAATGCAATAAATCTTTATTGTTGACAAAAAATACAAATTGTGGCGGACCGACGGCAACCTGAGTTGCATAGAGAATTTTCAGACGACGGCCCTTGTCTTGCGGTGTAGGATTCATTGCCGTTGCTTCTGCGAGAACCTCGTTAATTACCGTAGTAGATAAACGTTTGTTGGCTTCCTGATATACTTCGGTAATTAAATTAAAAATCTTATCTATTCGCTGTCCGGTCTTGGCAGAAACAAAAATCAGCGGAGCATAGCTCATAAAGTTAAATCGCTGTTTTATATCTGCCATGATTTCAGACATCAATTCTTGTTTATTCTCAATTAAATCCCATTTATTAATTACAAAAATCGCAGCTTTACCATTATTGTGCGCCAATCCGGCAACTTTCGTATCTTGTTCGGTAATACCGTCAAGAGCATCAATCATGATTAAGCAGACATCTGATCGTTTTACTGCTGCTTCGGTTCGCAAATTACTATATTTTTCAATTTTATCTTTTATTCTGCTTTTGCGACGCAAACCGGCAGTATCAATCAACCGATAGGATCCGGTCGGATGCTCAAAAAAAACATCTATGGCATCACGGGTTGTACCGGCTTGATCAGAAACAATTGTCCGTTCTTCTTGTAAAAAATAATTAATCAATGAAGATTTCCCGACATTCGGTTTGCCGATTACAGCAACCGCTATTCTTTGCTCATCTTGTTCAACAGTTGTCTGCTCGGGCAGTTCTGCCAGAACACGATCTAATACTTCAGTAAAACCGAGTCGATGGGAAGCTGAAATAGGAATAAAATCGCCCAGTCCTAACTGATAAAATTCATAGATTTCAGGTGGCAAATTTGCCGGATTATCAGATTTATTGACTACTAAAATTATCGGCTTGTCCGATTTGCGAAGCATGGTTGCAATCTCATAATCTGCCGGCAACAGACCTGTTTTAAGATCACACATAAAAATGATTACATCAGCCGTATCTATCGCAATTTCTGCTTGATTACGCATTGCAGCTAAAATATTATCCGAAGTATCCGGTTCAATGCCTCCGGTATCAATAAAAGTTATCTCCTGACCAAGCCATTCCGTATCAGCATAGATTCGGTCGCGAGTTATTCCCGGCGTATCATCCACGATAGAGATTCTCTCGCCGATGATAGCATTAAAAAATGTTGATTTACCGACATTCGGTCTGCCTATTACTGCTACAATCGGTTTTAACATATCAGTTTTCCACTTTCAACTATTTTGACTCAATTTTTTCTAACAGTACTAACGTAAAAAGCAGCGAGTTTATTAAATTTTCCCGCTGCTTCCAATTGTTCATCTAAAATAAAAATTCGAAAAAACTATATTTCTTGTTCGATTATTTCACGACCGTTATAATAGCCACATTTTTTGCAAACACGATGACTTATTTTCAACTCGTGGCATTGCGGACACTCCACAAGACCGGGGGACTTTACTTTCCAATTTGAGCGGGAACGTCTTGACCTTGCTTTTGACCATCTTCGCTTTGGAACTGCCATATATATCAACCTCCATCTAGAACCTTAAATCATTAACACCAAAGAATTATGATATAAAATATCAACGGTGTCAAGTTTTAGGTGCTACTGTTAAATTTAATTTAGTACTAATCTTTTCTTGCTGCGGAACATTCAGTGAATAACCTAAACTCAACTCACCGCCTTGTTCTGAAAGATTACCTTTTACCTCATTGGTTAAGATTGAAATATCTAACAAGCCGAATGGTGTCTCCATTTGAGACAAGAAATGATTTCCCGATTCAAAAAGCACATCCATTTGAACCGAGCCTGTTCTTATAAAATGAACATGCCCATCTTTTGTCAGGCGTAAACTGGTCTTGGTCCCGGTCATGCCGGTTGCCTCACTCTCATCATAACTGACAGTCCATTCATCATTTTTTTCATCGTGAGTCAGGAGACCGGTCGTCATAAATTTCATCGGTTCAAGAACTTGACCGGTCACCCATTGCTCACTAATTATATGAATAATTACTTGTTGTGATTTATTCATCGTATTTGATACATTTTCTTTCTTCACTATTAACTTGTTTTTGCACTAATTAATTTGTGAATACACTATATTAAATTAAAAATATGCATCTAGCCTTTTAACGCAGCTGTTTCTTGAGCTATTTTCAATTCTTCATTTGTGCGAATTACATATACTTTGACTTTGGAATTTTCAGTTGAAATCAATTGATAGTCTCCGATTTTTCCGCAATTCAATTCATGATCCAATTCAACACCTAAATAGCCTAATTTACTTAGCATATCTTCGCGCAAGCGCGGAGTATTTTCACCGATTCCCGCAGTAAATACGATAGCATCAACTCCGCCTAGGGCTGCAGTATATGCCCCGATATATTTACTGCAATTATAACAGAACATTCTCAGTGCTAATTCAGCTCGTGCATTGCCTTCGTCAGCCGCTGTTTGTAAATCACGACAATCCGAACTTACCCCGGAAACACCGAAGAAACCGCTTTTTTTATTCATTAGATTATCTATTTCTGCCGGAGCCAGATTTTCATGTTCTGATAAATACGTTACAACTGCCGGATCTATATCACCGCATCTTGTACCCATAGGTACACCCGCCAGAGGTGTCATACCCATAGAAGTGTCAATCGATTTTCCTGCATCAATCGCTGCAATTGACGAGCCGTTACCTAAGTGGCAAGTGATAATTTTTGCATTAGGATTATTCATCAGTTCCATTGCTTTTTCTGAAACAAAAGCATGTGATGTACCATGGAATCCATAGCGACGAATTGCATGTTTTTTGTATAATTCATAAGGCAAGGCATACATGTATGCTTTGCTGGGAAGAGTTTGATGAAAAGCAGTATCAAAAACCGCTACCTGGCTGATTCCCGGCATGGCCTTTTCACAAGCTTCGATTCCCATAATATTTGCCGGATTATGTAAAGGAGCCAAAGGATAGCAATCTTTAATCGCTTGTTTTACTTCATCATCAATGATTACTGAATTGGCAAACTTTTCACCGCCATGAACAACTCTGTGTCCGACCGCATTAACTTCAGCTAAACTTGACAGTACACCGTGATCGGGCGAAAGTAAAGCATCAATTACCAATTTTACTGCAACTGTATGATCCGGCATCTCTGCTTCAACATTATATTCTCTGCCATCTCCTGTTTCATGCTGCAAATTTGAACCGTCAATACCGATTCTTTCACATAATCCGCTTGCCATAACGGGACGTTCTTTGGATTCTAAATCAAACAACTGATACTTTAAGGATGAACTACCTGCATTAACAACTAAAATCTTCATAAAAACTCCTGATATTTCTTATTAATTATCTTCCATTTGAGCCAGGACGGCAGTAATTCCTACAACACCAACTATATCGCTGACCGAACAACCGCGCGAAAGGTCGTTGACCGGCTTGGCAATGCCTTGCAGAACCGGACCATATGCCTCCGCTCCACCCAGATATTGAACCAACTTGTAGCCGATATTGCCTGTATTAAGATCAGGGAATACTAAGACATTCGCTTTACCGCCAACTTTATTACCCGGTGCTTTTTGCTCGCTTGTCGCGGGTGATAAGGCAGTGTCGATTTGCATTTCACCGTCTATCAGTAAGTCAGGTGCTTTTTCCTGTGCTAATTTTGTAGCTTCAATCACTTTATCTACCATTTCACTTGATGCACTGCCGAAACTGGAATATGAAGTCATCGCAACTACAGGCTCTTCGCCAATCAAGTCACGGAATGATTGGGCTGAGGAAATTGCAATTTCCGATAATTGATCAGCATCCGGATTTTCATTCAACGCACAATCAGCAAAAAGCACAGTACCGTTAGAACCTAAATCTGTTTTTGTTACCATAACAAAGAAAGCAGATACTAATTTGGTACCGGGCTTGGTGCGTAAGATTTGCAATGCAGGACGCAGAACATTGGCAGTGCTGTTCACTGCACCGGCTACCAAACCATCTGCAACTCCCTGATGTACTAACATCATGCCGAAGTATACGGGATTAAGCATCATCTTACTTGCTTCATCTTCAGTCATACCTCTTTTTTTACGCATTTCATAGAAAATTTTGACAAACTCATCGTATTTTTCATATGAGCTGGGGTCAATGTACTCGGCACCTTCCAAAGAATACTCCGGTGTCACCAATTTAATTTTGTCTTCATCACCTATCAAAATTAAATCGGCAATACCTTCAGCAATAATTTTGGAAGCTGCTTCAGTTACTCTCGGGTCTTCAGTTTCCGGTAAAACGATTTTTTTACGATTTTTCTTCGCTTTATCAAAAATCCCGTTAATAAAATCTGTCATTTCACACCTCTTTCAACTATTATTTATTTATATATACTGTTAACTGGTTAACAAGCAACTAATAATTTGCAAAATACTTAATCTTTGTATAAAACAATTCATAATATAATAAGGAACTCAATTTTTAAATAAACCATAAATGATTTAATTAAGTATTATTTATAGTGATTTAATACTCGATATTATAATACAAGCCAATGTTTCATTCAATTAAATAAGTTGCCCAAATCGCCTGTTCGAATAACTTGTTTTATTCAATATAATAATGAAAAACATCTTGGTTTATTTAACAAGCAACTACAAAGTCCCAGAGCAAATCATTCTATAAAAAGAATCTTAACAGCGGTGACACTCTTTTATTTTAATTTTCAGCCGATTGAAACTATTTAATGATGCCGCTAATCAAAACATATAATTGATCTGTAGCATTAAAAAGCCTTTTGGCATCAATACTTTCATAAAACAATTTATTGAGCGGACTTAACTTCTCTTTATATTGTTTGGTCGATAAACCTGCACTGATAGATGCCAAAACTTCGGAATTCGTATATTCATTAGAATCGGAAGAATACTTCACAACATGATCGGCGAATAACGCCATCGCTTGAATATCAGTTTGTTCACTCATATTTTGTCCGGTTACGATATTGTAAGTTTTATATAGATTATTTGTTTGAATAAGCTGGCGGTTAACAAAGCCTTCCGTATTGGAATTTTGCTGTTTAGATTTTAATTGATAAACAATTTTAATCGTGTCCAAAGTCTCCGTTGCAAATGCCGTTTCCATTGTCGGCACATAATTTTGTTCATCCGGCATAATACCGAAAGGATAAAATACTGATTCTGAATCAATTGAATCGATAATCAGTTTTGACCAGTGCTCATAAGGTTGTTGCCATTTCTGATCAATTAAACTGAAAGATTCCAAAACATATAGATTAATATCAGAAAGCCTGATTATATTCGCATCCTGATATGGATTAATTAATTCCGGATTTTCAGTTGGTTTATCTGTTGAAGAAGTTTCCGGATAAAAAATTCTCTCTATTTCGGATTGGTAATTAGGAGTCAATTTGTCAGCGGAAAAATATGGCCAAGCTCTTTCCATAATCTGCTCAAGATGTTGTTTAAGTGAACGTCCCGGATTGCGATTATAAGCTGTTAACAAGACGTCTGCATATTGCAAATCATATGTCCAGGTAATTTCAGTTTGCGCCAGTATTTCGCCGTTTCGGTTTATTTGTGTTGCCCAGGTTTGATCATTCAGATATAATTTTGCAATCATATCTTGCCATACCTTAAATTCTTTTGGTTCTCCTGCCAATGCCAGATACTTTCCCCAAAGCAATTGATCAGTCAAATTAAATGTCGTTTCTTGTATAATTTCATCATTCTTGGCAAGTTCGACACTTGTTACAATACCTTGGAATGATTTTTTACTATCTTGCAAATCAAAATCAACTATAAAATTCTCTCTGAAAGCTTGTTCAACTTCACGATCCACAGGCTTTAACTTTTCAATAATTCCCTTAGCATCCCAAATTGAATAGTATCGATTCGCCAAAGGCTCAACACCATAGGAATCTAAAAGAAAACCGGGGTAGATAAACAAAAGAATGATTGCAGCTAATATTAAAATTACCGGTACAATTATTTTTAAAATTTTCGATATCTGCTTATTTTGCAGCAAAATTGCTACCTCACTTTGCTCCTATTCGTTCTCTTAAGTATAAAACGAATCAACATTTAACCTCATTTATTTTCTTATGTTATTATCTTAGAGTATATAATCAATTTAATAAAGATTTGATTGCAGAGGACAGAAATTTATTTTTATGAACATAACAGGAATCATCGCTGAATATAATCCGTTTCATAATGGGCATTATTATCAAATTGAACAAATCAAAAATTTGAGTCAAAGACCTTTTCTAATTGCGATAATTTCCGGTTATTTCTGCCAAAGAGGCGAACCGGCAATCACTTCACCGCGCATCAGAACTAAAATTGCATTAGAGAACGGCGTGGATTTAGTTTTACAAATGCCGACTTATTCAGCCGTCGGCTCAGCTGAAATATTCGCTTCCGTTGCCGCTACAATACTTGATCGAACCGGAATATGTAACTGTTTAGCTTTCGGAGCAGAACAAAATTGTTTAAGCGAATTAGAACAAATCGCTCTGCTTTTGGTTGAGCAAGAAAATGAATTATGGCTTTATATCGATCAAAAATTAAAATCCGGAATATCATATGCCAAGGCTCGCGAACAATTTGTTGCGGAAAAATTTAATCTGAAAACAGCTGCTCTATTGCAGCAATCAAATCAGATATTGGCAATAGAATATTTAAAAGCTATTTATAAAAACAAATTAAACTTAAAGCCCTGTTTGATCCAACGACAAGGCAGTGCCTATTCGGATCCCGACTTGAATTGTCTTACCGCTGATGTTTGCACTCGAGGTCCTGCCGTACGTAATTTTGCCTCGGCTTTAGCCATACGCAATCAAATCGCAAAATCAGCTGACAAATCAGGTTTTCCGGCAAATCTAATCGAAGAATTGTTGCCGGTTATTCCACCTAAAGCTTTAGCAACTTTGCTCTATAATATTTCAAAACACAAATTAATCAATATGGAATCTTTTGCTGATTTATATTACTACACATTAGAGAATACTAAAGAACCAATAACACGTTATCTGGATAAAGCTTTGTTCAATCGTTTGAAAAAAATCGTGCGCTTTACCGATCATAATTATCTGCCAATCGAAAATTTAACAGAACAGGTCAAGACCAAACAATTACCTGCAACCCGAGTTAAACGTGCTTTAACCAATTTATTGTTGCATATTCAAGAAGAACCGAATTTCGAACCGAGTTATATTCAAGTATTGGGATTTAACAGACAAGGTCGATATTTATTAAAACGCATGACTAAATCGGCGCAATTACCAATTATTACCAATTTCAGTGAATTAAGTTCAGTCTTGCCTGCAGATAATCTCTGGCAAGAAGAATTGGAATTACGCACCGCCAGAATTTGGTTAAACCAAGCCGGCTGTTCTTTGAATGAAATTTTTGCCAGCCCCGTAATTGTGTGAAATTTACCCTGAAACATACAAACAAGGACCGGGTATACTTGTTTTATTTTACTGATGAGCATATAGTGCACTGAATTTTAACTGTATTTTAACTTACAAATTCAAGATATTGCTCTGTCTTATTGAAAATTACCCTTAACAAAAAAGATTGATTAGTCTAAAATATTGATTCAGCAATTGATGTTACCGTAATCAACTGATTATTTAGATTGTTTTTTATTATTTGTTTTATTTTTATTTTAATATTTAATTATTCTTTTATCTTAATTATTTGATTATGTGTAACCGCAAATAGATGGAGGCATTTAATGACAAATGTATATGACACATTGATCGAACGCGGCTATTTCGCCCAAGCAACACATCCTGAAGAAATCAGAGAATTTCTTGCCAAACCCGGTGCAGTATTTTATATCGGTTTTGATCCTACTGCCGACAGTTTACATATCGGACATTTAACTCAAATGATGGTTATGGCTCATCTGCAAAAGGCCGGTCATATCCCGATCGCTTTGATGGGTGGCGGAACCGGTATGATCGGTGATCCGTCCGGTCGTTCTGATATGCGCCAATTAATGACTCCTGAAACGATTCAACACAATGTTGAGAAATTCAAAGAACAAATGTCACGCTTGCTTGATTTTTCAGATGATAAAGCCATCTTGGTTAATAATGCCGATTGGTTACTTGATATTAATTATGTTGATTTTCTACGTGAAATCGGCGTAAATTTTTCAGTCAATAAAATGTTAGCAACCGATATTTATAAAAATCGGTTGGAAGACGGTCTTACCTATTTCGAATTCAGTTATATTCTTTTACAATCCTATGACTTTTTGGAACTGTATCGTCGCTACGGTTGCCGATTACAGCTTGGTGGCAACGATCAATGGGCAAATATCATTTCAGGCGTTGATTTGATTCGCCGCAAAGAACAAGGTGAAGCTTACGGCATGACTTTTAATTTACTGACGGATTCTGAAGGCAACAAAATGGGAAAAACTCAAAAAGGTGCTTTATGGCTTGATGCCAACAAGTTTTCACCTTTCGATTTTTATCAATATTTCAGAAACTTAGAAGATAATTCAATTATTAAAACAATGAAAATTTTGACTTTCTTGCCAATGAGTGAAATTGCCGAATATGCAAAATTAGAAGGCCAAGCAATTAATCAGGCTAAAGAAGTATTGGCATTTGAAGTAACAAAAATTGTGCACGGTGAAGCCGCCGCTTTATCCGCTCAAAAACAAGCTCGTCAATTATTCTCCGGTTCAGGCAGATCAGACGATATGCCGACGACGGAACTAACCCGCGAGATTGCAGGCAGTACTCCGATTTTAGATTTATTAGCTGACGCCGGGATTGTTCCTTCAAAGAGCGAAGGTCGCAGATTAATTAAACAAGGTGGTATTTATTTGAACGACATAGCAATCTCTGATGCTAACTATTTATTAATTGCAGACGACTTTACAGACGGCGAAGCAATTGTCCGCCGCGGCAAGAAAAACTTTTTCCGTTTAGTGTTAGTTTGAATAAGTCAAACAACTATCAAACCGTAAAATATCTTCAAGCATTTAAATGAACTTGAAGATATTTTTTATATATAAACTTAGGCTTTCAGCTTAATTGTTTCTAAATTAAACTTAAACATTAAAATTTAATCAAATTCCCCTTCTTGATAAACAGAAATGAAATATCATACATCAATTTTTAATTCTTCTGATATGTTTTCAGAAAAATATAGATTCCCATCTTGATCTAAAAATATTGCATGGACATTATCCAAACTATTTATCAATTCTATTCCTTTGTTTATGCCTAAAACAAAACATGCCGTGCTCAAAGCATCGCCGGTTGTACTTTCTTCACTGATAATTGTTACAGATGCTAAATTGTTATTTATCGGCATACCTGTTTCAGGGTCTAGAATATGATGATAAAAAATACCGTCTTTTTCGAAAAATCTTTCATAAATGCCCGATGTTACTACGGATTGATAAAAGTCATCCAAATGTACGCCGGCTATATGTCCTTCTTCAAACGGTTTTTGGATACCTATTGTGAAGCCTGCATTATCCGCTTTTGTGCCAATACAAAGAACATTACCGCCAAGATTAATAATTGCACTATTCACGCCTTGTTCTACCAAATAGGCTTTCATCTGATCTGCAATATAACCTTTCGCTATAGCTCCCAAATCAATTTGTGTTTCAGCGTTTGAAATAATAACTCGATTATTAATCAATTGAATGTTTTGATAATTTACAGATTTTAATGCTTTCTGAATATTCTCTTGAGAAGGAACAATTTTGGAATCAGATGTAAAATCCCATAAATTTGTTACAGCACCAATTGAAATGTCCAAAGCTCCATCAGATAATGCTGAATATGTTAATGCTTCTTGTAAGAGCTTTGCGGTACTATCCGAAACTTGATTTATTGTTCTGTGATTTAATTGAGAAATTTCACTGCTTGAAATTTTGCAAGATAATCGATTTTCATAATCTCTGCATATGTCAAACGTATCATATATTAAATTTTTATCGTTTTCATCATAAAGTATAATTTCACAATGTGTATTGAGTAGAAAAGCAGAACCTATTAATTTATTATCTTGTTTTTCAATATAAACAGAAAGTTCTTGTGCCTGTTCTTCGATGGGAGCAGATGATTTTTGACTCTGTTCCTCGCTATAAAAGGAAGATTCTTGCTCATTTAATATGGTATCGGATTGTTGGACGAGTTCATCCCTTGTCAATTTCTTCACTGAATGTTCAGAATTACATCCTATGAATAAGATGATTAAGTTAAGAATTAGAAAAAAAGCTATAATTTCTTTAAAGTTTTTACTTTTCATAAGTTGCCTTTTCATTTAAATCGCATGATAGTATAATACAAAAATATTTTTAAGTAAATTTGGATATGAGTGCCTTTTTCGTGAAGTTAAAACGTAATGACATCATTTTAATAACATCTTTATTCATCATTGCTGCTGTCTCATTTTTCTGCATTCAATCTATGAAAAAAGCAGGTGGAACCGTTTCAGTTCTTAAAAATAATCAAGAAATTTATAATTTACCATTGAATCAAGATGCAGCTATGACAATTGAATTCAATGGTCAATACAATCAATTGATGATCAAAGATAATAAAGTTTGGATAGAAAGTGCCAATTGTGCAAATCAAATCTGTGTTAAGCATCCGAAGATACAATATTCCGGTGAAACAATTATTTGTTTACCTCATCAACTAGTCATCACCATTATTGACGGGGAACCAATTTTTGATTCGTTCAGTTATTGAATGGGTATATTATGAAAACAAAACGTATTACATTCCTTGCAATGCTCGTCGCCATTTCTATGGTACTTAGTTATTTGGAATCATTGTTGCCGCAAATATATATCGTACCGGGTATTAAACTGGGATTGGCAAATATTCCTGTAATGTTTGCTATTTTTAAATTAAAACCGTCTGATGCTTTATTGATTTCCGGCATCCGTATCTTTTTACTATCGATTTTATTCAGAAGTTTTCTCTCATTTATCTTTAGTATAACGGGAGGACTTATGAGTATTGCTTTCATGTTACTTTTCAAAAGAATGAATACTTTCTCCATCATGGGAATTAGTGTTATAGGGGGAGTTACTCATAATTTAGGTCAAATCTTGATTGCTGTTTTTATTGTTAACACACCCGGACTTTTATTTTATTTTCCGGTATTAATCATCACCGGTACTCTTGCCGGAATTGCCATTGGTTTAATTTGTAACTTATTAGTTAATCGCATTCAATTGCCATTCCCTGATTAATTATTATTACTCAATATTAATCCTGAGAATCTAAGAACTCCAACCATTTTTTGATTTTAGCTTCATACCCTTGTTCAGATGGTTGATAATATTTTTGATCTTTAATTTCATCCGGCAAAAATTGCATTTTTACATAATGATTCGGATAATCATGTGCATATTTATAACCTTGAGAATAACCGAGTTTTTGCATTTCTTCGATCGGCGCATTACGCAAATGGTAGGGAATCTCACCGGTTCTTCGATTTTTCACATCAGAAAGAGCCGCATCAATTCCTAAGTAAGTCGTATTGGATTTCGGTGAGGTCGCCACCAAAACAGCAGCTTCAGCCAGAATAATTCTAGCTTCAGGCATACCGATCATTCTGGTTGCCTGATATGCGGCAACAGCAATCGAAAGCACTTGCGGATTTGCCAAGCCGACATCCTCAGCAGCACAAATCACAATTCGTCTCGCAAGAAATTCTATGTCTTCACCACCATGTAAAGCTCGTGCCAGATAAAACAAAGTTGCATCAGGATCACTGCCACGCATTGATTTGATAAAAGCACTGATCGTGTCATAATGAGCTTCTCCGCCTTTGTCAAAAGCCGGACTGCGCTTTTGCATACAGTCTTTAATGGTCGGCAAATCTATGACAATTCTCCCTTCTTGATCCGGATGGGTAGTCAAAACCGCCAGCTCCAAACCGTTCAAAGCAATCCGTGCATCACCGTTTGATAAATCATTGATAAATTCTCTTGCTTCGGATTCAATTGCAATATCCAAAGCGCCATAACCATATATCCGATCCGTCAGTGCCCGCTCTACAATTTGGGCAATATTATCTTTGGTTAGAGGTTTGAGTTGAAATACGGTCGATCTTGAAATCAATGCTTTATTAACTTCAAAATACGGATTTTCAGTTGTGGCACCGATCAGGATCAGAGTACCGTCTTCAACTTGAGGTAATAAAGCATCTTGCTGGGCTTTGTTAAAACGATGGATTTCATCGATAAACAATACTGTTCTGCCTTGCGGAGTCAAAATCAAATTTTGCGTATCACTGATCACCTGTTTGATGTCTTTGACACCGGAAGTAACCGCATTGAGTTGTTTAAATCCGATTTCGGTTGTCGCGGCTATTACTCTGGCCAAACTGGTTTTGCCTGTACCGGGCGGACCGAAAAGAATTATTGAACTCAGACGATCTGCCTCGATCATCCTACGCAGCATTTTTCCTTTCGCTAAAATATGTTCCTGACCGACAAATTCATCTAAATTGCGCGGAACCATGCGATAAGCTAAAGGTT
This sequence comes from Clostridiaceae bacterium, assembly GCA_012838135.1. GTDB lineage: Bacteria > Bacillota > Clostridia > Saccharofermentanales > DTU023 > UBA5436. Next base: position 30,797 of record DUPV01000014.1, on the reverse strand, counting down.
CTTTCTGCTGTGTAAAATTTGTTTTTTCCATACGTCTTTTCTACACTTAGACCGAAAAATACTTAACATATCTTTATTTGAGTTTGTTCAGCAATTTACTTGTACAAGTTTGTTTTGTGCAAGTAAATTGCAAGCTATCCGGATCATATAATCATTTGTAATTAGGGTAAAGTGGGTATTTTTCACATAAGTCAGCCACTCTGGATAAAATCTGCGCTTTATTATTATCAAAATCAAAGATTGCCAATGAAATCAATTCGGCAATTTCTGCCATATCCTTTTCGACAAATCCTCTGGTCGTCAAAGCCGGTGTGCCAAGTCTAAGACCACTGGTAATTGTCGGTTTTTCCGTATCATAAGGAATTGTATTTTTATTTGTTGTAATATTGACCGATTCTAAACGTTTCTCCAATTCGCGTCCGGTAATACCTGTGCCACGCAAATCTACCAAAATCAAATGATTATCAGTACCGCCTGAAATCAGATTTACTTGACGTGATTTCAAACCACCTGCCAAGGCTTGTGCATTATTAATAATCTGTTGAGAATAGATTTTGAATTCAGGTTTTAAAGCTTCGCCGAAAGCAACTGCTTTTGCAGCAATGATATGCATTAAAGGTCCACCTTGTGTTCCGGGAAAAATTGCCGAATCAATTTGTTTAGCATATTGTTCTTTACACATAATTAATCCGCCGCGCGGACCGCGCAATGTTTTATGGGTAGTAGTCGTGACAAAATCCGCGTAAGGTATCGGACTCATATGCAAGCCTGCTGCAACTAAACCTGCAATATGAGCCATGTCCACTAATAATAAAGCTCCGACTTCATCTGCTATCTCCCGAAATTTGGCAAAATCTATCTTTCGCGGATAAGCACTTGCTCCCGCAATAATCAATTTCGGTTGAACTTGTTTAGCAGTTTCACGCAGCACATCATAATCAATTTGATGAGTTTCCGGATCAACTTTATAACCATGGGCTTCAAAATATTTGCCGGAGAAATTTATTTTCATACCATGCGTTAAGTGACCGCCCTGATCCAAATCCATGCCCAAAATCTTATCACCGTAATTTAACATTTTGAAATAGACCGCGGAATTCGCCTGAGCACCCGAATGAGGCTGGACATTAACATGTTCTGCACCGAACAATTCTTTTGCCCTGGCAATCGCAAGATCTTCCGCAACATCAACAAATTCACATCCGCCATAATAACGACGTCTGGGATAACCTTCTGCATATTTATTGGTCAAGACCGAACCTTGAGCCGCTAATACTGCTTCACTGACAAAATTTTCCGAAGCAATTAATTCCAAATGATCTTTCTGTCTTTGCAATTCATCATTCAGAGCCTGGTACAGCTCCGGATCTTGTTGTTTGATGATTTCGTAGGGCATTTTATGTTCCTCCAATTTATTTTAATTTTTAAATCACAATAGTTTCTATTTTATTCAATCCTTGTTCAACTAAAAGCTCAATATCCAAATCTTGCTCCGCCTGTTCGCAATCCAGCTGATTCGGATTGATTTTCGGATGTTTTGCAACAAAAATTGTACAACAATCCTCATACGGCAAAATTGAAGTTTCATAAGTATCAATTTCACGTGCCAATTTGATTGTATCATTTTTATCAATACCGATTAAAGGTCGGAAAACCGGTCGATCAACCACGGAATTCGTACATCTCAAGGCATCAACTGTTTGACTTGCCACTTGTCCCAGACTTTCTCCGGTAATCAGACAATTAATCTTATTTTTTTCCGCCAAACGATCAGCTATCCGCATCATCATTCTGCGCATGATTACGGTTAACATTTCTCCCGGTACTTTTTGATTGATTTCCAATTGAATATCGGTGAAATCAACAATGTGCAAAGGCAATCTGCCGGAAAAATCACTTAAGCGGGTTGCCAGGTCAATCACTTTTTGTTTGGCCTGATCTCCGGTGTAAGGAAATGTGTGGAAATAAATCGCCTCTAATTGCAAACCGCGCGATGCCATGTGAAAACCGGCAACCGGACTGTCAATACCGCCTGAAAGCAGCAACATTCCGGTTCCGCTGATACCTACAGGTAATCCGCTATAGGCCGGTTGAATTTCATGATATAAATATATTTCCTGACGTATTTCAATTTGCAACAAAAAATCCGGATTATGTACATCAACTGTAGCTTGTTCAGGAAAGGCATTTAATACCTTTTCGCCTAAATCACAATTTAATTGATAAGAATTCAAAGGAAAATCTTTGTCGATGCGACGAGTTTCGAATTTGAAACTATGTGCAGCACCATCAGCATATAATTCGGCAACATATGTCTCAACTTGAGCAAATAAAATATCTTTATCATTTGCAAATCGTCTGACCGGACTGGCAGAAACATAACCGAACACATCTTTAATTCGCTTAAGAATTTGCCCGGTCGGAAAATCAAACTCATCTTGCGGACGTTTTTCAATATATACTCTCGATTGCTCCTGATAAATTTTAAATTTACCCAAATCACGTAAACGGTAACGCAAATTTGAAATTAAACGTGTCTCAAATTTATGTCTATTTAAGCCTTTGAGAGCAATCTCGCCCAAACGAATTAAAATTAACTCTTGATAATCTATTTTCATCACTCTTTCACGACTAAAATTAGCCAGATATTTAAATATACATAAATAAATGAACAGCCTATAGTTTACCGATTATACCGCATATTTATCAAGGGCTGTTTTGATAATTCTAACTAAATCACAAATTTCAGTTTGAGAATTACTCTTATCTAAACTAATTCGTAAAATATATTGGTCGAGACCTTGCGGCAAATTTAATTGTTGTAAGACTTGATTGCGTTCAGATTTTTTACTTGAACAGGCAGAGCCGATCGACACTTGCATACCTTCTTTCGCTAAAACATTAAGCAATGTTTCGGCACGTAATTCAGGGAAAGCAATTGATACAATGTGCGGTACTGCATCCTCCGGAGAAATTACCTGATGTTTAATCTTCGCCTGTTTCAATTGTGCAAGCAAAAATAATTTGAGATCAGCAACAGCCAGATTGTTTTGTCCGAAGTTTTTTTGCATACGTTCAATTACATATGCCATCGTCGCAACCAGTGCCGGATTCTCCGTACCGGAACGCAAATTATTCTGTTGTCCGCCGCCATGAATTAAGGGTTCAAGCCGCGTTGCTTTATTTTTAAGTAAAATGCCGATACCCTTGGGACCGCCAAGTTTATGCAGAGAAAATGAAGCCAACTCAATTCCTAGCGTTTCAAAATTAAAAGGTATTTTGCCAAGAGATTGAACTGCATCAAGATGAATCGGCAAATCAGGCTGATATTGATTACGCATTTTAACAATTTGAGCAATCGGATTAACACTACCCAAAACATTATTTACATGAATTAATGTTAACAAATCATATTGATTCTGTCGGAGCAAACTCTCTAATTCTTCTAAATCCACTTCGCCATTATTATTTAAAGAACAATAATCAATTGTATAGTCCAGCCGGAGTTCAATAAATTTCAGCGTCTCAACAGTCGCAGGATGTTCACCTCGGCTAGTCAAGATTCTTTTATGTTTCGGATTCGGGGCGAAAACAATGCCCTTCAAAGCCGTATTGATTGATTCTGTCGCACCTGAAGTAATAATCACTTCATTCGATTTAGCACCCAAAAAAGAAGCAATGGTTTGAGTAGATTTTGCAATTGAAGCGGCTGCCTTAATACCTGATGTATAACGGGCAGCCGGATTATAATTGTTTTCAGTTAATTGTTTTGCTAAAAAATCAATGACATCCTGCTCAATAAAACTTGTAGCAGTATGATCAAAATAATTAGTCATGTTTTAATTCATTTCTAATTGGACTAAATCCGGACGTAAGGCTACACGTAAAACTTCGCAGACGTGTCCGCTGCGTGAAAATAAAGGTCCTTCAATCGCCAAGATGAATGTTCTCCGCGGAATGTTCAAGGCTTTTGCTTCTTTGTTTTTAGCAGGGCGAGCTAATACATTTAAGCTGCCTTTTTGCGGTAACATAGCATATTTATTGGATTTAATATCAACCATTCTTTTGCCGGCAGATATGCTTTGTCCCAATTCGGGAAAAATTTGAACCGGAATATAAGATGAACAAATTCCCAAAATTTCATGATCCACTTGGAGTGGCCATTCTACTAACCAATAGCCGGGATGTGGTTTATCAGCCGGATACTTAAACATACGATCTAATTCCGTGTCCGGTTCCATCAGTTTAATCGGTTTTAAACCCACGCCTTCATATGTATCAAAATTCAAAAAGGAAAAAGTTAATGCATTAAAATGTTCAATCACAAATCTTTCAGGTTCTTTCGCAACAAAAGTTCCTTTGCCCTTCTCAATTACCAATATTCCATCAGCAACTAAATCTGCAATAGCCTGTCTTACTGTAGGCCGACTTAAATCGAGTTCTTCACATAAAGTTAATTCAGAAGGAATTCTATCTCCCGGTTTATATCGTCCGTCCTGAATCTGCTCAACTAACAGTTCTCTTAATTGTGCGTATAAAGGTATACTGCTATGTTTATCTAATCGCATACAAAAACTCCTTGAAAAACTTAGTTGTTGTTACATCTTATCATAAAATTAATGTATTTATTCACAATTTACAAACTTGTAATTACATCGTAACAGAAATAGTTGAAATAATAAACTTGATTGGAAGTAATAATTATGTAAAGTAATGTTTGTTTTTACTGAATTATTTTCAGCAATTATTCTACAGTGAATTTATTAATGATTATCTGAAAATTAAAAATTATAGTATTTGATTTTTTCGATTTGATTGTTTGAATTGAGCTTACAGGCTGCTAAGAGGAATATCATTTCAGAAAAATCTATCTTACGAGATATTGCGTAATATTCAGCCAGTTTTTTAATACGCCATTTCTTATTGTCGTCCAGTGCGATCATTGCTTGGTCTTCATAATCTGAACTTTCTCTGGACTTTACTTCCACAATACATAAGCGCTTGTCTTTTTGTAAGATTAAGTCAATTTCGCCAAATGGGCGCAGCCAAAAATTTTGCTCTAAGACTTTATAGCCGGCATTAATCAAATTATTTGCTACCTGCTTTTCGGATGAATAGCCTATATTTATTGAAATTTCACTCGTTTTAAGAACATTTGATTTATGATTATTCTGTTGTCCATCGTAAATATCGTCTGCTTGCGGTTTCGTTTTACCCAAACACAATTTATGCAAAAAACTTAAACGATGTAATTCGCAAATTCCGTGTTGCTCAATTGCGGCATAATGCTCTGCTGTTGCATAACCTTTATGCTTTGCAAATTGATATTCCGGATAAATTTCATCCATCGCAATCATAAAATTGTCCCGACTGACCTTTGCCAGAATAGATGCTGCCGCAATGCTGTTTGAAACTGCATCTCCATGTTTGAGACTACGCTGAGCAGGCAATCTCTCATCTTGTAAACGTTCCGCATCAATTAACAGCAAATCCGGTTTTAATTCCAAACCTAAGGCAGCTCTAATCATGCCGGTTTTGGTGGCACCCAGAATGTTTTTATTTTCAATATCTTCCAGTGAAACAGAAACAATTTTATATGCTAAAGCCTGCTCTTTAATTGCTTCGAACAAATATTCTCTTCTTTTTGCGGTTAACTTTTTCGAATCGTTCAAGCCGTAAAGCGGTTTCTGCGGATCCAGAATACACGCTGCACAAAATACCGGACCCGCTAAAGGACCTCTGCCTGCTTCATCAATACCGGCGATAGTTTGATAACCTTCACTATAATATTTGTTTTCAATTTCCGACATTTGAGTAAAACGAGCGTAATCTTGTTCAGTTAAACGAAATTTGTATTGTTTAGCCATCTTTTTTTGTTCGTTAATTTTTTTCTTTGTAAATCAATCAAGTTCAGTTAAATCTTATTAAATTAAATTGAATTGAATTGTTTTTATAATATTAATCGCGTTTGATTAATTAAGCACGTTAATTTAAATTATTCTTTAATTATAATTTTAGAGTGATGCAGGAAATACTATTGCCTGATCGGGAGATTCCAAACTGAAACGACCAAGTTTTCCCTGACGATATTCTGTGAGCAATCTGCGAGCAGTTCTTTCCAAATCAGGAACACCACCGGTTTTAATCATATTTAACTCCAAAGCAATCTTTTCCAGTAATTTATGAGAAGTAAGCCAAGTACTGTAATCGGCATCATCATTTAATTCGATTTTATATAAATCTACAAACGCTTGCGGATATTGTTGTGCCAGAATTAATACCAAGCCGCAAGCTACTTCAATTAATGGCAGAATATCATCTTTTATTGCACCGCTGATGCCCAATTTTATTTGCTCAGCGACTGTTGCTAATTTAGGCATAAGAATGCCGGGGGTATCTAATAATTCAAATTCTGTTCCTGCCCGCAGCCAATTTAAGGAACGAGTCACTCCCGGGCGATTCGAAACTTGAGCCGATCTCTTGCCGATTAAACTGTTGATCAAGGTTGATTTCCCGGTATTCGGAATGCCGTTAATCATGATGCGAATCGGTTTAATACGGCGTCCTCTGGATTTTGCACGATTAATAATATCCTGATTGTCCGCTAAAACTCTTGTTCGGATTTTATTTACCTCAGTTTTATCAAGAGAATTAATGGCCATCACGGAAACTAAATTTTGTATGTTTTGTTGCGAATAAAAATCAATCCATTTGGCAGTTTGTATCGGATCCGCCAAATCACTTTTTGTCAGCAACAGCATATACTTTTTATTCTGATTTTTCTGCAAAGCTTTATTCAATTGAGGATTACGAGAGGATAAAGGCAACCTGGCATCACATGTTTCAATGACATAATCACAAGCTGAAATGCTGTTTTTCAGCTCTTTGAGACTTTTAGCCATGTGTCCGGGGAACCAGTTGATTTTCGCCATTATCTTCTCCTGAACATTTTGTCTCAAAATTCTTATTCCAACGAATCGGTTTTTATTCTGTTGCAAATTTTGAGAAAAATCGTTTTTACAATTTATCAAAGATTATTTTAAAAAACCGCTGCAACTATTTGCTGAGCGGCTTTTGTTTATGATTATTCTTGTTCGTACATTGCACGTTCTTCTCTGCTCATGAGTCTTTCTCTGACTCTTGCAGATTTACCAACACGCTTACGAATGTAATATAGTTTAGCTCTACGTACTCTGCCTTTGCGTACAATTTCAATTCTTGCTACGCGTGGTGAGTGCAATGGGAAAACACGTTCGACACCTACACCGTAAGAAATTCGACGCACAGTAATAGTTTCACTTAAACCTGCTCCTTTGCGGGCAATAACAGTTCCTTCGTAGATCTGAATACGTTCACGTGTTCCTTCTTTAATTTGGAGATGTACCTTAACATGATCACCGGCTGAAACATGTTTATGAGCTTTTTTGATTTGTTGTTGTTCAACAGCTTTTATCAAGTTCATATTGCGTTCCTCCTCTCTTTGCAGGTGTTCTTGCACGCAATTGCAGCGGACCACCGATATTTGACCTAAAAGATTGTATCAATTGTTTTTCAAGCTGTCAATTAATAAAAGCCAGTCTTCTTCCGATAATTTTTCGGATAAGTTGTTTTCCCGTGATCCTGATTTATTTTGCAGAAGATCAGGTCGTTTTGTATATGTTTCGAGTAAACTTTTGCTCTTCCGATAGTTTTCGATATTCGCCTGATGACCGGAAAGCAAAATCTCAGGCACCTTTAAGCCATGCCAATTTGCAGGTCTGGTGTATTGAGGTTCTTCGAGTAAACCGGCAGAATGAGAATCAGCCTGATGTGCTTCCATATTGGGCAAAACTCCGGGAATTAAACGACTGATTGCATCAATCATTACGACAAGTGCCGGTTCACCTCCGGTCAGAACAAAATCACCCAAAGATACTTCTTCCACTTGTAATACATCAAGAATTCTTTGATCAACACCCTCATAATGACCGCAAAGAAAAACCAGATGTTTTTCCTGAGAAAGTTCTTGTGCCATTTTTTGATTAAAAGTCCTGCCTTTTGGACTAAGATAGATAATCCGATCTTGACTTACTTTTTTGACTTCTCGTTGCCAAGCTGCAAGGCTCATTTCCTCTGATGATTGTGTGAAATCCAAAAATTCCGTTGCTTCTGAATGTTGCGACAACTTTAAAAATTTTGATGATTCTGAAAGTTGTGTCAGAAATTGTTGGGTATCCTTTTTGTAGATACTGAGCCAAGCAGCCAAGATAGGTTCCGGCATCATCAACATACCGGTTCCTCCACCGTACAGCTTATCATCAACTTGTCCGTATTTATTTACAGCAAAATCTCTGATATTGATCAAATTGAGTTCAATCAAACAATCTGCAATTGCTCTGCCGGTTATACTGTAATTCAAGCCTTGTTCAATTATTTCCGGAAATAATGTTAATACTGAAAATTTTTTCATAAAAGATTGCGGAGCAAATCCTGTAATTCTGGTGTATTTTTGTGGTTAGCGATAAATTTCGTAGAGGCCGGATGGTAAAATCACATTTACTCTGCGATTATCAAGATCAATCTGTTCGACAACACTACGCAAATTTGGATAAAGTAAATCTTTTTCACCGGGTTTTCTAACAATTGTCACATCATGGGCAGAACTTTTTTGGATTTGAAAAATTTTACCAAGATAACCATAACTTTGATCATGCACTTCACAACCGATTAAATCAGCAACAAAATATTCATCTGCGGTTAAATCAATTGCATCCGAACGTGCCACACTGATAAATTGATTTTTCAATTTTTCTGCAAGTTCGCGTGTATCATAATTCTTAAATCTGATACTGACTTGATCATGCACTACCCTGCATTCAACAATTTGAAGTTCTGTCAGAATATTTTCCCGTTGATCTTCAAGATAACAGTATTTTAAGTTTTCGAAACGCTCTATTTCATCGGTCAAGGGAAACACTCGCAATTCACCTTTTAAACCGCGAGGTTTTCCTATGCGTCCGATTACAAAACGTTCTGTCAAATTTGCCATAATTGCAGTTTATTCAGGGTCTACGATATCTACGATAACCCTTTTATTTTCCATTTTTGCTTTTGCACGCATGACTGAACGTATAGCTTGTGCCCTGCGACCACGGCGTCCAATTACACGACCCATATCTTCGGGATTAACTCTGATTTCTAACACTACAGTGTTGCCACGATCTATTTGATCGATCCGCACATCGTTTATATTATCAACCAAAGGCTCCACTAATGTTTTTAATAGATCTATCATTTATTATTCACCTTTTTCTTCTTTACTAGTCAGAAGCTTGTCTGGCCTTGTTGATTAAAGCTCTGACTGTATCGGTCGGTTGAGCACCATTTTTCATCCATTGATCAACCTTTGCCAAATCAATTCTGATATCTGCCGGCTCAACCAGCGGATTATAAAAACCGATTTCTTCGATAAATCTGCCATCTCTGGGTGATCTTGAATCTGCAACAACCACACGATAAGAAGGTTGTTTTTTTGCTCCGATACGTTTTAAACGAATTTTTACTGCCATTGTATTTCCTCCATATATACAATAAGTTTTATTTTCAGAACGGAAGATCTCCGCCGCCGAATTGTTGCATCATGCGGCGCTGTTTACCTCTCCCCATTCGAGTAAACTGTTTCATCATTTTTTGCATTTCATTAAATTGTTTGATTAATTGATTGACATCCGAAACCTGAACTCCACTACCGGCGGCAATTCTTTTGCGACGACTGGCATTCAATATTTTCGGCATTTCACGTTCTTTGGGAGTCATTGATTTGATGATTGCGGCTGTTCTCTGCATTCTCTTATCATCTACCGCATTTGAGTCAATTTTTTTGCCTACACCGGGTAACATGGACAAAATACTCTGTACACCGCCCATCTTATTCATTTGCTCAAATTGTTCGAGCATATCGTCCAGCGTAAACTGATTCTTGCGCATTCTTTCATAGGCTTCTTGTGCTTTTTTCTCATCGATTGCGGCACTGGCCTTTTCAATCAACGTTAAAACATCACCCATGCCGAGAATTCTTGAAGCCATACGTTCCGGATGAAACTCTTCCAAAGCATCCAGTTTTTCACCGGTGGCAATCATTTTGATCGGTTTACCGGTCATATGACGAATTGACAGAGCTGCACCGCCTCTTGCATCGCCGTCAAGTTTTGTCATGATAAAACCGTCGATACCGATTTCTTTTTCAAATTCAAGTGCAATATTTACCGCTTCCTGACCGATCATTGCATCAACAATCAGCAGACGCTCCGTCGGTTTTACGGTTTCATTGATTTCTCTTAATTCTTGCATCAATTCCGGGTCAACCGTCATTCGACCTGCAGTATCCACAATCAGTGTATCGCACATTAAATATTTAGCTCGTTCGATCGCACTGCGGGCAATTCTGGGAGCCGACTTTTCTTGCGGATTAATATGAAAAGGAACATCGATTTGTTCTGCCAAAACAACTAATTGTTCTTGAGCAGCCGGACGATGTACGTCAACTGAAGTTAAAAATGGTTTTTTGCCGTTGTTTTTTAAAAGACGGGCCAACTTTGCCGCAGTTGTAGTTTTACCCGAACCTTGCAAACCATAAAGCATTATTACGGTAAAACCGTCAGGTGAAACTGCCAGTTTGGTATTCTCTTTGCCGAAAATATCGATTAATGCCTCATGAACCACTTTAACGACCTGTTGACCTGGGGTTAAGCTTTCCATTACATCGGCACCTTTTGCTTTGACGGAAATTTCATCAACAAGTTCTTTAACAACTTTGAAATGAACATCAGCTTCCAAAAGAGCCAACCTGATTTCACGCATCATTTCTTTGATATCTTTTTCCGTAACACGCATCTTGCCTTGCATACGGTCAGTAATTGCTTTTAATTTGTCAGATAAACTACTGAAAAGCGCCATATAAATCCTCTCATTTTATAAAATCATTGATTTTAATTCTTCTAATTCACAAACAATTTCCGGTTTTTGTTCAAATTCATAATTGTTTAAAATATGATCAACTTTATTGACCAAACTTTGATCTTTTCGGACCATGCCGAGATTACGTTCATATTGCTTAAGTTGCTCAACAGCTTGCTGAATATTGTCATGAACTGCCTGTCGGGAAATCTCCAGTTTTTCCGCTATCTCTGAAAGTGACATATCGTCTTCAAGCGACATATTTAAGATTTGTTGTCTCCTTTGAGTCAACAAATTTCCGTAATAGTCTAAAAGAATGCATAAATAATTATGTTGTTTAACTAATTTTTTTCCTGACATAAATAACAGAATATCAGTTTTAAAACATCTGTCAAGTAAAAAAGCTTGACAGACATATTAAGCTTGCACACTTTTTAAGTTTGTACTGCTATTTAACGGTACAACCTTAAATAATGTGCAAGGATTTCAAATCATCAGCTTTTCCATTTAATAAGTAACAACATAACAGCTTTTGTCAGAATCTTTTAGCATAAGTTGCAATGTTGTCATCGCCACCTGCTGATTATTTTTTCAAAGATTCAGGATCCGGTAACAGGGAATCAACAAAGTTTTCCGAGTCAAAATCTTGTAAATCATCTTCACTTTCACCAAGTCCGGCAAGTTTCACCGGTATATTTGTTTCTTTTACAACAGCCAGAGCAACTCCGCCTTTAGCATTGCCATCGAGCTTCGTTATGATTAATCCCGTTACATCAGTAGCTTCGGCAAATGCATTGGCCTGGACAATTGCATTTTGACCGGTTGTTGCATCTATAACCAATAAAGTTTCCAAGTTTGCATCCGGCGCCTCCCGACCGATTATGCGACGAATTTTTGCCAGCTCATCCATCAGATTTTGCTTGGTATGTAAACGACCTGCCGTATCAATTATCAGAACATCAGTATTTCTAGCTTTTGCCGCATCGATCGCATCAAAAACGACAGCTGACGGATCTGAACCGATTTTATGAGCAATAACTGCCGTAGCGGTTCTTTCGCCCCAGACCTTAATTTGTTCAATTGCGGCAGCTCTGAATGTATCTGCTGCTGCCATTAAAACACGTTTATCTTGATCACGATAACGTTTAGCTAACTTGCCGCAAGTTGTAGTTTTACCTGTACCGTTTACACCGACCATCAATAAAATATTCAGTCTATTCGGATCTAATTTTAAAGGTTGAACATCTTTTAACATGTCCAGCATCCCTGTACGCAAAACATTCAGAACTGTTTCCACTGACGAATTGCCTGTGCGTTTAATATGTTCTCTGATACTATCAGTTAATTCAGTGGCACATTCAACACCGCAATCTGCTTGAACTAAAACCATTTCAAGCTCATCCAACATATCCTCATCAAAGTAGCCTAAGTTAGCAGCTATTCTGTTAAAACTCTCGGTTACAAAGTCACGAGTTTTCTGTAAACCCCTTTTAAATTTATCAAATATACTCATAAGCCCTCTTTCATCAAGTGTCCAATAGAATTATTCAATGACTCTTTATAATAGTACAGATCTTTAAATCGATCTTTTAATGTTCTCCAATCGCTAATTGCTATAATTATAATATATTTATTGATTAGCAATGTTTCTGATCAGTAAATCATATCATATAATGTTAATTGCAAATTAAATCGGATTAAACTTCATTTGATTTAATAACTACTCATTAACCATATCAGCATCTGTCAATTCAAGCGACAAAACTTTGGAAACTCCGCGTTCTTTCATTGTAATACCATATAAACGTTCCGCTGCTTCCATTGTTCCTTTCCGGTGAGTAACCAAAACAAATTGAGATTCATCGGTGTATTTTGTGAGATATTCAGTAAATCTGATAATATTGGTTTCATCCAAGGCGGATTCAACTTCATCTAAGATACAAAACGGAGCCGGTCTCAATTTGAAAATTGCTAAAAGTAAGGCTATCGCAGTTAATGATTTCTCGCCGCCGGACAACAAATTCAAATTTTGCAGTCTTTTCCCCGGCGGCTGAACTTTAATTACGATACCTGAGGTTAAGGGGTCAGCGGTTTCCAGATCAAGTTCCGCTTCGCCTCCGGTGAAAAGAGCAGAAAACACTTCATTAAAGTTATGATTAATTTGAACAAAATTTTCTACAAATTGCTTCGACATTGCAGCTTCAAGATCGCGGATTACATCAATCAATTTTGTTTTTGACAATTCAATGTCTGCTTTTTGCGTCAGCATAAAATCATGGCGTTCAAAAACTTCATTATATTCTTCAATTGCATTCGGATTAATCGGCCCTAAATCTCTGATTTCTCCTCGAATCCGCTTCAAGGTTTCTCTTGCCTCTGTAATATTTTCAATCGGATATTCTTCTTGTTTGATCTCAATGTATGTAATCTCATAGTTTTCCCAAATATGATTTTTAGCTGAAGCTATACTCTGCTCCAATCTCTCTGTTCTTTGGCGGGAACGTTCCAGTTGTAATTGCAAATTTGAAACCTGATCGGCTTGAAGTTCCACTTTAGTAAAAAGATCATGTTGTTGCTTTTCGATTTGACTTCTTTCTTGTTGCTTATGATTAATTGCTTCCGACAAATAAGAAAGTTCTTTTTCAATATTCTGGTATCTGTTTTCATATTCAACAATTTGTTCAGAAAGTTTTTCCAACTCATGTTTTAAATCATCTGTCTGTTTTGCAAGATTTTCTTGTCTGCTTTTTTGCGAAGTAAAATCAAGCTTTGCCTGCTCCGCTAAAGCGGCAAAATTTGCTTGTGATTCTTTTTTTGTCTGCAGTGAAATGTTCAAGGCAATCAATTGATCCTGAAGTTCCTGGAACTTTTGATTTGCAGCTGACTGCGATTGTTGCAAGGCTTCCAATTTGTCAGACAACTCGCTTTGAATTTGTTCGGCTTGTGTTAAATCAGTTTCAGTTTCGAGTTTTTTCTGTGTTACTTGTTCTGTTCTAACTCGATATTTATCTAAATTGTCGGTTTTATTATTCAACTCTTGTTTCACTTGCTCAAGCTCATGCATAATCTGTTCAGTTAACGTTGCCAGTTGATAAAGATACTTTTCTTTTTCCAGATAGCTTTTTTCCAAATCAGCTTGGATTTGTCCCATAGCAATAAGTTGTGAAGTTTTCTTTTCAATAGCTGAATTATTGGAGTTAATTTTATTGTCCAGTTCACTAATCTTCTGTTGGTATTCAGTAATTTCACGATTTCTCCGCAGTAAACCCGGAGATTGTTTTTTATCTTGACCGCCGGTCATTGATCCGCCAACTTGAACTATATCCCCGGCCAAAGTTACAACCTTATATTTTTGTCGGATTTCAGCTGATATCTTAAGAGCTTGCTCCAGATTCTCTGCAATAATCACTCTTCCTAACAACTGTCCGATAATTTCAGTGTATTCTTCAGAAAAACCTACTATGGTTGAAGCGATACTTAAGAAACCCGATTGTTGTTCAATTCGCTTGAGATCATGTTCTGAAACATATCGAGCTCTGATTGTATCCAACGGTAAAAAAGTTTCACGACCGGATCTTGTTTGCTTGAGCCATTCTATCATGCGTGAAGCATCTGCTTTGGTCGAAGTAACAATATTATGTAAAGCTGCACCCAATGTTACTTCAATTGCTTTTTCATATTTTTGCGGAACATTGATTAATTCTGCTAACGGACCATGAATACCCGCGCCAAATTCATCTTCGCTTTCAACTTTTTGCATAATGGCCTTAACAGCTTGATGAAATCCTTCTCTGCTAGCTTCAAGTTCCTGTAAAGTTTTTAAGCGGTATTGTGAATTGTTAAGTTCATTAGTTAACTGCTGTTTTGTCTGATCTAAATCAAGCAACTCCGCTCTGACCTTTTCTGTTTTTTGGCGTGCAATAATCAAATCCGAGTTTGTTAATGCAAAAGACTCTTGTTCGTTTTTATATTCCTGAGTTTTTTCATGATGTTTAGTCTGAATATCAAGCATTTTCAAATTTAAATTTTTAATTTCCGTTTCAAGTAAAGAAATTTGTTCAGCAACAAAAATAATTTCCTGAGAATATGAAGTGGTGGAATTTTTTAAATTAAAGATTTGATCCTGCTTTTGTTTTAATTCACGGCCAATTTTTTCAATTTGATCATTTAGCTGATTCAGCTCTTGCTTCTGAGCAGTCACAACTTTAGTTGCAGATTCAAAGCTTTTAGTTAATTCTGCAATTTCTTCAGTCAATTTTTTATTCTGAATTTGCTTTTGTTCAAGATCTCCGTCCAGTAAACGTTCTTCGATTTTCAGTTCAGATTGTTGATTAAGATTGGATTCTATTTGCAGTTTAAGAGAACGCTTACGCTCTTTGCCAATTGCTCTTTTTTCGCCCAATTCGGCTAAATCAGCATTCTGTACGGATTGCTGCAAACGTTTTGTTTCAATTTCCCGATCGATTTCGGCTAAATTCTTTTCATATTTCTGATAATCATTTTTCAGTGTTTGCGCTAGCTTCCTGGCTGTTTCCAAATCTTCAGAAAGATCATCTGATACTTGCTTGCTTTTTTCGTATTCAATTTGATTGCGCTTGATATCATAAAGATTTAAGCCGATATCGGTATCTCTGACTTCGCGTGAAAGTTTTTGGTAGATTTTAGTTTTCTCTGCTTGCTTTTCCAAAGGATCAAGTCGTTGAGCAATTTCTTGGACAATGTCTTCAATACGAACTAAATTTTGCTCCGTTCTTTCCAGTTTTCGTTCGGCATCTCTTTTGCGTATTTTGAATTTCACAATTCCGGCAGCTTCATCAAAAACTTTACGTCTTTCTTCCGAATTATCACTCAGTATTTGATCAATTCTGCCTTGACCGATAATTGAATAACCGTCACGACCGATTCCCGTATCAAGGAATAATTCTCGAATATCTTTTAATCTGCATTGGACTTTATTGATTAAGTACTCACTGTCGCCCGAGCGATAATAGCGTCTGGTAACTTCGACAGTTTCATAATCCAGTGGAATGTAGTGATCCTTATTGTCGAAAGTGATTGTAACTTCTGCAAATCCAAGTTGACGTCTGGTTTCAGTACCATTAAAAATAACATCTTCCATACGTGCACCGCGTAAAGTTTTCACACTTTGTTCACCTAATACCCAACGAATAGCATCCGTTATATTAGATTTACCGGAACCGTTCGGTCCGACTATTGCAGTTATTCCCGGATGAAATTCAATTAATGTTTGATCCGGGAAGGATTTAAATCCTTGCATACTGAGGGACTTAAGATACACCTGTTACAAATCCTGTTTCTAATCATTTATCGTGAGAAGATATAAAATCTTCTCAATTATTATTCCTGAAAACTCCTGCTAATTTGCTTTATCAGCAACCAGATAACAACCGTCATCATCGCATGATAATAATTGTAAGGCTTGTTTCGCTGCTGCCTGTTCCGCAAGTTTTTTGCTTGAACCTTGCCCGGTAGCAACTTTTTGTTCATCGACATTTACTGCAGCCGTATAAGTTCTGTCATGAACAGGTCCTTCTTCTGCAATAATTTCAAAATTCATCGTACTGCTACCTTTAGTTGCCTGAACCATTTCCAGCAATCTGCTCTTGAAATCATAAACCAACTTACCTGAAACAGCTAAATGAATATATTTTTGCAGCAATTCGATTATTTTTGTTCGAACATAACCAAACCCTTGATCTAAATATATTGCACCGAAAACTGCTTCTAATGCATTGGATAAATTCGAAGCTTTCTCACGTCCGCCGGTCATTTCTTCGCCTTTACCTAAATAAAGATATTCACCCAAATTTATATCTTCAGCAACTTGAGCCAATGTATCTTCGCAAACTATTAAAGCTCTGTACTTGGTCATCAAGCCTTCATCAAGCGCCGGTTTCAAATGAAACAATGCATCGCTGATCGTTAACTGTAATACCGCATCACCTAAATATTCCAAACGCTCATTATCATATTTAACCTCTTCACTATTCTCATAAGCATAAGTTGAATGAGTCAAAGCAGATTTTATTAACTCTTCATTTTTAATGGTAATCTTGTTTTTTTCGCAAAAATTTCTTTGTTTTTCCATATTGTCCCCCGATCAAGTACAGAAAAAAGGGATACCAAAGTATCCCTGATTAACTAAACATTGTTAATGTTAATTTGTTTTGACAATAGTTATATTTTATTCAGCATTTTCAACGATAAAATCAACCGCATCGCCGACAGTTTTTAAACGCTGTGCATCTTCATCAGGAATAGAAATGTCATATTCAGATTCTAAAGTAATTATTAAATCAACAATATCCAAAGAATCCGCATTTAAGTCATCAATAAAATCAGAATCCATTGAAATAGAATCTTCATCTACACCTAATTGATCAACTAAAAGTTGTTTTACCTGTTCAAAAATATCTTCAGTAGACATATTTACCTCCACAAAAATTTGTAATTAATATTTATATTACGCATATATTTGTAAACAAAAAAAACGGATGTGTCAAGTTTATTAAATGTGAATGCTTAAATTCATTAAAACATAACTTGAATTAGTTAAAAACCTCTTAATCGTTATTTGCCAAATTATGCCTTTCTCAAAATTTCTATATTCTTAAATAAATAATCTAAACCGCTGATTAAAGTCAAGATTACTGAAAGCAAAACTAAAATATCACCTATTATTTGTAAGGTATGAGACGCTGCGATCAAAGGATTTGCCATGTAAATAATCGGTTCAAGCATCAACCAAATGATTGCAATGATTTGGGTTGTAGTTTTGGCTTTTCCCCACACACTGGCAGCAATAACTTTACCTTGTTCCACTGCTAACAACCTAAGGCCGGTTACAACCAATTCACGTGCCAGAACAATTACTACAACGAAAGAATGTATCCTGTTGAGTTGAACCAATGCTGTAAATGTCGAAATAACCAATAACTTATCAGCAATAGGATCTAAAAACTTTCCCATATTGGTAACCAAATTATATTTACGGGAAATATAACCGTCGAGAAAATCAGTCAGTGAAGCTATACAAAATAGTATTAAAGCAATAATATGTGCCGTTTGGCTTGCAACAAATTCATTCCAAAATGTCCAACCGTTGATCGGTATCATAAATAAAATCACGAACGGAACGAGGATCATCCTCAAAATTGTTAAACGATTAGGTAAATTCATGAACACTAACTCCTGTTAGATCATAATCATCAGCATCGATAATTTTCACATTGACAATATCGCCGACTTTAATCTCCGCTGTTTGAGCCAAAACATAAATGCTCGGGTCAATTTCCGGTGCTTCACCATAACTGCGTCCGACAAAAAACAATCCGTCTGAACTGATATCTTCAAGTAAAACCTGATAGATCTGCCCTATCCGCTCTTGATTTTTTGCCAAAGAAATTGTCTTCTGTAAACTCATAATTTGATCATGTCTTGCTTCAGCAATTTCACGCGGTGGTAAGTCAGTCATTTTATATGCCCGAGTACCCTCTTCCGGAGAAAAAACAAAACAACCTAAACGATCAAATCTGACATCTTTAATAAATTGCTTCAATTCCTCAAAGTTTTGTTCAGTTTCACCCGGAAATCCGACCAAAACAGTTGTTCTAATAATTAAATTATGAATCTTTAAACGCATTTTGGCAATTAATTCTCTCAATTGTTTATTCGTATCTCTTCTGCCCATAGATTTCAGAATCTCATCCGACGCATGCTGGATCGGTAAGTCAATGTAAGACGCTATTTGAGGATGTTCCGCAATAAAGTCAATCAGTTGATCAGAAAACACGTCACCATAAACATACATTAAGCGGATTAATCCGATACCGGGAATTTTGATCAATTTTTTTAAAAGTTCCAGTAAATGCGGTTCTCCGTAAATATCCTGACCGTACCGTGTAGTATCCTGAGCTATTAAAATAATCTCTTTGAACCCGCGTTCTGTTAAAAGTTCAGCTTCGGCAACAACATCTTCAAGCGGTCTTGAAAGCAAAGGACCTCTGATACCGGGAATAGCACAAAAAGCACAACGATTGGAACAACCTTCTGCAATTTTCAAATAGGCATACGATCGATCGGTTGCTGCCTGCTCACCTTTAAATAAATGTTTAATACTGCCTGGCATGCCGGGTAAAGTACCGCGTAAGATTTCACCTTGCTTAAGACGCCGAACAGAATCGACAATCAGATCATATTGAGCCGTACCTAATACTAAATCGACTTCCGGAAATTCCCGGTATATTTCAGTCGCATATCTCTGCCCCAAACATCCGGTTACAATTAAGAAAGTCGGCTGATTTTTATTTAAATTAGATTCCTTGATCTCTGCCAAATCCAAAATTGCTGAAATCGCCTCTTCTTTAGCTGGTTCAATGAAACCACAGGTATTCACAATTAAAAAATTTGCCATACCGGGATCAGCTGCAAAATCAAAGGATGCATTACTAAGTGCATGGCTCATCGATTCGGCATCTACTTCATTCTTCGGACAACCCAAAGACAATATATGGAAATTATTCATAAGTTCTGATTTCATCTAACCATCTTCGCACAATTTCTCGACAGATACCAGCAGAATATCCTCTGGAGGCCAAATGACGCATCACCTTTTCCGGTTGTGATATTTCCCACTCCGCCTGCTTGATTATTCTATATGCTTCAGCAGTTGTTCGATCATCAGCAATTTCCAGGATCAAATCTGAGATTGTCTGCTCACTGATACCTTTGCGTAGCATTAATTGTCTGATATATTCTTTTGATTTTTGAGCACGCCCGGAATGTCTTTTGATTATTCTTCTGCCACATAAATATTCATCCAAGTATTGATCATTAATTAAATCTTGAATAACTTGCTCTACAAGTTGTTGATTTGAGGCAGCCTTTTCCGGAAAAGAATTTTCTAAAACTCTTTTTACTTGACCATAAGATCTGCCGCGATCGATACCGATATATTCAATTGCACGCTGACGCAGGGTAAAATAAGCCTCTTGATGCTTGGTGGAAACATCAGAGGCTTGATTCGTCTTTCCTTTTTTCGGAAATTTTTTATGGAGTTGTGAAACTATTTCTTGCGCTTTAGCTAAACGCTTTTGAAAAGATTCTTCCTGATTCATTTTTTATTTTGCTGCTATTTTATTCTGCTGTTTTAATTCTATCATATCGAATATTGTCAGATTTAATTAAATTTGACATCGTTTTCTATAAATTATTCCAAGTCCAAATTCAGCAACTCGTCAAGATCATCTGTCTCTTCTATGTCTTTTACATCCTTTGCGTCTTTGATTTGATCTTGTTCAACTGTTTCAGAAATATCATCAATGTCTTCCGGTTCATAATATTCGCGAACTTTAGCATCAATTTCAGCCATAATTTCAGGATTATCAACCAACCATTGACGTGCATTATCTCTGCCTTGACCGATTCTGACATCACCATAGGAATACCATGATCCGCTTTTATTCACTATATCAATCTCTGAAGCTAAATCTAAAATGCAACCTTCTTGAGAAATACCTTCGCCATAAATAATATCAAATTCAGCTTCTTTGAACGGCGGCGCAACTTTATTTTTAACTACCTTGACTCTTGTCCGTGAACCGATTATATCTTGTCCATCGCGTATTGTTTCAATTTTTCTGACATCAAGTCTGACCGATGCATAAAATTTAAGAGCTCGACCACCGGTTGTAGTTTCAGGATTCCCGAACATAATACCGATTTTTTCCCTTAATTGATTGATAAAAATAATCATTGTATTGGATTTATGCAGTACACCGGATAATTTACGTAAGGCTTGTGACATCAATCTGGCTTGTACGCCCATTGTTGCATCACCCATTTCGCCTTCAATTTCAGATCGCGGAACTAAAGCTGCAACCGAGTCAACGACGATAACATCTATCGCTCCGCTTCTCGCCAAAGCTTCTGCCACTTCTAATGCTTCTTCACCGTTATCCGGTTGAGATATGATCAGATTATCAATATCGACTCCAATTTTGTCTGCATAAGTCGGATCAAGAGCATGTTCAGCATCCACAAAAGCAGCAATTCCTCCGGCCTTTTGAGCTTCTGCGATCACATGCAGAGCCACCGTCGTTTTACCTGATGATTCAGGTCCGAAGATTTCGACAACTCTTCCTTTCGGCAAACCGCCGATACCTAAAGCAAGATCCAAAGATAAAGCACCTGTCGGCACAGTTTCGATTTCTAAATCATAATCATCGTCACCCAAAAGCATGACTGCGCCCTTGCCCATTTCTTTCTCGATTTTTGCTAAAGCAATCCTCAATGCTTCTTGACGTTCGTCTTCGGATTGCGGTTTGGAAATATGTTTGCTTTTTGCTTGTTTGCGACGTTTTGCCATATAGTCCTCCTAATAGAACAATTGTTTGTTTTCTATTATATCAAAACTTTTTCACAGGTCAAGCATATTTGTTTTAATCATCAATTTGTTTCTAGTAATAAGTGATAATATCTGTAAAACCGCCTCTTGTTTATTTGACAGAATCGAAAATTGTAACAGAAAAGAGCAAGTCGCAATATTATCACTATTTAAACGGTTTTAACTTAATGGATTTATAAGTTCTGCTATTTTACTTTTATTGCTATTTTCAGCTATTGTCTGATTTCTCTTTTAAACAACGCCAAGCGAGATGAAAGGCGCGCAAAGAAGCCACTGTACGAATTTTCTCCCGATTGCCTCTGATAATGTGCTTTTCAAAAGTAAGTTGCCCACGATAATCAGCTCCTAAAAATACTGTTCCGACCGGTTTATCAGGAGTACCGCCATCAGGTCCCGCAATACCCGTAACCGATATTGCTAAATCAGTATTCATTACCTTTCTGACACCGCTTGCCATAGCCTCCGCACATTCCTTGCTCACAGCACCGTATTGTTGCAAAATTGCAGAAGGTACACCTAAAATTTGCTCTTTACTGCTATTGCTGTATGAAACCACGCTCCCGGTAAAAACTTCAGATACACCGGCTATTGCACCGAATTTAGCTGAAATCATCCCGGCAGTACAAGATTCAGCGAAACTGATCGTTTGGTTCTTTTCTTTTAATAACGCAAATACGATCTCGGGTAAAGTTCTTGCGCCGTCTTCATAAATGTATTGCCCTAAACGATTTTTAATTTCTTCAACTAACGGAGAAATTAAATCCGCTTCCGCCTGACCGCGCATTTTTCTTTGAGTTATCCGAAAACATACTTCCCCCGGTGAAGCATAAGGAGCAACGCTCGGATTTGTTTGGCGTTCAATTAAATCTTTAATCTCCAGTTCAGCATTGGCTTCACCGATACCCATCATGTGTAAAAACCTATGTTCAAATTCATAATTAACTCTTCGCTCAAGCCAAGGTTTTAAGGACTGTTCAAACATCAATTCCAGTTCGCCGGGTGGTCCCGGCAGACAAGCAATTGCTTTCTTTTTTCCGGCATAATCAAAAACTATAATCGCTCCTGGTGCAGTTCCGTTATTATTGGGCATAGTCAATGCACCTTGCGGCATCATGGCTTGTTTCCAATTGTTATCGGATACCGTTCTGCCCATACTGGTAAAATAATCCTCAATACTTTGTTTGCTCACCGGATCTAAAACTAATTTTTTACCAGCTGCTTCAGCAGCTAACTCCATTGTTACATCATCTGCGGTAGGTCCCAATCCGCCGCTGGTAATCACCAAATCTGCCCGTGTCAATGCAGTTTTCAACATTGCCAATAAACGCTCCGGATTATCTCCGACAACTGATTGATAGTATGAATTTATACCGAGCAAAGTAAGTTGATTGGCTAAATAATAAGTATTGGTATTTAAGGTTTGACCGATTAATAATTCGGTTCCGACAGCAACAATTTCTGCTGATTCGATTAAGATATCATTTGTCTTTTTCATAGTTATGCTTTTTCCAGATTATTTGATAAGTTATGCCGACAATTATCGGCAATTTTTGTTTTCCGATAGTTATTTTTTCTCTAAATGATTGCGATAAGCAACCAGAGTATTTTCAAGTAAAACAGCTATTGTCATCGGACCGACACCGCCGGGAACCGGGGTAATCGCTCTGACCAGAGGTTCAACTGCGGCAAAATCTACATCCCCTACAACTTTACCTGTCGCATTGCGATTAATTGAAACATCTATGATTATCTGCTCAGGATTTGTAAATTCCGGTGTAATAAAATTTTCTTTTCCGGCAGAAGTAATCAAGAGATCTGCTTGACGACTCAATTCAGCTAAATTTTGTGTTTTTGAATGTGCAATGGTAACCGTACAATTTTCGTTCAAAAGTAAAATTGCGGTCGGCTTGCCCACAATATTACTTCGACCGATAACTAAAGCCTTTTTTCCGGTAAACTGATAATCGATGCTCTTCAGCATTCTTATAATACCTGCTGCTGTACAGGGCAATAAAGATTCTATGCCGGAGAATAAACGTCCGGAATTTACCGGATGAAAACCGTCGACATCTTTAGCCGGATCGATCGCTTCAATCACTTCTTGTTTCGGCAAATGTTTCGGCAATGGTAACTGGCAAAGGATTCCGTCAACCGCAGAATCTTGATTTAATTCGAAAATTAAATCCAACAAATCCTCTTTGGCAATATCAGCGGCAAGTCTGTAAATTGTTGATTTAAAACCTGCTTTTTCACATGCTCTGCCTTTATTGCGAACATAAATTTGCGAAGCCGGATCGTTGCCGACTAAAATTACGGATAATCCCGGTTTGCGTAAGCCTTGTGCCACATATTGTTCGACTTGTTTGCGAATGTTTTTCTGCAAGTTTTTTGCAATTAGTTTACCGTCAATTATTTGTGCCATTAAAATTTCCTTTAATGTGTTTGGATTGTGTCTACTCTATTATATACTTTCTGCTTAGTTTTGATACTTTATACTTAGTTTTATATTTGGTTTTTGCTTGATAAATGTCAAATTAAGATTCCAGCAATAATCAATACTCTTGAAGTTGATTCGAATCATCTTCTGCTTTTGAATCGAAATACTCTTGCGGTGTTATCAAAACCTTGCGCGGTTTACTGCCTTCAAAAGGTCCTATAATATTCAATTCATACAGTCGATCGATAATCCGAGCTGCTCTGGGATAACCGATGCTTAACCTCCGCTGTAATAATGAGATTGAGGCATATTCCGCCTCAATCACCAGCTTAATCGCATCATCAAGTAATTCATCTTCTTCCGAATCTTGATTATAAGCTGTCGTGGGACCCGAACCGCCTGAACCGGCTCGTTCAATTGCTTCCGCCACAGATTTATCATAATCGGTTTCATAAATGCCTTTCAGATAACGAATTACCCGTTCAACTTCCACATCAGTTACAAATCCGCCTTGCCCACGCTGCGGTTTAGAAGCAGTTTGCGGATAATAAAGCATATCTCCCTTGCCTAAAAGTTTTTCTGCACCACCCATATCCAAAATTGTGCGTGAATCTACTTGCGAAGCAACTGTAAAGGCTATTCTTGAAGGAATATTCGCCTTGATAACTCCCGTAATAACATCAACCGACGGTCTTTGTGTCGCAATTATCAAATGGATACCGGCAGCTCTTGCCATTGCAGTCAATCTGGCAATAGCTTCCTCTACTTCCGTCGGAGTAGTTGCCATCAAATCACTTAACTCATCAATCACAATTAAAATATAAGCAAGTTTTTCACCTTCAATTTGACCTGAATCAATCAAAGTATTATAGGCAGTAAAATCACGAACCGAGTTTTCAGCAAATTTCTCATAGCGTTCTTCCATTTCCGTAACTGCCCAATTTAATGCACCATAGGCTTTTTTAGGATCTGTTACCACAGGTTGCAGCAGGTGTGGAATCCCGTTGTAAATGTTCAGTTCTACAACTTTCGGATCAATCATAATCATTTTGAGATCGGCCGGTCCTGAACGATAGAGTAACGAAATAATAATCGCATTAAGACATACGGATTTTCCTGATCCGGTTGCACCGGCTATTAAGAGATGCGGCATTTTTTGTAAATCACACAAAATTTCACTGCCTTGAATATCTCTTCCGATACCTGCTGTCAGTTTCGATTCAGCTTTTTTGAAAGCATCTGATTCTATAATCCCTCTGAGTAGAACCGGATGAGTTTCTTTATTCGGAATTTCTATACCGATCACTGATTTACCGGGTATCGGGGCTTCAATTCTCACACCGATTGCAGCTAATGATAAAGCAATATCATCTGCCAAATTAGTAATGCGGGAAACTTTAACACCCGGACCGGGAGCTAATTCAAAGCGTGTTATAGTCGGTCCGGTAGTGTAATTTACCACCTTGGCATCTACACCGAAATCGGTTAGAGTTTGCTCCAATCTGGCGCCCAGACTTTGGATTTCTTTTACATCTGTTGAATCCTGTCCGTTTCTCGGGTCTGCATTTAACAAATCAAGTGGTGGCGGAATATATTTATCCGTCAAAGCAATTTGTTTTTGTCTTTTGCTAATTGTTTGAGGAATCTTTACACCAGTCGAATTTTCACTGCGATCCTCCCAATGGGCTCTGCCTTGCTCTTCAATATGATCCAGTTCAGTTTCAGTAATCCTTGCATCTCGTTTAGCCGGTTGAATTGATGCCAAATCTTCCGATGCAGATCCGGGATTTTCTTGATATAACTGATCACTCGAACTTGAAACATCGTTTTGTCCGACATTTGACTGACCGATATCCGTCACGGAAGATCCAAATGTTTCAGATTCAAATTTTTGGGATTCAATTTTATTTTTATCAAACAGATCATAGGAAGTTATCGTATAATCGATATTTTGTTTTTCAGAAGTTTGATTTCGGTCCGATGGATCAATTGACCAAGAACCGTCAGGTAAATCAAAACTGATCTGTGGAGGTTCTTCATAGATCTCACCACGCCCTTCTGCTAATTCCTTTTTGATCCATTCAGCAGAAACTTCCCGTTTATCTTGTCCGGCAGTAGCTTGGGCCAAATCAAAACCGAATTCCGGTTCATCTTTTAAATCAGAAGCAAAGCTATCTCCGTCTGCCGCGGAAAAATCTTGTTTCATTTGATCAGAATTCGTATAGCCTGTTTCGTAACTGTAAGTTTTTGATTGCTCGTCGCCATATAACTCCGATTGCTCATTCTCCAAAGCCATACTCTCTGCACGCAATCTTCTTTTTTCCTCGAACCTTTTCCTTGTCGCTTGAAAAGCATTAGCTGATTTTTGAACATAATGTGTATAGGAAACATTAAATACCACAACGATCAAAGCTAAAATCATTGCAATCAAGATAATAATCGATCCGATTTTTCCGGCAACAACCGATAAGGCAAGACCGCAGATTCCACCGATTAAACCGCCGCTCCAAGTCATGGATTTAGAAACTAAAGACGGTTTTAAACCGGATTTCCAAAATAAAGGTATTGATTTTAATACTGAAGATTTGTTGCCAACAGCAGTCGCCTGTAATACTTTTGTCAGATCCAATGTTATTGCCGAAATTAAGATTACCGCACATAAAAAAAGCAATACTGTGCAATTTTTTCGAGTTTGGGATACTTTTTTAGTTTGAGAAATAATTCGATCCAGACCTATTAACAATAAAACAACCGGAAAAATTACGGCAAATGTGCCAAAAAATCCGTAGCCGATTTGTTTGAAAATTTTGCCGAGAATTCCGGTCATCTTTTCCGGTGCCCAAAACATAAATCCTAAAAGGATTGCTGAGGCAATAATAAAAACCGAGATTATTTCATAACGCTTATCAACCTTTTTTCTCCTGATATTATTTGTATTATCATTTGTATTGCCATCAGCCATGGGCATTATCTCCTAATTACTCCGATTCAGTTTGAGCTTCCTCTCGCAATTTTTGTACTGTCAGCAAAATACCTAACATTGTTT
Source organism: Clostridiaceae bacterium (assembly GCA_012838135.1). Lineage (GTDB taxonomy): Bacteria > Bacillota > Clostridia > Saccharofermentanales > DTU023 > UBA5436. Next base: position 3,953 of record DUPV01000014.1, on the reverse strand, counting down.
TACTATCTTTAATCTGATTGTTGATTATCATATCCAATGCCTGAGTTAATTTATACTTTTTCATCCGTAAAAACTCACCCGGATCTAAATTCGGTTTACCATGAGTCAGATCTCTGGCTAAAAAAATATGAATAACTTCACTGCAATAACCCGGCGTAGGATAAAACTTTGTCAAGAGTTCCCACTTTTTCGCGGTAATGCCGATTTCTTCCTTTAATTCTCTTTGTGCGCAAATTAAATGCTCTTCGCCGAATTCTATTTTACCGGCAGGTATTTCTAAAATAGTTTCAGCAACGGAAATTCTATATTGCTCTACCAAATAAATCGTCTGATCAGAATCCAAAGCAACTACACATGCACCACCATGATGTTCAACAATTTCCCGAAAAGATGCACTGCCATCGACTAATTCTACTTGGTCAACCCGCACATTGAAAACTTTGCCCTTAAATTTTTTCTCGGATATTGTAACTTTTTCCGCAAAATCCATTTGTAATTTCTCTGTCGTGTTATTCTGAATATTTGTTTGCAATTTTTCCGACATCATCTTGTCCTCTTCATTAACCGTAATATCAACTATTCTGCTTGATTTGCAGTACCGCCAATTCATCACAACGATTATTATACGGGTTATCGGCATGTCCTTTGACCCAAATCCATTTGATTATATGCTGAGATGCAAGATTCAGCAATTCCTGCCACAAATCACTATTGCTTATCGGTTGTTTCGCAGCATTACGCCAACCGTTTTTTTGCCAATTATCAAGCCATTTTTCGTTAAAAGCCTTGACTAAATAAGCCGAATCACTATATAAATTAACCTTACACGGTCTGTTCAATTCAGACAAACCTTTAATCGCAGCTGTTAATTCCATACGGTTATTTGTTGTATCAGACTCGAACCCCGAAATTTCTTTCTCAAAAGATCCAAACTTCAAAATTGCTGCCCAACCGCCCGGACCGGGATTGCCTGAACAGGCACCGTCGGTATAAATATCCACTTGTGATTGTTCAGCCATGAAATTCTCCTTTGCTCAACAGAATTCTCGTTTTTTCAGTAAAATTTCCATCTGCTTATATCAACAATATCATAACATAATTGTAATCTTGATTAAGTAAGTAATTTATTGCGAAAATCAAAAAATAAAAAGTGATGTTTCAATTAATCTGCTACTGTTAAGACTCAAATTAATCTTTAACTATAATATTAAAAATACTAAAACATCACTTTAAACAAAAATAACTTTTTAATGTAATCATCAAAGACAGCTAATTATCTGCCGCGTTCACTCAACATAATTTCAATCTCATCTTCATTAATACCGACCATAGCTTCACCCAGATTTTCACTGATTGCTGCCAGACGTTCCGCATCATCATAATATTTCACAGCTTCAACAATGGCTTTGGCTCTCTTGACCGGATCGCCGGATTTAAAAATACCGGAGCCGACAAATACACCGTCAGCCCCTAATTGAACCATCAGAGCAGCATCAGCCGGAGTTGCGACACCGCCGGCTGAAAAGTTCAGTACCGGAAGTTTGCCGTTTTCATGTACATATTTCAGCAATTCATAAGAAACCTGAAAATCTCTGGCAGCTACGAATAATTCATCTGCACGCAAAGCTTGTACGGCTTTGATTTCACCCATAATTTGTCTCATATGGGTAACCGCTTGAACTACATCGCCTGTACCGGGTTCACCTTTTGTTCTGATTAAAGCCGCCCCTTCTTGAATACGTCTCAGAGCTTCACCAAGGTCTCTCGCACCGCAGACAAAAGGTACATCGAATTTATTTTTATCTATATGGTATACATTATCTGCAGGTGATAAAACTTCAGATTCATCAACCATATCAACACCGATTGCTTGTAAAATTTGTGCTTCTACCAAATGTCCGATCCTTACTTTAGCCATAACAGGGATACTGACCGTTGCCATGATCTCTTTAATCATCGCAGGATCACTCATACGTGAGACTCCGCCTGCCGCTCTGATATCGGCCGGAACTTTCTCTAAAGCCATTACTGCCACTGCGCCCGCACTCTCTGCGATCTTAGCTTGTTCTGCATTTACAACATCCATGATTACGCCACCCTTTAGTGACTCAGCTAATTCCTTATTAAATGTCATGCCAATCCTCCTTATAACTTACTCAAAGTTCGAATCATAAATATAAGCTTATTCTTAAAAATAATCAATTTATTATCTTTACTCTACAACTTGTACTTTTATCCTGCAAGTATCTTCAACTACTGTTTTGCGAGTTGTAATTATGGCTTTTTACCAGGTTAAGACATTCACTTGTCTATTCGCTTTAGATGGAGGTATAATATTATATTATTTGTATTATGTTAAAATTGTATTTCATAGGAGTAAAATATGACACGCTATATCGGAACTATCGCACGCGGAATAAGAGCACCAATCTTCAAAAACGGTGATAATCTAGTTGAAATTGTGCCTCAATTAATCTTAGATGCAGCAAACGCCGAGGGATTTGCAATTCGCGATCGTGATGTAATTGCTATGACCGAATCAATTGTTGCACGAACTCAAGGCAATTACGCATCATCTGAAGATATCAAAAATGATCTGTTAGTTAAACTTGAAGGACGTGAAGAAATCGGTTTAACTTTACCTATCCTCTCACGTAACAGATTTTCGATTCTTTTAAAGGGAATTGCCGCCGCCGTAAAAAAAGTCATCATTCAACTAAGTTTTCCGGCAGATGAAGTCGGCAACAGATTGTTCGCCGATAATCTATTAATCGGTACAAATATCAATCCCTGGAATGATGTTTTGGATGAGTCCTTATTCTTAAAGAAATTCGGCAAATCAATTCATCAATTCACGGGTATTGATTATGTTGAATTTTATCGTAAAATTGTTGAAGAAGTCGGGGCGGAATGTCAAATTATCTTCGCTAATGATTGCCGAAAAATTTTGAATTATACCAAAAATGTTATCGCATGTGATATTCATACCAGAGATCAAAGCATTGCTCAATTAAAAGCTTCCGGTGCTGAATTTGTGATTGGTTTAGTTGATATTTTAAATACACCTACAAATGAGCATGGTTATAACGAACAATACGGTCTTTTAGGTTCGAATAAGGCAACTGAAACCGATGTTAAATTGTTCCCGCGTGATTGTCAAAATATTATCGATCAAATTGCCGGAAAAATGTATGCTCTTACCGGAAAAAAAGTTGAAGTTATGGTTTATGGTGATGGTGCATTCAAAGATCCGGTCGGCAAAATTTGGGAATTAGCCGATCCGGTTGTTTCACCTGCATACACTCCCGGTCTAAAAGGTACTCCGAACGAATTAAAACTGAAATATATTGCAGATAATGAATACAAAGACCTTTCCAGTGAAGAACAAAAAAAATTAATCACCGAACGGATCAAACAGAAAGCAACCACGGATAAAGCAATTGATTCTAAAGGTTCAGAAGGAACTACACCACGGCAAATAACAGATTTATTGGGTTCTCTGTCAGATTTAGTATCCGGCAGTGGTGACAAAGGAACACCTATCGTTTATATCCAAGGCTATTTTGATAATTACGCTGATTAAATTGATCGTTTGTCAGCATACCTTACCAAAGCTATTTTATTATCACCAATTGAAATGAGATCGGTTTTATTGTTCTGTTCACTACACTTTATACAAATAAGCGTAAATTCACTATTCACGCTTATTTGTTGTATTGCTTATTTGGGCATTATTAAGGAATCCGTTCATTTAATTTATCTCCCTAGAAAGAGGCGATTCCGTTCATGATATGCCCGGGAACTAGAGTGGGACTAATTTTCGCTTGCATCAGCATCTTTTTTATATTCTTCCGTAAGGCGATTCAGTTCTTTGATTTCTCTTTTCCAGGCAACGTACATTATAAGCCATATCAGCGCATAGACTACGATTATTATGCCTGTCATTATCAGTA
>DUPV01000013.1 GCA_012838135.1 Clostridiaceae bacterium | reverse complement strand
GTTAAATGAAATAGGTAACCACTTGACAATATTGTATTGCGAAAGGATAATGTAAAATTGTATAAACAAAAAATACAAGGTTTTGATAACGAGGTGTAGCGCAGTTGGTAGCGTGCCTGCTTCGGGAGTAGGAAGTCGCAGGTTCAAGTCCTGTCACCTCGACCAGATAAGGCAGCAGATTTTGATAGAAAGTCTGCTGCCTTTTTCACTTAAAAAACTTTTTAGACTAAAGTTCACCATCTATACGAAACCAGAATTTACTTTGCGAATTGGCGGCTTATATATTTATAGTCTTTTTAAAAATATTTAATTGTAAAGCTTTGGATAGATGTAATATAATAATTTGATTACGATCACAAATAGGTAGAATACAAGATTTCACTTTAGGAATTGGGGAAATAATGTTATCAATAATAATTTATGCTATCGGTTTTCTTTACGTGCTCTTTGGTATATACGCAATATTGCTTCACAAAAGAGGCACCATCAACCGATTGTTTTTGTTGATAACAATTTCGTTGGCAATCTGGTCGTTCTCATATTCCATTGCTCTCGCAGCACACACTGCTGAGGAGAGTGTTTTTTGGCGTTGTGTTACGGTTTTCGGTTGGGGAATCATTTACAGCATCGTTCTCCACTTCGTATTAGTCCTTGGCAAGAGCCGTTTATTAAACAAACGAATAACCCTTGTTGTAATTTATTTACCTGCAATAGTAAATATCATTTTGTATGCCCCATTCGGGCTTTTTGGCCCCAAACAGTACAAAATGGTGCAAACCGAATTCGGTTGGGTAAATACATTTCCTACAACCATCGACTGGTATTGGTTATTTTTCTATTATATTGCATTTGGAATCGTCAGTATCATATTACTTTTTCGTTGGTTGGGAAAAGTCCAGTCTAATTCTTTTTTAAAAAAGGATGTAATACAATTCAAGCTATCCTTCTACTTAACAGTTATTTTAGGTCTGGTAACAGATATCTTACCTGACATCTTGGAAATAAAGTTGTTTCCCAAGATAGCAGTTATAATCCTTTTTTTTCCGACGATAGCGCTGTTTTTGACATTGAAAAAGTTCGGACTGTTTCTTGAAAAGGAAAAGACAGCACCCCAGTTTTTAACATATGGCAGATTGATGACAAGCGACCGATTGATTTTGTTTAGAATAGTTGGATTTATTTTTATAACAGGCAGTACAATATCGTTTTTAATAAGATTTTTCATAATGAGAGGCTCATTGGGAATTGAGTTTTTACTCTCTTTAAGCCTGGTGTTTATGGGGATACTTACCATACTTATACCGATTTTCACAAAGAATCAGGCAATTCAAAATACCGTCTTTCTGTTACTATCTGTGACAGGTATAATTTTTTACTCATTGAGAAGTTTTAATACGGGGGCAATTACTGTATGGGCAATATATACTTTATTCTTCCTGTTTACAGTTATTCTGGGAAGTAAAGCCCATTCCGTTATCTTTGCTGTAGTAAGCATAGTCATACAAATTATATTTTTTATAACTCAACCGGAAGTTGTTGTTACTGTGAGCCGCACCGATTATGTGGTAAGGATTGCTATTATTGTACTTACGTTTGTAATTACGCAATTTTTAATGTCCTTGCAGACGGTGAGAATGCAGAAGTATGAAAAGTCCACAATGGAGCAAAGTATCCTTGAAAGAATTTCTGCTAACTTCATTTCTTATAGCAAAGAGGATTCTAAAGATAAACTTAATAAAATGTTTGAAATGTCCGCCAAAATTCTTAATTTTGATTATGCATATTTGTTAGAAATAAGTCCAGATTACAAGAACGCAACCTACGTAAATACGTATATTAATTGTGAAATGGCTGAGAATACATTCCCCAATTACTCGGAAATGGAAGGCAATGATATGCTTTTGCCGATGATCGAGTCTCTGCGTACTAATAAACAGCCTATAGTATGTGGCGATGTTGCAGATATTTCCATTCGCGAACATGAGGCCGCAAGAAATTACTGTATGTCAAAGGGAATCAAATCATTTTCCGCATTGCCGGTAATTATTGATGAGAAGATACATGGAATCCTTGTTGTTGAATATCTTAGCCGTACTGATAAGCATACTTGGGAGAATCGGCTATCTGTTTTAAAAATTTTGACTAATGTCTTGGCTGATGCAAGGAAAAAACTACTGTACGAAGAAAGGCTGCATGAATTCGCTTATTTTGATGAGACTACAAAAATGGCCAATTTAAATATGCTCAGAAAAACACTGGAATCAATTCTAAACAATGGAAAAGAATCAAAGAGAATAGCAGTTTTGGATATTGAAATAGAAAATTTAAAGCTGATTAATGACACCTTCGGCTATGATGTCGGAGAACAGGTAATAATAAAATCTGCGTCAATCCTCGAAAATCTGTTTCAGGACCGTATCATTATTTCAAGGACAGGCGGAAAAGAGTTTATCGTTGTTTTACCACACTGTGATAAAAAGAAAGAAATCAAGAATAGGGCAAAGGAGGTGATTGACACCTTTTCCCAGCCTTTATTGACTGAAACGGGAGTAGAAACTTTATTTGTTATTATCAACATCGGCATATCATTGTATCCGCAAGACGGAAAAGATGTAAACGCTCTTTTGGAAAGTGCTGAATTAGCAGGAAATGAGGCCGAACATTCCGACAGTAAGATTGTTTTTTATAATTCAAGAATAAAAGAACATATTACAGAAACTGCCTTGCTCACCAACAGGCTTTTCAGATCATTGCAAAACAATGAATTTTATCTGGAATTTCAGCCGCAAATCAATCTTGCAACAAAAAAAACTGTAGGAGTTGAATCTTTACTAAGATTGACGTCTGAAGACAATAAAATGATTGATCCTAGTAGATTTATCCCCATACTTGAAACCACAGGGTTAATTTACGATGTAGGAGCCTGGGTACTTAAACAGTCAATAATTGCACATAAGCGGCTTGTCATGAAGGGATTTCCACCTCTTCGCTTTTCTGTAAATGTTTCAGCTGTACAGTTTCAAAGGTTTGATTTTGTGGATGCTGTTTCAAAAATTATCGAAGAATATCAAATAGAATCGCAGTATATTGAATTAGAAATCACGGAAGGCGCGTTGTCAGAAAATTTATCAGATACGATTGAAAAAGTATTAGAATTGAAAAAGTTGGGAATAAGTATTGCCATTGATGATTTCGGCAAGGGATATTCATCATTGCATCGATTAGAAACTATACCTTTTGACAGAATAAAAATAGATAAAAGCATTACAGATAATATTAATTTGGAAAGAAGAAAAAACATTGTTATTGAAATGGTTGTTTCTTTGGCTAAAGCCTTTAAAGCCTATACTACTGTTGAAGGTGTTGAGACAAAGAACCAAGTCGATTTTTTGAAAGAGTTGGGCTGCCATGAAGTACAAGGATATTATTTTTCAAAGCCTTTACTCATCGACAGCTTGGAAGAATTTCTTAGAATTGAAGGGTTAAGGTGTAGTGGGTAAAAATAAATATCTCGCTCAGATTTCACAGGCGATTTTGCTTTTAATACTGACCGGAATAATAGCTTACTCGATGTGGCTTTTTAAAGAAATTAACGGAACCGCGCGTGTAATCAATTATTCGGGTATTGCCAGAGGCGGCGCTCAGAGAATTGTTAAGCTCGAAAGCAACTTCATCAACGCTGACGAAAGAATTTCCTATATTGACGGGATAATTCAAGAACTGAAAGAAGGCGGAACGGAGTATCAGATTAAGCCTATAACACTTCCGAACTATCAAGAAAAATTGGAAGTTCAAAAAGAAGCATGGGATAGAATCAAGCTCCAGATTTATGAACTCAGGGCATCGGGAAGCGAAGAAATCCATCAAGAACTGATAGCCGACAGCGAAGAATATTTCGATATTTGCAATGAAACCGTTTCGGCTGCCGAGGATTATTCTCAGGATTTGTCCGACAAGCTGAGGAAGCTTGAAGTATTGCTGATTGTTATACTTACAATCTTATCTTCCATTACAATATACAGGTCGGTATTGATAGCCATTGAATTCAGAAAAAATGCAGCTCTGAGTAGCAAGGCCTATACGGATGCGCTTACGGGTGCAAAAAGCAGGACGTTTTTCGATGAAAATATTAACAGGCTCTTTGAGACGGAAGAGGAATGTACCTTTATATTCATAGATATAGACAGGCTGAAATATGTCAATGACACCTATGGGCACGAAGAAGGCGATAATTACATAAAACATGTCGTAGAAAGAATAAAAAGCCGTTTCCGCACCACGGATATATTATTCAGGCTCGGCGGCGACGAATTCGGTCTTTTCCTTGACGGCTGCAGGGAGTCGATTGCATTGGGCCTGATTGATGCTGCGAGGGAAGATTTAATAAATGACAAGACCCGTGGTTACGAGTGCAGCTTCAGCTACGGTACGGTACACAAAGAAAAGGGCGAGGTTACAGATGTGGATGCACTTATCAATAAAAGCGATGAGAGGATGTATCGTTTCAAGAAAGAACAGAGAAAAGAAAGGGAATGATATTATTATTTTCTGCGTACAAATAGATTTTACAAAGAAATTGGAGTGCGTTTTTAGCGGAATGTATGAATAAGGAAGTGAGAAGCGACAGGGTAAAGCTTAACCTAAACAGATATTGGCAAATAAGATTTGTGACAGACTATTTCTTATTCATCTCCGTCCAGTCTCCACCCGGCTCAAAGGCGCTGTTGGAAACGAGCGTATCGCCGGAGTAATTCGTATATGCTCTGTCATACGCCACGGATACCTCGACCTCCGTACCGTCGGGCCGGACATAGGTATTGACACCCCGATTACCTTCTGAGCGCATGTCGGATATCCGATCCTCTGCTTCCATTCTGGATTGATAAGCGGAACGCCTTGCGGCGTCGGCGGAATTGGTACGAGCCCACCATGACCGATTATAGGAATCGAATGCAGCCTGCTGCGTGGCGTGTATCTGTTGCCAGGACCGGAACTGCTGGTTCATCTGGTCGAGACGCTGTTGGGTATGGCGTGCAACATCCTGTAATATCTGCGACTGCATATTGTATAGTTTCTCGCGTATCCCGTCATCAAGCCTGAAGGTTGAACAAAAATCCGTATATACGCCCTTGAAAGCAAGCTCAAACTCCTGCGGGAAGCATTGCAGAGTAAACAGACCATCCGAACCCCATTCGATCACAGAGTTTGCCGGCATATCGTTGAACGTGCCGGTTTGCGACGGCTGCGGTTTTTGGGAATTGCCACCGAAAAGTCTTCCCAAAGGCGAATTGCCGAACAGGGTACTTCCTAGATCGCCAAATCCGCTGCCCATACCCGCTATCTGATATTTCCACGCCGCTATTACAGTCGTGACCGCAAATCTGAAATCCAGATCGTTCGCCGTCATATCGTAAACGCGGCAAATCCCATCTAAATAGTACCCAATATCTCTCGTCATCCCAGCATTTCCGGAACGCTGCTTTTCAAACTCCACCCTGCGCTTATAGTTTTCCAGTGCCCCCGCTTGGTCAAACGGTTCATATAAGGGCATCGGTCGTTCTTCCACGAAATTCAGTCTTGTGGCTTTTGCACCGTTGGCATAGATTGCGGCATAGCTGTCCACATATTGCCGGACATCCATGAAGTTCTTATAATGCGTTCTCGATATTTGCTCCAAGCCCTGGGAATACATACCTGAAAGCATTGGGCATTTTGAACGGTCGGAGTATGCCTCTCCGATAAAGTAGGAAACAGCAGAACCTTTTTCGTTATATGCCGAAGCACTCACACCAAACGGATAGGCGTAGCTGGAAGTGCTTGGTACAAGCATTCCCTGCACCTGATAACCAAATGGAACTCGCACCGTTCCGATGACCATACCGGTCGCATTGTCTGCAATGGTCGTGCTGCCATCGGAATTGACATTACGTTTTTGAATCCGAATGGTGCTGCCACAGTATTTGCATTTCACAAATTCATCACTGCTGTTTATATCCAGTGATGCGCTGCAAGACGGACAATTTACCAATTCCACACACATCTTTTTTCTACTCCATTCTTTTTCTCACGATGCTTCGCTTTTTACGTTATCTTGTTTTCTCAGCTATAAAATCAATCCCTACAGCACCTAAAATTATTTTTACTCTCCTATATGTATACAACATAGTCTTGGAAATGAATAGGTTGCCATAAATAGTGAAGTTGTAAATAGTGAAGTCAGATTTTAGGATAGAGAATCATTTTTTCAGTATTTGCATCGCCTTTGAAAACGCTTTTATGTATTGTATAATAAAAAACAGATACATGGTACCTTTCCACTTGAAGATCAGGGGACGGAACATAATGGTGAATAACCGCATAAAAAGCGTTAATGGATATATATTCTTGATTTTACTGATTGGTCTTGGCTTTCTGTGGACAGGTGCGGCGTATATTGCACAGGCGTACAGGCTTCTTGCAATACTCGATGGAAATACGGTAAACCTTATCTCCTGCGGAGCCTACTATGTCTGCCAAGCAGTGGGTATAGGCGCTGTCGCATGGCTTTTCGCAAAGCGCCCCTCAGTTGCGGGCGGAAAAATGATTCCGCTCTGCACTACGGTTTTAGCAATCATCTGTACTGCTCTGTCTCTCTATGCTTCCTCTCTTGTGTTGATTCTCATCTTTGGTTCACTGCTCAATCTGGCAATTGGCGTCCTGTCTGGCTGCTACCTTACAAGACTATCTACGGACATACCACAGCAGCGCCGCGGGTTGGTGTTCGGCTGTGCATATGCTTTGGGCAGCATCGGCACATGGTTAATCTCGCTACCGATGGACGGCAGTTTTCTGTGGCACAGCAGGAGTTTTTTAGCAATCACAGCTCTTGCGGCACTGACAGTTCCGCTTATATTGTGCCTTTCTGCACCTCCGTTTCAGGAAAATATTAATAAGCGTCCACACGAAACCTTTGAAAAGAAGCTCATTTTTCTTGCCGCGGTGGTGCTGTTTTTACTGTCCATGGAAAACACGCTTGGATTTGCTTTCCCGCTTAGGAGCGCATCCGGCAGTGTATACATTGAATTTACTCGCGTATTCTACGGTATTGGTCTAGTCGTCGCCGGACTTGTCAGTGATAAGAGCCGCCGCTACGGCGCGATATGTTGTCTTGCAGCATTGGCATTTCCCTTCGCTGCACTGGCTCTCGGCAGCAATGTAACCGGAGAAACTGTCATGTGGATAATGGCATATTTGTTTTTGGGGTTTTGGTCAGTCTATCGCTTACTTGTTTTTTCCGATATTGCCCGCAAGACTGGTATGCCCGTATTCGCCGTGTTTGGTCTGCTGTTTGGCCGCCTCGGGGAAGCAACGGGTACACTGGCTGTCGGACTGTTTACCGGAACGATGCTGATCGTGATCTCCGGCGCGGTCTTTGTCCTGGTAATCGGACTATTTTTTGTACTGTATCAAAAACTTTATATCTCTGTTACCAGTCCCGAAAAATTGGAGCAACAGCGATTTGTAGCTTATACAACCTATTTTGGCTTCTCGGCGAGGGAACGTGAGATATTTGCACTCCTCATCCGCGGAATGTCTAACGCCGAGATTGCAGGTGAACTCTATATCACCGAAAGTACGGTAAAATTCCATATTGGAAATATGTTCAAAAAGAGTGGATTTACCCGCCGATCAGAGTTCATTACCGATTACATGCTGAGGCAGACACGTTGACTTTGTACTATGGATTTACCGTCATCTCCTTGAGCTGCCATAGCCACAAATCCTCTGGGAAGCCGAGTGCAAGGACGTGCACCATCTCTTTACCCTCCGCGCCGAGTACGCCCTTATCTCCCCATAATGTATCGCCGTTTATCATAAACACTAAGAGGGTGCCGGGATCTTCAATCATTTCGGACGTGTACTCTATCGTCTCACCTGTAAACGATGTCAGCATCACGGATGAATAATCTGATGCCCCCACAAATTTAAGTACATCCGTAAGATATACACCCTCCACTTTTTCTATGTCGTCACCTCTGTACGTTTTGGCATTTTCCACATCTTTTGTAACCTGTTCCAGCTTAGTATAATCAATGGCAGAAAAAACCTTGAGTTCTGCACCCTCTACACCAAAATAGAAGCGTGGCATACCGG
>DUPV01000001.1 GCA_012838135.1 Clostridiaceae bacterium | reverse complement strand
GCCTGGTAGCTCACACAGTCTAGCACGGAGGTTTTGCTTCTTGAAGCTTAAGCTTTACGTCTTCCACCTGCATAGCAGGTGGTTTTTTGTTTCGCTTCGCTCAACTTGCTAAAGCAAACAACAAAAAAAGGAGCTGAATCAGCATTCAGCTCCTTTTTATCAATTGTATCTCTAAGCAGTTGACTTAGATAGGGTACTTTTAAATATGATGCCGTTCACTGTATAAATTGCATCTCGCAGCAGTTGGTTTAGATCTGATTTCTTTGTTTTGCCATTCTCTTCTTGCGGTTTAAGAAGATTAATCCGCCGGCGGATAAGAGCAGCAGCACTAACCAGGAGTAATCTCCGCTAATCTCTCCTGTTTTCGGCAGAGTATCGCTAGGTAGCGTTACCTGTTCGGTTTGCGGAGTAGCTTGGGCTTTGATTTCAAGCATACCGCGGGCAGTACCTGTTGTAGAAACAATTTTCACCGTATGTTTGCCTACAGGCAGAGTCTTCAGGAAAGCAGGTTTGAACGTAATAATCGTTGAACCTTCTTTCGCGTCATAGTTGGATTCATCTACGATTTCATCATTTAACGTGACATGTGAGAAGTCTTGAAAATCAGCATCTGAAGTGAAGGCGGCGGACTCGTCCGAACCTTGAGTCAAGGGCGGAGACTCTTTCGTCATATTGTGTTCAGTCCCTTCGCTGCCCAGCTTGGGAAGTGTCTTACATGGTACAATCCAAACTCCGCATCTTCCGCAGCGTATGCCTTCGGTCCGTCCCTCCAGCGTTGCTGTGGGTCTCATGGCGTGAATGGTAACCTCTTTGTGCGGGGCAGGCGGGATGCTTTCAGCGAGTTTCTGAGTTTTACCGCAGACATCACAATGAACGGATTCGGTATAGCCGGCCTGCGTACAGCTGGGCTCTTTGCCGGGTCTGGTAACCCAATTGTGTTCATCAGTCTGTGGGAATATTTCCAATTCGCCTAAAGCTCCGCATGCGGTGCATACTCTGGTTGCAGCACCTTCGCCTGCACAGTCTGCGACTCTAATAATATTGCCTCTTGCCCATGTGTGCTCAGCCAGGGGCAACGGCACAATCTCTTCCGCCGAACATACTGTACAAGTGCGTCGGTAGCTTCCGGCTTTCTGGCAGGTCGAGGGCTCGATCACCTTCTGTGCCCAAGTGTGGTGCCCGATGGCAGGGCGATAGACACCCTGATTGAGTATCTCGCCGCAGACACTGCATTTGGTCGCTCCGACCATGCCGCCCTGCATACAATTGAAGGCCCGGTCTTCTATGGGCACCTCGGTATGACCGTTAGGAGGTTTATCTCCCTTGACGGTTTCAAAGCCGCAAATTTTACAATAGACGCGATACTTCCCCCACTCCGTGCAGGTCGGCTCCACCGATACCTCTTCCACCAAGTCGTGCACATCGTTGGTCGGAATGGCTTCTTCTTTTTCCTCATTACAGATTCTGCATCTGACAAGTTTTACGCCGGCATCTTTACAGTTGGGCTCGCGGATGGTTTTTACATCTTCCCAGTCGTGCCCGTGGGGCTCTAAATCTAAGGATTCAGTATGGCCGCATACCGAACAATGCCCGCTGAGCCGCCCCCACTCCGTGCATGTGGGATCCTTGTCTTCGTCTTCTACCCAAGTGTGCTCAAGTTTATCGATAAGATCCAGATCGCCTTCTCTGCCGCACACGGTACAGATTTTTTGTTTCCAACCTTTTTCGGCGCAGGTGGGTTCTTCGATGACCCGCTCCTCCCATGTGTGTCCCGGGGGATCTATCCGTTCTTCCGTGGCAGGATCTTCAGCGCCGCATACAGCACATTTCATAATCGATTTTCCGTATTCCAGACATTTGGGCTCTAATATTGTCTTTCTCTCCCACTGGTGCGAAGGTTCCAAAACTTTTGCCGAGCCCGGTTTTTCCTCTCCGCAGATTTTGCAGATTTCACTTTGCCTGCCGGCCTCCGTGCAGGTGGGTGCGGGGTTAACTTTTAGTTCGTACTGGTGCTCGAGCTGATCTATAGTCTGCTCCGAGCCTTCTTTTTCCTGTCCGCAGACTTTGCAGACCTCAACTGTGACTCCTTCTGCCGTGCATGTCGGCTGCGTTTTGACTTTTCTCTCGTACTGGTGCTCGACCATGGGAATTTCTTTTTTGTAGCGTGCAGGACACAGCCAGCAAGGATGGTAGCCTTCACCTTTCGTCGTACAGGTGGGTTCAACGGTTGTAATGAATTCCTCATCTCTCCATTGGTGCCCCCCCGGATAAGGCTCTCGATATTGCCAATCGCTCTTCACTCCACAATTATCGCAAATCTTGCGTATGTAACCGCCCTCAATGCAATCGTATCTTTCCTTGTCTTCCGGATCCAATGACCATACGAATTCGTGTCCAAAGGCTTCCGTGCCTAGCACTTCGTTCTCATAACCGCAACGGCTGCAGCGATAAAGGTATATCCTAGAAGTGGTACAGGTAGCTTCCGATAAGGTTTTGACATACTGCATGTCGTGTTCAACAGGGATTTCTTCTGTTGTGTTTCCTATAGTTCCACAATGTTTACACTTGTAACCTCTTAACCCGGGCTCGGTACAGCTAGGCTCTTGGATTGTATATGGCTCCCAATCGCACACATGCCCTGTATAGCCTCCGCCTTCGGGATCGTATGGCTCGACGTTTATGATTTCCCCATTGTCGTTTATTTCCACGGAGTAGACTCTCGACCATCCGCTTACTATATCCGAACTTGAACCGTGAAAATACCTGACTGCCAGATATACTATCCCATCTATCAAGTTGCGGAGAGACCCTGAAAAATCTACGCTATTTGCGAACTCCTCAGTAAAGTCATCCCATAAGGAACTCAGCATATCAGGGTTAGACGACAGCCTCCACATGTGGCCCCACCCATCGGGCCCCCAACCGCTACACCACATAATAAGGTGATTCGATTGCGCTGAATCTCGTACTACCTCCGTAAGATTCGGCGGAGACGGCGGCGTCGGTGTTGACTCCGCATGTGCCACATTCGTCATGCCCGGCAGGGGTAATAACAGCGAAAGCATGAGCAGCCATACTAATATCCTTTTCTTCGTATCTTTCTTCATCTTCTAAATCTCCTGTCTTGCTATGTTCTCTCTGTTAATAAGTGTTTTTCAAATTTCTGTGTTGTATTTGTTACTTTGAAAGCGGTACCATTTTCAACTGTTTTTCGAACCACTTTTCAGTTGCCAAACACACTGTGTCTTTGTACTGACGGTGATCATACATCTCCATAGTAATCACACGTCTCCGATTATGAAGATATAATTTTATGTTATCTGTATGGCATCGTTGATTCAACATCTTCGTCGTATTCGGTCATTTTTCGTCGTATTCGGCTATCAAATGTCTTGATTATCTGCTTTCATGGGAAGATGTTGAGCAAATCTTGCTTTGTTTTCATATTTTCTTTTTTCCTTTGATCTATCTTCTATATCTACATTTATATGTTTTTCAAGGATTTAATCCCTGTTTTTCATGGATTAAATCCTTGATTTTCATGAATGTTAGTAATAAAATAGAGTCAAGTAAGAAAAGAGGTGTGTCAAGTTGATTCCATATCGCAGAAGGCAAATTGAAACATATTTTATACAGGAAACACATTATTATCCTGCAATCTTGCTCACCGGTCCCCGACAAGTGGGTAAGAGTACACTTTTGCTGCATTTGAAGGAAGAAGGACGAACATATGTCAGCCTTGATGACCCGGCTTTGAGAAACTTAGCCAGATTTAGTCCGGACTTATTTTTCGAGCGTTTTCAAACTCCTCTCTTAATCGATGAAATACAGTACGCACCCGAGCTGCTTCCATATATCAAAATGATCATAGATACCCGAAATGAGAACAATCTCTTCTGGCTTACCGGTTCGCGGATTTATCCTCTGATGCGTGGAGTACAGGAGTCACTGGCAGGTCGAATACGGGTTCTGCAGTTGGATGGTTTTTCCAGAAAAGAAAGTCTGGAGCAAGAGCACTATATTTTCCCACGTGATTTATCCGATATGATGCAGGAAACCGCCTCCGCTTTTCCTATTGCTGAAACCATTCTTCGGGGTTCCATGCCCAGAGTTCTTTTCCAAGAGAAGATTGACATCGCAGGTTACTATCAATCATATATTGACAGCTATATTGCACGCGATGTAAGAGAAATAACGAATGTGCTGGACACAGGTCTTTTTCTGCATTTCATAACTCTGCTGGCAACACGCACCGCACAGGAATTAAATTTGGCAAGCATCGGAAAGGATCTCGGCGTTGATAGCAGCACAGTAAGAAGATGGCTTGATGTTCTGATAACAAGTGGTCTTGTAATTGAACTGCCTGCTTACAGCCGTAATTTGGGAAAGAGAATAATTAAGCGTCCCAAGACACATTTCTGTGATGTCGGACTGGCTGCTTATCTATGTTCTCTCAGAACAGTTGAAGCTTTTGATCTGAGTCCTTTAAGAGGAAATCTCTTTGAGAGCTGGGTGGTTTCAGAAATATTCAAATCGTATCAGCATAATGGAGTCAATCCTCAACTGTACTATTATCGTGACAGCAACCAGAGAGAAATTGATTTGCTGATTGAAAGGGATGGAAAACTATATCCATTTGAGATTAAGCTCAATGACAATCCTGCTCACGCTGAAAAGAATTTTTCCGTTCTGGCTCCAGAAGATTCTCGCATTCCCTACTATGGCGTAATATGCCCAACAAGTACGTTGAGTCCAATTAAAGAAAAAGTTTGGAGAATCCCCGCATCGTTGATTTAAAAAGCATTGCAAGATCTAAAAAGCATTCCAAGTTTTGTTGCAGATTTCACATTTTTTCTCAGTTTACCAAGAAAACTACCCTATATTTTTGATGTTAAAATTATACTTTTGTTATAGTCCGGCCAATATACTGCATTCAAAATCTTATCTCCATCACTACCAACATCTGCAAATAGCGTTAGAACGAGTGACCGCCGGAACTTCCGCCGCCTCCGCCGCCTCCGCTGCCTCCACCGCTGCCTCCGCTGCTTCCGCTGCCGGATGATGAATCAGAGTGGCGTTTCTTTTTTTGCAAGATCATCTTTGATTTTATCTTCTTGATAAAATCAGTTCTTTCCTTGTGACCGGCACCTTCAATTACATGTTTCTTTTTTATCGCCTTGATCGAAACCTTTCTCCTTCTGTTGAATGACACTCGCAGAAAGTTCAATAAAAGGCCGAGGCATGCTGCCATGAGTGCATTTGTCACATGTCTCATCGGTGTGGATATCTTTCCGCCCCTCAGGAGTATGATAACTTGGTTGAAGGCCTCGTCTGCACATTCAAAATACTTCTCATTGGTAGCGTATTTATATATATTATCCGTAATCTCATAAGATCTTCTGTTATTTATCGTTCTTGCCAACTTACCGTCTGAGTAGAACTCAATCATTCTGTTGTCCATATCAATCAGAAAAAGCGTCCCCGACTGCTCACCAAAAAGTGTGAAGAACTTACTTTTTGCGTATTTATCCGCCGAATCGTGATTTTCTTCGACGGTCACAAAGGCGGCATGTCCGTATTCCGTCACGGTTTTCATATTCTCGAGCAAGCACTCCTTTTCCCCTTCGCTGAGAAGCTCTGCCGAATCATGGATCACGGCCTTGTTACCGTTATCGGCAGTGTACTCGATAATTGCCTCTCCGGACGCAAAAGCGGGCATTGCAGAAAGAAACACCAGTATAAATGAGAGCAAAATTATTGTAACAGATCTTTTTTTACTTCCCATGATCTGCGCCTTCCCTTCTGAAGAAGTCCGGCACCGGTCTGGTAGTCAGATAGTCCAAATAGTTGATCATTGAAACCATATTTCCCAGCATTCCCAGCAAACAGAGAATAGCCATTCCGTAATACCAATAATCGTATACAGGATTCTTTATTACTATAAACAGCCCTATTCCCAGTACAATTATCCCGATCAGCATCGGTATGAAAGCAGTCTTTTTTTCAATTTTCATGGCTCTTACCGCTGTCTTAATGAAGAGTATAATCTGGATAAGCAAAGTGACAGCGTAGACTAGCGGATTAACCATGCTCCCGCCGCCGCCCAGAGTTATCAGTAATGTGAAAAACGCGGTCACTACAAATATGATGATTCCCAACAGTATTCCAAATATGACTCTCTTCCATTTGGCAGTTTCCGCTTTTTTCTTTTTCTGTTTTCCTTTCTTGACATTCACGTTTCCAATATCAAAAATGTGATTCTCGCGATAGTAGATTTTCGAAATTTCATTTGAAAATACAATAGAAGATATCATCAGGAAAACCGCAGCCAGCCATGAGATTGTCTTCGGCAGTATAAACATCGGAATCAGCGATAAAGTTACAAATAATACAACAGTCGCAATACCAGAAACCTTAAAAAATGCTTTTTTGTCCACCGGGATATCCATCGAAAGTTTGCCCGTTTGGCCGTTCATCACGGAATATGCCACCCTTTCCCTGTTCTTCCAGGTCAGAAACCAAACCGGAAACAGATCCACCCTGTGCCTGTATCCTGAAACGCCGAGCTGTCTTTTCTTCTCCGAAAAATCTTTCGGAGTAATCACTCTGACATCCCCGGCTCTTTCACCGATGCCTTTGTAGACAGTATCTATGGTCATTTCCTCAACTGTATCGCCGTAGGTCTCGGGGGGAGTTGTCAATTTATCCGAATAAAATCCGGCGACATAAGCTTCTCTGAAGTCTTGCTCCTCTGTTATATCAAAAGGAGCAATCTCTCTGGCAATGCTGTCATCGAACGAAGCTGATGCATCGAAGCTCATGCCTTTTATAGTTCCGCCTATTTCAGCATCAATCTCATACTCCTCATAGTAATCCCATTTACCGCTTGTATATCTCTTTGTTCCCTTCAGTTTGAAAGCATTATCCGGAATATCAACCTCATAACTCAAATATGGGATGTATATCCCTCTGAAACTATCGAGATGCTCGCCCTCTTTAAGTTCTTTCGGAACGTAGATGCTCTTGCTCAGTGCCTCTTCATAAGTCTGGACTGCCTTTTCCTTGGAAATCTTAAACGGAATTATCCGCGCAGGTTTTATCGCCTCTTCCTGTTTCATCGTCAGATTGGATTCACCGCCGCAGTATGAGCAATAAGCCACTGTCTGATCATCCGGAGCGGAAAGCTCGGCGCCGCAATTCGGGCAGGTATATAATGTTACCGTGTATGTGTCTTTATTTACTTCCGCATCGTTCGCAAGATCGTAATCAGTAATTTGCATGTCTGTGTCGCAGTAACCACATTTCAAGGCTTGAGTGGGCACATTGAAAGCCATCTTGCCGCCGCATGAAGGGCATTTTATAGCCATAAGTTCTCCTTCATAAAAATATAAATTAATTGATATTTATACTATTAAACAAATTGTATCAAATCTATTATTGAGCTTCCAGACAAATTCAGACCGGTTTGTATTGGCGTTATGACCGGCATTTTCGGCTAATGAAAGACATACCTTTGATAAAGGCATAATTCAGTAATAAAACTTATTCCAATTTTTCTATAGCTCTGTCATAGGCAAGTCGCGCAAAATCCAGGACTAGCTCTTCCTCTGCCGGTTCCATCCATCCACCACTCTCCGGCGAACTATACTCGACGGAAACAGACAAAACTAAGCCATCTTTCATAAGTATGTAAACTCTTCCTTTAGAAATCAAAGCACGGTTTCCTAAACCTTCAATTTCACGCGGATCAGATGCGAGAATGTTCATTGTAGATGATGCAGACACCGGATCACCCCAGTCATTGATCCAGATGTTAACCTCTCCGTCCCAAAATCCCTTTTTCTCCGCCTTGTACATCCGATATCGTACACCATCACTGCCTTCTGAGGGATTAATATCTTCATCTATCTTAATGTTCATGCCGAAATATGCTTCCAATTCTTCAATGGTAAAAAGCTCTTCCATTTTAGGCAAAATGACCGGTTCCCGAGCAGCCGCCTGTTGTGGATCAATATAATCACCAATGCCGAATAGGGGAGAATTGATGGAGTATTCCGATGTAGGTAACGGTTCTTCGTTCCATTCAGGGGAAATATTAATTTTTAAGCGGTATTCTTCGGGAATCCCCGCCTGAAAATCTTCAACACTTGTACTTTCATTCTTATCGGACAACGTTTCTTGGCTCTCCGACTCGGTACTTGTACTTCTTTTCTGCTCAGACAGTGTTTCTCGGTTCTCTGGCTTCGATGTCGACGAGGTCTCGGAAGATCGTCCTTTGGAAGAACAGGCAACTGCACCGAAGAGGATAAGCAGCAAAAAGATTATTGAGAATATTCTTTTCATAACTTAATCACCTCCCTGAACCTGATCAACGCTCGTAAAACGTGAAAAAGTCAAGTAAATAATTACGCAGTGGGGATCTGTCGGAAAAGGCATAGTATCAATGACCATCATTCCTGCATAAGGCGATCCGCTTTTTTCAGGCACAGCACCTGCTAAAAATTTGTAAACATAAGGTATCCGCGGTTTCGGATTTTCGAAATACATCAATCTTTTCCCTATGTGTCGATAATGCGTGATCGGAACACGAATCTCCAACTTTTCAGAAACCTCATACAATATACCGTTATCAAAACTCAAAATAAGACGATCATCTCCCGTTATGCTTCCCGCCATAATATCCTGGTTGGTAAGCTCCATCTCAAGATTAAATTCCGGAACAGAAACATACATCGTATCCAGCACCCAATCTCCTGCCATGTCTTCTTTTGAGTATTCCTGCCACTCCTCATCCTCGTCAAATTCGATAAAATTACCGGGCCTGACAAAGACAAGACCCTGACCACTCACATCAATCAATCCACCGGCAAGATTTTCGAGTATAATCTCTATACCAAGTTCGGGATCAAAATCCAGTAACAAGGTGTCCGGTTTGTCGAAGTCTTTATTTCCGGGCGTAAAAATGATCTCGCCTTCAAATTCCTGGTATTCGTTATGTAAATGGTACTTATCTCCTGATACTTCCAGCGTCCAATTCGTGTCCTCCTCCGTTTTTCCGTTAATAATCCATTTACCTTCATAATTAGATAAATCACCGCTATAAGGATCGGGATGTGGCTGTGAGCCGGATTGTGCCTGTACGACAAGCGATATCAGTGACATTACCAACAGAATGCCAAAAAACCTCATCGCTTTTTTCATAGCATTAAAACCTCCTTTTTAATGACGGTTTAACGAGCAGAATGCTTACTATATTTGGACTCGTTACTCCCCCCCATACATCAGATTTAATTAACGATTATCCATTGATGAAAATAGCACTTCTTCTATTTTCATATCTTCACATATAATTTAGGAACTTTAACAGAAACTGCTTCGAAAATTTTCTGATATCTTGCGATCTAATAATTAATTAAGCTCGGCATAAACCTATCTGTTTTAACTCATGAGACTTGCCCTTAATAGTATATTAATATCGCATTATGCACTTTTCAAGCATTATGCTATACACTTTTCAGAAGTTTAATTGTGCTATTTTCATAAAAAGAGGTTGTTTTTGTCGTAAGAGGTCAATCGTAAATATAATAGATTATTATAAACAAAAGAAAACTGTTATCAAGATGCTTCTAGTTGGATATATTTATGGAATCAAATCCGAAAGATGACCAGAAGAACATAAAAATAGCTACTGTTTACTCCAGTTTTACGTATACAGAAGCCTGAAATATGCCGTTTCCCTCTCTAAACTCTGTGTCACCGTTGTATTTTCTTGCTACGGCTGAGACGGATGCCAAACCTATGCCCTTTCCTTCTCGTTTTGAGGAGAGGAAATCGCCATCTTCTTGGTGAAGATCTCCCTCGAAACTATTGTCTACAGCAATAGTTAGAATCCCGTACTGTAAAAGGCTCTTCACGTGAACAAAACGTTCATTCCCGGTCATGCGTGCACAGGCTTCTGCAGCGTTTTCCATGAGGTTACCGATAATAATGCATAGATCGCTTTCGACTTCAGTAGGAAGCTGCAATGGAATCGACAAATCTACGGATACTTCTGCGCCGGTCTGCCTTGCTATTTTAGCATAGTGAGAGGCAACGGCGTTAACAGCATAGTTTTCGCACAGGGCAGGCTCTCTACCGGAGGGCAATTTCTCGCTTATGGTATCCAGATAGTTACTAAATTTCTCCTCATCTTTTTGCTCGTATAGATCCCTTAGGACCGTAAGCTGATGGCGTAGGTCATGCCTCTGAGCTTTTATCAGTGCATCGTTCTCTGCGATTTTTTCATACTGCATTCGTTGGAGGTAAAGCTGGTGATTTACGGCTTTCATTTTATACTCCAACTGTTCTTTTTTTCTTGAGTCATTTAAATAATCCTCCATATACTGTCCGCTAATAATACCCAGCGACAGCATGAAAGCAATTGTGCTTACCTCGAAGAACAACGTAAATCTATCGGTGGTAAATTTCCAATAATGGAACAAACCTAATATGATACCAATAACAAGAATCACACCACTGGGAGCAAACCGTCTTGCTGCTTCATTATGATTGTACCGCCATTCCCAGAATAGGAAGATTGATAAAGTTACAATACTTAGAGGTATGATAAACAAAAACCAATACAAGCTCCTGGTGAAGTCTACCAGACCAGAAAACTGTAACATAAGGGCAACAGCCACAGAGATGCCGTTTATCCACATCATACATAATATCGGTAGTCTATTATTCGGCTGAACTACAATCAGTCCGAAATGCAGCAATGAAAAGGTAACAAGAAATAAACCGAAATAAGTCATGCCATGTAACAGTACAGGATATGGGAAAAGCAACACAGTCAGGTCGCATTCTCCAAAAGACCACATTCCCATTAGAAAAGAGGAAATTCCTAACCTCAAAAAGGCAATGCTAGCTGGAATTTTCCTTATAAAGATAAAAGAAACCACTATCACAAAAAGACCAAAGTACATTATCATCAGCGAAAAAGAAAAACTAAAGCCATCCTTCATATATTGCATGTTTAATAGGTTATCTGATGTTCCCGCGTAGATAACCGGTAAGGTAAAAGGATTCCTTTGTTTGGGAGACTGGTAAGATACGCGGAGGGAAACCTTCTCACCCTCTGGGGGGAGCGGGATTAACATCAAGGCAGTAGGAGGGTCGTTGAAAAAACTTGGATAGCTGCCCGGCTGTCCGTAACTTTGTAACAGCTCTTCGTTTGCATACACTTTCAAGGGGCAAAACACTGACTTTACAAGAAGAGTCTTTCCCGGTCCGTTTTCGATTTCGGCAGTTAATGTAATGGCGGTACGCGGTTCAGGCAGTTTTACTTTTGTTGGTAACTCTAACGTGCCTGAATCCCCTGTGTCTGTAGTGTATTCAAAATGAGTAATTGCCTGTACTCCGTCTGAAGTACCCAAGCGGTAATTAAAAAATATAATACCGTTTACGGTCATTACAACCAATAAAATAATTACGGCAAAGAAAGAGAAGCTAAAATGTTTTTTCATATAGACTCTTCCCTTACTCTTGTAAACAACTGGTGCTCATAAGCCCTGGTTGCCTTACCAAGAGATTGTCGGCGGATATATACAGCATCTCCGTTTTGCATCCAGAATATTCGTAGTTCCCGATCCAACTCCTTTACATAGCGGAGATTTGCAATATAGCTTTGGTGGCAGCGGAAAAACCCGCTGGGTAGCCGAGGTTGTATGTCTCCCAGATTTACCGTTTGGCTAGTACGCAGAACACCGGAAAAGGTATTCACTTGGACAGCGTGGTCTTTCTGTTCAAAATACAAAATAGTCTGTAGCGGTATTTGTTGTTTTTTTCCACTTATGAGAAGCTGGATGGATGGGGCTCTTTTTCGCCTGATCACAACTTGTTCTATTACCTCTCGTACATCGGCAGGGTGTATTGGTTTCTCCAGATAGGCAAAGGCCTTCAGACGGTAGCTTTCCAATGCGTGCTCTTCGCTGGAAGTGGTAAAGGTCAACGTTACCATGGCATCGCTTTCTCTTATTTTTGCAGCAACGTCCACTCCCTGCTGCACATTACCCATATAAATATCCAAGAATATGAGGTCATACCGACCGGGTACGAAATCCTTTATCAGAGCATCACAAGTGGAATAACATTGACACTTTGCAGGGATTCCGCTTTCAGAAATGTAACGAAGTAGCAGTTGTGCATCTTCCGGAAAGTCTTCTAATATGGCAATTCGAACTGGTTTATCCAAATCGGTCTCCTCTATTGTGTGTTTGGTTTCGTATAACATATTACGACTAAAATGTCAAGAACTAATTCAGTTGGCTCTCCTAACCGTATTTGTATTGGTTATTACACAAAAAATTTCCTAAAATAAATTTATACAGGTTGTGTATAAATTATTCCTAAAGGATAGCGATACACCTATATATACATTATAAAACAAATCAAGACGAGAATGACGAGATTAGGATGAGAAACATGTAAAAAGATGGTTTGTGTTTGTAAATATTGGGGGAGCAGTTCGTGTCAGATATGTGAAACATATGAAAGGAGGACCTAATGACGAGCAAGGAATTGAGAAAACTGAATCGAAAAGACCTGTTGCAAATGCTGATTGAGCAAAGTCAGGAGGTCCAAGTCCTCCGGGAAAAGCTTGCTGAGGCAGAAACGGCATTAGAGAATAAAACAATTACCATTGACCAAGCCGGTTCCATTGCTGAAGCCGCATTGCAACTCAATGGTATCTTTCAGGCTTCCCAGGACGCCTGTCAGCAATATATGGATAATGTTCGTCAGCTATGCCAATGTAAGGAAGAAAACTGCGCCCGGATGGAAGAGGAGAGTCAGGCAAAAGCGAAAAGTATTGTTGAAGAAGCAGAAAAACAAAAAGCTGATATGGAACGCGAAACAAAGGCTAAATGTGATGAGATGCTGAGAGAGGCCAAAGAGCAATCTCAGGCATATTGGGATGAAGTTTCAAGCAAGTTAGAAAAATTTATGGAGGAATATACAGTATTGCAAAAACTACTGTCAATTGTACCACAGCCAAAAAAGCGGGAACAGGAATAGTTTAAAATGAGGAAGAACGAAAAAAAACCGATACCGACAATCCCGGAGCTTCAAGCAGAACTTAATCGGATACGTTATAAACAACGTTACCGCTCTGTGCTTCGAAGCACAATTTATACCTTGATTACGGTTGCGGCTATTGCAATCCTGGTAGCAACACTATGGCTTCCTGTTCTAAAGATTTATGGAACTTCCATGTCACCGATACTGCAAGACGGCGATATTATCGTTTCAGTAAAAACTTCAGACTTCGAGCATGGCGATATTATCTCGTTCTATTACAATAACAAAATCCTGGTAAAGCGGGTGATTGCCCGATCCGGTGAATGGGTGGATATCGACAAGGATGGAAATGTCTATGTTAACGACACTCTGTTGGATGAACCATATCTTGATGAAAAGGCTTTTGGAGATTGTAATATCGAATTACCTTATCAGGTACCTGCCTCTAGAGTTTTTGTGATGGGAGACCACCGATCCACGTCGGTGGATTCTCGGAACACCGCAGTCGGCTGTGTTTCACAGGAGCAAATCGTAGGAAAAATAATAGTTCGTATCTGGCCAACAATAGGCTTGGTAAATTAAAGCACGTAAGGAGGGACAAAGATGCAGAACGAATTACTCCCGCATGCAGAACAATATAAAGAAAAAAATAGACGTCACAAACTATGGCGGAAGATGATTAGTGGTTTAGCTTGTGTAGTGGTGTTCTGCACGATCTATGCGCTGACCCTTCCGGCAATAACCATGGAACGGACTACATACTGTGGTATGGAAGAGCATTGCCACGGATCGGAATGCTATGAAAAGCGCTTGATCTGTGGATATGATGAAAATACAGAACCTCTCGAGACTTCCGAAGGTTATGACGAAAATACAGAAGCTCTTGAGACTTCCAAAGGTACAGAAACCTATCATGTCCATACGGATGACTGTTATGAGGAGCGGCAGGAACTGATTTGCGAGCAGGCAGAATCAACCGGTCACGTTCATAATGAAAGTTGCGTTCAGACGGAACAAATCCTTGTATGTATGGAAGATCACGAACATACAGATGACTGCTATCAGATCACCGAAACCTATATCTGTGGTCTGAAAGAAGGAGAAGGCGCTCACACTCACGGGCCTGAGTGCTATGAAACGCAGCGTATTTTGACATGCAATCTTACCGAAACTGAGGAAGTCCCGGTAACTCCGTCGGAAATCCAGACTGTTCCGTTAGAGAGTCACGTGCATACGGATGAGTGTTATGAAGAAGTTCTCATTTGTGAAAAGCCGGAGCACAAACATACCTTGGCCTGTTTCTCGAATCCGGAGGCAGATATAGAAAGCCGGGAGGTATGGGAACGAACAATGGCAGGTGTGAAACTGACCGGAGTATGGGCAGATGATCTGGTTGCCATTGCTGAGAGTCAGCTTGGCTATCAGGAGAGTACAGCAAACTACACTGTTATGGATGATGAGAAAACCATCAAAGGCTATAGCCGTTATGGCGCCTGGTACGGTGACTCTTATGGCGACTGGTGCGCTATGTTCGTCTCCTTCTGTCTGAACTATGCAGAGATTCCGAAAACGACCATCCCCTATGAGGCATCTTGTAATCGTTGGGTAGAGATTCTATCAAAATCCGAATGGAACTTTTATCGCGATGCGGATGAGTATATTCCTGTAAAGGGTGATCTTGTTTTCTTTGATAATAACAGTGACAGTCGTGCCGACCATGTGGGCATAGTTGCAGAATACATTGACAAGACAGCTAAGATAAAAACAATTGAAGGAAATTACAATAATAGAGTTCAGAATGTAACATATTTAATTGATGACAGTAAGATTTGTGGTTATGGAGTTTTACCGGAGAAGGAAACGGAGAAACAAAACTTAGTTGTTTTAGTTGTTGAAGAGACTACAAAGACCGCACTTATTTATACAGATAGCACTTATGAAACTCTGTTGGAGGACGAAACGGTTATTACCCTTACCGGCTTAATCCCCCAAGAAGCTGAGGTCCGGGCATTCCCGGTAACGGTGGAATCGGAGCAGCAGGTTCTTTGTGCCTATGACATTTCGATTGTTATGCCTGATGGCACACTGTACGAACCGGCGGAAGGTCAAAAGATCAATGTTGCCATCCAAATGCCGGAACTGAATGCCGATGAAGAAGCGTTAGATCCAACGGTCTATTATATACCGGAAGACAGCGCACCGGTTCCTATGGACACTTCACTTGAGAAAGATGGTACTGTCAGCTTTGATACAGATCATTTCTCTGTTTACGCAATTATGGCAAGCGGAACTAAATCAGTTGAAGAGACTACAAAGACCGCGCTCATTTACACAGATGGAACTTTCAAAACTCTGTTGGAGGACGAAACGGTTATTACTCTTTCCGGCATCATCCCCCGAGAAGCTGAGGTCCGGGCGTTCCCGGTAACGGTGGAATCGGAGCAGCAAGTTCTTTGTGCCTATGACATTTCGATTGTTATGCCTGATGGCACACTGTACGAACCGGCGGAAGGCCAAAAGATCAACGTTGCCATTCAAACGCCGGAACTGAATGACGATGAAACAGCGTCAAATACGACGGTCTATTATATACCGGAAGACAGCGCACCGGTTCCTATGGACACTTCGCTTGAGGAAGATGGCACTGTCAGCTTTGATACAGATCATTTCTCAGTTTATGCACTGATGCGAAGTGGAACTATGCCGGCAGTTTATCTAAATGGTACAACTGGTAATGATGCTGATGGTGGTACACAGAGTGCACCGGTGAAGACTTTAGAGAGAGCGTTGGGACTGGTAGCTCAAAATGGAACGATTTATGTTTCCGGAACTGTGACAGTCAATGGTACAGAAAGCTGGAGTATTGATGTTCCCGGCGTAAAAATGCAGCGGGCAGCAGGTTTCACCGGACCATTAGTTTCAGTAGCAAGTGGAGGTTCACTAACCTTATCCGACTTAATAATGAATGGCGGGAATGGTGGATTGAATCCATTACTCATCAGTAATAGTTCTTATTCAACAACTTACTCTACAAATTTTGCCAGAGCGCCATTGATTGTTGTAAATACCGGTGGTTCCCTGATCGTTACAGACGGCACAGTATTGGAATACAATTCAAATAAACCATACATGGACACTAATAATAATAATGCGTATTATCCATACGGTTATGCCGGCTTGGGCGGTGCTGTTTACTCTAATGGGACTTTGACGATGACCGGTGGTCTGATTCAAAATTGCGAAGCACAATCCGGTGGTGGAATTTATGTGGAAAATGGTACTTTCGATCTGAGTGGTGGAACGATTGATCATAATTTTGCTCGGAATATTCAGAGCTATGCTAATTCACAGGGAGTCTACCGCACAAATGCCGGTGGTGGTGTGTATGTAGGTAATAACTCTAGTATGACCATGTCAGGCGGTATCGTTTCTAATAACGAGACCTCACGCGAAGGCGGTGGTATTTCGCTGGGTTGGTTAAATCGTGGTTGGGGTAATGCAATCTATAGTTATACTACTATGTTTTCCATGACTGGCGGTACCTTTACCGGTAACAAGGCGCTTTCTACCGGCGGTGGATTAAATGTTACTGCTGGACGAGAAGCGACAATTTATGCTGGGTCTTTTACTAATAATAGTGCTTACGGCTATGATTCTCAGGGAAATAGCATTGGTGGCTATAGAGTATATAGTGGTGGAGGCATTTATGCAGATGCTTCACAATGGAATAGTTCAGGGGCTTATGCCGGCGTTCCAGGCAAGTTAATTCTGCATCGAGTAGTTATTACTCAAAATCATTCCGACTACCAAGGTGGAGGTATTGCAGCCTGTCCTACAGGAAAATCAAATATAAATATTATTCCTGGCAACGGAACGGCAATCTACAATAATACGTCAACCTATAATGTTAATAATGGAAGAAGTGCTTATCAGGAGCTTTCTATTAAGAGCGAAACTTTACCAATACCTGTATACAATATCTCTCCTGAAGTCTTAGGTGGTGGAAGTTATAATTGGCAAATAGCTCCGGTTTACTCCTCATCAACAGGGTATTTTACAGATTATGGTAATACTTTAACTGACAGTAGTCCTGAAATTGTGACAGCCAAAAGTCTGGCAACCGTCTGGATTACCAACAACCACGGTTATTTGGGAGGCGGTATCGGAAATAACGGTATCACTGAAGTTGGTGGTGAACAGAATACGATTTCCATTTCCATTACCAAGGTATGGAGTGACTTGGGTGCTTTGAACACAAACCATCCTGATTATATCACTGTACAGGTCTTACAAAACGGACAACCTTATGGTGGCCCGATCAATATCTACAAGACGATAAATTCGAATAACCAAGAAATTTGGCCAACCTATTATCTGGACAATTTACCTGCCGGATATACTTATAGTATTGCAGAAGTAACGGTTCCAGGCTATGAAAGTGAGATAACACAGGCTGGAAATAACTTTACTATAACCAATACTTTAGTAGAATATACCCTTCCGGAAACCGGTGGTCCCGGTGCAATTTGGTATAGGTATACTATAGGAGGCATCCTGCTGATAATATCAGCGATCCTTCTTACATCGTACAAACAGAAAAAACGCAGAGAGAACACTTTCACATCCCGCTGATGTTTAGTAATTTTTAAAAGATTAAAAAAAGAGAGGAAATAGTTTCAAAACTAAGAGAGGGGGATCAAAAATGAAACATATGAAAAAACTTACCAGTCTACTACTGATGCTTATCATGATCATGAGCCTGGCTACCACTGCTTTTGCAGCAACTGTGACGGTATCTTCTGATGCTATTCTTCAGGGTCACACATTCACAGCCTACCAAGTTTTCTCCGGACGTGAGGAAAATGGTGTCCTATCCGATGTTCAGTGGGGTAGCGGAATTGACAGCACTACATTCCTAGCAGCTCTAAAAGCAGATACTGCTTATGGAAATTTATTTAATACCTGTACTTCCGCTGCTGAAGTCGCGGCAGTGCTTAGTACGAACACCAGCAACACCGCGCTTGCTAATCAAGTCGCCAAACTGGCTGAGAAAAACAAAACCGGTACAGGCACTGCTCTAACAGTCGGTCAAAACACAATCGCAGATGGTTATTATCTGATCGTTGATACCACAGGAAATGTTGGCGCAGGCGGAGCATATAACGCCGCTCTGTTACAGGTAGTTGGTAATATCAACATCACAGCCAAGACCGACGCTCCATCTGTGGAGAAAAAGGTTCTGGAAAACGTTAAATACAAAGCAAATGATGGTTATGGTGCCGGCTACAACGATGTTGCCGATTATAATATGGGAGATGCAGTTCCCTTCCATTTAATCGGTCTTGTACCTGATATGAGCCGCTATGATACCTACAAGTATATCTTCCACGATACACTGTCTGCCGGTCTAACTCCTCCTGCAGCAGCTAGCGTCAAGGTCTATCTATCTGCCGATAAGGCTGTCGGCGGTGATACTGATGTTACTTCTAACTTTAATGTAACTGTCGCAGGACAGGAAATCACAGTTTCATCCGACGATATCAAAGTGATTAGCGGTATAGCACAAAACATGTACATCATCGTCGAGTTCACTGCTGTTCTTAATCAAAGTGCTGTAGTTGGTTTGGATGGTAATCCTAACGAAGTATATTTGGAATACTCCAACAGACCTGACCAGTCCGGCTCCGGTGATACTAATAATACCGGTAAAACTCCTGAGGATAAGGCCATCGTTTTCACATATAAATTAGATGTCACCAAGGTGGATGGTCAAAATACCGCCACCAAACTGAAGGACGCTGAGTTCGTATTGTTAAACAGTGGTAAGACCAAAGTTGCTAAAATCACCAATGGTAAATTCGACGGCTGGCTCAATATTCCTGCAGCAGGTGCAGATGGCAAAATTCCATGGCCTACCTCATCAATTCTAACTTCTGGTACTGATGGTTTATTCTCCGTTACCGGTCTGGATGATGGCACTTACTATCTACGCGAGATTAAAGCTCCCGCCGGCTACAACATGTTGACTGCCGATATAAAAGTTATCATAACGGCTACCACATCTAACGGACAAACATGGACAGATTTCCTAGCTAGCAGCGCTCTGACCGGCCTGGCAGTTACTGCGGATAACGTTGCTGGTACTGGTAATATTAACACTGGTATTGCCGCAATCACCATTGCAAACAACGCCGGTTCCATCCTGCCCACAACTGGTGCTACCGGTACGACTATCTTCTACGTACTCGGCTCTGTTCTGTTGGTGGCTGCTATTGTACTTCTGGTAACTAAGAAACGTATGCGCCGTTTTGATAAGTAAGTCGTCCAGCTGCATATTGTAGACATAGGCTAATTAGTTATGACCTGGGAGGATTTCTCCTCCCAGGTTTTCAACGGTGAGGAGATCCCCCGCATGAAGAAAAACACAGAAAAATTTATAACGATATTTTTGTTCCTTATTCTTATTGCGGGGGTGTTTTTACTGCTGTATCCATCTGCCAGTAACTATTGGAATTCGTTACACCAGTCTAAAGCTATCGCTACCTACGCTGAGGAAGTGACTGCAATTGATAATAACACCTATGAGCAGTTATGGGTGGATGCCCAAGCCTATAATCAAACACTGGTTGGAAAGAATGGGCGTTATCAGTTTACTGACGAGGAGCTGGCGGAGCAACAAAAATTGCTGAATGTTTCAGGCAATGGCATTATCGCCTATATCGAGATTCCCGCCATCCAATGTTCTCTGCCCGTTTATCACGGAATTGATAAAGCCGTTTTACAAATTGCCGCCGGCCACATTGCAGGTACATCCCTTCCCGTTGGTGGAGAAAGTACCCATTGTGTTATTTCCGCTCACAGTGGACTGCCTTCTGCAAAATTGTTCACCGATTTAGACAAGCTGGTGATTGGGGATAGCTTCATTATCCGTGTTTTGGACGAGGTTTTGACTTATGAAGTGGATCAAATACGGATCGTTCTGCCAAATGAAATTGATGACTTAAAGATTGAAGACAAAAAAGATTACTTCACCTTGGTAACGTGCACTCCTTACGGTATCAATACTCATCGGCTGCTGGTACGCGGACATCGAATTGAAAATCAGGCAGAGGCACAGAGTATTCGTGTGATGGCAGATGCCATTCAAATTGAGCCGTTGTTAGTGGCTCCCATCGTGGCAGTCCCCATGCTGCTGATACTTTTTATTTATTTATTGTTGCCGAAGTGGCCTCAAAAATTTGAAGCTAACTCTGATGAAACTATATAAAAAATGACTGAGTGCAATTACTTCCGTATCCGCAACGATCACCATCAGGCTTTCAAAGAAGGTTAAGCAACAAATTAATATACCTTTCTGTCTATGGTAAGGAAAGGCATTTACGGCAATGCACACCCCTGTCCGATAGTTCCGGCGGGAGAGTACATTTTTACAGGATGCGAAACAGCTTGTTTGCCGATCTAGTATCAGCTGCTAAACCATCAGTAGCTTGGCATCTTTTTTAAGCAATTCAGTCAGCGGCTCCCCCCAACCCTTAATTTCTATATTGAGGGCAGTCAATTTTTCAATGACATCTAAATTTTGGGCACAAGCTATACAGGCGGAAAATTGAACTCCGGCACTCTGTGCCCTTTCAATATAACTTTGTATATCCTCGTCTTCCGCAACCAACTTAGCAGTGGCGCCCCAAACTATTACGGTTACTTCCTCCCACCAACCTCTCATTTTGGCATTGGTGGCATACATCATAACCATATGCTTCGCGGTTAAGGGATCAGCATTTGTCCACAAGATAAAGAGGCTTTGCTGATTAGACATTAAGAATCAACTCCTTCCCTAATGCTTTTTTCGTTTAATTTAATATTTAATATTAAAAAAATTTCACAACCATAAGGTCATTATTTATAGAAAAATGCGATCGAGTTTATTTTGTAAACTTTCTTACTTTTTCTCCAATTCAAAATATTCTTGAATATTATCTATGACTTTTAGATTCTCATCAGTATATGGTTTAAAAATTATTCCTATATGGCCATCAGTCCCAAAATCAAATAATCGATGATCAACATTATTATCCTCTAATACTTTTTTAAAATGATAAGTCATTTTTCTTAAATTGTCGTTTTTATTTGTTAGTAAGACAGTTTTAGGTAATGTTGATAATATATAATTCTTTTCAAAAATTAAATATTGATATTTATCCATCTTTTTATAGCCTTTAGGAAATATCATATTTCTCATTCCCCAATACGCTATGTTTTTCATATATAGATACATTACTCCACAATCAAGAATAATTCCGTTATACTCATAATTTCTTTCATCGATATTAAAATCATCTCGCATTTTTTTATCATTACACAGTAATGATTCGGCAATTGCCAAAACTCCGCCTGCTGAATGACCGGCTATATACATTTCATTAATATTGCCTTCATATTTTTCAGCATTTGAAATAATCCATTTAACTGCATCAGATACATCTTCTATTTGATCAAATACAGTAATTGTCGGATATGCCAGCCTGTAATTTAAAGTAAAAACCACAAAGCCTCGTTGAGCAAGGTAATTGGCAAATAAAGAATCCATTTCTTTATAGCCGGATATAAATCCGCCACCATGTATATCAATCATAATAGGTTTTAATTCATTATTGCTTTTATAATAAATATCCAGTTTATGTTCAATTGAATCGTCCTTTATATAGCTAATATCTTTTACTTCTTTTATGCTGCTATCTGATTCAGATAAATCAATTCTATCTAAATCCCTCAAATATGCTTTTTCACTAATTTTCTTCATAAAATTATTTATCATA
This sequence comes from Clostridiaceae bacterium, assembly GCA_012838135.1. Lineage (GTDB taxonomy): Bacteria > Bacillota > Clostridia > Saccharofermentanales > DTU023 > UBA5436. The sequence goes on along the minus strand of DUPV01000001.1, from coordinate 3,700 downwards.
AGTTATTACCTGTAAACATTGTAACACGAAGAATTGATTGTTTTAAAAGCAGCACCGGTCCGGATGCGGCAATGAATCGAAATTTAACGAATAGCAGATTGTGGAACACGGAAAAACCGGCACACTCGTCATAAAACAAGTTAAATCTTATTCCGACAAAAACGCAGACAAAAGTTTAAACGCCGCTTTTATCCCTTCTTCATGCCCTCTTTCCGAGAATCCGTCCACTTGAAATGCAGCAGCTAAAATATTCCCTTTTCCCATACCTGATATCACCTTATAAGGTATGTTCTTTTCTTTGGCAATTCGTTCTAAACTCTCACCTTGTATGGCAACAGAATATTCGTCCAAGCCATTCTCCGCTGTGATAGCCGGTGATCCGATTCGTAATGACTCTGCGAAATCTTCCGGACAGTACGTCCCTCCGGAAATACCCCAACATTCATGACAGCCGGTCTCTTCTCCAGCGAAATTAATACAAAACTCTGTTTCTTTGGACAAAGTTCGGCCATTCTCCAGAAGCATTTCCAGCGCGCAGATTAATATTACAAAATTACTGATTGCACGTAAATTCCGTGCCTTAATAAAACGACTCTGCGTCACATGTACGTTAGGGTCCGCTTCCACCCAATCTCCCACTTGAATCCCTAACTTTGTAATGTCCTCTACAGTGCTCACCTTCTCATCAAGCCGTACACTTAAGCCGGTAGCACATTTCCGCAAAGTCCCGGTATACATACGTTCATCCGACGTGATGATCGTACACTGCTCACCCTCCATAAAACCCGGCAGAATTCCGGACAAATAGATACCGTTAACCCCGATTTCTACAACACTTAACTCTTTGGCCGGCACAGTCAAGTGTACCAGACACTTCGCCTGCTTTCCTTCTTGCAAGGCACTAACCCGTACTGCCTGCAAACTTGTCCGGAGTGCAGATAAATCTGCCTGCATAGCTCGCTTGCGATTCGGTCCGGTCAGCGATGCATATCGCACGAACAAATCCAAACATTCCATAATTTTATCCCCCTCGTTTACTCCTTTAATTGTAAACATTCTCGGTCATAAAAACGATTACCAGCCTTTAATATACGGTGAATGAAGCACCCTCTCAAAAAACGAAGCCCTCTGCGAAGAGGGCTCTAACGTTTCGAGACTATTCTCTTTTATGCTTATTTAGCATAATACTTTTGGCGAATGAGGATAAATACTCCGGCCAAAGCCAATACAGCAAGAGCTACAAATATAGTTGTTGGATTTTCACCGGTTGCGGGTGAACCCTTCACTTGATCTTTTGTGGTAGTAGGATCGCTTGTCGATGTATTACCATCTGTCGAAGTAGTCAAACTTTCGGTGGACCTGTTGGCCATGACGAATTCAGTTGAAATACTGCGATTTCCAGTATAAACCATAGTCAACGTATGTGGACCCGGTGCAAGTTTATCTAAGTACTCCTTGCTTACTGTAATAATCGTACTGCCTTTTGCCACTGTATAGTACTTGGAATCTACTACAGTATCATCAATCAGTAACTTGAGGAAATCAGAGAAAGCTCCGTTACATCTGAAGGTTAAAGCAGTTGTTCCGTTATATTCTGAAACATTATCGGCATTTAATTGCTCCTGATTTGGTACAATTTTCAAGCCCTCGTCTTTTTCATCTGTCGTAGTTTCTGCCGGTATGGTTGCTGTAGTTTCTTCTTCATCTTTCGTTGTTTCCGCCGGTACCGGTATGGTTGATGTAGTTTCTTTTTCAGCTGGCGTTGTTTCTGCCGGCGTGGTTGCTGTAGTTTCTCCTTCTCCTGTCGTAGTTGTTTCACTCGGCTCTTCAGCTTCAACCTTTACAAGAGTCACATCCGCACGATTACGTACACGAATCCGATTGCCTTCCGGATCGATAGAAGACAGGCCTACCGCTATGACCTTATCGTCAACTTTAAATGCGGGCATTGTCTTATCTTCGCTCTTGCTATAGCCGATATAACCGTCAATGAAGACACGGATCGCACCGGAACCGTCATCTATAATAATTGCGCTGATGACACCGTTCTCCTCTTGTACTTCCTTGACTTTACCTTCTACTTCAACCAACAATCCGAGATTTTCCGCAACTTCTGCTGTCTTGACTTTTGTCGGAGCAAGATGGTTTACTGTAGCATCGATTAACTCAATACTATCTACGTTCAATTGCTTCTCGCCTTGATATGCACTGGTAGTACCGTACAATCTGATTTTTTGGCCGGCTTGGAAATTGCCCGAGATCGGGAAGATGTTAATTCCGCCGGTCGCATCCTGGACGTAAGCACTGTCAAAGAAAGCTGTATTCTTATCGTAGCCGCTTGCATTCGATGTCAAGATAGCTTCTACAACAAAACTCTGTCCTTCCGGAGCAGCCTGTACTTCTGCAATTGTACTTACCGCTTGTGTCTTATCATAAACAGTCAAATTAATCTCAGCACTCAAGACACCCATGTCTGTTGTGACCTTAACCACTACAGTCTGGCTGCCTGCTGCAGTCGGGACGATGTCGTGTGTCATCGTTACATCAATGCTTCCGGCCGTAATGCTTGGTAAATTATCAGTAACAGTATGCAATACTGCTCCATCTTTGATTTGATATTCTACTTTTTCAATCGTAGCAGCACTTCCTGTCGTATTCACGAATTTCGTTGTGATACTTGTTGCTTCGCCGACAAATTCAATTTCCGTATTCTTATTAACAGAATCAATACCTACATTTTCAATGTAGCCTGTCCAAACCGGAGCGGTTACAGCAAGTTCACCGTCTACTTGCGTGACACGTACGTAGTAATATGGACTTGTATTGGCTAAAGTAGTTTCCAAAGAAACAATATTCATATTAGGCTCTTCTGCATACAATACCTTACCGCCTTGTCCGATGATTTCTACTTTTTGAATTACATCATTCTGGTCCGGATCGGCAATATCTACTTTTACCTGGATATCATTGTCTGCCTCAATCGTTGAACCCATAATATTACCATCAACATAAAAGTCAATCGTTTGGTTCTTATCCTCTGTAGCATAGACACGCAAGTCCAGGATAGCCTGGATAATAGCTTCTCTGGTCAATGCATCTGCAATAACAACATTTCTGGCATCATTCGCATCTCCCCATTTTCCCTTGTGGTTGTCTTGGTTGTTGGAAGGAGCCAGTCTCCAGCCTTTGTCCAAAGCATTTGTATATTGGTCATAGCTTCGCCAATAGCCGTTGCTGCCTACCTTACCTTCACCATTTCCGACTTCAATCAGTTTCAAGTTCGTATTATATTTCGGGGTATAATGTGCAAAGTCATCAAATGTACCGAATGTCGAACCCGGGTGGTTGAATTGCGAGAAAGTCAAGGGACTCTTTGTGCTTACATCAGCCAAAAGTTCATAATATGCAAGCAAACCTTTGGACTCCGATTTGTCATTATAAACCGGATGATTTCTTGAAACAAAACCGTCTGTATTGTAAGTATTGATATGACCATAGTTTGCGCCGGACTTCGTCCAGGTCATCTCATAACCGTAAAATGTTGCAAAAGAACCCGGCTTGTTGTAACTATCCGCGATTTGCTTGTAGTGCTCCCATTTCGACAACTGAGCATTCAGTGGCGAAACAAGACCACTCTTGGCATCATAAATATCGCCTAAATTGCCGTCTGTATCGAAATAGTTTGAGTGGTCAGTTAAAG
>DUPV01000012.1 GCA_012838135.1 Clostridiaceae bacterium | reverse complement strand
TTTTAATAAAATTAAAGCTTAATTTAATATAATTGAAATAAAAATGAATATTGACTTTAATAAAGTTAAATTATAGTATATATATCAAGTCGAGTGGAGATTTTTATGAATATCGACCAAATCCCGATCTGGCTGACTGAACTAAGTGAAGATGAAATAGAATTTATAAAGTTATTCGTACTGGCTTCCGGTTCATTAAAAGAGTTGGCAAAACATTATGAGATTACCTATCCGACTATCAGGCTCAAATTAGATCGGCTCATTCATAAAATTGAAATTTCTGACCAACATCAACCTAGCGGCATGATCGACTTGATCAAAGAGCTGACTTTGCAAAACAAATTAGATCTTGATACTGCGAAACAGTTAATTGAGATGTATGAAAAAGAGGAAAACAGCGAATGATAACAATTTTGTACCTGGTCTTATTAATTTCTTTTTTAATTTTAGAAAAAATTGTTTCTGAGAAAGAACAACATCGAGGCATTTTGTTCGCATTAGGAGTTGCGGTTTTAGGTATTTTACTCAGTACTAAATTTATTTGGTTAGCTTTGATTTTGGTATGTGTCAATGTCGGAAGATTTATTATCCAGGAACTACAATTAATGAAGCTTACTTCATTAAAAGATCGCTTAGCTAATGTCATGGAATTTCAAACCAGATTCCTCTGAATTTTATTTTCAAATTATAAACCAAATTTTTATAAATAATACTTGCAAACGAAGAGCCGGATTCTTGTAAATTATACTTGCAATACAGAATTCATAGACTTAAGGGTCGGATTTTTGCAAGTTATATTATAATTGCAAGAAAAATTGTTGTATTATTAGCAAGAGAGCACATAACGTTGAAACCATCAAAGAGAGGAATACATAATGAAACAAACAATAGATGTTTTATGTATTGGCGACTCAGTAATGGACACTTTGGTTGGACCTGTAGATTCCTCAATTTTTACCAGAGATATGACCTATGTCGATAATATAGTCTTATTTCCGGGTGGAGATGCACAAAATCAAGCAAGGGCATTAGGCAGATTAAATGTAAATGCCGGAATATACGCTGTAGTTGGAAATGATCCCAATGGGCATAACATCAAACAGGGATTGGAGAAACATAATGTCAATGTAGATTATCTCTTATTCCGTGAAGACATTCCTACGTTAAATAACATTGTTGTAGTCCATAGAGATGCAAATCGCAGTTTAATATCATCTGCAATCAGAGCTGAGTTAAAACCGGAAGATATGGATCTTTCAGTGATTGAACAAGTAAATAAGGCTGTTAGTTACGCAAGTTTTTTTATCAGCCCGGAATTTGATGTTAAAGCACCTGAAATTTTTAAGTTTGCTAAAGCGAGAGAATTATTAGTTTTTGCCGATACTGTTCAAAACAGAAAAAAAACAACATTAGATTATTTCTATAACTCATTTCAATATATAGACTATTTCTTTCCGAATCTGGAAGAAGGTATGTTTTTTTCCGGGCAAGAAGATCTTGATGCAATCTGTGATTTTTTTATAAACAAAGGAATTAAAACAGTTGTATTGAAATTAGGAGCTCAAGGCTGTTTAATTAAATCGAAAGCAGAAAGGATATATGTTCCCGGATTTAAAATAGAAGCATTAGATACGACAGGTTCAGGTGATAACTTTGCAGCAGGCTTCATTTCAGCTGTTTTGGAAGGTTTAGATTTAGAAGAAGCTGCCATTAGAGCAAATGCCACAGGTGCCATGACTGCCCAAAATGTCGGTTCAGAAAATGGATATTGTAATTTATCGGAAGTTTTGGATTTTATAAAAAAGAATACAAAATCATTATAAGGTAAAGCCAAAGTCTTTTCTTTAATAATTGTTTGCTTGAGCTGAATTATGATAGAATACCAAAAAATGTTTTGGTAAGTACGCTGCACGATTCTGTTAGCGAAAGATAAATAATTCTTCAACAACTTAACAGAACGTTCTGTACTTGGAGGAGGCTATTATTAAACCGGAATTACAAAATTTTATCGCGATGTCCTTATATATGGCGATGGTCATCGGAATAGGAGTTTATTTCTTTAAGCGTTCAAATTCTTCATCAAAAGAATATTTTCTGGGAGGTCGTTCGATAGGACCTTATGTAACGGCAATGTCGGCTGAAGCCAGCGATATGTCGGGTTGGCTGTTGATGGGCTTACCCGGGGTGGCTTATTGGACAGGTCTCAGTTCCGCCTTTTGGACGGCATTCGGACTTGCTGTCGGAACCTATATCAATTGGAAAATAGTTGCCAAACCGCTGCGTGTTTATTCTCATGTAGCGAATGATTCAATTACTATACCGGATTTCTTTTCCAATCGTTTCAAAGAAAAAGGCAAAAGAAAACCAATTTTATTTTTTTCAGCCGTCTTTATTTTGGTGTTCTTTGTAGTATATGCAGCTTCTTGTTATGTGACTGTAGGGAAATTGTTTTCCGCTCTATTCGGGATGAGCTATGTATCAATGATGGTATTAGGAGCAATTTTCGTACTGGCTTATACCTTTATCGGGGGTTTTCTGGCAGAATCTGTTTCTGATTTTATGCAGGCTCTGGTGATGGTTTTTTCTTTAGTTGTGGTTCTGATAGTTGGTATAAACCATGCCGGCGGAGTAAAGGAAATTGTTAATAATCTGAAGCAATTTCCCGGTTTTCTGGAATTTTTTACATCTGCTAAGCCTAGTTTAAATGAAATGGGACAACAGATTCAAGCGAGTGGTATTCCTCAGTTTGCTGAAGCAACTAAAGTAAGCTGGTTGGAAATTTCTACAAGTCTGGCATGGGGCTTAGGCTATTTCGGAGTACCTCAAGTGTTAATTAAATTTATGGCAATACGCGATGCAAGAGAAATTAAAATTGCGAGAAGGGTTGCATCTGTATGGGTAGTCATTTCATTAGCAGCTGCCGTATTTATAGGTTTAAACGGACGTGTTTTATTTCCCACGGAATTATTAACGCAGTCAGCATCCGAAAATATTTTTATTATCTCTGCCCAAAATATGATGCAGCCATTTATTGCCGGAATTGTCATGGCGGGTATCTTAGCCGCAACAATTTCTTCGGCAGATTCCTATCTTTTAATCGGAGCGTCTTCCGTAGCTAAAAACTTATACCATGGTTTGTTTAAACAAAATGCCAGTGATAAGGCTGTACTGAAGGTAACAAGAATTACTTTGTTGTTGATCACGACGATAGGCATATTGATTGCGCTTGATGAAAATTCGGTTATTTTCAAAATAGTTTCCTTTGCTTGGGCAGGCTTTGGAGCCACTTTCGGTCCATTAGTTCTTTTTTCTTTATTCTCCGGCAAAATTACCCGAAAGGGTGGTGTAGCAGGAATGGTTGTTGGTGCGATGACAGTCTTTATTTGGGATCTTTTCTTAGTCAAATTTGGCGGTGTCTTTGAGCTATTCTCATTGTTGCCGGGTTTTCTGCTTTCGTCGATTGCGATCGTGGTAGTTTCCTCAATCACATCTGTAGAAAAAGAGGTTAGTGAACAACATGAAGAGTTTAAATTGGAACTGGAAAAAGTCAAGAAAAGTATATAAAACGGGTTGAAAATAGTACTTGAAATCAACAAGTTATGTTGTTGCAGTTTCAACTGTACGAAGTTAAAAACAATCTGAGTAAACTCTAATATCAATTAACAATAAACAGCTGTCAGAAAACTTTGTAAGTTGACCGACAGCTATTATTTTGTTTGCAACCGAGCTTATTTTATTAACTTAACTAAACCCCAATGACCATTTTAATTTTGTAATTTTTTTGTAAGTGCACATTACATGAAATATTATATGCAAAAAGACTAATATTTAAGATTAATCTTTGGCGAAAGTATCTACTTCATGTTGCAGTCGTTCGATTAACTCTGATTCACTCATTGTGCCGAGGTCACCGGCTTTGCGTTGGCGCACCGCATAGTTTTGATTTTCAATTTCCTGATCGCCCATGACTAACATATAGGGAATTTTTTCCAATTGAGCATCGCGGATTTTACGTCCGACTTTTTCATTCCGGCTATCGACTTTTACACGGAAACCTGCGGCAGTTAAACGACTTGCAGCATCATTGGCACCTTGGAGGTGTTTTTCGGCAATCGGCAAGATGATGATTTGTTCCGGTGCAACCCATAAGGGCAGAGCACCGGCATATTTTTCAATTAATAAGGCAAGAGTTCTTTCATAACAGCCGATAGAGGTTCTGTGAATGATATGGGGATGTTTTTTCTCACCATTACTATCTATGTATACCATATCGAAACGTTCTGCCAGCTGGAAATCGATTTGGATTGTAATCAGTGTATCTTCTTTACCGAAGACATTTCTGATTTGAATATCTAATTTCGGACCATAAAATGCGGCTTCGCCGATGCCGGTTTCATATTCAATTCCGGTGGAATCCAGAATTGCTTGCATTGAGTCTTGAGCATTTTGCCATTCTTGCGGATCACCGATGTATTTGTCTTTATTGTCCGGATCCCAGATTGAAAAACGATAGCTGACATCTTGATCTAAACCCAATGCTTTGAGCATATAATTTGCCAAATCAAATGCTCCGAGAAATTCTTCTTTCAATTGTTCCGGCGTAACCATCAGATGTGCCTCGGAAATTGTAAATTGTCTTAGTCTGATTAAACCGTGCATTTCGCCTGACGCTTCATTGCGGAAGAGAGTTGAAGTTTCATTCAATCGGATCGGCAAATCACGATAACTTCTGGTTTCAGCCTTATAAATCTGATATTGGAAAGGACAGGTCATCGGACGCAAAGCATAAGCAGTTACGCCGTCTTTTTCTTCCGGATCGCCCATGATAAACATACCGTCACGGTAATGATCCCAATGGCCCGAAATCTTGAATAAGTCGGATTTGGCAATCAGCGGTGTTTTGGTAATCTGATAACCACGTTTTTGCTCTTCGTCTTCAACAAAACGTTCTAAAATTTGCAAAGTTTTTGCACCTTTCGGCATAAACAGGGGCAAACCCTGACCGATAAAATCAACGGTTGTAAAGTAGCCGAGTTCACGTCCTAATTTATTATGATCACGTTTTCTGGCCTCTTCCATTTGAACTAAATATTCTTTTAATTGTTTTTTATCCGGAAAACTAATTCCGTAAATGCGTTGCAGCATTTTGTTCTTTTCATCGCCCCGCCAATAAGCTCCTGAAACTTGTAATAACTTGAATGCTTTGACCATACCGGTATTCATCAAGTGCGGACCGGCACAGAGATCAATAAAATCGCCCTGTTTATAAAATGAAATTGTTTCATCAAGCGGCAAATCCTCGATCAATTCGACTTTATAGTCTTCATTATTATTTCTTGCCCATTGAAGAGCATCGTCACGTGACAGGGTATAGAATTCAAGCGGCAAATTTTCTTTTACAATATTTTGCATTTCTTGTTCGATTTTTTCTAAATCATCATTCGTCAAATTTTGTTCCAGATCAATGTCATAATAAAAACCGTCATCTATTGCCGGCCCGATGGCCAACATCGCATCGGGATATAAACGCTTGATTGCTTGCGCCATGATATGTGAACTGGTATGCCAAAAAGCCTTTTTGCCGGCTTTCTGCTCAAATTTCAATAATTCCAATGTGTCACCGTCATTGAGTTTTGTTCTGAGGTCAACATCAATCTCATTCACTTTTGCTAAACAGACATTTCTTGCAAGGTTTTCACTGATTGCCATCGCTGCATCGTATGCAGAAGCATTCTTTTCCAATTGTAACGGCGAACCGTCTTTTAATTTAATTTCTATACTCATTCTTTTTCTCCTGTTATCTTGAACATTTATGATCTGAAATGTTTTTACCTAAATATTAAAAACTTATAATTGTTATTCTAAAATTTGTTGTTCCATAACTTTGTCCTAAAATACAGTTCTGAAATATATTATGCTCAAATTACTCCGAATTGTTATCTTAAAATAAATTGTCCTAAACAAAAAAACACCATTGAGCCTCGCCCAAGGGTGCATAACACGTTTCCACCTTGTATTTAACTTCATTCTATCCTTGACGCAGATTCACGGTACTACTTAGTCAAAAAGAGTTCGTAGACAGCTCCGGAGTGGTTTTCGTTGAGTGTCAGATAAAAAGACTCACAGCCACGATCTTTTCTCTCTTAAACTGAAATTCTCAATTACTCGTTCCATCAATGCTTTTATGCAACTGAATTATATCTTACAACTGCATAAATTGATCGTCAAGCAACAGCAGAAAGAAATTACAATTAAACCAAAGATTTTGTATTAAATGCTAATTTCTTTTTTTATATAAATTTTACACAAAATTAATTCTATTAAAAATATTCCGGCAAATCAGGCTCTGGTAAGAGAGACTCTCTGTCGATGAATGTCAGCAGATTGACTTTCTTGCATAAAATTATATAATTGATGCGAAGCTGCTCTATATTTCAGAAGACGACATGTGAACCGGACTCAAATGCGGGAAATCACGGTTTTCCGTCATAGAGTGGGTGAAGGTCCTCATAATATTTTGTATGGAGCGTGAATCTTTTTTGAACGTGTATAATGCGGGTATTCCGGCAATAATTTAGACAATGTGCGTTCGAAAAATTTTTCTGTCAGGGGGTAAAAATGGCTCATCAATTGAACGAAAATGAACTTAAACAAAAGGCGAGACATTACAGACGTGATATTTTGAAGATGCTTTATGAAGCGGGATCCGGACATCCGGGCGGTTCTCTGTCTTCAATCGATATCCTTACTGTTCTATATTCTAATGTTTTGCGTCACAATCCTGAAAATCCTTGCTGGGAGGATCGCGATCGGTTTATCCTCTCTAAGGGACACATTTGTCCTGCACTTTATACGATTCTAAGTGACTTCGGTTATTTTGCACGTGAAGAGCTGGGTCAGCTTCGCCAATATGGCAGCATGTTACAAGGACACCCTTGTATGCATCATACACCAGGTCTTGAAGTTTCTTCCGGATCGCTTGGTCAAGGTCTTTCTATTGCCGTTGGGGTTGCCCTTGCTGCACGCTTGAACGGAACTGATATAAGAACCTACTGTTTAATGGGTGACGGTGAGGTCCAAGAAGGTCAGGTTTGGGAAGCAGCGATGTCTGCAGGTCACTATAAGCTGGATAATCTCTGTGCAATCGTTGATAAAAACGGACTGCAGATTGACGGAAATGTCGAGGATGTCATGAATATAGATCCCTTGACTGATAAATTTGAGGCCTTCAACTGGAATGTCATTGAAATAGACGGTCATGATGTTGTGGAAATTGGTAACGCATTCCTGCAAGCAAGTCAATTTTCCGGAAAACCGACAATGATTATCGCCGATACAGTAAAAGGCAAGGGAGTTTCTTTCATGGAAAATGCTCCGGGCTGGCATGGTGTTGCACCAAATAAAGAGCAGCTTGACGCAGCTCTTGCTGAACTTGAGGAGGAGAAATAATGAGAATTGTTAATTTGACTGTAGATATTGACAACCCTGAGAGAATACCTACCAGATTCGGTTACGGCGAAGGACTGCTTGAAGCAGGACAAAAGAATGAAGAAGTTGTAGCATTAGGTGCAGATATTACCGGCTCGGTTAAAGCAGATCTTTTTAGAGATGCATTTCCGGATCGATTCTTTAGTTTAGGAATTGCTGAACAGAATCACATCGGTGTCGCTGCCGGTTTAGCTTTGATGAACAAGATTCCTTTTGTTACCAACTATGGTGTCTTCCTGGCAGGAAGAGGTTGGGATGAGATCCGTACAACTGTTTGTTACAGCAACCTCAATGTTAAGTTAGGCGGTGCCCATGGCGGTATTTCTGTCGGTCCTGACGGTGCAACCCATCAGGCACTTGAAGAAATCTCTATTATGCGCTGTTTGCCAAACATGACAGTAGTTGTTCCGTCGGACTCTATCGAAACAAAGAAGGCTACGCTTGCTGCCGCAGAAATGTTCGGACCGATTTATATCCGATATGGGCGTGAAAAAGTACCGGTAATTACGGATGAGAGCACACCCTTCAAGATTGGCGAAGCATATTGTATGCGTGAAGGTACTGATGTTGCAATCATTGCCTGTGGTGCCATGGTATACGAAGGTCTTGTTGCTGCAAAAGAACTGGAAAAAGAAGGCATCAGTACGATGGTCATCAATAACCACACCATCAAGCCAATAGATAAGGCAACGATTATAGAGGCAGCAAAACTGACCGGTGCAGTTGTCACTGTTGAGGAGCATCAGGTCATGGGCGGAATGGGCAGTGCCGTTCTTGAGGTTTTGGCACAGGATTGTCCGGTTCCCGTGGAGATGATCGGTGTGATGGATCGTTTTGGCGAATCAGGAGATCCCGAAACTCTGATGAAGGCCTTTGGTCTTTGCAGTGAAAATGTAGCAGAAGCTGTACGACGTGTGATTAAAAGAAAATAAGATTCATAATCAATGTAATTAAGTGGAATTAAATAACGTAAATATCCAAAATTGCAGTGCCTGTTAACCTCTTTGACGGGCACTGCTTTTTTTTAGCGGATACTGTTTTGGTAGTTATGATTTATTTTGCTAGTAACAGATTTGATGTACTTCGTTAACTTGTAATCAACTTATTTGTATAGTAAAATTAAAAAGTAAAAGTAGCGTTCGCTACAAATTTTAAGCTACAACGGTTAAACGAGGTAGCGTCTATATCTGTATATCTATAACTAAATTAGGAGGTCAGTGATGAAGGTCGGAATTGGTTGTGATCCCAATGCTTCGGATTATAAAAAGGAGCTGATAGAGTTTATACTTTCGCTCGGTCATGATGTCGAAGATTATGGCAGCACGGATTCTATCTATGCTAATGTAGCTATCAAAGTAGCTCAGGAAGTTGCAGATGGCGTCTGTGATCGAGGAATTTTGCTCTGCGGAACGGGCATTGGTGTTTCGATTGCTGCAAATAAAGTAAAAGGAGCTTATGCAGCTTGTGTCAGCAACATTTATCAAGCCCAGCGGGCAGAATTAAGTAATAATGCCAATATTATTACAATGGGTGCTCAGGTCACCGGAATCGAATTAGCAAAGATGTTTGTCCGGGAATATCTTGGCTCAAACTTTGATCCGGCCAGTCGTTCAGGGCCGAAGGTAAAGGCTATAGTAGACTATGAGAAGGAGCATATGCTATAAGAAAGCTCCAAACTTGGTTAAGTGGTTGTCCCCAAAAACCAGAATGCTACGCGGGCTTGACTGAGATTAAAAGTCTTTCTGTAAGACTGCAGTGACATGTTTGAAGATAGATATTGTCAAGATTTTCCTGACCGGACAGGCTATTAAACGAATTAGTCCGGCGAAGAATAGATTTTGACTTTAAACAATATTTGTGATAAGATTTTTGCGTATTACTATTAAGATATTTGCGAATATCATGATGGGAGGAGAATTAAGAATTATGAAATTGAAAAAAATTCTGGCAATCATTTTAACAGTTATAATGGTTGCCACGTTGGTTTTAGGCTGTTCTAAAAAAAGCGAAGACAAATCTGCCGATTCCGGCGACAAGGCTGCCGATGCCGGCGATAAGAAAGCAGACGATAAGAAAGCAGACGATAAGAAAGCAGACGATAAGGATGCTGATGATAAGGCTGCTCCTGCTGGTGACGTAACAATTAAGATAGCTCATTTGGTGCCTTTAAGCGGAGGCTCAGCATCAGATGGAGAATATGTTGCTAACAGTGCACAAATGGCGGCTGATGAAATTAATGATGCCGGCGGAGTTAAGTTACCAGATGGAACAATGGCATTAATTGAATATACGCAGGTTGATGAAACTTCAAATTCCGCACAAGCTATTGACGCAGCTGAAAAAGCGATTTCTCTGGATCCGCTTGTCATGATAGGACCCAATAGAAGTGGTGGTGTTTTGGCTGCCGAGCAATTATGGAAAGAAGCAAAAATACCGACAATAACAGACGGTACGAATCCTGATACTACAAGACAAGGTAATGAGTACACTTTCAGAATGCAAATTTCGTCAGATTTTTGGATTCCCTTGTTAATCACAACAGCGGTGGAAAAATATGATGTAAAACGACCGACTGTAGCCTATGCCTTGACAGACTATTCTAAACCGAATTGGGAAGCTACAGAAGCTAAATTTAAAGAATATGGTATAGATATTGCATCTGTTCAAACCTTTAATGAAGGTGATCAAGATTTTTCAGCTCAATTGTTAGAAATCAAAAATGCTGATCCGGATGCGATTTTTGTGTACGGTTATCCGGGAGAAGTTGGAAAAATTATCCAACAAAGAGTGGAACTTGGTATGGCAGATGTTCCTATATTTAGTGACAGAGTTGCCGGTAATCCCGCACTTGTTGAATTAGCCGGCGGTCCTGAAAATTTTGAAGGTACTGTAACATCAACAACATTCTGTACGGGAGATCCCGCTAATGCTGATTTTGTAGAAAAGTATAAAGCTCGCTTTGGCAAAGACTTGTCGGGCTCTCATCTGAATCATTATGACAGCATATACATTATTGCCGACATAGTCAGCAGAGTCGGACTGGATAGAGAAAAAGTCAGAGAAGAACTTGCGAATTTAGACTACGAAGGTACGCTCGGCCATTATCAGGCAGACGCAGAAGGCAACTTGGTCCATCATATGCATACACAGTTGTATAAAGATGGCAATTGGGAATTATTGATGACTGAAGAATATCCGGTAGAATAAAATACTAGGTTTGTTTTTTCACCCAAGGAAGTTTTCCTTGGGTGAATTTAATTAAATCACCGATATATCATCAAAAAAACGAAATGTCCGCCTGAAAGCGGTTACCTATTACCTAGGAGCCTAGGATAGAACTTCGCATTTTGCTCAATTCAAAATTAGTTCATAAGATTGAGGAAACAAAGCCTTTTAATGAAAATGAAACTAATTTGTATAGAATAATGACGGTACATTTCATCGCACAGATCCATTATTCCGCGTGGTTCAAAGAAATAATGGTGAATGCCGTCGAGATACCACGATCCTGACGGATATCAGATATGGAGAGACAGTAGACTCTATGAATTTTGAATCGTTTGTGCAACTTGTTATTCAAGGTGTCAATATGGGGCTTGTATATGCCTTGATGGCACTAGCGGTTTCCTTGATCTGGAATGCTGCTGGTATTTTTAACTTCGCTCAGGGAGATCTGTTAACATGGGGTGGCTATGTGATGCTCACGTTTTGTAATCTGTTGGGCTTGCCATACTATGTTTCATTTATTTCGTCACTCGGTATGATGGCGATTTTGGGTTTCTTGTTAAGCAAGTTATATTTCTACCCGTTGATAATTAAAAAAGCAAACCCGCATATTATACTCATAGGCACAGTTGCATTGTCAGTAATTATAAAAAACTCAGTACTAAAAATATGGGGAGCACAGGCACAAAGATTTGATCATCCCTTTGGAAACACGCCGATTCACTTTGGCAAAGTTTCAGTTATGCCATACCAAGTTGCAAATATCATAATTATTACTTCTTTGGTTGTTCTGCTGCAATTCTTTTTGCGAAAATCCGTTACCGGAATTGCCATGCGTGCTGTTGCTCAGAATTCGATTGCTTCGTCCCTGATGGGTGTTAAAGTAGATCAAATCGTGGCTATTACGTTTTCTGTCAGTACAATATTGGCATGTATAGGTGGTATCCTGATTTCTCCCTCTATACCTCTGACTGCCAACATGGGGGGCACTCTTGCGACGAAAGCTTTTGCAGCTGTTTTGATAGGTGGCTTGGGAAGCTTTTCCGGTGCGATGGTAGGTGGCATATTCGTAGGGCTTTCTGAGGTTATATTTTCGTCCTTGTTTGCGTCAACCTACAAAGATGTCTTTACTTTCACGTTGATGGCCATAGTATTAGTTGTTAAACCCGGTGGAATCTTTAAAGCAGAGATCTCGGAAAAGGTATAATGAGGTGGGGAAGTTGAAAACAAAAATAACAGATTTATTGAAAGGTAAATTCATATATCTTATATTTGGAGTGCTAGCTGTTTTGCCCATTATTGGACTTCCTTCTTATCAGTTCTATATGATTGAAAGAGGAATGCAAAATGCTTTAGTTGTTCTAAGCTTGGTTATTTTACTGGGCTACACCGGACAGTTATCGCTGGGGCACGCAGGGCTTGTAGCAGTAGGAGCATATTCTTATGGAATCATGTGCACGATCCTCGGTCTTCCTCCGGTTGTTGCCTTAATAATATCTCCGGTTTTAACAGCGATTGTGGGAGTAATTTTAGGTTTTCCCTCTTTTAAGCTTAAAGGTCCGTTTCTTGTGGTAATAACAATAGCGTTTGGTGAAATTGTTAGGATACTTGTATTGAATGCCGTTGATATAACTGGTGGTCCTTATGGAATGAAAGGTTATCCTGTTCTTTTCTCGGATACCGCCATGCATTATTTCATGCTTATCCTTGTATTTCTGGCGACATTTGGCGCGAATCGGTTAAGCAATTCTTATATCGGATTGGCATTCAAGGCAATTAGAGAAGATGAGGTAGCAGCTGAATTAATGGGTGTTAACGTAAGAAAGTTTAAGTTGTTATCATTCGTAATATCTGCATTCTTAGCCGGATTATCAGGTGTACTGTTTGCCAATTTGACAGGCTATTTAAATCCGGACTCCTTTGCATCGGATACGAGTGCAGCTTATCTGCTTATGGTTGTTATAGGTGGTATGACAAGTCCTGTGGGTGCCGTTTTAAGTGCTTTATTGGTTACAGCTTTGCCGGAACTGCTTAGATTTTTACAGGACTGGAGAATGATAATATATGGTTTGATACTGTTTATCTACGTGAGATTCTATCAAGTCATTAATATTGAAAGTCTTAAAAAACTATTCAAAAGAAGGTAACAAAATGAAAGTAGCGGTATGTAGAGCATGGATACAATTCTTAAAATAAATCAAGTTACAAAAAAATTTGGTGGAATAGTCGCAATTGATGACTTGGACATGGAAATAAAAAAAGGTCAGATATGCGGATTAATAGGTCCCAACGGTGCGGGCAAAACCACCATAATGAATGTAATTACGGGAGTTTATCAAGTTGATCACGGCAATATAGAGTTTGTCGGAGAAGATATAACAGGCTTGCCCTCCCATGTAATATGCGAAAAAGGTATTGGCAGGACATTTCAAAACATAAGGCTCTTAAATAGCCAAACGGTATTTGATAATGTGCGTCTGGGTGCACACATCAACATGGATATATCACTTTTAGATGTTTTATTGAATACAGGAAAGAATAAACGAGTTGCGGCTGATTTGAGGACTGAGATTGAAGAAGTTTTGGATTTTATCGGACTGCTGTCAATAAAAGATGAACTAGTCAGAAACATTCCATACGGACAAAAAAAGGTCTTGGAATTGGGCAGAGTCATGATGGCCAAGCCCAAACTGCTGTTGTTGGACGAGCCCGCAGCAGGACTCAATAATGAAGAAAGTAAACGTCTGGCCGAACTTATCAGAAAGATCAACGAAGAGGGAATTTCCATGTTGCTGATTGAACATGAGATGGACTTCGTTGAGGGACTTGCCGGAAAGACGTATGTTGTTAATTATGGTAAAAAAATAGCAGAAGGTACATTTGCAGAAGTTACCAGTGATCCTGTTGTTATAAGTGCCTATTTAGGAACCAGGAGGGAGGAAAAACATGCTTAAGATAAATAATCTCGTGGTTTCATATGGGCTAGAACCCGTTATTAAGAACGTTGATATCCACGTTCCCGAGGGTAAAATAATCGCACTGTTAGGTGCCAACGGTGCCGGCAAGTCGACTATTTTAAAGGCGATTTCAGGTCTTGTAAAGCCTGTTTCAGGTGAAATATTGTTTCACGATGAGGATATCAGTAAACGCTCTCCTGATAAGATTATCAGATTAGGTATTTCGCAGGTACCGGAAGGAAGAGAGGTTTTTCCCGGTCTGACCGTGGAAGAAAATTTAAAGATGGGATTATACACCAATTTTAAAAAAGGTGTGTATGAAGAAAGAGTTGAGCAAATCTATTCTTTCTTTCCCAGATTAGCTGAAAGAAAAACTCAGCTTTCCGGTACGATGAGTGGCGGAGAACAACAAATGTTAGTCATCGGAAGAGGGCTAATGTCCAATCCAAAGTTGCTGATGCTGGATGAACCGTCACTGGGTTTGGCTCCGATCATTGTGGATGATATTTTTGATAAGATTCAGGAAATCAATGAGTCAGGCACTACTGTTTTGCTGATAGAGCAAAATGCAACGTTGGCGCTCAGTATTAGTGATTATGCCTATGTTTTAAATATCGGATCTGTTGTCCTACATGGTTTATCCGAAGATATTCAATCAGATCAAAGTCTCATGAGCAGTTATTTAGGTGGTGCTGGAGGTGCCGACTAAAAAAGCGGTGGTATTACATTTGTAGTTTTGCGATTGTCGTCTTGATGGTGAGTCGCAGTTAGTTTTTAGCATACCATTCAATTTAACGTTCTTTATGTGGATGTTGTGCTTCATGTGTTCAGATACAATTTAGAATTCAATTGGAGGTTATTTTATCATATGGATTTATTTTCTTTGGAAGGAAAAAACGCGATTGTAATAGGCGGGAGTAAGGGGATCGGAAAAGGTATTGCTACCGGTTTCTCGCGTGCAGGTGCAAGTGTTCTTATAAGCAGCAGAAAACAAAGTGATCTCGATATTGCAGTAAAAGACATATCAGAAGAAACGGGAGGAATTGTTAAGTCGATCGCAGCAGATATAACTTCAGTTGAAACTTGCCAAAAGATTGTTGATTATGCAGTAAGTGAATTTGGTCAGATTGATATTTTGGTTAATGCAGCGGGAATTAATATTAGAAAAACGGTTCTTGAATTTGAGGAATCTGATTGGGATAAAGTTCTTGATGTACAACTGAAATATGTTTTCTTTATGGGAAAACTGGTTGCTACCCATATGGTTCAAAACAACATTAAAGGAAAAATTATTAATATTTGTTCTTTAAACGGTGAGTTGGGAATGAAAAATATGGTAGCTTATACAGCTGCTAAAGGCGGAGTCAGACAATTAACCAAATCAATGGGTAACGAATTGATAGAGTATGGTATCAATGTTAATGCGATAGGGCCGGGATATATTTATACTGAAATGACAAAACCCATATTTGATAATCCTGATAATATCAGAAGATTTAAAGAGAGAATACCGTTCGGACGAACGGGACTACCGGAAGATTTAGTGGGCGTTACAGTTTTCTTGGCTTCTCCTGCTTCCGATTATATTGTCGGACAAACGATCTATATAGATGGCGGATATTTACTCAATTAATTATCCGATTATACTTGTAATTTTGGAAAAGCAAATAAAGAAGATGACAAAAAAGCTCTTTTGAGAGTAGCTTTATGAAGAAAGGAAGCAATGTGAATAATCGTATTAATTTCCTTAAGGAAAAAGCAAAGAATACGCGTTTAAATGTTGTCAGAATGCTTAAGGCATATCCGAACGGTCATGTAGGTGGAGCCTTTTCACTTATAGACATTATAACGGTGTTGTATTTTGATTATCTGGATGATGAGCGCGGCGATCGATTTGTTTTGTCTGCCGGACATAAATGCTTGGCACAATACGCAATTTTGGCAGAAAAGGGCATTTTCCCCAAATCTATTCTTGACACCTATGGTGCTTTGGATACTAAGTTGCCGGGTCATCCTGACATGCATAAATTACCGGGGATTAAAGCTAATACAGGGGCTTTAGGTCATGGTTTGGCAATAGCTTGTGGTATGGCTTTCAGCAATCGCTTGGATGCTCGGGATGGTACAGTATATGTTGCTTTAGGCGACGGTGAAATGAGTGAAGGGTCAAACTGGGAGGCTCTCTCTTTTGCTTCACATCATAATTTGTCGAACCTTGTCGCTATTCTTGACTACAATAAGCTGCAAATTAGCGGTAAGGTCAGCGATATTATGAACATTGAACCGATAGCAGATCGCGTAAAAGCATTTGGTTGGAAGGTTTATTCGATTAATGGTCATAATTTTAGTGAAATCATTGAAGCTTTAGACAACGCACAAAAAGAAACACAACCAACCTTTATTATTGCCAATACAATTAAAGGTAAGGGTTTAGTCCGTGGAGCTGGTGAGGCGGCCTGTCACTATTGGAAAGCCACTCCTGAAGATCTGGATGGACTTGAAGCCAGTTTACAAGCAGAAGGAGTTGACTGATATATGGCATTAGAATATTTTGATCCTAGAAAAGTTTTTGGCAATTCCGTTTATGAGTTGGCTAAAGATAATGAAGACATTGTTGTTATTTCCGCTGACAGTGGCGGCAGTTCCGGTTTTGCTGATTTTATGAAAGAGTTTCCTGAACGCTACGTAGAGTGTGGTATTATGGAGCAGTTTGCTGTGGGATTTTCTTCCGGTTTGGCAACACAAGGTAAAATTCCTGTATTTTGTGCAATTGCGCCCTTTGTAACGTTAAGGCCTTATGAAATGTTTCGTAATGACATCGGCTATATGAGACAAAATGCTAAAATAGTCGGCAGGAATTCAGGTATTACTTATTCTGATTTGGGTTCTACCCACCACTCTTTGGAAGATTTTGCTATAATCAGCATGATTCCTGAGGTTGTTGTTTTGGCCCCCCAAGATCCCAATGAAATTAAAGGTGCGGTCAAGGCCATGATTGAGTATAAAGGTCCTGTCTATATGAGAATTGGCAATCCCCCGATTCCAAACATTTTGCCTGATGAAGAATTTGTTATCGGCAAGGCCAAACAACTTAATCAGGGAGAACAATTAACAGTTATTTCAGTCGGCACAGCGACAGAAAATGCTTATTTCGCCGTCCAAGAGTTGAATGCTGAAGGCTATTCAATAGATCATCTGGGTTTAGGTACAGTAGTTCCTCTAGATGAAGAGGCAATCATTAATTCTGTTAAGAAAACCGGCAAGATTCTTACTGTTGAAGAGCACTACGAAAAGGGCGGTATCGGCAGCCAGATCAGTGATATGCTCATGCTAAACGGGGTCCAGGTGGAGAAATTCCAGAAGATAGCAGTTCCTCACGAATATGCAACCAGTGGTCCTTACAAGGATATATTAGCCAAATACCAACTAGATAAAGAAGGAATTAAAAACAAAATAAAGAACATTCTAATTTGATTCTATAGCGGCAAGAACAAATTATAACGGCAAGAACAAAGGCAAATTGCTTCAACTTCAACATTTTGCTTTTTGGGATTGCCGTTTTTAGATTGATCTTGACTGCAAAAATGACTATCCTGTATTAGTTAATGATGAAAAAATGATGATGCCGGTTGTTGATGCGATTAAATATGCAAAATAGAAGGTGTGAATAATGTGCTGGATAGTGGACCTTTACCATCTTCGGAAGATTTTACATATTATTCGGAATTATTGCCATGCTGTTTCTTTTTCATAGGCGCAGAGCCGGAAGGCGAAAGCTATTCTCATCATCACCCGAAAAAGGAAAAACATGAAAACAAATAAGGACAAACAAATGCAAAACTTTGCAGAACAACAGGAATTGAATGATCAGCAAAGTCTGCAAAACAACAATAAAGCTATAACAAAGAATGAAACTAAAAAATCGGATATTCTTGATAAAAAGAATGTTCCTGATAAAATCAATCATCCGCTTGGCGATTGGTTTATTCGACTATTTAAAGGATTCATGATCGGGTTCGGCGGAATTGTACCCGGTCTATCTGGCGGCGTGCTCTCGGTAATCTTAGGTGTTTACGACCGTATGATGAGTTTTCTGGGTAATATCCGTAAAGACTTTTTGAATAATGTTAAGTACTTCTTTCCGGTAGGTATTGGCGGAGTTCTCGGAATAGTATTTTTTGCCGGAATAATTGAAGCTGCTTTCGGTACTTATGCAGCATTGTTTACCGCATTGTTCATCGGCTTTGTAGCCGGAACATTCCCTTCAGTTTATCGCACAGCCGGCAAGCAGGGCAGAGCAGGATCAGATTGGGCAACTTTGTTGATTGCTGCCGGATTTGTGTTTGTCCTGATGTTGCTCGGTGAACAAAATTTTACGCAAGTTGAACCTAATATCATTGTTTGGTTCTTGTCCGGTGCAGTTGTCGCTTTAGGATTTATTGTTCCGGGACTTAGTCCGTCGAATTTTTTAATTTATTTCGGTTTATATGACAAAATGGCGTCAGGTATCAAAAACTTTGATTTCATGATGTTAATTCCATTTATGGCTGGAGTTGTAATCAGCATATTGTTGTTTGCAAAATTTGTTAATTTTCTTTTCGTAAAATATTACAGCAAGATGTATCATATTATTCTCGGTTTGATCATAGGTTCGACCCTGGGAATCTTCCCGACAGTCATTTTCCCTGCTTTTACGACAGAAAATTTAGCTGCGATGAAAATGTCATTCGTTGTTGCCGTAACAGTCAGTATCGTGATGTTTGTTGTCGGAATTGTCATCTCTTACTTTTTCGGCAAACTGGAAGAAAAATACAGCCCGGAAGATTAAATGGTTCTTCTATCAGCTTTATATTTCAAATTTATAGGTTTTAGAAGATTGGCTTATTCTTTCGGTGCAAACGTACCGGGCGGGTAGGTCGGATTTACATTCCAGAGAATCCATTCGTCAAATCCTGAATCATAGACAGCTTCGATTTGTTTGCGAATTTCCGGTGCATTGTATTCCATCCAATATCCGGACGGTAAATAGCTGGCGGTAAAAGCTTGCAGATAAGGTCTGATATGAGCATAGTTTTCTTGATCAATTGCTTCCCGACCGTCGATGATTGCGTCGGTTACAACACCGTATGGTTCTAAATCGGGTGCCGTATAACGATTATTACCTAAATCGGTCCCGACTCCGTTTGCCATGATATAACCTACAGGAGCGCCATTAGCATAATGTGACGGATAGATCATCGGACAAATATTATTGATTCCGGTCAAGCCGATACTGGTCCAGTCCTGACCGATTGCATGACCGTCTAAATCACTGGTCATAACAATAGAGAAAAGATCGGCACCAATCGGTATGTTATCTTTGTTTTGAATCTGGATTGCAGCAGTTTGCAGAAAGCGATTAATTGCACTGGTTTTTTCAGGTACGGTTTCGGGTTCACCGTAATAAGCAGCTGAACCGTCCAGTGAACCGCCTGCCGGAAATCTGATATAGTCAAATTGGATTTCGTCTACACCTAAATCAATGACTTCTTCCGCAATATCGATTAAATATTGCCAGACTTCCTTATTATAAGGGTTAGCCCATGTTGCATTACCTTCGCTGGGAAACTGAATCGGCGTTCCGGCTTCATTTTGAATACACAAATCCGGTCGGACCGTTGCAAAAGTATCATCCTTAAAACTAACGATTCGGGCAATTACTCTGATTCCGTTAGCATGACATTTTTCGGTTATTCCTTTAATATCCCGATGCTTAATAGTGCAATTTAACTCTTTGACTAATGGAATCTTGCTATCATATAGAACTCCGTAGCTTTCTTTGACATCGATCACAAATGCATTGATTTCAGTTCCTTTGACTTCCTCCAAGAATGAATCCAAATTATCTGTATCAAAAATATAAATGCCGCGAATCTTATGATGTTCAAAATTTGCTTCATGCTCAGATTCCGGTAAAGGACCAAAATAATCCTCAACTTTTTCATTTTCTTCCGGATCAAAATCTTCAGTTACTACATGGACAACACCTTTTTTATCAATATAGGTGGGGAGAGTTGTTTCATAAATGAAAGCATAAGGATCTGTTGCCTCTGTAGTTGTTTCATCGGTAAGCTTAGCGTTGGTTGCTGTCTTCTCATTTTTAGCGGCTTTTTCCGATTCGGCCTTTTGCTGCTTATAATAAAAAAACACAAAGCCGACCAGTAAAAGAGCAATAATCATGCATAAAATAATAATTATTTTCTTTTGTTTGTCTTTTTTACTACGATCCAATTTGATCAGAATCGGTTGCGGCTTTCTGTTTTGCTCATTTTCCATATAATACCGTTTAACCTTATTGTTGCGAATTAATCTTTAGCCTTTTGATTATAATCAGAAACCAGCTTTGATGCTACATCAACATCGGAATTAATCGGTACAGGTGTATTGCCGATCATTTGGTAATGTTCGGAACCCTTGCCGGCAATAAACAGCAAAGTTTTTCGGTTTGACTTTGCTGCCAGCTCAAAAGCTTCTTTGATAGCGGCTTCTCTTTCCTCGACAATTTTATAAGGACAATCGGCTTCAATCAAATACTTAGCCATTGCGGCAGCGATTTCTGAATGTTCACGAAATCCCGGGTCATCCGGGATTAAATAGACAAAATCTGCATGCTTGGCGGCAGATTTAGGCAAATCTTCAATTCGATTAAGTCCTTTGCTGCCGCTGGCTCCGAACAAAGCAATCAATTGATAATCAGGAAAATGTTGCTCGATCGTTTCGAAACTTTTGTCAAAACTTAGACTGGTATGAGCATAGCTGACATGACAGATAATTTTGTTATCATGCGTCATATAGAGGTTGTCACGTCCCAGAGTTTCAATATTTTCCAATGCTGCAGCAGATTCCTGTTTAGGAATTCCCAATAATTCTGTTATTGCGATTGCACAGAGTGCATTCTCAATATTGTATGATCCGATTCCCGGTAAAGAATAGTTAGTAGAGTTGACTGTGAAATGATTGCTGTCGGAATAAAAATTGATATTGGCGGCATAATAATCACAATTGTCCGATTTAGTCGAATAAGAAATACCTTGAATTCCCAATTTATTAATTTCCTGCTCAACTATTTCAAGATTTTCCATATCTTTAGAAAACACAACGGTATCTGACATTTGAAAAATGCGCAATTTGGACTCAACATAATCCTGATAGCTGGGATGTTCCAAAGGGCTGATATGGTCCCTCCCCAAATTGAGCAGACTGACAATATCAAATTCGATTCCGGTCACGCGATTATATTTCAAAGCTTGCGAAGACACTTCGATCACCATGTATTCAAGACCGGATTGAACAGCATTTGATAAGTGGCTGAACAGATCTAAAGCTTCCGGTGTAGTAATGGTTGATTCTGTATTAATTATTCCGTCATAAGTTTCAATTGTAGAAATAATGCCGCAGGGTTGTTTGTTTTGCTTTGTTAACCAATGATCAAGAATAGCTTTAACGTAGGAAACCGTAGTGGATTTTCCTTTTGATCCGGTGACGCCGATTAATTTCAACTTGCGATCCGGTTGATTGTAAAATTCTTTACCGAGATAGGACATTGCTAAGCGGATATCCTTGACAATTATGCACGGCAGATCAATTTTATAATCAACTTCGGAAATATAAGCTGAGGCACCTTTAGCCTGTGCATCAAGCAAATACTGTTTTTTGAAATTAGCACCCTTACAGAAAAAAAGAGTACCCGGTTCAACCTGACGTGAATCAAAGGTAATTTTTTTGATAGGAATATTTGCCACATTTGAATTAATCAATAATTGTTTTGCTTTTAAAATATTTAAAAAGTTATTTGTATTTTTTATGTTTTGCATAACAATTTCCTTTGCTTGAAATATCAATCTATGGATTCTCAGGATTTTAGAACTCTTATTATTTTAAAAATCTGAGAACTCTTGATAATTTAAAAATCTATCAATTATAATACTTTAATGTTTCGTCTTTTGATATTTCAGTGTATTCTGATTGAATGATAACTAAAACAAAGCTTTAAAAGCAAATCTAAAGCTAGGAAACAACTAGAGAGCAAATTATGAAAACAATTTATTTTGTGAATAATTATTCCGGTGTACATGTTCCGGGATTGAAAGATAGTGTGTATACATTGCGTGAAAAACTGAATTCAAACGGTATAGTTTTGGAGGAAAAAGATTTTACATCAGATAATTCTGCTGCAGGTAATTTTACGACAGATAAATATAAAACCATGAAAAATTATGCTGCAATTTTTGATATATGCACACGTTGCAAAGCATATGCTTGTGAAATTTTCGCACAAGGCAATACACCGGTGATGATTGCGGGTGATCACAGCATTGGTATGGCAAGTGTGGCCGCTACGGCAGCAAACTTTAATAATTTGGGTTTGGTCTGGGTTGATGCCCATTCCGATATTAATACCGAGACAACGAGCATAACAGGGAATATTCATGGAATGCCGATTGCTTCGTTGCTTGGTCTGGGGTCGCAAGAATTGACGAAGCTTTCGGGTGAGAAAGCTTGTCTTAAGCCGGAGAATATCCTCTATCTCGGTTTGCGAGATTTAGATCAGGCCGAAACTGAATTTTTGAATAATTTACCGATTAAAGCTTATTACTATGATGAAATTGCGATGCGAGGTTTAAGTGAAGTACTGACGGAAATCAAAACAACTTGGCAAATAGAAAATATTCATCTCAGTTTTGATTTTGATTCGATGGATCCTCAACTGATGCCCGGAGTTTCAATTCCGGCTCCCGGCGGTTTCACCGAAGATGACGCATTGACAATACTTGATTTTTTCAAAAATAATTTTAAATGTCGTTCTTTTGATTTTGTTGAATATAACAGGACAAACGATGTTGACGATCAATCTTTGCATACTTGTCTTAAACTTATAAAATCTATCTTCGATAACTAATATCTGTTAGAATAATGTAAATGATATATTAGAATTATAATATTTGCTAATTTTATTAGCACTGAATGGAAGTATTTATATGTTAATTCGAAACTGTTCAGGCGGTATAGTTTTTTGTAAAGATCAAGTTCTGTTGATTCAAAATGAAAAAGAAGAATGGAGCTTTCCCAAAGGTGTTATTCGCGGTGATAATGAATCTGATGATATTGCAATTTGGCGTGTCAAAGATGAAAGCAATGTTGATGCGAGAATTATCGGTTTAGCAGGAAGAACCAGTTATGAATTCTACTCTATAACCAGAAAAAAACCGGTTGCCAATCGAATTAAATGGTATATCATGGTTTGTGATGATTTGAAGGCTTCACCGAATACGGAACAAGGATTTCTGGCTGCCAAATTTTTACCGATTGACGAAGCACTCAAAACGATAACTTATAGTCAAGACCGATCTTTGTTAATTTTAGCCAATCAAAAATACAAAGAATTAAACGAGGGTTTTGATGAGTTCTGATTATCAGTCAATTAAGCAATATGCGGAGATAGAATTTGAAGAAAAGAAATCCCGTTTTATCGGAATTGCCAAACCACTGGAAAATCCTGTACAAGCAGAAGAGTTTATTGCGAAACAAAGATCCCGGTTTCCGGATGCTACACATCATGTCTATGCTTGGATTCTCAATAATCCTCAACACTTGCAACGCTATTCCGATGACGGTGAACCTCAGGGAACAGCCGGTTTGCCGGTATTAGATGTTTTACAAAAACAAAATTTAGTTCAGGCAGGGATAGTTGTGGTTCGCTATTACGGTGGTGTGAAACTCGGTACAGGCGGACTGGTCAGAGCATACAGTAAAGCAGCATCTTTGGCAGTAGAAATGGCGAAGCCGATAATCTGGCTGATCCATCGTATGTACAATTTAAGATGCGATTATTCAAATGCGGAAAGAGTACGTTTTCAATTAAATCAATTGAATTATAATCAAACCGAACCGGAATATACAGTGGATGTAAGCTGGAAAGTTGCAGTCAGACCGGAGAATGAAGAAAATTTTATTACGATGTTGAAAGACTTAACCAGCGATAATATTGATTATCAGAGAGGGAATTTGCAATTATTTCCTTCTGCAATTAGTAAAGATTAGAAATAATATTTAATTTTATAATTGATAATTTGAAGCATGAAATTTGTATTTTGAAATCTGAAACCATATGGTCATGATGTGGTAGAAAAAATCTTAAAAAACTTTGCGAATCTGCCGTTGGAATCAGAAAATCGCATTGTTTGAGGGCTTTAGCCCGAGTTTGTGATTTTAGGCAGATGAGCTATAGCTTTTTGATTTTTTCTGCCTGAATGAACAGATGGTTTCAGATTCTAAATTACATAATGTGATGCAAATTAGACAGTATGTTTGGAGGATATATGGCAGGCCATTCTAAATGGAATAACATTAAACGCAGAAAAGAAGCAGTAGATGCAAAAAGAGGAAAGATTTTTACGAAAATCGGACGTGAAATTTCCGTGGCAGTTAAAGAAGGCGGTCCTGATCCGGAAATGAATTTTGCTTTGCAGTCTGCGATTGAGCGGGCGCGTGCTTATAATATGCCAAATGATAATATTAAACGTTCGATTGATAATGCATTGGGTGTCAGCGGAAGTTCGGATTTTACAGAAATTACTTATGAAGGATACGGAGCAGGCGGAGTTGCCGTTATGGTCAGAGCTTTAACCGATAATCGTAATCGTACAGCCGGTGAAGTACGCCATCTCTTTGAAAAATTCGGCGGAAATCTGGGTAAGGACGGTAGTGTTGCTTTTCAATTTGAAACAAAAGGCAGTTTGATTTTAGCTAAGGATAAATTTTCCGACGAAGATCAAGTAATGATGGATGCTTTAGATGCAGGCTGTGAGGATATAGATATTTCGGAGGATTTTTATGAGGTGATAACTGCACCTAACAATTATCATCAGGTTATGCAGACTCTATCCAAAGCCGGTTACACATTCGAAGATGTTTCTCTGGGACCTGAACCGATTACTTTTGTTACATTGACCGAGTCCGAGCAAATTGAAAAAGTTGAGAAATTGATTGAAAGTCTGGAAGACATTGATGATGTCCAAGATGTATATCATAATTTGGAAGAAACAGAATAAATTGTATGTTTGATTTTTTATTTGGAAAACACAGAAAAAATCGGGAAGAGAGAAAAGCTAAACGCGAAGCTAAGCGGCGACGTATTGCCGATATTCCGAAACCTGACGGTGATGTACCACTCCGACCGGGCAAGCTGATTTTCAATCCTTTTGGACGTTTTGCTGAGGCTGTAAAAACAACGGTACAGGAAGCAAATTTAAGAGAAAAAATTGAAACGGAACAGGATGAGCGAGAATTTTTATCACAAATTGCAATTGTGGCATTTATCGGAACATCGGGTACGGGTAAAAGTACCAGAGCTTTATCAATAGCAGCTGAACATAAAATTCAATATATCATTGATGATGGATTGTTGATTCACGGAAGCAATATTGTTGCCGGAACTTCTGCTAAAACAGCGGATACGCAATTGGAATCGGTACGTCAAGCATTGTTCATGGATCCGACCAGAGCCGCCAATATGCGACGGGCGTTGTTAGATGAGAGTCCGTCGATCCTTATGATTCTCGGCACATCGGACAGAATGTTGAAAAAAATATGTAATAATTTATGGTTAAATCAACCGTCAATGTTGATTAGAATTGAAGATGTAACGACCGAAGAAGAAAGACAGGTTGCCAGAACTACCAGAATGTCTGCCGGAACCCATACTATTCCTGTACCGAGCATGGAAATCAAACATGATTTTTCCGGTTACTTTTTACAACCTTGGCAGAAATTAAAAAGACGTTGGGATCGTTCGGCTGATCGTATTGATTATTCAGCCGATGGAGAAAAAACAGTTGTCAGACCGACATTTTCCACGATAGGAAATTACTCAATCTCGGATGAAGCTTTGGCGATGTTAGTAGAGCAAATCTTGATTCGTTTAACGGGAATTTCAGACCTGACTGAGTTTATGGTGTTTAAAGAAGCTTACGGGGCAATTTTCAATTTGGGAGTTTCATTGTATTATGGATATAATGCCCAAGAAATATTAAGCAAAGCGCAGAGCAATTTGAATAAAGATGTGGAACATTATACGGCAATAAATGTCTTGGCAATCAATATTCGTGCTACTCGCTTAGTGCACAAATAAGAGGGGAGCTTAAGAAATGACGAATTACATTTTTGATCGAAACTCAAATAATTATTCTGATGAGTATCAATCAGACAAAAAGGCATCTGATCAGTATGCAGAAGCTGCCAGACAAGCAAATTTGCAGAATCAAACCAACTTTGATGCCAATTATCGAAAAGTTAATTTTGAACATGCCGGTTATGAGGAACAAAATGAAGAAATTTTAGCGCGAGAAGAGGCTTTCCGTGCAAGTCTTGCCGGAGCGGGTTATCGCAGTCAAAAATCTGTTCAGAATCAAGAATCTATGGATTTAGATGACTTAGATGAGATAGAACAAACAGGTCCTTATCAGCCCGGAGAAAGTATTAAGCATTCAAACAAGCCTGAACCGTTACGACCCAAACGAACAGCCGGTCCTGCATCTGCTCGGAATCGTGGACTTCAACGCAAAGGTCCCGATCCGGCTCGTGATATTTTCAGCGGTTTATTACAATCCTTGTTTTTATCTTTTTCCAAAAGACCGATGCAAGCTTTCCATTTGAATTTACATTGGGGCAGCTTAGGAGTTTTAGCTTTGATAAATGTTTTATTAGTAGCCGGATTTAATGCAGTGGTGATCAATAAACTTTTTAAGGCAGCTTTGGCTGGTGTCGGTTCGCTTGTTTCCGGAACTGTCGGCTTTAAGGCCGGAAAAGTCTTTTTTATGTCATTGTTAAGTCAAATAGCTACACTAATCACAGTTGTGTTGATGATACTTTTCCTGACCTTGATTTTAAGCAGTGAGAAAAAGACATTTAAACAATATGTTCAGACAGCAACTCTCTCGACTTTACCATACTCTTTTGTTCTGTTCATTGCTTTAATTGTTTCTTTATTCCTGCCACAAATAGGAATTATTCTGGCGTTAGCCGGGAAAATTCATGTTTTTATCTATTTATATGCCGGATTCCAAAAAGGTCATCCGACCAAGAGAAACAGTCCTTTCTGGTTTTTCATTTTATTGATAGCTGCTGTATTAGTTATCCAATATTTATTTATCGGATGGACTATAACCTGATTATAATAGCTTATGAAATTTTTTCATTTAGCAGATTTACATTTAGGGAGAACCTTACATAAATATTCTTTAATTGAAGATCAAAAATATTTTTTGGATTTTGTGATAAAACAAACGGATCAACATAATCCTGATGCAATTGTGATTGCCGGCGATATTTATGATCGAGCTATACCCTCTGCTGAAGCAACGCAATTGTTTGATTATTTTTTGACCGAATTGAGTAAGCGTGAATGTTCAACTATGATTATCTCAGGCAATCATGACTCTGCAACCAGGTTGAGTTATGCCGGGAATTTCTTTCGGGAATTTAACATTCACCTTGCAACGGAACCTAAGGAGCAGGTAGAAACAATAGTTTTGAATTTAGATCAAGCATATTATTTCTATCTGCTTCCTTTTTTTAAACCGGTAAATATTAAAAATCTCTACCCGGAGACTGAAATAGATACCTATCAACAAGCTTTGGAGCAAATAATAAGTGGAATTGATTTATCTTTGCCCGGCAAACATATTCTGATAGCACATCAATTCTTTATCAATCAATCCGGTGAAGCTATAATGTCAGATTCTGAACAGTTGTCTGTCGGCGGTTTGGATCGGATTCAGGCTGAATTGGTCAAAGATTTTGATTATGTGGCTTTAGGGCATCTCCATCAACCTCATCATGTACAATATGAAAACGTAAGATATAGCGGATCCCCTCTGGTTTATTCGGCGTCTGAATTAGCTCGTCCCAAATTTTTGAGCATGATCGAAATGAATAGTGAACCGGGATTTAAATTGCACAAAATTCCTTTTGAGCCGCTACATCCTGTGTATTTAATTGAAGGAAAATTTGCTGCTTTAATTAATCAAGCCAGAGAAAATCCGAGTGAAGCTTATATTTACATTAACTTATCGGATTACGAACCGATTCCGGATTTGGCAATTCGCTTCAAGAGATTTTATCCTCGCCTTTTAGAAGTCAGAACACCATATTTTAAACGTTCAGCAGATAGTTTTAATGCTTTGAGTGCAGCACCGAATGAATTGAGTATCGGTCAACTTTTTGCCTTGTTTCATAAAGAAGAAACCGGCAGAATCATCTCTGATTCCGATCAGATAATCATTCAGGAACTTGAAGAAAAGGTGAATTAACATGAAACCGATCAGACTTTGTTTAGCGGCATTTGGACCTTTTGCAGCAGAAATGGAAATTGATTTTCAACCGTATCAAAATGGTCTGTTTTTAATTTCCGGTGATACGGGTTCCGGCAAAACGACAATTTTTGATGCTTTTATGTTTGCTCTCTATGGAGATACGACCCAGCCTGAACGTGATGCAGGACAAATGCGCAGTGATTTCGCTTCTCCCGCCACCAAGACTTTTGTTGAATTGGAGTTTCAGGTTAAAGATCAAATATATAAAATAAGACGTGAACCTTCTTACTTGCGTCCGAAAATGCGCGGCGAGGGTATAGTTTCCAATCCGAGTCGGGTGGAAATGACCTTGCCGGATGGCAAGGTTTTGACTTTGCAAAAGGAAGTCAAAGATAAAGTTGAATCGCTTCTGGGTTTGGATGCGGATCAGTTCAAACAAACCGGACTTTTACCGCAAGGCGATTTCAAACAATTATTATCTTCAGATCAACCACAACGGGAACAAATTTTTCGCAGAATTTTTAACACAAGGAAGATTATCGAATTTCAAGATTTGCTAAAACAAGAAACGAAAGACATAACCCAAATCAGAGATTTAAAACAAAGAGACTTGGAACAGGCAATTCACCATATAGAATGGTATACCGACATGGAAAATCCGGAACTACCGGAGCTGATGAAAAACTCGAAATCAATTGAGAATTCGGACTCGTCGGTTTTGCTGGAAATGTCAGATTTATCGGTTTTAAATGAATTGAAAGAGTTGGCAGAGCATATAAACCTCGGTGAGCTGAGTTTTTTAAGTCGGTTTTACGAACAATTTCAAATCTATATTGCAAATTTAAGAATTTATCATAATCAACTTGTTCTCAAGGATCAGGATCTCAATGTAATTAGAAACAAAAAACAGGAGGCATATCAGAAAGCACTTGAAATCAGCAGAATTTTCACAGAACTGGATTTGAAACAACAGGATTTGGTTTCTCTGGAGGAAATTTTAGAGGAGATGCAAATCAGAAAAAAATCCTATGAAATTTTTAAGTTTGTCGCATTAAATATATCCGGACTATATAGTCAGTGGAAGAACAATCAAAAATCTTTAACAGATAAAGCAAGTTCACTTGAAAATAACTTGCATTATTTAAATCAAATTACTGACAATTTGGCAGAGGCTGAGAAACAATATCGGTTTTGGCAAGACAAGGCTCAAGAAATAGAGAGTGAAGCGATTTCACTCAATAAGTTGAAAGAAGAATTAGCTGTTTACGAGCAATATGAAAAAATTAAACTTGATTTGCAAAAATTCAACTTTGAACAAACGGAATTGGCACAACAAAAAGAAGAATTAGAACAAGCCAAGCAGAGCTTGGCTGACCAAAAACAAGAACTGGAACAAAAAATTTCAGATCTGAAGCAAATTGAATTTCAAAACAATAAATTACTTATTGAACAAAGTAATCTGACTGCTGCTTATGATAAGAGAGTAAACAATCTGGAAAGTTGGCAGTTTTTACGCAATCAAGCAGAGGAAATTAATAGCTTAACGATTCAATATGAAGCTGCTGCAGAAGAGCTTAAGCAAGCAGAGCTGGATCTTGCTTCGTATCGTACATTGGAAAAACAACAAACGGCTGCTTTTCTGGCAAAAGATTTAATGCAAGGAACTCCATGCCCGGTTTGCGGCCAAACCCACCATCTGAAATTAGCCGAATTTGATCAAGAGTATTCTGAAAAAACGCTTCGCACAAAAGAAGAATATTTTAATCAACTTCAAAATCAAACTACAGAGCTAAAAATTGAACTCGGCGGTATCAAAAACGGTCACGCTCAACTTTTGACAGTATTAGAAAAAAAATTTGCTGATGACAAGCAAGAAATAAATCAACATGCTGATCAACAAGCATCAGAACAAACAGTAAGCTTTGATTTGACATCTGATGCTAAATATGCGGAATTTCAAGCGGCAACAGATGAGTTGTTCAGTCGCATCTCGGAAATATCGAAAACAATTACGGCACAAACAGAACAACTTAAAGATATTCCTCAATTGCAGAAAACACTTTTGGATAACGAAGTTCAAACATCAAACAACTTGGTCGATTTACAAGAAATTGAGAATAGATTAAAAACCAATTTATTAAACCGGACCGAGTTTAGGGCAAAACTGGAAAACTTGCAACAAAATCTACAATATGAAAACTTACAACAAGCAGAGCAAGCATTTAACCAATTGAAGTCCGAGTATAAGGCGAAAATAAAAGCACGCCAAGATGCCACGGACTGTTATAATCAACTCTTACGTGAGCAGAGCAGCTTTGATTCAGCAATTAAACAGATTAAAACCGATATTGATGTTTTGAAGATACGACAAACTGAATTAGTAGCAGAAATAACGGAAAAATCTACTAGAGTCGGGATAAAGTTTTCAGACATCAGTCAATATATTTGGTCACCGGATCAGTTAAATCAAGAAGAAACTGCAATCAATACGTATTTCATACAATTGGATAATTTGCGTCAAACCATAAATGAATTAACTGTGAAAATCCAGGATCAAACTAAACCTGATTTAGAACAAATCAGTGCTGAATTACAGCAGGCTGAACAGGTTTTACAAGAGTTAAGAACAAAGTCAACTTCACTCGGGCTAGTAATTGAAAAAAATGTTTCATTAGCTGAACAATTTGCCCTTGATATGCGAGATTATCAAGCATTTGCCAAAAAAGCGGCTGAACTTTCATACTTGTCCGGACTGGCTAACGGTTTAACAGGTGCAGGCAGACGAACATTTGAGGCATTTGTTCAATCGTATTATTTTCAGAGAATGCTTGAAGCGAGTAATATGCGGTTGGCAATGATGAGTCACGGCAGATACTATTTAGATCGTAAAGAAGAAGTATCTGACAGACGCAAAAGAGGCGGTCTTGAATTTGATATTTTTGATACTTATACAGGTAAAGCCAGACCGGCAACAACCCTTTCCGGCGGAGAGAGTTTCATAACTGCTTTAGCTCTGGCTTTAGGATTATCCGATACAGTTCAACAAATGCAAGGCGGTATCGAAATCGAAACTTTATTTATCGATGAAGGCTTCGGTTCTTTGGACAATGATGCACTTGAACAAGCGATACGAGCTTTAGAAGAATTAAGTGAGGGTGATCGAATGATTGGGATTATTTCTCATGTGCCGGATTTACAAGAAAGAATTGATCGACAAATACAAGTCCAAAGCAGCAATCAAGGCAGCACAATTGTTTGTATCCAGTAATGAAATTTTCTCCACAGCCTTTTCTTTTAATTCTTATTAAAATATTAAAATATCAGTTATAAATGTTTCTGGAATCTGATGTCTTGCTTACAATAACACTTTTATTCTTTGTACGTATGTTTCTTAAGATCATTCTTCCCGTTACAAGATTTTTTATCATTCCATATGATGCATACTTTCTTCTAATTTTGTAATTTCGTTCAATGCACTTTCAATACCCTCTTGGTCTTCCGCTAATTTAAAATTTTCATAGCTTTTACGAAAATAACAGAGTGCGTCTTCATAACGATTGATAGTTAAGCTCAAACGTCCTAAAGCCTTGGTAGCTAAACCGACACCATGATAATTAGTTTCTGTTTCGGCAAATACTATTGCATGATTAAAATACATCCTGGCATCAACAAAATCACCGGCAAGCATTTTTACATCACCTTGTTCATAGAAATTATAAGAAAGATCGGCATAATATGAAGGCATCAAAGAACTGCATTTTCTCAACTCTTCCCGGAATAATTCCGTAGCATTATCATAGTCTCCTCTTAATTTCGCAAGAATTCCCAATTGATGTAAAGCACGTGCCTGTCTGTACAAATCTTCCGTTTTCTCGCCGATCAACAAGGCGCTCTCCATATCATGTTGTGCCTCATCATAATTATTTAAATTCATTTTAATGATGCCTTTATTCAATGCAATCTGAAATTTCTGCTTATTGCTCAATTTTTTCTCTTCGCCAAGTATATTGAATTCTGTAAGAGCTTGTTCAAAATGCTTATCCACATATAACTGATGTGCAGCTTCAATTCTATCATTAATCTTTTCCATAGCAATTTCCTTAAACTTATCTTGTTTTTTTGATTTACATATTTTCTTAAATGTTCATCCAAAAATGAAGTAAAATCATCAAATCTATCTACAATTTTATCTCAAAATTTAATACCCTGGTTAATATTTCCCAAGTAGTATCCTAAGTTTACAAAATCCTCCACATACAAGCAAACATTATTCTAATCGCGTGTTAAGGACAGCGTAAAAGTTGACATATTGAAAAAAAATGCATACACTAAGTATGTACTTTTATCAAGAGTTATGTAATCAAGAATACATAGATTATTTCTGCAAAACAGCATGATTACGCAATGCAAGCCAGCTAATCAGTCAGCCCGGAATTGATGGGAATTGGCTGTTAGCAAAAAGCAAAGAAATTGCTCTAGAAATGAGTATATTCACGGAGTCATCCGTTAAGAAGTAGGCCCCTGTACTTTGGAAAGAGAATAGAGATGTATAGACACATTGCTCTTGATTCCGTTCTCTTTTTCAATGTATAGAACAGAAGAACAACAGAAGAAACAGCCCCGGCTGTTTGGTATTTGAAAGTACATGATCATTATTGCGTTTAGGAGAAAAAATGAAAAAAATGAAATTCACTTTAAAAAGTTTCGATGTGCCAAGTGTTAAGGGAGAAGAAAGTCTTGTTCAACGTGTTTGGGACGTTCCAGTAGAGTTGGAAGAGTTTCGCGACTTACACAAAATTGTAAAAGCAATTGGTGTCACAGATCAGTTTAAGGATGTATTAAAAACATTTCCCACACCTGAAGGGGAAACTCCTGCAGGATTCGAGAGGACGCTTATACTGGATTCAGATGGTGTTTTACGTGTTGATTTAGAACGTAATATAGCTTTTGATAAAAATGGTGTAAAGAGACCTACTAATGTATTATTTTCTGCAGATAGTGCGAATCCCTACGAGGTTGCTCCCATCAGTAATTTAATCGCAAATCTGACTTGTAATCCTGGCATTATTTATGATCTGTTTATAAATAATCCGGAAGCCAATGTCGGTAATGTTTATAAAACACGTGATGAAGTTATGATTGAGCTGGCTAAGATTTTAGGACCAGGTTGTGACGTGAGTGTCGAACTTAATAATCCTTTCGAGAAAGATTACGGTAAAATTCTGGAAGAAGCCAATAAGTTCAAAGAGATTTTTTCGAAGTATCGTGTTGTTATTAAAGTACCTCATACGGGAGCAGTTACAGCGGATAACGTTAATCAGCTGTTAGCCGGTGATAAGAAATTAGATACGAGATTTGACAATGTTAGTACAGAAGGAGCATTTCTCGGTCATAATTTGGCTTTACGACTTCATGAAGATGGTTTCAGAATCAACTTTACTTTAATGTTCGAGCCTTACCAAACGCAGTTAGCATTGCAGTCAAGACCATATTTTATTAACACATTCTTGCGTCATCGCTTAAAACAGTCCGAAGCTATTGAGCAATTCTTAACAGTTTATGAAGAATTTGATGACAAAAAATCACTTGAAGGGCTGAGAAATTATTTTGTTGAAAATGATTATTTGACAAAGGCGGATTCAGATATGGATCTAACTGAAGTCTATAGTTTTGGTCGTGATATTATTAAATACAGACGTTTTAAAGATGAAGAAGGTTGTGACGGCCTGGATCAAATGCGCCATAATTTGCGTTTGCTCAAAAATTGCACGATTCCGGATACAAGACTCATTGTTTGTTCAATGGAAGGACCTGACAATTATCCTGATATTGACAAGCTGTTGACTGAACCTGAATTTATAGATATGAATAAACGCGTAGTAATTACTGCCGAACCAAATTATTTAGCTCGTTTCACATCCACGAATCAAGTTGTCAGCTATCAAAGACGATTCATGAATGCGGCAGAAGGTGAAGCATAACTGGTTGATTTTTCGCATTAATTGATGATGTGAGCATGTTAGATCAAATGCTAAGTTATTCATAAATACTTTTTTATACAGAGATCTGCATTGCCCTTTCTCGGTTATATAATTTAAAATATTGTACCCAGAGGCTTTTCAGATCTCTTTAATTATCAATTTGACTGAATTGGTCATAAATTAACTGAAATATTAATAATAGAGGAGGAATTATGGCAAAATTTAAATATGTTTTACTAGATCGACACTCTGTTCCGGATGCTGATTATACTGTTGAAGCAAAAGTCCTGGAAGATGCCGGTATTGAATGTGTGATCGCTGAGTGTAAATCAGATGATGAAGTTGTTGAGATAGCAGGAGATGCTGATGCGATTGGAACAATTTATTATCAACTGACACCGGAATTAATAAGTAGATTGCCTAACTGTAAACTCATGATTCGTTATGGTGTTGGATATGATCATATTAATGTCGATCAAGCAACAAAACAAGGAATAATGGTATGTAATTTACCGGATTATTGTCGTATTGATGTTGCAACCCATACTATAGCTTTAATTTTGGATGTTTGTCGCAAGGTAACCCTGCACGATCGTCACCTGCGGACGGCTGGCGAATGGAATGACATATACGGTTACCCTGTCCACAGGCTTGAAGTTTTGTCTCTTGGTTTTATCGGGTTCGGTCGTCTGGCTCAATCTACTGCAAAACTTGCGAAGGCTTTTGATCTAAAGATATCCGCATACGATCCCTTCTTGCCCGCTGAAGTCTTTGCAGAAAATGGTGTAAAGCAAGTAGAGTTGGATGAGATTTATGCAAACTCAGACATAATTTCTATACATGTACCGCTAACGGATGACACTTACCATATGATTGATGAGGACAGTATAGCAAAAATGAAAGACGGCGTTATGATAATAAACACTTCCAGAGGCGGACTTATCAGCACTGACGCGCTGTATGACGGTCTAAAGAGTGGAAAAATCAAAGCTGCCGGGCTGGACGTATTGGATGAAGAGCCGGTAAATGATACTGAGTTCAAGCTTTGGGAATTCGATAATGTTGTGGTTACACCCCATACTGCCTACTATTCGATTGAGTCCGGTTTTGAGCAACATCAAAAAGTGGGGCTGACAGTTGTAGATGCTTTTATCAAGGGAGTAGTTCCTTATAATTGTGTCAATGCAAAAGAGTTGGAAAAAGCTAAATAAATCTCTATTTGATAAATACGCAGGGAGAGTTTTAACATGAATAATAAATTAAGAGGTATTATTATTCCCTCAGTTACACCTTTCGATGAAGATGGTAATTTGAATATTTCAGGAATGGAGATTAATTTTTCAAAGTGGCTTGAGACGGATATTGCCGGATTTATGGTCTTAGGTACAAACGGTGAATTTGTATCCTTGGCTGATGATGAAGCCTATGCTGTAACTAAAGAAGCTGTTAACTTGAAGCAAGACAGAACATTAATCGTTGGTGTCGGGCGTGAGTCTTTAGTAAATACAATTAATTTTATAGACCGTATCTCAAATTTTGCTGATGATATTGATTTTATATCAGTAGTTACTCCTCATTATTTTGCGGGTTCAATGACGGGATCTGCACTATATGATTATTACATTCGTATAGCTGATTTCAGCCCTATTCCTGTATTATTATATGTGGCACCGACGTATAATAATAACGTGATTGTTCCACCGAGTACATTAACAGAATTAGCAAAACATCCAAACATTGTTGGTGTTAAGGATACATCGAAAGACCAATTGGTAAATTATATGATTGCAGCCAGAGATAAAGAAAATTTTGATATCTTAGCCGGGTCTTTGGGAACATTGATGACTGATTTGCTTTTTGGAGGACCGGGTGGTGTCGTATCGGCTGCTAACTACTTCCCGCAAGAGTGTGCTGATCTGACTAATCTCTTTTTCTCAGGAAAAATAAGTGAAAGTATTGATAATTATATTAAATTACAAAAGCTGATTAAAGTCACGGGTGGAAAATCAGGAATAGCCAGCTTGAAAGCAACAATGAATCTTTTAGGATATGAGGCCGGGTATACACGGTTACCGGTGCAGTCATTACCTAAGGAAGAAGTGGAAAAAATAAAACAGGAACTGATAAATTCAGGAAAGCTATAATTACAAAATGATTTTAGCTGGAGAGTAGTAAAACCCATTATAAATTATATAGGAGGAGAGTATATAATGCTTTTTTTGTCTATCGATATTGGAACATCTTCCACGAAAATCTCAGTTGTTAATGAAGAATTAGAAACTATACAATGGTCAAAAGCTTCATACCCCTACATCATATTAGATGGTAATAAAAATGAAATTAAACCTGATGATCTTTTTAATGGAATTTATGAAGCTGCCAATAAAATTGATCCGGAATTACGAGAAAAAGTAAGTCTTGTTTGTTATGACACATTTTCACCATCGCCGGTTCTGATTAAAGAAGATGGGAATTTGTCTTATCCTAACATTATTACACATATGGATAGACGAAGTCGTGCACAAACTGATTATATTGTAAATGAATTCGGTAAAGATAAATTTCTGGATATCACTGGCATTTATCCTTTCCCCGGTGGTGCCGGTGTTATGACACTATTGTGGTTTAAACAGACTCAGCCGCAGTATTTAGAAGACACGTATCGGATTGGTCATTTACCAACATTTATTCATCACACGCTTACCGGTGAATGGATGGTTGATTTAGTCAATGCCTCCATGCTGGGCTTATATGAAACAACAAAACAAGGAACATGGTCAAAAACATTGCTGGATGCCTTTGATTTTAATCCTGAGTGGTTTAGTGAAATAAAGAATCCGGGGCAAGTGTTTGGAACTCTTTTGCCTGAACAAGCTGAAAAATTAGGATTGCCTTCAGGTATTCCGGTTGCCGTCGGCACAAACGATATGGCTGCCGCACAAGTTGGTGCCGGAAACACAGAGTCCGGCTGCATCATGAATACGGCAGGTTCAAGTGATATGGTTAGTATTATAACTGACAAACCTGTTACCAATCCACATTACTATTTAAGAAATGCGGCAATACCCGGTTTATGGCAAATTTATGCAACTACAGCCGGCGGTTTTGGTATAGATTGGTTTTTCGAGCAGTTTTGTGCAGAAATGTCTGAAAAAGAATTTTACCGCGAGTATATTCCGGAAGCACTTAATGAATGGAAAGAAGACGGAATGGTCACTTTCGCACCTTATCTGACCGGTGATCGCCAGTCTCTGGAGCAAAAAACAGGAGCCTGGAATGGATTAACGTTAGGTGCAACCAAAAAAGAAATGCTGGCTGCTATGCTGAAATCAATGAACCGTGTTCTAAATGATACTATCAACGAAGCTAAAAAAGTAGTAGATTTAAAACCGGTGATTCAATTGACCGGCGGATTATCGCGTCAGGAATACGTTGAGCTTAAAGAACGGGAGATTCCGGGATTTAAATTTGAAGTAGTTGATGATTTACCGATTAAAGGTAATGTTGCATTGGTTAAACGCTACCTCTAATATAATTTAAATTGCTTTAAAACAAAAAATATTCTTTTTGAGTACTCATCCTTTAATTGGATGAGTACTCTTCATTTATTGAAAAATTACTCCCCAAATACAGTGGTAAATAGTGTTGATCCGTAATATTACTGTCTGTTCTGCACACAATAAATACCGCAGCCAATACTAATTACAACCAGGCTTATCTTAAGTTTGACAAGAAATAATATCAAAAGGTTCAACGAAGACTAAAATTGAATGTCAGGCTTGCAGACTAACTGTTAAGCGCTATTTTCACAAATAAATCTTGTTTTTCTTTGATATTATGTTATAATTGCTAATGATTATTGTTAGTTTTCTTCCAAATAAGAGTTATCAGAACCAATCAGAATGACCTAGAAATATTTTTTATGTGATAGTTTTTATGTTTTGTTAGCCGGAAATAGGAAGATAAGATATTGCAATAGAGTTTGAGGTATAAATATGAAGGGAATTAAAAACAAAATTGCTGTTGTAACGGGAGGAGCTCGGGGTTTAGGCAAAGAAATGGCACGAAGGCTTGCTCAAGAGGGTGCACTTGTAATCATTGCAGATATTTTGAAAGATGCAGCGGAGAGCACGGCTAAGGAGATCGAAGAGTCCGGTGGGAAAGCCGATTTCTATGAAATTGATCTTGTTGAGATGTCGGAAATTGACCGGATGATTGACTGGGTCATTGAAAAATATAAGAGTCTTGACATTTTAATAAACAATGCCGGCATTAATATTCGTGAATATGCAACTGAAATATCGGAAGAGAATTTTGATAAAGTAATGGACTTGAATCTCAAATCCTATTATTTCTGTTCCAGAGCAGCAGCAAGATACATGAAAAAACAAGATAATGGCGGGTGTATTGTTTGCACATCTTCAGGCAATTCTAAAAAATTTACTACCAAGAGA
Organism: Clostridiaceae bacterium; assembly: GCA_012838135.1. Taxonomy (GTDB): domain Bacteria; phylum Bacillota; class Clostridia; order Saccharofermentanales; family DTU023; genus UBA5436. The sequence continues at coordinate 11,903 of DUPV01000012.1, read as the reverse complement.
ACCCCCTATTGCATATCCAAAGCCGCTGTCAACGGTTTGGTTGCTGCACTTGCCAATGAGTGGGGTAGAGATAATATTCGTGTTAATGGAGTTGCACCTGGATATATCATGACTGATATGGTTAAAGAAGGAATTGCCGAAGGCATTATAGAGGTAGATAAAATCATGACAGTTCTGCCCAATAAGCGTTTTTTGGAGCCTGAGGAAATAGCCAGTGCTGTGGTGTTTTTGGCATCTGATGAAGCCAGCGGAATAACAGGTCAGACGTTATTCGTAGATGGTGGATGGAGTGTCAACGGCTTGCCGGAAGACTGATACTGATCATAAAACCCGCTCTGTAAGGAAGAACAACTGTAAAGGAGGTAGTTTTAATATTCATGTTAGATGAAAACAACAAATTTAAATATGGAGTCTCTTGTTCTTTTGATGATACTAGTTTAAGTGCTCCGATTACTTTCAGGGGAGATGCAAAATATATAGCAGAATCTTTAAAAAAGATTGGGTATGATGCCATGGAAATTCATCTGTGCTCTCCTGCACAATTCGATTGGAATTATGTTGAAGAGGCATGCAATGAGTTTGATGTTAAAGTCTGTGCTTTAGCTACAGGCAGAGAGATTCTTGAAAACAATCTTTCACTTGTTACTGATGATGCTTCGATAAGACGAAAAGCAATAGACAGACTGAAAGAACATGCGGATATTTGTTCTCGCTTTCAATCTATACTGATAGTTGGGACTATGAGATGGAATATCCCTGATCCGAATGATAAAAAATTATGTGAACTTTACAAAAACAGATTATTGGAGGCTTTGTGGGAACTTTCTGATTATTGTGCAGATTCGGATGTTCCGATAGTAGTAGAGAACATTCTGAAGAGTACGAGCAATTGGCTCAATACGATGAAAGAGGTAATGGATTTTGTAAATGAAGTAGACAGAAGCAATGTCGGAGTGCATCTTGACACATACAGCATGTTGATGGAAGACAACGATATAGCAGGCAGTGTTGCGTACTGTGCATCAAAGCTTGATTATGTTCACTTTTCTGATTCCGGGCGATATTATCCCGGTGGTGGAAATGTAAATTTTAAGGAGCATCTTAATGCTTTGTTAGACAACAATTATACCGGTTATATAACGACAGAATGTATTCCTTATCCCTCTGAGTATGATTGTGCAAAAAGAGGATATGATTATTTGCAAGCTTTAAATAAGGTTGTTCAAATTGAGAGATCAAATGTATTAATATAAAACATTACAGTTTGAACTGTATGAGCAATTCGTTAACAAAAAGGAAGTATCAAACCTAACGATATCTTATGAAAAATGAAAACCAGAAGGAGAAAATTATGAAATTTAAGAAAACTTTAATCTTATTGTTGAGCTTTATTATGTTATTTGCTGCGATCGCAGGCTGCGGTTCAAAAGATAAAGGCGAAGATAAAGCTGAAGACAAAAAAGAAGAAAAAGTCGAGGAGAAAAAAGAAGAAAAAGCCGAGGACAAAAAAGAAGAAAAAGCCGAGGACAAAAAAGAAGAAAAATCCGAAGACAAAAAAGAAGAAAAAGAAGAGAAAAAAGAGGTTTCAGACAGCAGTTATGATGAGTTAGATACATTCCACATCGGTTGGATTGCTCCGCTGACTGGTCCGGGAGCTATGACAGGTGAATTTGCTAAGAATGCAATAGACATGTGGATGGAAGATTACGGAACCATTCTGGATAAACCGGTTGAAATTCATCTTGAAGACTCACAACACACAGACCAAGGTTCTGCGAATGCTTATTTAAGACTTGCATCGCGTGGTGATATCAGTGCTTTTGGTGGTGGTCACTATAGTACTCAAGGTTTGGCATATATGCCGTATGTTTTAGAGTATGAGATTCCCACCATTCACCATGGTTCGAGCGTAGCTTTTGCAAAACAAGTGCATGAAGGCAACGTATGGTCTTGGCAAAACAGAATCAGTGACGCAGGTACAGGTTCTGCTATAGCAGACGCAGCAATTACTGTACTGGAAATGGACAAAATTTGTATAATGCATGATACAAATAGCTTTGGTCAAGGTTTAGCTGATTCAGTTGTCGCAAGATTAAAAGATGAACATGGAGTTGATCCGGAGTTAATTTTATCGTATTCGACCGGTGAAGCAAACTTTGATCCATATGTATCTCAGCTTGAAAATGCAGGTTGCGACAGCCTTATTGTTTTAGCACATCCGAATGAAACTGCTTTAATCCAAATTGCAACGGCTGATTTGGATATTAAAAAATTGGGCAGTCCTGATAGTGGTGCCGCAACAACTTTGGAATTGTCGGGCGATGCTGCTGCAGGTTGGCATTCCATAGCTGACTTCGTTCCAACAGTAGAAGACGAACCAGCAAAATCATTTGCAGCGAAATATTTAGAGAAACACGGTATGGACCCTGATATGAACAGTTCATCATCATATGATATTCTCACCATTATTAAAGAAGCAGCTGAAGCAGCTGGCTCAGCCGATCCGCAAGCCATTAATGATGCAATTGCAGATGTTGAATTCCAGGGCATTGGCTCATATTATAAATTTAATGATGACCACATTGGTGCAACTTATCAGTTCTTAGCCAAAAATGAAGATTTTGGTGATAGATATGCTCCGGTTGTTGTAGACAAAATTATGAGAGCTGATGTGGCGAAATAATTTTAATTTAATCGTATGAGTTGCTCTAAATGTTTAAAGTTAGAATTGATACTTCTTATATAATAGTAGTTAAATCAGATTTATTGAGAATATTGTAGATTTAATTTATTGAAGGAGGTGCTCCGTCTATGTATAGCACACATCAAGTCATCAAGCTTTGTCGAGTCGAGGTGCATGGTGAAAAAGGAGTTGCCTCCTTCCTTGTAAATAATATAAACAGAACATAAAAAGCGAATATTCGGGATGAGGAGAAGTGACTATTATGAATAGTGATAAAAGAACTGCCATTGTTACAGGCGCGGCTAAGGGGATAGGTAAAGCCATTGCTCTTCGGCTTGCTTCAGATAATTTTATAACAATTTTATTTGACATTGATGAAACAAGCGTAAATAAAGCAAGAGATGAAATTAATAATATGGGCTTTGAGTCATCCAGTTATGCAGTTAATATTGCTGATGTATCACAAGTTGAAAATGCCATCTCAGATGTTATAGGGAAATTTGGCAGGATTGATGTTTTGGTTAACAATGCAGGAGTATTGTCAACCACCCCGGTTGAAGATGTTACTGAAAAAGAATGGCAGCGAGTTATGGATGTTAACTTAAAAGGGCTATTTTTCATTACTCAAAAGGTTATTCCATACATGTTAAGTGCCAAATATGGTCGAATTGTTAACATTGCCTCTAATTCAGGTAGAGCCGGGGGAATCAGCTCCGGTGTAATCTATTCAATATCCAAGGCCGGAGTAATCGGTGCAAGCCGCAGTTTAGCAAGAATTTATGCCGGCACTGGGATTACAGTTAATTCTGTAGCTCCGGGCACTGTTGCCAGTGATATAATTGACGGTTTTACAGAAGAAGAATTAAACAGATTGCTAAACACAATTCCTGTACATAGACTTGGAACTCCCGAGGAAATTGCGGCAGCTGTTTCTTATCTTGCTTCGGATTTATCCGGTTTTACAACAGGCGCAACGATTGATGTTAATGGCGGGTTGTTTATCGGATAAGCATTTGTAACTTCAAGTTTTAACAGAATATCTTGAATTGAATGGAGAAAAAAATGGAACAAACATATTTTGAATGGCTGAATACATCTACGCCAACACGTTGGTGGCATGATTCGGCTAACCCGGATGAAATAGAGCGTGGAATTGAAAGAGGTGCGCTAGGTGTTACAACTAATCCGGTTTTAACATACAGAACTTTTTTGACAGATCCGGATTTTTGGAAAGATGAAGTGGATAAAATACCTGACGATTTAAGTCCGGAAGAAAATGCTGAAGCATTATTAAGATTGGTTGCAACATATGCTGCCGGTAAGTTTACGGATGTTTTTGAAAAAACCGGGGGAATACATGGTCTTGCCTTGGGTCAGTTGAATCCCGATCGTGCCGGTGATGCTGAGGGAATGTTAGCACAAGCCAGACGTGTACATTCTTGGGGAGATAATATTGCAGTTAAATTACCTACAACGAATGCCGGTTTAGAGGTCATAGAAAGTCTTGCCGAAGAATGCATTCCGATTTGTGCAACATTGAACGTTTCAGTAGCTCAGGCTATAGATGTTGCCGAGGCTTATGAAAAAGGAGCCGCTAAGGCTAAAGCTGAAGGCAGAAAACCCGCTTTATGCTTAGTAGTGCAGCAAGTCGGGCGTTTAGACGATTATCTCAGAGATGTCGCAAAGGATATGAAAGCAGAAGTTTTAGAAAGTGATATCCAACAAGCGGGAATTGCAATGTGCAAAAGAACATATAAAATTTTCCGAGAAAGAAATTATAGTTCATATATAATGCCCGCTGGTCTTAGAAATATAGAACAAGTGACAGAGATGGCCGGTGGTGAAAAGATAACCTTTACACTCCAGCCGAGAATACAAGATATGGTTTTGGCGGCCAATCCGGAAAAGGTGGTTAAAATTGATAACCCTGTAGCTGAAGATGTTATAGAGCGTCTGATGACCATTCCCGAGTTTGTGCGTGCATACGAACCAAATGCATTCAAAAGAGAAGAATATATAAGATTCGGAGTTATGCAAAAATTACTGTCTCAATTTATGGAAACAGGATGGGCACCCTTAGAAACGTATGGCTCAGCTCTAAAATCCTCTAGATGGTTCTAAATTTTCATCACATTAAATCTAATTTCAACTTGCATTATTGATAATTGTAAATGATAAAGGATATTTAATGTGTATTGAAATTAAGAAATAAAATCTATAAAAGAAGGGGGAAAATCTGTATATGGGTATACTTAGAGATATCCTTAAAGATCAAAAATTACCAAAATTTTATAATGTTCGCAATAATCTTGATAATGAACATATAGCTGATGTGGCAGAAGGTGTACGCGAAGCTTTAAAAAGACCGGGGACGCTTGATATTATCGAACCGGGGAAAACAATTTGCTTCACTGCATCCAGTAGAGAAATTTCCAATAGTGCACTAATTCTAAGAACTCTTGTTGAAGAGTCTAAACGGATAGGTGCTATACCATACGTTGTTCCTGCAATGGGTAGTCATGGTGGAGCAACAGCGGAGGGGCAGCTTGCATTACTTGAAAAATATGGCCTGACAGAAGAAACAGTAGGTTGTCCTATTCATTCAACTATGGAAACGGTATTGGTAGGAACTTCGAAAAGTGGATTGCCCGTACGTATAGATAAATTTGCTGCCAGTTGTGACTACATAATACCGACCGGCAGAATAAAGCCACATACGGATTTTTATCATGATATAGAAAGCGGAATTATGAAAATGATTGCCATTGGCTTAGGCAATCAATATGGAGCAGAGATTTGTCATCAGCTTGGAATGATTACAATGGGAGACAGTGTTCTTGATTTTGGTTTAACTGCTTTGGCGAGCGAAAAAATTAACATACCTTTCTGTTTTGCTATAGTGGAGAATGCTTTTCATAACACTAGAATTTTGCGAGCTATTCCTAACCAAAAGGTTGAAGAAGAAGAGAAGGAATTGTTAGTCATTGCTAAAGAAAATGTTCCGGGAATTCCTTTTGAAAAAGTTGATGTTTTAGTTATTGATCAAATAGGAAAAGAGATCAGTGGAGACGGAATGGACCCAAATGTAACAGGTCGCCATATACTTTATCCAAATACAAAACCATTTATTCAGAGAATTGCTGTGTTAAACTTATCTGAAAAAACCGGTGACAGTGCTGTTGGCGTGGGTTTAGCGAATGCTGTCACTAAAAAAATATTTGATAAGATGAGTTTTGAAACCACCTATTCAAATGTTCTAACATCAAGAGTTCCGGAAGGTGCCAGCATTCCGTTGGTAATGGATACAGATAAACTTTGCATTCAAGCTTGTATGCAGACTTGTTGGGGTGTTCCAGAAGACTTGGGTTGGCGGATTGTATGGATAAAAGACACTTTACATCTATACGACTTTTATATATCTGAGTCGTTAGAGAGAGAAGCCAGGAATAATGCTCAATTAGAGGTTAGTCCGGAGAAATATATGGTTGAATTTGATGAACTTGAGAATTTTAAGGAATTTAAGAGGATTTAAGAGATTGAATGTAATCTGAATGGATTTTCTCTGTTTGTTCGCAATTCATTGTCTTTAGATTCATTTGGAACACAATATCACTTGAAGGGAGAAATTTTTAATGATATTACAATTGTTTATAACAGGAATTTCGATGGGGATGGTCTACGCGCTTATGGCGATGGGTTTGATTCTTATCGTTAAAGCTGTAAATGTCATGAACTTTGCTCATGGACAGATTTTTATGGTGGGAGGATATCTAGGATACTTTTTTTCTAACCAGCTAGGTATGAACTCGCTTGTATCATTCATATTAACTATTTTAGCATTAATGGTTTTTGGTGTTATTTATATGTTTACTGTTTATTGGCCGTTGCGCAATGCTTCATGGCCGGTGACCGTAACAATTTCCACGTTAGGCGCCTCGATAGCTTTAACTGAAGCCGTCCGTCTGATATGGGGTCCTTTTGCTCTAAAAGTTGCACCAATAGTAGATGGTTCACTTCCGTTATTTGGATCTAAATTACAATATCAGTACGTATTTTTAATTGTTGTCGGTGTAGTTTGCATTGTTTTTGTATATAACTTATTTGAGAAATTTCGCGTCGGCAGAGTTATGTCGGCTGCAACTCAAGATAGCTATGCAGCAGAACTAATGGGTATACCGATCGTTTTGACTGTAACAGCTACCTATATGATTAGTCTTGCTTTATCAGGAATAGGCGGCTGGTTATCTGCACCTTTATTTTTAGTTAGTCAAACTTTAGGAAACTTTGCATTAAAAGCCTTTGCAGGAATTGTTGTAGGTGGCTTTGGCAGTGTTAAAGGGGCTGTTATTGGTAGTATTATGATTGGCTTGATAGAAGCATATAGTATAATCATTACAACCACATATAGAGATGCGATAGTATTTTTAGTTCTTATATTGGTACTTCTTTTCAGACCACAAGGCATTTATGGCGAAGAGATTGAAGAGAAAGCTTAAGATCGGGTAGGTGTTTTGATATGTTGAAAATTCTAAACAAATATAAATGGTTGTTACTTGCAATTTTTTCAGTAGTTTTTATTATATCAGTTCCTAGTATTGTACCAAACCATTACTTGCGAATTGTTTTAGGCAATGGCTTAGTTTATGTTCTTGCAGTATATGGACTCGTTGTAATGCTGGGTATGGGCGGACAGGTTACGTTTTCAACAGCCGGCATGATGGGAATAGGAGCATTCCTCACAGGAATATTCACTGTGAAATTAGGCTTAAATTCTGTACTTGCATTAGTATGTTCAGTAATTCTAACCGGATTGTTTTCATTATTCATAGGTGCTGCATTGTTGAAGTTGAGAGGTAATTATTTTGCTTTTGCCTCAATTGCTTTTACCCAAGTATTGTATATGATATTTCGTAATTGGAAACCTGTTACAGGCGGACCGGATGGAATCTCCAATATCCCGGCGCTTGATTTGGGTTTCATACAATTAAATCAACAAACCGTAATGGAATTTATTTATTTTATATTTGGATTAGCTTTAATTTGTGGATTGTTATTGTATCGTGTTCGCAAAACAAGTTTAGGTCGCTCCTTAGAATCTGTACGTGATGATGAGATAGCAGCTAATTCCTTGGGAGTTGATGTGTACAGAACGAAAATAATTGCTTTTATTATTGCCAGCATGCTTGCTGCTTTAGCCGGTTCCCTCTTTGCATTTTTAAATGGTTATGTCAGTAGTGAAACTTTTACTTTTGAGCAAGCAGGAATATATCTTATTATGGCGATGCTAGGTGGAATTAATAGCACGGTGGGTTCTTTCATAGGCACTATTACTCTTACTATATTGCCGGAAGTTTTACGGGATCTTAAAGACTATTTCAGGTTTATATACGGAATAGTAGTAATTATCACTATGATCTTTATGCCGATGGGCTTTGCGGGATTAGTAAAGTCTCTTTTGACTAAATTAGATCATAAATTTAAGAAGAAAAAAGAAATAGTTACAACAGGTGAGGTGGATACAAATGGGTCTGATTCTTGAATTAAATAATGTGAACAAAAGATTTGGTGGTGTTGTAGCGGCAAATAATGTTAATTTTGAAGTAGAAAAAGGAAAAATTAAGGGACTCATTGGTCCGAACGGTGCCGGAAAAACAACTCTGCTGAACCTTATCAGCGGAATATATGATGTTGATGACGGTAAAATCATATTCGACGGACAAGATGTAACTAATGTTCCGGCACATAAAAGAGCTCGTATGGGTATAGGCAGGACATTTCAAACACCACGTTTTCTTGACCGCTCCAGTATTGAAGATAATCTGAAGTTAGGTACGGATCTTTTTGATCAAATGGGATACATAAATTCCTTTTTTGGAAAAAAAGGTTCGGATTATCAGCATGAATTAGAGGATTTGATGGAGATCGTAGGTTTCGAGGTTAATTGGGACGACGAAATAAGTTCAATTCCCTATGGTCAAAGAAAAATGTTAGAAATTGTAAGATGCCTTCTTTCTTACCCTAAAGTTATGCTTGTAGATGAACCTGCAGCCGGATTAAATAAGATGGAAATAGAACGAGTGGTTGATCTGTTGAATTTAGGAATATCCAGGGACATTGGAATAGTGCTGATTGAGCATAGGATGGACTTGGTTATGAGCGTATGTTCTTCTATCACAGTATTAAATTTCGGTCAGGTGATATGCGATAGCATTCCGGAAGAAGTTGTCAACAATGAGGAAGTTATAGAGGCATACCTAGGAAGGCAGGATTAGTACCATGTTAGAAATAAAGAATTTGAAAGCATACTATGGAGTAATAGAAGGTCTCAAGGGTATTGACATAAACGTTGGTGAGGCTGAAATTATATCTATTATAGGCAGTAACGGCGCAGGTAAGACAACTTTATTGAAAGCAATTTCAGGCTCTGTTGCGACAAGCGGTTCTATAAAATATCGGGGTGAGGAAATAAGCGGTTTGAAGCCTAAACAAACAGCTAACCTCGGAATTATTCACTGCCCGGAAGGCCGTCACATTTTCCCGGGACTGAGTGTAGCTGAAAATCTGGAAATGGGTACAGTTGCCTGGGGCGGTGTTTTCGGAAAAGGCGGAAAACAAGCCTATGAAGAAGAGCTGCAAATGATATATGAAACATTTCCCAGACTTGATGAGCGGAGAAAACAGCTTGGTTGGTCTTTATCAGGGGGAGAGCAACAGATGTTGGCAATAGGTCGTGCGATTATGTCCAGACCGAAGTTGCTCATGTTAGATGAACCCTCTATGGGACTGGCACCCTTAATAGTAGATGAATTATACGATGCTATCAAAAATATTAATAAAAAGCATAAGATTCCAATCTTACTTGTTGAACAAAATGCTCGTAAAGCACTCTCTGTTGCAGATAGTGGGTACATTTTAGAACAAGGTTTAATAGTTAAATTTGGTTCGGCAAGTGACTTGAGCAATGATCCTGCTGTTTTAGAGGCTTACTTTGGAAAGGCTAAACATTAATTTTTGTGACTTAACTTGTTGTTACTACTTTTAATTACATATCATTTGTGGGACGTGCATGTACATAAGTAAGTGGAGGGGGGATTAAACATGCTTATTTTGGCAATTGAATCGAGTACTTCATCTGCAAAAGCAATGCTTTTCGATACGGAAACCGAAAAAATAGTAGTTGAACAGCAAAGATACATGGCAATAAATGATGAAACAGCATTGGACCCCGATAAGGTTTTAAAGCAAACCTTATCGGTTACTAAAAAGATTTCAGCCGGTCGTAAGATTGATTTAATAGTATTGTCCGGGGTTTGGCATAGTGTTTTTCTTGCAGACAAAAATTTTAAACCGGTTACCAAAGCCTATCAATGGAATTCTACGATTGCAAATCAGATTTGTAGTGAACTGAGGAAAAATGAAGAGTTTTTACGCAATTACTACAATAAGACCGGCTGCATGGTTAACAGCATATATCCTTACTTTAAATTAATGTATTTATCATCTGAAGGATACGATTTGAATAAGCATTATATTTTAGGTCAAGGAGTCTACAACACATATTTTTTAACAAACCGGTTTATTACTTCCGAGTGTATGGTTTCGGGTAGTGGTTTGATGAATATACGATCAAGCAAATATGATGAAGAATTGTTAAACAATTTGAATATCACAGAGGAAAATTTACCGGAAATTATACACTACAATCAAACTTATCCTTTAACAAAAAAAGCTGCCGAGTATTTAGGTGTGTCTGAGGGAATTCCTGTTGTTGCAACATCAGCTGATGGAGGGTTGAATCAATTAGGAGCAGAGGGTTTCCAGAATAATGAAATCATGTCATTTTCTGTAGGCACTAGCGCTGCACTGAGATTATCTTGTAGTGAACCAATTTTAAATAAGAATCGAAGTACGTGGTGTTATAAAACTCCATTGTCTTATCTTGCAGGTGCTTCTACATCAGGAGCGGGAAGTTGTACCTCATGGTTCATGGATAAGTTTTTTTCAGGAAAAACTTATGATGAGGTTGAGGAGGTGTGCAAACAATCCCTGGATACCCCGATTTTTTTACCCTTTCTTTATGGAGAAAGGAGTCCGGGATGGCGAGATGACTTGGGAGCAAGTTTTGAGGATGTAAGGCCTAATCATGATATTTACAATATGTACCGCTCTATTTTAGAGGGTACAATATTCAATTGTTTTCAAGGATACGAATCATTATTATCATTAAGCAATATAAAGCCGAGGATAGTATTATCCGGCGGCATTTTATATTCTCCGCTTTGGACACAAATATGTGTAGATATATTCGGACAAGAAATGGAAGCTTCCAGGAATCCTCAATCTTCTATGTTTGGTGCGATTATACTGGGATTAATTGTGTTGAATATGAAGGAACAGGTGAGGCTTTTACTAAAAAGTGAAAACAATGAAATTATTTCTCCCGATGCGATAAATAGTGATCACTATTCGGGAAAATACAAAAATTATCTAAAGTGGTATGAAATAACACATAGCTATACAATTTAAAATTTTAATTTAGAATTATTTAATGTGTGAGCTTTCAAAATTTCTCTAGGTAAATAATAGGAATGTTTTTAGTGCCGTGGGTTGAAAAATTATCAAGTACTATGTTTTTCTTTGTTCTTAACAATTTAAATACAAGAGTAATTCTATAACTTGATTTTTCTCAACCTACGGCACGGTTGTGAAAAACTTTAAACGATTCCGGTTGTCCTTGATATTTTCAACCCCTGAGAATAAAAAGTTCAACAAACTTTTATGATTAACAAAAGCGTTAATACATAAAATTAACACATGAAAATGGGAATGAAATGAATAAATAGAATATTATATTTTATATTATTTTATTTTAAATATAAGAATTCAAATATAGAAGTCAGATTAAATTTATAAACTAAAGTAAAAAGCAAAAGAGCTTGAAAAAACAGGAGGACAAGAAAATTGGATCAGGAAAAGATGTTATGGATTTATCGCAAGATGCAAGAGATCAGAAAATTTGAAGAACGAGCATTGCTATTATTTGAGCGAAATGAATTGAGAGGATCTGTCCATTTATATATCGGTCAGGAAGCAGTAGCGGCAACGGTATGTTCACATTTACGCGATACGGATTATATATCGAGCACCCATCGAGGTCATGGTCATTGCATAGCGAAAGGAGCCGAACTGGGTCCTGCCTTAGCGGAGATGATGGGCAAAG
>DUPV01000011.1 GCA_012838135.1 Clostridiaceae bacterium | reverse complement strand
TAAAGGAAATGACTGGATTGAATTATATAATAATTCAACAGCAGATGTGGATATATCCGGTTGGATCATTTCTGATGATAAAGGTTTAGAGAGATTAACCAAGGGTAAGACAACCCCGTTTCCGGAAGGAACAATCATAACGGCTGGGGGATTTTTAGTCTTAGAAGTAGATGCCAAACCTTATGATTTTGGTCTGGGTGACATTGATGCAGTTAATTTATATGATAAAGATCAAAACTTGATTGACAGTATGTCTTACACAGGTCATGCTGCTGATACCTTGGGCAGAGTACCTGATGGAACAGGTGCTTTTGTCGAAACTGTATCAACAAAAGGTTCAGCAAATCAAAAGATTCAACAGAATCCAAAGATTGTAATTAATGAAGTTGAATCAGAGGATGCTAATGGCGGTAAAGATTGGGTTGAATTGTACAATTATTCAACAGAAGATGTGAATATATCCGGCTGGATCATTTCTGATGATAAAGGTTTAGCAAGATTAGATGACGGATCAACGAATCCGTTTCCCGAAGCTACAATCATCAAGGCCGGAGAATTTCTGGTTTTTGATGTAGATGTGGCCCCTTACAATTTCGGTTTAGGTAAAAATGATGCAGTTAATTTATATGATCAAGATAAAAACTTGATTGACAGTATGTCATATACAGGTCATGCTCTTGATACCTGGGGCAGAGTACCTGATGGTACAGGTGCTTTTGTCGAAACTTTAGCAAGTAAAGGTCAGGTTAATGTTGAGAATACAAATATCGTTGAAGATGAATATATCGAAAGTACTTTAAAAATCAATGAGATTGAGACAAATCATGATGTTTTTGAAGATTATGTTGAAATAATCAATATCGGTGAGCAACCTGTAGATATTTCCGGTTGGTATATTATGGATGATGATCCTGTGGGTCATGCTTCACAATTCATCCCTGTGGCGGCAGGAACAATTATTGAACCTGGCCAACTCTTTGTCTTTGATACCAATAGTCACTTTACTTTCGGTTTAGGCAAAAATGATACTGTGACTTTGAGAAATCCGGAAGGTAAGATAGCCGATCAATATACTTGGTCAGGCGGTCATCCGGCAGGTACATGGTCCAGAGTACCTGATGGAACAGGTGACTTCAGAGATTATCCAAATTCTAAAGGAGTCTTAAATCAAGTGATAAATCAGGCTGTTGTCATTAATGAAATTGAATCTAACGGTTCTGATCGGGATTGGGTAGAAATTTTTAATAACTCTGAAAATGATATAGATATTTCCGGTTGGTATATCAAGGATGATTCTGCGGATCATTTTTCGGTACGACTGCCACAAGGAACAATTTTGCCTGCGCAAGGATATTTTGTCTTTGAAGCTGATTTAGAAAATGATATTAAGCATTTTAACTTCGGCTTAGGCAGTTCTGATAAAGCAGAGCTGTATGATGCAAATGACAATTTAATAGACGAACATGCCTGGACAGCACATGCCAAATTTGGTTTATCCAGGATACCTAATGGTGTAGGTGACTTTAAGGATGTTCCTTTAACCAAGGGCAGTGAAAATAAAGACGCTGATGTCCAAGAAGAAGAATTAAAACCATTGGATACAATAGCTTGGCCCGGACCTCAAGGCATTCAATTTATAGACAAAGTTCAAATGTTTAAAGAAGATTCTTCGGGTTTAGCTTATCGTGATGGTGCCTTATGGCTTGTAGATAACGGTACGGGAACAATTTGGAAGCTTCTTGTGGATGATAAGGGAGTTCCGAGTTTTGCCCCGGGATTCGAAAACGGTAAAATTGTAAAATTTCAAAAAGATGCAGGTACTAATGCTCCGGGACCTGATGCTGAGGGTATTTGCTTAGATGATAACGGCATGGTTTTTATAGCTGCTGAAAGAGATAATTCCGCTAAAGGTGTCAACTTAAATATTGTATTACAGGTAAATCCTAATGAGCAAAGTCAAGAACTTGTAGCCCTAAAAGAATGGAATATTACCGATCACATAGATCAAGCCAGAAAGGGAAGAGGTCTTGAATATTATCAAGTTAAAGCCAACATGGGTATTGAAGCTATTGAATGGATACCTAATTCAGCCTTGGAAGGTAAACTATTTGATATGAACACAAATGCTCCTTACCAATCTGCCAATTATTCTACGATCAATGACGGGCTCTTCTTCCTTGGACTGGAAGATGACGGATATATTTATGTTTTTGCCTTAAAAGCAGATGAAACTGCAGAATTAGTGACTCAGATAGATACTGAAATGAACATGGTCATGGGCTTGAATTATGATGAATTAACTGATGAAATATGGGCTCAAACAGATAATGGAAGATTGAATGTACTGGCTAGAATTATTCTAAATGGCAGTAAAAATGCAGATATAACGTACTACAACCCTCCTCAGGAATTAGACCCGTTGAAAAATAATGAAGGATTTGCCATAGCTTCAATAAACGTTAACGGCTTAAGACCTGTATATTGGGTGGAGGATGGTATAACGGTTAATTCTTTGAAAATGGGTTATATAGAAACTTATAAATTCCCGGCAAAAGAACCGGAAGTTCCGAAGGAACCTGCTAAACCGGAGAATCCTGAAACAGAAGAAACAAAAGAGATTCAGATGTTAACAGCCACCGATGTCTGGAGTAAAGAATCAGGACAAGCTGCACGTTTCATATCAAGTGCTGATTTTGCTGATTTTATAAGTGTTAAACTTAATGGAGAAGTTGTAGATCCTAAGAACTATGATTTAAGTGAAGGTTCCATTATTGTTGATTTTAAGCCAAGTTTCTTAGCCACTTTACCTGCAGGCAAGCATACTGTAGAGATTGTTGCTAAAACAGGAACTGCAAGAGCTAATTTAGAAATTAAAGAAAAAGCTATGGTTACAACTACTACCCAGAATGCAGAACAAATCAAAACAGAACCAAATCTTGCTAAAACAGGTGAAATCTCTGTGTCGATATTTGTAGTCTTAAGCTTTATCTTATTAGGAGTGATTTTAATCATTACCAGAAGAAAAGTAAAACAAGAGAAATAAAGAACATTTTAAAGAATTAATAAAATCAAAAAGACGGCATTGCTGATTCAAACATCTTTTCAACAATAGCCGTCTTTTTGCTAGATGAACTTAATTAAGAGTCTGCCGTTAACTATTAAATAGTTATTAGGAGCTTACACTTAATGAATTATTAAGTTCAATAGTTAACGACAAAATCTGCAGGCAAGGGGTTTTCATGCATATATTTAAAAACTCCGCAGATTATTTGGGCAGCTTCTTCGATTAAAGCATCATCTTGCGTAGCAGTATAACTTGTTCTCAGCAAACATTTGCCATCTGCAACTGCCGGCGGTAACACCGGATTAACATAAACTCCTGCTTCAAGCAATAGTTTTGCTGCATATAGAGTTTGAGCTACAGTTCCTGTCATTAATGGAATAATCGGAATTATATCGTTATTACTGTCATGTACCTCAACATAGGGACACTCTTTAAGTAATGCTCGCATTTTTGCTGTGATTTGCTGAACATGCGTAACTCTTTCCGGTTCAGAACGCAAGATACGCAAAGCTTCATGAGCTGCCGCAACCTGTCCCGGAGGAACTGAAGCACTGAAAATAAAAGGTCTGGCAATATGTTTAATATAATTGATAACTCTTTCTTCACCGGCAATACAACCGCCGAGTGAGGCATAGCTTTTGGAGAAAGTATTCATAATTAAATCGACTTCATCTTCTAAGTCGAAATACTCAGCCGTACCGCGACCATGTTTGCCCAGAACACCTAGTCCATGTGCATCATCAACCATGATTCTGGCCTTGTATTTTTTAGCTAATTCAACAATCTTCGGAAGATTGCAAATTTCGCCTTCCATACTGAAAACTCCGTCGGTAATAATTAAAATTCCACCAGATGTAGCTTTTTCAGAAAAACGAATTAATAGTTTTTCTAAAGCATCCATATCGTTATGAGCATATTTATAGGTTTTGGCAAAGCTTAATCTGGTTCCGTCAACGATACTGGCATGATTCAAATCATCGGAGAGAATGAAATCATTTCTGCCGGCAAGTGCAGAGATGACGGAAAGATTGGTTTGGAAACCGGTAGAAAAACTCAAACAAGCCTCTTTCCGTAAAAATTCAGCTTGTTCTCGCTCCAGATCACCGTGTAACTTCAAAGTGCCGTTTAAAAATCTTGAACCTGAACAACCGCTGCCATAATGCTCAATCGCATCTTGGGCGGCCTTTTTCACACGCGGATCACCGGTTAAACCTAAATAATTGTTTGATCCCAGCATGATAGTACGGCGGCCTTCTATTTCAACTATATTGTCTTGTCCGGTCGTTAATTCGTGAAAGTAAGGATAAACACCCATTGCTTTTGCTTCATCAACGACATGATAGTCATAACATTTTTTAAAAATATCCATTTGTAAACCTCAATTCTGATTTAATACGTTGTATATATTTACCGTTTATTATGTCTGTTATATTAAAACGTTTATTGTTGTTGATTCATATTCTGTATTATACATATTTTTTGTTAATATTGTTTTAGCTAGCATACATTTTATATAAAATGTAATTTATCAATCTGATAGGTAGAAATTTTGCAATAACTAATGCGGCACGGTAGAATACGCCGAAACTCTGGATCGGTTTGGGCCTGCGTTTTTGGGTTGTAAGTTTAATAATACGTCTAGCTAAAGGCTCAACGGGATTCCCGGTTCTTTCATCTTTTTCCATTTTGGCTATTGAATTATAAGGAACTCTACCGTAGATATTTAAGCATTCCTCTGATTCTTCCGATTTGATTCTTTTATCGGTAAAAGCGGTTTTGGTATCGCCCGGCATCAAGGCCACAGCCTGAATATTGAAAGTTCGCAGTTCGTTATTCAGGGTTAATACCAATTGATTGATAGATGCTTTAGTACAAGTATAAAAACTTTGATATGGAATAGGCATCACGGCAGCTACTGATGAAACACAGAGAATTCTGCCGCCTCCGCTTTGACGCAAATGTGGGACTGTCGCTTGAATCATATTTACCGTGCCGAAGAAATTAACATCAAATTGTCGTTTAATATCCTCAGAGGGAGTGAGTTCGATCGGTCCGGAAATGCCGAAACCTGCATTGCAAATTACAATATTTAGCTGACCGCATTCTGCAATAATTTGCGCGACTGCATTCTTGACGTCAGAAAGTTGAGTAACATCACCTTTGATATGAGTTACGCCTGGTTGCAAAATTTCACGACGGCTTAGTTCGTATACTCGATAGCCATCTTGAGCAAATAATTTTGCTGTAGTAAAACCGATCCCGCCGGAACCGCCACTGATAAAAACCACAGGTTGTTTGTTTTTTCCCTGACTGCCGGTGCCGGAAATAAAATTCTCAGATTTTGCTTTCATACGTCTTCCCTGCCATAATTAAATAATAATATATTATCCTGAAAAATTATTCATTTGTTAAGAAATATTTTTAAAACGCATTATTATTTAAGAGCTGATTTTATTATAGGTTAAATATAGTTACTTTATGTACAAATATCCTAAAATTAAACAAAATATAATAAAATTCAAAACAGTTTTGATAATTAGTGGATTATTTGTCAATAATGTACAAATTCCAATTTTACTTTATTTATCTGAATATTCATGAGACTTCCCTTGCTATTGACTTGTCTGATAGAGGTCGCTATAATGATCATTGCTGAAAAATTGCCCATTTAGCTCAGTAGGTAGAGCGCATCCATGGTAAGGATGAGGTCGCCGGTTCAATTCCGGCAATGGGCTCCAACACAAAAGCACTGATACATAAGGGTTTCGGTGCTTTTTTATTTGGCTTGTTTTCGATCTGATTTTTCATTTTGACCCGAATTCAAAATATTAATAGCTTATAATTCTATTTTTTTCTGTTAATCAGGTGTAACATTTATTATTGTGACCCTCATTGCCCCATTAATTCAAGAACGTCTTAAATATCGAAAAATCAACAATCTTTTTATGGATAGTTTGTTTAAGGGAATTTCCAAGGAAGATTTAGTAACAACTCAAATGGTATTCGATCAACTGTATCAAAACTTGGATGTTATCGCACAAGATATCAGCAAGCAAGGGAAAAATGGAGATATGCCTTCTATTCACACAGCGACATGGGTTTACAGGTAAGACAAGGCAGATTATTTCAAGAAAATAGTGAATATGTTATCATAGAACAAAACTAGAAGGAATGGTTTGATGGTCTTAAACAGAGGATTATTTATAACATTTGAAGGGATTGATGGTTCCGGAAAGACACGACAGTTAGAGCTTTTGACTGCAGACTTGAAAAAAGCGGATTTAAAGTATTTATTGTTGAGAGAACCGGGTGGAACTTCAATCAGCGAACAAATACGCAAAATCTTATTAGACCGCAAGAATACAGAGATGTCGGCCGAAACGGAACTTCTGTTATTTGCTGCAGCAAGAGCGCAATTGGTAAAGCAGATAGTCGAGCCGGCTCTCGCTGCAAAAACAATTGTAATTTCAGATCGTTTTTTTGATTCCACTACAGCATACCAAGGTTATGGTCGTAATATGAATGTCGATTTTATTCAAAACTTGAATGATTTTGCCACGCAAGGCTTACAGCCGGATTTAACTTTTTATTTTGATATTTCTGTTGAAGCTGCACTTAACAGATTGCAAAACAGAACTGAAAAAACAGATCGTATTGATCTGGAAAGTCAAATTTTTATGGAAAAAACACGGGCAGGTTACTTGCAAATTGCTGAGCGAAATCCGGATCGTGTAATATTAATTGATGCTGAGAGAGCTCCGGAAGAAATATACAAAGATTTGAAATTACAGTTTGATCAAGCTATAGATTCAGTAAAGTGTTGAGAGTTAAATAAAAGTTATAGTAAAAAAATAACGTGTCAATGTCTGAAAAAATCAGATATAAGCAAGTTAAAAAACAGCTTGCAAAAACTTGAAATAAATTTAAAAGGTTTTAGGTTTATCTTGGAGGATATATAGATGAAATTAATTTTAGCTATTGTGAATGATGAAGATTCTTCTCGTTTGGTAACAGAATTAAACAAGGCACATTTCCGTGTTACTAAGCTAAGCAGTACAGGTGGATTTCTGCGATCCGGGAATACGACTTTATTGATCGGAGTCGATGAACCTGAATTGAATACGGCTTTAGGTATTGTACGGAAAAATTCCAGAAGCAGGACAGCTACGATTAATACTGCAATGCCACCGACAGGCATGGGCAATTCTTACTTGCCATATCCTGTTGAAGTTACTGTTGGAGGTGCAACAGTATTTGTGATTGATGTTGATCATTATGAGAGAATGTGATTTGTGTACTGATACTTTAATCGGACAAGTTAATTTAAAAATCAGATTACAAGATTCTCTGAAGGCAGGAAGCCCTATTCAGCATGCTTTTTTGTTTGTCGGAGATGCAGGTATGGGTAAAAGATCTTTTGCACTTGAGTTTGCCAAAACTGTTCTCTGCCAAAACAATAAAGTTTTGATAACGAAAAACTCCTTTTCTGATATTTCAAATGCTGTTAACTTATCTAATCTGAATAATGTGAATTTCACTGACGGAGTTGATGCGAGTTTATCTGATCTGAGTTATGTGAATTCGCGAAAACGAGTAAATCCGCCGGCTTGTAATCAATGTGATGCATGTCGCTTTTTTTCGGCAGGAACTCATCCGGACTTTAAGCTGATTGATCGTGGTGTAGAGCGAATTATCAAAGTTGATCGTATAAGACGCGAAGTCGTGGCAGATATTCAAACCAGACCGCAAATCAGCAACCACAAAATATATCTGATCAATATGGACGACTTGAATGAACAGGGTCAGAATGCCTTATTGAAATCTTTGGAAGAACCGCCTGAATATGCAGTTTTTTTGCTTATGACAACTTTGCAGGATAATCTATTGCCGACAATTTTATCCAGAGTGGCAATTTTTAACTTCCAAAGATATAAAGATAATGAAATAAAACACATACTGAAACAAAATGATCATACCACAGACTTGGATTTTATCGTGCAGTATGCTTCAGGTAATCCGGGCAATGCATTACAGATAGCAATTGATGAAGATTTCAAAAAGATACGGCAAGAGGCAAATGATCTATTCTTCAAGTTCCCGACAACGAATCGGACTGAACTTTTATCCTCAGGTATAGATTATTCTAAAGATAATAGAGAGCATGCTGATTTAATTTTTGATTTATGGCAAGGTTTGATCAGAGATTTATTGGTTCTTTTACGTGATCAAAATTCTGAACAGCTGAAACAACCTGATTTAGGAGCTCGTATTTTGAAATTAGCTCAAACGTATTTGAATAAATCTGTTAATGCCAAGCAGGATTGTATAAAAAATCTATTGCATGCTTTTGACGCAATTACGGAAGTTCGCCAAGCGAGTAAAGTCAATGCAAGTTTTGAAGGTATGATCGGACAGTTATTATTAACGTTAAGAAGGGATTTACAAATAAATGATAAGGGTAGTTAGCGTTCGTATGCACGGACGTGGAAAAGTATATTATTTTGATCCGCAAGAGTTAGACTTACATACAAATGATGCGGTAATTGTCAGTACTTCGCAAGGAGTTGATTTGGGGTTTTGCACCGGAGAAATTTCCTGCATCGATCTTAGTAATTTTGAACATGAATTAAAGCCGGTTATGCGTAAAGCGACTGAAGAAGATCTGGAGCATTTTGCAGAAAACTTAAAAATAGAAGAAGATGCTTTCAAAATATCCAAAGAGAAAATTAAAGAGCATGGACTTAATATGAATTTGGTGGATGTTGAATGTATGTTTGATAATCAACGCATGATCTTTTATTTTACAGCTGAGGGCAGAATAGATTTTCGTGATTTGGTCAAAGACTTGGCAAGTATCTTTCGATTGAGAATTGAACTGCGTCAAATCGGTGTGCGAGATGAAGCTCGTATGATCGGCGGATTGGGTGTTTGTGGTCAAGAATTATGTTGTTGCTCATTCTTACAAGATTTCTATCCGGTTTCAATAAAAATGGCAAAACAACAAAATCTGGCAATGAATCCTGCAAAAATTTCGGGTGCTTGCGGTAGATTATTATGTTGTTTGCAATATGAACATGATGCTTATGTTGATGCATATAAAAGGATGCCAAAAGTCGGACAAATTGTTCAAACGCCTTTAGGAGAGGGAAAAGTGGCCTCTGTCAATTTACTGAAGGAAACAGCACGTGTTTTTTTGGAAATAGATGGTGATACGGAAACAAAAACTTTCAAATATGAAGAACTTAATCAAAATAAGAACAATTGCTGATGTTTAAAACAACTTGATGGAGATCAATAGTTTTAAAGAGAGAATTTAAAACAAAAAACAAAAACTTAAATAAATTTCAAATAATATTTTAGAGGTAATATTTTGCAAGCGATCATTTCTCAATTAAGCAGTACTTTTAAGATAGCCCGGCTCAATGCCGAACAGATTATAAATCTTTTGTCAGATGGTAATACAGTACCTTTTATTGCTCGTTATCGTAAACAGGAGACAGGAAATTTGGACGACCAGACTTTGCGTAAATTCGAAACTGAATGGCAGAGGTTGCTTAAATTAAAGGAAAGAAAAAATGAAGTTTTGCGTTTAATAACCGAGAGGGGAAAATTAACACCGGAACTTGAAGCGAAAATTATATCTGCATCAACTCTGGCTACGGTTGAAGATCTTTACCGGCCATACAAAATTAAGAGACAAACCAGAGCAAGTAAAGCAATTGAACAAGGTTTACAACCTTTGGCTGATTACATGCTGTCAGCCAATGCAACCGAGCAAGGCTTATTGGAGAAAGCTCAAGCGTTTCTTGCTAAAGCAGATATCCCGGAGCTTAAATCGGTTGAGTCCGTGATCCAAGGCGGGCTGGATATTTTGGCGGAAGACTTATCTGATAAACCTGATGTCAGGCGAGGTTTGCGCAAATTATTATTGAAGCAAGGTCTTATCCAAACCAAACAAAAGACGGATTCAGATAGTGTATATCGCATGTATTATGATTATCAGGAAAAAATTGAAACAATGGAAGCTCATCGTTGGCTCGCAATTCAAAGAGGTGAGCGGGAAGGCTTTCTTCAAGTTAGTTTTATATGTCCCGATGCACAAATTGTTTCGTTATTAAGCCGTTGGTATATCCCGGAAAATTCCCAACTGTATCCCAGATTATTTGCTATGTGCGAGGATAGTTGGAGACGCTTAATGTTTCCTTCTTTGCGCAATGATTTATTCAAGATGAAAAGTGAAATTGCCGAAGATGAATCAATTGAAATGTTTGCAAAAAATTTGCGTAATTTATTGTTGCAACCGCCAATCAAAGATTGCAATATTCTTGGCTGGGATCCCGGCTACACACATGGTTGCAAATTAGCCTTGATTGACAAAAGGGGTGAAGTAGTAGATATAAATACGATCTATCCTTTTGAATCAAAACAAGATTCTTTGTATGCAGAACAACAATTACTGGCAATGTTGTCAGAACATAACGTTGACCTTGTGGCGATAGGCAACGGTACTGCTTCCAGAGAATCTGAATTATGGATTGCTGAATTTGTCGAACGAAATAAATTAAAATTGCAGTGGTTGATTGTTTCGGAAGCCGGAGCATCTGTTTATTCAGCATCTGCAGTAGCAGCTGAAGAATTTCCCGAAATGGATGTCAATCTTAGATCTGCCGTATCAATTGCCAGACGTGTGCAGGATCCTTTGGCTGAATTGGTTAAGATTGAACCGAAAGCAATCGGGGTCGGACAATATCAACATGATCTGAATGAGAAAAAACTGGAAAAGTCTTTAGCTGATGTAGTTGAGGACTGCGTAAATCAAGTTGGAGTAGATTTGAATACCGCATCACCTCATGTTTTGTCTTATGTTGCCGGTTTGACTCCGCGAATTGCAGCTGAAATTGTTACAACCAGGAAGGAACTCTCCGGTTTTACCTCAAGAGAACAATTGAAACAAGTTAAATTTTTGGGACCGAAAACTTTTGAACAAGCGGCAGGATTTTTAAGAATTTCCGATGCGGCGTTATTTTTAGATCAAACTGCAGTTCATCCTGAATCATATGAAGTAACACAAAACATGGCTGATTATTTTAAATTACCGGTATCTTCAGAATTAGGACAAAAATTGGCGAAGCAAGATGAAGCGGAAATATGTGATCGTTTTGCTTTAGATGTTTTTACCTTGAGAGAAATAACAGCGAGTTTACTTAAGCCAAACCGTGATCCGAGGGAGGATTTAGCTCAACCGATTTTGAAATCAGATATTCTCAAAGGATCCGATCTGAAACCGGGAATGATACTTGACGGAGTTGTACGCAATGTTGTGGCTTTCGGTGCTTTTGTCGATGTTGGTATAGAACATGACGGCTTGGTTCATGTTTCAAAGATGGCTGATCATTACGTGAAGGATCCTTTCAAAATTGTTGCAGTCGGGCAAAATGTAAAAGTAGAAGTTGAGTCTTACGATTCTCAGTCACAGCGTTTGGCCTTGAGTATGAAATTAAACAATAAATCAAGTAATAAAACAAATAACAATTTAAATGAATAATAATTAATGAATAAATCCAAAAGGACTAATGAATACTTGTCTATGGATCAACCGCTTATTTGTCAGACAAACTTGATTAAATAAAACAGTGAGGAAATTTGATTTGAATATTGATAACAGACCGATCGGAGTTTTTGATTCAGGTCTCGGCGGATTAACGTCTTTGAAACGAATTAAGGCCTTGTTGCCTAATGAAAATATCATTTATTTCGGCGATACGGCGCGTACACCGTATGGTTCAAAATCAATTGATACAATTAATCAATTCTCGCAACAAATTACGAAATTTCTCTTGACGCGTGATGTGAAAATTATTGCTATAGCTTGCAATACGGTAAGTGCTGCCAGTTTGGATACTTTAAAGCAAAGTTATCCGCATATTCCTTTTTTAGGCATAATCGATCCGATGGTCGCTAGTTTGCAGAATTTTGTTGAAGATAATTCTACAGTGGCCGTGATTGGTACGGAAGTAACTATCAAGAGTAAAACATATGAAAAAGCAATCCAACAAAGATTCCCGAAAGTCAAAGTGGTCTCTAAAGCATGCCCTTTATTTGTTACTTTAATTGAAGAAGGGTTACAAGATGCACCGGTAATGGATGCTCATATCCACTATTATTTAGATGATTTCATTGCTGAAAATCAACCTGATTATTTGATTTTAGGTTGCACGCACTATCCTTTAATTAAGCACAAGATCAAAAGTATTTACCCGGGAATTGTCCTGCTCGATCCGGCATTTTCTCAAGCAGAAAAAATTGAAGAACTTTTAGTCAGTTTAAATCTAAGAGCTGATCTTAAGCAAAAAGCGACGTATAAATTTTACGCTAGTGATCTCTCAACTACTTTCAGACAGATGATTGATACAATCATGCTCGATGAACAATATTCCTTAAAATTTACCGAACTGAGAATTTGAAATTTTGTTAATGTTAACAACTTAGCAACTGATGTTAAAAACCATGGCCAAAGCTGTTACGTTATCACCTTTTAAACAAAAAAGTTCTATTTTAATATTAAATTCAATATTTTTTCATTTTTTCAATTTTGCATAGCATTTTGGTGATTAGTAAAAAAAAATTTCACTTCAATTTACAACTAATTAATATATTTTTATCAGCCAATTATAGAGAAAAAGACATTCCCGTATTTATTAAGCGGAAAGAAAAAATGATAATTATTTGTGATTAGTAAAATTGCAAATATTTCGTCATTATTCTAGCTAGTTTAATAATAATATGATATAGTTTTATTTATTAAGTCAGCTATCGATTTTTATTGATTATTTATAGGATAAAATGAAAATCAATTTCAGTATAACCGGCAATACAAGAATGGAGTTAAATTTTAAATAGGCTTACTGTGAGTTATAGGAAGATTTTCCGGGAGGAGATTAAGATGAACAAACAAAGAAAACAGAAAACGATATATATTGTATTGGTACTACTCATGGCCTTAATGATGCAAGTCCATCAGCCGGTACAGGCAATGGACATAACAGTAGGCCGAGAAGATAACTTTGGAACTGTTAATTATCCTGGTGGTTATGGTGCTGGTGCCAGTGCTGGTTTTGATCCTGATACTCCAGCACCTGATGTTGCTGATGTCCCGGCGCCTGATGCAGATGATGTGCCTGCACCTGATGCTGCTGATGTGCCTGCACCTGATGCAGATAATGTTCCTGCACCTGATGCAGATGATGTCCCGGCGCCTGATGCTGATGATGTCCCGGCGCCTGAAATGCTTCAAGCGACAGTTGTTTGGGAAGAGGGTTCCGATCAACCTGCGAGCTTTACCTCGAATGCCGAATTTGCTGATTTCTCATATGTAACAGTGGATGGAGAGATTGTAGATGAAGCAGATTACGAAGTGAAAGAGGGTTCAATAATTGTCACCTTTAAGCCGAGATTCCTGGCAGCTTTATCTGCAGGTTCACATCCGGTAGAAATTGTTTCGAAAATAGGTGGGTCACAGGGTGAGGCAAGGGCAAAGGGTGTACTTGTAATCAAGGAAAAAGCACAAGTTACTCCTACTTCTGCCCAAGCAACTCCATCAACCCAACCGAGCCAAGCAACGGAAACTCTACCGAGAACGGGAGAAAGCAGTGGGCTTAATCAATGGTTAATTGTGCTTCTCTTATCTGCCGGCGGTTTATTATATGCCGCTCGCAAGAAGAGATTATCAAAGCAGTAGAGACCAATTAATAATAAACAATACAATTTACTAAAACACCGCCGGAGTAGAGTAGACCCGGTGGTGTTTTGCTTAACAAGGATCTGGTAAAAATCTTTCCACCATATTTATTGTTTAGAACTACATTATTTAAGAAATGAAATTGCTAGACTATGTGTTTTCTGGAAAATTGCGCTGAATTTTTGTAGGTTTAGAAAAATGAGAAAGAGAGTACTTAATTATTCTATATTGTTTAAGATATGGAATTGTAAAACAAAATAAAAAGAGATATTCTTGTGGAACCACGGTTGCTATACACTAATTTATCACTCTAATATAAGTTGGAAATACCTACTTGAGTGGAGATTAAAAAGTTCTGTATTTGTTGATAGTACTGAGGTCATGTCTAAAGGACAAATTATGTTACCAAAAGAAATTCATAAAAGTTTACTAATCGATGCTGGTGATCGCATCATGCTTATTTATGATTAGAATATAATTAATTAAGGTAAATACTTTTGTCTATGTGATGCAATATTTGCAAAAAGAAATCGAGATGCAATACCTGTAACGGATAATGAAATTATGTACATGGGTAAAGGTAACCATGCATGAGATTGCAAATGAATGTATTTGTCAACTGAAAAGTGGTCCAAAAATCAGTTCGTTAATTGCAACTTAAACTGAAATTCAATTCTGTACAATGTTATTTGTTTTCATCAGGCTGCAGCCTGATGAAAACTTTCGGCACTGCATCCTCCCAATATTTTTCTGGGATATTTGTTGAT
>DUPV01000010.1 GCA_012838135.1 Clostridiaceae bacterium | reverse complement strand
TGTATGTTATTCCTTTCTCAATGGGTCCGATCGGTTCGCCGATTGCAAAAATCGGGGTTGAAATTACTGACAGTCCTTACGTTGTAGTTAATATGATAATTATGACTCGCGTCGGCAATGAAGTCTTGGATCTTTTAGGTACAGATGGCGAATACGTTAAATGCTTACATTCAGTCGGTGCCCCTCTGGAAGAGGGTGAGGAAGATGTAATGTGGCCGTGTGCACCGATGGAAGAAAAATATATCAGCCATTTCCCAGAAGAAAGATTGATCTGGTCCTACGGTTCAGGCTATGGTGGAAACGCTCTCTTAGGCAAAAAATGTTTTGCTTTGCGTATTGCATCAGCTCAGGCTAAAGATGAAGGCTGGATGGCAGAACATATGCTGATTTTGAAATTGACCAGCCCCGAAGGTGATGTCAGATACGTGACCGGTGCATTTCCTTCAGCATGTGGAAAAACAAATCTTGCTATGTTGGTTCCGACTATTCCCGGTTGGAAAGTTGAAACAATCGGTGACGACATTGCCTGGCTGAAATTCGGTGAAGACGGTCGCCTCTATGCAATTAATCCGGAAGCCGGTTTCTTCGGTGTTGCTCCCGGCACATCATATTCTTCAAATCCGAATGCCATGGACACAATAAAATCAAATACAATCTTCACAAATGTTGCTTTAACTGATGACGGAGATGTTTGGTGGGAAGGTATTGACGGTGAAACACCGGATCACTTAATTGACTGGCAGGGTAATGACTGGACACCCGGTTCAGGAAAACCTGCAGCTCATCCTAATTCACGTTTTACAACTCCGGCCGGTCAATGCCCGAGCATTGCGCCTAACTGGGAAGATCCGGCAGGCGTGCCGATTGATGCAATGTTAATCGGCGGACGTCGAGCTTCTGTCATACCTTTAGTTCATCAAAGCTTTGACTGGAATCATGGTGTTTTTTTAGGTTCAATCATGGGTTCAGAAATTACGGCAGCTGTTATTTCCGATAAAATCGGTCAAGTTCGTCGTGACCCGTTCGCTATGTTACCGTTCATCGGCTACAATGTCGGCAATTATTTGAAACATTGGTTTGAAATAGGTAAAGCGGGTGAAGCTGATAAATTACCGAAAATTTTCTATGTTAACTGGTTCCGTAAATCCGATGACGGCAGATGGCTCTGGCCGGGTTTCGGTGAGAATAGCCGTGTCCTGAAATGGATTGTTGAACGTTGTGCAGGTAAAGTTGATGCACAAGAAACCGCAATCGGCTATATGCCGTCAGAAGACGATTTGTATCTAGATGGTCTCGATGTTACACACGAGGATATGGAAGAAATCTTAAGTGTTGACGTTGACGGTTGGAAAGCTGAAACTGAATCAATCCGTGCTCATTATGAAGATTACGATGCCCGCGGCGGGAAAATGCCACAAGAACTCTATGATCAACTTGATGCTTTAATTGAACGTCTGGACAATGCTTAAGCTGAATCATGAAAAGCAATCAGAAAATCAAATTTATAAGAACCTGTGGACTTTGAGAAACAGGTTCTTTTTTAGATCAATATTTTCTTAGTTTTTACTGCATACTGAATATATTAAATGTGTTGTCTGTTAAAAATTTGATATGCATTAGAAGAATTACAATGTCAGAGGTATTATTCTCTAAGTTCAATGATATAGTTTATACCTTAACCAAGGCTTAAAGCTTTGGTTATTTAAGCATTTAATTTACAGAAAATTATATATCCTTACGATATTCAGCTCTTGCACCACCAATTAGTTTCGGTCTGGTTCTGGCAGAAGTTAAATGCGCTTCTCCGATTTGTTTAACTTCTAATCTCAAGGGTACTGCAACCGGTTTAAGATGCATACCGATAAATGTATCACCGATATCGATGCCGGCATCGGCTTGAACATTCTCTACCAAAATCGGATCCGTCATATTCTGAAAAGCTGCAACAGCAAAAGCTCCACCGGCATGTAAGGCGGGTTTTGCATTGACTTCCGGGTACATCAATTTTTCTGCAACATTACGTTCAATAATTAAAGCACGATTCAAATGTTCACAACATTGAATTGCTAAATTCACTTTGTTTTTTTGTGCGGCCTCAATTAATAATGAGAAGAGTAAATTGCCTATGTCCTGACTGGAGTTTGAGCCAATTCTTGAGCCGCGAACTTCGCTGGTTGAACAGCCGACAACCACCAAAGAATTTATTTTTAAGTTTGTCTGTTCAAAGAATTCTGCCAAAGCAGCAGCCCATTCAATCTTGATATTATTGATTACGATTTCTTCCATTGCAAATTTCTCTCCAGCCAGTCTTGAGACTTTTTTATACTCTATAATAAGATTTCTATACCCTATATCTTATCTGCTAAATATAGTTATCAAAAGCATTTTACAATTTAAATACCCGGGGAGATATATTTAATCGCCCCGGGATTATTTAGTCTATCCTATGTACATTTTCTTTAAAAATCTTCTAATAAAGCCCAAGCTCTGTTAATAGCACGTTTTGAATTAGCCAGAATCAAATCAGCATCTTCATCACCAAACGGTTGTACTTCAAAAGACAAAACATATGGATCGTTGGCTTTAAAGAATCCTTCAGCCTTACATACTCTGAAGAAATCCAGTAAGTCTTCAACTGTAACTGCACTATAAGGGAATCCAAAGCGTGGGTGTAAATCACCATATGCCAGCTTTCCTTCTTCAACTACAGCATTGCCCACATGTAAGTGTGTAATATAAGGTCTCAGAGTTCTGAAAACAAATTCACTTGTTTCATATGTTAGCGGAAAGTGTGACAAGTCAACGATATAACCAAAATTATTATGGGTAGTTCTCATATCAGCTGCAAATTTTTGAGCATATGGAGCCGGACCGATTAATGATGCTTTATCAATGTCAAAATCAAACACTTCAATCTCAACCATCATGTTTTTTGTTTTAGCATAATCGCAAAGATTCCTTGTTGTTTTCAAAAGCTGCTGATAGGCTTCATCCTCTTTACCTTTTTCATATTTTCCGGAAAGAAATGCCATTCCTTTCGCACCTAAATACTCTGCCTCATCAATGGCATCCATTAAAACCTTTTCAGCCTTTTCTCTCTCGGTTTCATCTAAGTGATTTGGATTTAAGCCCGGTCCTAAGAGACTCGGTTGTGCCCCGTAGCAAACCCTAATTCCTGACTCATCCAACATTTTTTTGACAATAGCTCTTGTCTCATCATCCTCTATGTGTTTAATTTCAACAGCTGTGAAAAATTCATCTTCCAGAATTTTCTTTAATGTTTCAACATAATCATATTTGGCTGTTGGGTAACTCATAAAGTGGACTGTTCCCACGTCAAAATATTTTTGAATAGGATCTTTCATCTTGTACTTCCTTTCTTCTTTATAAAAACAAATATAAAATATAAAATTTTATCTACATATTAACTGCATTAACTATATTTCCGGCTTGGAATTGACGTAAGTTATCAACAGCGACATCCATCAATCGTTGTCTTGATTCTTTTGGAGCCCAGGCAATATGCGGAGTAATAATACAGTTCTTAGCTTTTAGCAATGGATTATCGGCTTTAATCGGTTCAACACTTGCAACATCTGTTGCATAATAATACACTTTACCGGATTCTAAAGCTTCAACCATATCTTCCTCATCAACCAAAGGACCTCGCGAAGTGTTAATAATTATCACACCATCTTTCATTTTGGCAATGTTTTCTTTTCTCACAATATGCTCTGTAGAAGGGAATAAAGGAACGTGCAGGGAAATAATATCTGATTTTGCAAGCAATTCATCTAATTCGACATATTCACCTATAGCCCTACCTTCATCGTTGGGGTATTCGTCATAGGCTAATACATCCAGACCGAAAGCTTTGGCAATGGCACCTGCAGCTTGTCCAATACGGCCAAAACCAACTATTCCTATAGTTTTGCCAAGCAATTCAATTAATGGATAGTCCCAAAAACAAAAATCAGCATTTTCTGTCCAGCGTCCCTCTTTTACTGCCTCAGAATGGTGACTGACATGATGACACACTTCTAAAAGAAGAGCAAAAACGTATTGAGCAACCGCAGTAGTTCCATAAGTTGGAACATTGCAAACAGGTATATTCTTTTCTTTAGCAGCTTCCACATCTACTATGTTATAGCCGGTAGCTAAAATACCTATGAATTCTAAATTAGGTGCGTTTTCTATAATTTCTCTGGTCATGGGTGTCTTATTAGTATAAACATAAGCTGCATCTCCAATTCTTTCTTGAATCAGATCATTCGGCGTACGATCATAAACAGTAAGATCACCTAATGTACCTAAAGCATCCCAAGACAAATCGCCCGGGTTTTCTGTATAGCCATCTAAAACTACTATTTTCTTACTCACAATAATAATCCTTTCATCAGTTAGTAGTATACAGTATTGCAAGATTACAAACAGTGAGCATTCTACTGTATCCCTCACTCTGTTAATTTTATTAAAATAAAATTGTTATTAATCAGCAATAGATGTACCCGTTATTTTTTCGTAAATTCTTGCCAAAGAACTATGGTCTTCTTGACCAAATCCATCAGCACGTAGAGTTTGCATCATTTCCATAAGCTGAGCTGTTAAAGGTAATGCAGAACCGAAACCATGACCGGTTTCAATAGCATTATTCAGATCTTTAATATGCAGATCGATTCTAAAACCGGGTGCAAAATTACCTTTTAGCATCATAGGTGCTTTATCTTCCATAACTTGGCTACCGGCAAGACCACCACGAATTGCCTGGAAAACCAATTCCGGATCTACACCGGCTTTCTTAGCCAAAGTAAATGCCTCGGCAACTGCTGCAATATTAACTGCCACAATAATTTGATTTGCCAGTTTTGTGGTGTTTCCGGCTCCGATATCACCGCAATGTACGGCTGAACCACCCATTTTCAAAAGGACATCTTCTTTGACTTGTTCAAAAACATCTTTATCTCCACCAACCATAATTGAAAGAGTTCCATTTATAGCTCCAGGTTCTCCACCTGACACAGGTGCATCAATCATTTTTACGCCTTGTTTAGCACAAGCCGCTTCCACTTCTTGCGAAGCCAATGGGGCAATTGAGGACATATCAATAATAATTAAACCTTCTTTGGCTCCTTCTAAAACACCATTCTCTCCGAGAATAGCCTCTTTAACATGTGGTGAATTGGGAACCATTGTTATTACAACTTCAGACTGTTCCGCAACATCTTTATTGTTTTTAGCAGCAACAGCACCGGCTTCAACTACGTCCTTCATATTCTCTTCTGCAATATCATAAACAATCAGTTCATGACCTGCTTTTAAAAGATTTTTTACCATTGGTTTTCCCATGATTCCTAAACCTATAAACCCAATTTTCATAAATACTCCTTCCTCGTATTATAGTTTTGAAGCAGAAAAAGATTCCTCTACTCTACTTGGGATTGATGTAATTAACTCTTTTTATGGTATAAGGAGGCTGTTGAGGAGAGTCTTTTATTGCCTCGTTGCCTCCTGAGCTACCGTTTTTAATGTAAGTCAGATATGGTCTTCATCTTGACCTTTTATCACCGCACTCATCTTTAAAAGTCTACGGTATTGTAAATCAAAACAACTTCAAATCAGTTTAACAAAATATGTATAAGTCGTATTTTTATAGTTGATAATTTTGGATCTTTTTCCAACCAACTTCTACAAACTGTGTCAAAGTTCTGTTTGTCGCACCATATCCCATAAATTCCTCTATATCCAGACCATCCGGCTCATAAGCTTTAACAAACTCAGGCATGGTTTCCAAACGTTTAATTATAGATTTATCAACAGGATTATTTATTTTTTCGATGAATTCCGACTTATCAATAGCACCCAGATCTTTATATGTTGAAGGCGAAATTGAGCAAATCATTCTGGCACCGGCAATTTCTGTAATATGATATGCACCTCTGTTACCTGCAGGCATAAGATAAGCATCATAACCATTTTCCATAAATACTTCATACGCACGTTTAATACACGCAGTACCTGCCCAAATAATATCTTCTTCAGTCGCATCATTGGTTGTATCGTACATTACATCCCGTAAATAGTCATCTAAACGACCTACCATCAATACTGCAATACCTAGACCGGGTTCAATCCCATTTTGTTTAGCTTTTTCAAATCCATTTTGTAAAGCCTTGCCGATGGCCAAAACTTGAGGAACAGTGAAACTAACAGTTACAGCAACATTGTATCCCTTTGAAACACAAACTTCAGCAATTTCTATGCCTGCTTTTGTAGCAGGTAATTTAATTGTAACCTGCGGACTCCATTTGACATATCTTTCAGCTTGCTCCAACATAAAACCGGCTT
This sequence comes from Clostridiaceae bacterium, assembly GCA_012838135.1. Lineage (GTDB taxonomy): Bacteria > Bacillota > Clostridia > Saccharofermentanales > DTU023 > UBA5436. The sequence goes on along the minus strand of DUPV01000010.1, from coordinate 4,866 downwards.
CCCCCGGATGACTGGGATTAGTTTGAGCACACACACCACGAACTATTTTATCATCACCCGGTTCAGGCAATCTGCTTGCGATCTCAAGGAGTACCTCTTTCATGATTGCCTCAACTTTAGCATCGCCGGACAAATTCTTATCAAGTTTGCTTAAACGTTCCGCCCAAACATCTCTATTCTCAATTGTTTGACCTATCAAAAAAGGATTGGTTGTGGTACCGGTAGCACCATTACTTACACCAATCGCTAATTCTGATAAATTAGCGCTGTCATGCCAATACTTTGTTTGTGTATTGGTTGTCATCCATTTTAGAAAATCATTATTCTTATCCATTTTAATACACCTTTCATTTACAATTTTATTTTTATATATTTACCGTTTCTAATCGAAAATAATCAGAATCCGGCCTTTCCCCCGGTCATCCCCTATATAAAGATTCTGGCCTGATCCTTAATTAACTAAACCTGTCAGAAATTAACGATCTTGCTTTACCACACACTTCGTTTGCATATTTTCTTAATATGCGAAAGTCATCACCAATACAAAAATCTTTGACACCTAAATTAATATAAACCTCTAACTCATCAATTGAATTTACTTCAGCTCTGGGCCTGACATTATTCTTTAGTGCAATTTCTATACAATACTTCTCAGCTTCTCTGACTTCTTCTACATGCTCGGAAAAATTCCAACCCTTACTTACGGAAAAATCTTTAGCTCCAAATTGAATCATGTCTATTCCGTCTACTTTGCAAATTTCTTCTATGTTCTCAACAGCATCTTGTTTCTCTATCATGAAAATTTTAACTGTGTCCTCACAATATTGAATGAAGTCTTTTTGGCTCATTAATGGATAACCGCTAATAAACCTGGTTGAGGGCATGCCCAGCCCTCCTTTATTGTTGTATTCCGCTTTCAACATATATATGGATTCTTCAACTTCTTCAGCTGTTCTGTGATCTGCAAAAAGAACTCCGCTGAAACCCGAGACTACAGCTTTTTGCGAGACATAAAAACGATTTTGAAAATCAACTTTTATAATCATTGATGTATCATGTAATTCTGCCGCCCGTGCCAGATTAGTCAAGTCAGGTTGAGTGAATGGGGTGTATTCCGCTGTGAATTCAATATAATCAAATACTCCTGTACCGGCTAAAACTTCAATCAATTCGGCTGAAACATTGTTTGATCTGGTAGCTATTGTAAAGTGACCTTCATTTAATCTATTTCTCAACTTATTCATGATCATCTCCCTCGGATAAACAAGAGCTTATTATCAATGTTATGTGGTGTGATGCGATTTGCATTTTGCATATTATTTAAACAGATTGACTATGTTTGTCTGATTCACAGAATGTATAGAATTTTAACATATAATGCTGAAAAACACAATCTAAGCCGACCGTAAGCGAGGTTTCTTGAATTGCAAGTTAAGCTGAAATTAAATATGCTAAGTTGTTAGACATCGTAGTTTGAGGCCGATGTATCTCCTCCTTCACCGGTCCAGTTCGTGTGGAAAAATTCACCACGAGAACGATCTGTTCTTTCATATGTATGAGCTCCAAAATAATCTCTTTGTGCTTGCAATAAATTTGCTGGTAAATTTTCACATCGATAACCGTCGTAATAGGAAAGTGCAGAAGAAATCGCCGGAGCCGGTAAACCTATTCTGGCAGCTTCAGATACAATTCTGCGCCATCCGGATTGAGCTTGATCAATCTCATTTTTAAAATAGTCATCCAGCAATAAATTCTCTAAATCCGGTTGTGCATCAAATGCTTCTTTTATTTTTCCCAAGAAAGCGCTTCTTATGATACAACCGCCACGCCACATTAACGCAATGTCTCCATATTGTAAATCCCAATTATATGTTTCTGATGCAGTTTTCATAAGGGTATATCCCTGAGCATATGAAACAATTTTTGAAGCATAAAGTGCATCGTGCAAATCTGCCAAGATTTCCGGCTTTTTACCTTCAAACTTGATCCTTGGACCCTCAAGAATTTTGGATGCTTCAATTCTTTCTTTTTTAAGTGAACTTAAACAACGCGAAAAGACAGCTTCAACTATTAAAGTCAAAGGTATACCTTCTTCTAAAGCACTTATTCCTGTCCATTTGCCCGTCCCTTTTTGTCCGGCAGCATCAAGAATTTTATCTAATACAAATTCATCGTTTTCATCACGGTAACCAAGGATATCAGCAGTAATCTCTATTAAATAGCTGTCCAATTTGCCTTCGTTCCATTTTGCAAAAGAACTTTGCATGTCCTCATTGCTCATACCTATGTAATCACGCATAAATTGGTATACTTCGCAAATCAATTGCATATCCCCGTATTCTATGCCGTTGTGGACCATCTTAACAAAATGACCGGCTCCACCGTTGCCAACCCATTCACAACAAGGAGAACCATCATCAACTTTAGCACTAATAGCCTGAAAAACAGGCTTAACTATTGACCATGCTTCCGGAGAACCGCCCGGCATCATGGAAGGACCTCTAAGGGCTCCTTCTTCTCCTCCGGAAACACCTGTTCCTACATAAAGAAGTCCTTGATCTTCTACATACTTTACTCGTCTTTCAGTATCGGGAAAATGCGAATTACCCCCATCAATAATCACATCGCCTTTATCAAGCAGGGGAATTAATTGTTCAATTAAATCATCAACCGGTTTACCTGCTTTAACCATAAGCATTACTTTTCTTGGTGTTTTTAACTGAGCAACCAGCTCTTCTAAAGAGTAAGCACCTTTAATATTCTTGCCTTTAGCCCGGCCATTTACAAAATTATCTACTTTTTCTGTTGTACGATTGAACACAGAAACTGTAAAGCCTTTATCTTCCATGTTCATTACTAAGTTTTCACCCATTACGGCCAAACCGATCAAACCTATATCTGACATAATTCCCTCATTTCTACATGATAAAAGTATTTCCGGTTACATCATTTTTTTGGAGCCTGTAATTCAGTCAGATGCTTTTCAAAATGTGACCCCAGTTTACTGTAATAAAAATCCTCTTCTTCACTGAGTAAATTCATTATATCTTCTTTTAACTCAGCGACTTCTAATATATACCCGTAGCAAACATGTAATAGTTGTCTATATGCATCTTTATCAAGTAAAGAAGCGTATTCTGATTCATCTATGTCATTGATATTCTTAACATCTTGCAAAGTTGTTTTAATATCATATAATTTTTTTGCTTTGTCGAGATTTTCATACGATATCTCATAAATTTTTCTAAATAAGTCCTTATTTTTTACAGAAATGACACGAACAGCTTCTAACCAATTCGTCCCTGCTATTTTAATGTGATAAGGCTGTTTAACAATCTCACCTATTGAATTAAATACAGAGAATTTGTCGGAACCGGAATGAAAGCTGAGTCTGTGGCCAAAATGATTGGAAATTTTATAGTGCTCTTTTACATTCTCTTTAAATTCTTCTATGGATCCGATATAATCTATACCCTTTTGAAATTCACCTACAAAACGAGGAGCAATACTAAATACGGGAAATTGATATCCGGATAGCATATCTGCTATAAACCAATGTCCGAAGAGTGTTGTCGTACTTTTATTTTCATCTATGGAAATTTCAAAATTTATATCCTTGTATCCCGCTTTTGAAGTTTCAATATAAATGTGATTAATATATTTAATGGAATCGTAATAAATCCAGATTTCTTTTAGAAATTCTTCCTTGGAAACCTTTTTGCTCATGACAACTTCAAATTCATTCTTAATAGACAGCATAGATTCTTGCTCAGAATCAGATAAATTATCCCAAAAACCTATGCCTTCTTTATCCTCATAAACATCCAAATCGCCAATTTTATCAGAACAATCGATTGTTATCATCGTACAACCTATTCTAAGTGCGTCCAAAATATCAGGCAGTTCCTTTAAATGATCTCCATCCGCAGCGTAACCGTCAGAATAACCGACTTCAAAACAAGACAAAGCTGCTGAGTTAATAACATCTTCATATGTTCGATCAGTTAAGATAAGTTCTCTCATTGACTGTTGAGCCAAAACAGGAAAAACATTGTAATGCTTAATGACATCTAAGTGTGCAGCAGTTGCGTTCCCCAATCTGTCGCCTATACCGAAAGATTGCTTGTCTTCAGGTATTGTTATGGGATAAAATTCAGGAAATTTCTCCTTGAAAATTGACATTGTATTTCTGTTGATAGGCACATAATGGATATCTTCAATTTCATTGCCAAAATCATCATCCGTGGTAGCAAGAATTTTTTGATTGTTTCTCTTCACAAGAGCATAGAATTTACTGTTTTTCTCCGTATAAGATTTTTCGTAAATATAATCCGAATTTGTTTTAATTTGATTATAAAAATTCATAATTCCTCCTCAGGTTATTGCTTGTTCCGTTAATTTAAAAATTAAAAAGAGATCTGAAAAGCCTTCGGTTACGATGTTTTTTTAATTACATGTATTTTTCCGAGAAAGAACAATGCAGATCTCTGGCCACAGCTGTTTATTCCTCCTAGATTAATGTTATCGCACTTGTTAACAGTTTATTGAACGAAAACAATCTGCGACCAATGTCTCTGTCAGGAAATCTGTTTTGGCAAAGTACATCTCTCATACAATCAACCGTATTAAACACAGTTTTCACAATACGAGAATTTATTTATCTTTTACTTTATCTAATTTTACCTTGATCTTTAAGATCTTTAACAATTTCAACTATATGTTCGGTACTTTCTGCAATCAGAACACCTGCTGCACGTAATGCCTTTTCTTTGTTTTCAGCACTACCCGTACCATCCGCCTCTACGATCGCTCCGGCATGTCCCATGCTCCTGCCCTTAGGTGCATTCTTACCCGCAATTAATGCTA
>DUPV01000009.1 GCA_012838135.1 Clostridiaceae bacterium | reverse complement strand
TTTCATTAAATTCTTTAACGAATTGAGCAATATTCAATCCGTGTTGTCCAAGCGCTGGTCCTACCGGTGGTGCTGGCGTTGCTTGTCCTGCCGGAATTTGCAATTTTACAACTGCTTCAACTTTTTTAGCCATTTTTGCCACCTCCCATTTTTTGGATGTTTATTTTTTTATTTAATCAGATTTAATTTTAATCTAAATTCTTAGTTTAAAATTTTTCTGTTTAAAACTCTTAGTTTAAGTTTTTATTTTATTTCTTTGTTTCAAACTTTTTAATTTAAATTCTTTGGTTAAGTTCTGTTTAAAACTCTCAGTTTAATCCTTGTTTGATTTTTTATGCAAAATCTAAATTCTTAAAATCTGAGTTAAATCTAATTCCACCGGAGTTTCACGACCGAACATTGACACCAAAACCGTAACTTTTTTCTTGTCTGTATTGATTTCCTGTACAGTACCGACGAATCCGTCTAACGGACCATGAATAATCTTGACTGAATCGCCTTCGCCATAATCGATTATCGGCTCCCAGTCTGATTCCAAACCCATAATCATCAATTCTTCTTCAGTTAATGGAACCGGCTTGGTACTTGAAGGTCCGACAAACCCGGTTACACCTCTGGTATTTCTTACGATATACCAGATATCATCTGTTAAGATCATTTTAATCAAAACATAACCCGGATAAAGCTTCTTTTCAGAAGTCTTTTTCTTTCCGTCTTTTATTTCAACAACTTGTTCCGTAGGAATTGAAATCTCTTGAATGAAACCTTGCAATTCGCGATTTTCAACGATCATTTCCAAGGTCATTTTAACTTTTTTCTCATAACCGGAATAAGTATGTATGACATACCAGCGAGCTTCTTGCTCTTGATTGGAACTCATCTTATCACCACTCATTCAGTCGGATCTGCATTATCTTCTGCATCAGTTACCGGTTTCGGATCAGCTTCATCAGTTTCCGGGTCAATAACTATATCTGCATCCTCAGCTGTTTCGTCAACAGTTTCCGTGATTTCACTTTTTGGTTCATATGAATAGAAACCGGTGCCGCTTAGGACAGAAGAAATAACTGTGTCAAAAACAAAGATTGTTATTGTAGCCAATAAAATAATCGCAATTACCGTTCCGGTATTCGCTTTCAGACGCTTACGATCAGGCCACGTAACACGTTTCAATTCTGCTTTAATATCTGAAAAAAAGTTTTTAAGACGTTTGCCTAAACTCGGTTTTTTATCTTTTTTATCCTGCTTTTTTTTGCCCTTATGTAAAGCCATAAAATACCCTTCCTGATTCAAAGATAATCAAATTGTTTTTTATTTCGTTTCAACATGAAGTGTATGTTTTCTGCAAAACGGACAGAATTTCTTCATTTCTAATTTTTCAGGCGTATGCTGTTTGTTCTTTTTTGTATCATAGTTGCGTTGTTTGCATTCCGAACAAGCAAGTGTAATTTTAGCTCTTGGACCTGTAGTGGCCATTCCATTCACCTCCGATTATCCTGAGTGCCATTGCCCTTTTTTCTTTTTCTAATCATAACTAATCAAAAGTATTTTTGCGTAATTAAAAAAAGCCTTCTTCCGGCAAGCTATATTATTCTATATTTATTATTTTTTCATGTCAAGAATGTTTTTGCGATAAATGGCGTATTTTTGAATTATAAGTTAATTTGGAAATTGGTTTTAAAATATCTTTACAATTTGCAGCTAATTATTTTTATTCAAATATTCAAATTCGAGTTGCAATTAAATGCCGATTTATTGTATCAGATTTATTCTTGACATGAAACAACCGATCTGCCGATAAGCAGGTTTTTTTGCTATCTGCTATAATCATTACTATAAAATATCTGCAATAAATTATATTCTTAAAAAGATTATAGTGAGCATTGTAGAATATCTGCTTAAAGGTTACGGTGAGCATTAATGTACTTAAAAGAAATAAGTCTGGAAGAATTCCAAGAATTTGCAATCAGACATCCGTTATATAATTTTTTCCAAAGTCGTGGTATGGCTGAATCACAGTCAATAAGAAATATCGAAAATTATGCATTGGGTTTGTTCGATGCAAATGAAAATCTCGTCGCTGCTACCTTGTGTTTTGTTTCTTTAAATCGAAGATTTATCAGAACAATGAATGTGAATTACGGTTTTTTAATTGATTATTTAAATCGTGAGATTCTATCTTCTTTTATAGAGCAATTTGTTAAATTTTGTCGAGGAAAGAGAATAGCTAAAATAAGAATCAATCCCTACATACTTGGATTTTCATACGATGAAGAAACTCCTGTTAAAATTGACAATTCTCAGATCGAGAACATATTTAGGGAATTCGGTTTTGCTCAATTGAAGCCAATCGTCGATTACACCAGACTTGTTAATCTGATGTATGTAAAAGACCTGTCAGAATTTGATGCTTTCGATGACATTGTTAAATCATTTCAGCCAAATTTGCAACGTTTAATAAAAAAAGCACTTCAATATGATATTGAAATCTCACCTGTTACATATGATGAACTGGAACGTTACTATAAAATTGAATGTGCTTCTGCTGAAAAAAATGATACTTCTGCTCGCAACTTGGCATATTATCAAAGTGTTTTTCAAGGTTTTTCGCCTATTGATGAAGTTTTATTTTTAATAGCCACACTTGATATTAAAAAATATCGTGAAGAGAAAGAAAATAAGAAAAGAGAAATTCAGGAAAATATTAAAGCACTTAACAATCAGGCCCCATTATCCAGAAAAATGAAAAACAAGCTGGGAGCAGAACAGGAAATATTGGACGGTATCAACAACAGATTAAAAGACATTGAAGATATTCCCGCAACAACAGGCATCATTGATATCGGCGGATGTTTAGCTTTAAAAAATTCCAATGAAATCACTGTATTGGAGATGGCACAATACGAAGAATTTGAACGCTTCAGTCCTACTTCTGTTATTTATTACAAACTTATGGAATCAGCTTTTGCCGAAGGAATCTATCGATTTAATTTCTACGGAACTTATGGAATTAATGATCCTGAATCGAAAGGCTACAATATTTATCAATACAAGAAAAAATTTGGCGGTAAATTGGAACAATTAATTCCGGAGTTTGAGTTGAATTTAAATTTTTTAGCAAAATTTATTTAAATTTTCTTGCAACATTATATAAAAAATTCATGAAAGAGTTAACAACCAATACAAAGTTGCCGGGTTGTTCCACAACTCGACCACCAAAGCCTTTTTTGAAACGGTAATTGCCATCATCTTCCGCACCGCTGTATTTTCCGGAAGTTCCGTAAAAATTAAATCTGGTACAATCGGTACCTAACATGTTGGACATAACTGTCCAATGAATGGCATGCGCACCGTTAAATCCGAAATATCGTTCATCATTGCCGCCAAATAAGGCGGTCATTTCATTACCGTATTTTATGTAAATGATCCCGGCGAGAATCAATTCTTTCTCACCCTCAGATAAGTCATCAATTTCTTGCAATTTTGAAAAAAGATTGGCCAGATTTCGGTCAATCAAATCAATTCTGTTCTTGGTCTTCTTTGAAGCCATTTTCT
>DUPV01000072.1 GCA_012838135.1 Clostridiaceae bacterium | reverse complement strand
GAAATACCGAGTTAGCTGACTTGGTGTGCAATAACAACCAACTCACTTCTCTTGATCTGAGTCAGAATACTAAATTAATCAGTTTGTTTTGCAATGTAAACAACCTCACTTCCCTTAATCTAACCAACAATGATGTGTTGGAAATACTGAGATGTGACACCAATCAACTCAAATTACTTGATCTGAGCAAGAGCACTCAGTTGAAAGAGTTGCACTGTAATTTAAACCAACTGACTTTCCTTGATATGAGTAATAATGCACCATTAAAAACTTTGAGCTGCGGTGGCAACCAACTCACTTCTCTTGATGTGAGCAAGAATACTAAGTTAGAATTTTTGAGCTGTAGTGGCAACCAACTAACTGCTCTTGATGTAGGCAATTGTGTGATGCTGCGATCTTTCTTTTGCAACGACAATCAACTTGCCTTTCTTGACTTAAGTAAGAATGTGAATTTAAGCGGGTGGGAAGGTCAGAGTGTAAATTACGACGTGAATATCAATGGTCAAGTTTCTTCTAAGACTCTACCCTCCAAACTTCATGACAACATCTATAAGGTTGATCTCTCTGAAATTCCGGGAATCAACATAGCAAACATCACTGATATCAGACAGTCAGACGGAATGAATCTTCCTGAAAGTGCAAGTTATGATCCTGTTACCGGAATCTTAAGCATCAGATCTTATGAAAAAATAGATGGTATTACCTATGATTATAATGTAAATCATCCAAGAGTTGGATCATTAAGAATGGATGTCACCTTTAAGATATCTTACGATCCGGCTACACCGGAAAAGCCGACTGAAACAACCAAACCAACTGAAACAACCAAACCGACTGAAACAACCAAACCGACAGAAACAACCAAGCCGACAGGAACGACCAAGCCGACAGAGACGACCAAGCCGACAGGAGCAACCACGCCGACAGAGACAATTAAACTGACAGGAACAACTCCAACGGCAGATCAGAATCAGGATTTGCCGAAAACAGGCGAGAACCTTGGCACATATCTGTGGTCAAGCTTACTGCTCTTAACTGCCGGCGGGTTACTGTTAATCCTGCGCAAGAAAAGAATATCGAAGCAAAAAGATTAGATCAAAGTCAAGTGTTAAGATCGTCAATTGATAATGGGGGTTGCCTCCAAACGAGGCGCCCCTTTTTCTATGCCTTCGTCATTTCCCGCATCGCGTGCAATATAGTGATTGTTAAAAAACGTGTGGATTGTCTTTGTTTTTCGCGTTAAAATATTGGTTAATAGATACAATAGAATTTACTGAGGTAATAAATCTATGTGCGAAGAATGTTACTCAATGGAAAAAGAAAAACTCCATTATTAAATCCTTTAGATTGTTTAGAATATCCACACACTGAAGTACGAAAATTGATTTCCGATGAGATTACACAATATATGGGTGAACGCTAATTAGAATTTTCGGAGAGGACAGTAAAATGCGTATTTTTGCTTTGGAATTGAATAATGACATCAAAGGCATTATTCAGAGGAAAAAATATATCGAAGAATTGATCGTACAGCTGCCATCTCCGGAACTTGTAGTTCTTCCCGAATTAGCAATTTGCAGTTATATGGCAAGTCAGAAGATATGGAAATATGCAGATGACCGAGGACAGGAAACGGCAGAATGGGCTATTCAGATGGCACAGAAATACAATACATATATCTGTGCCGGCTATTTAGATAAAGAAAACGGAGACTACTTCAACCGCTATATGATTGCCGGTACGGATGGGATTTGCGGTATTGTCTCCAAATCAGAAGGAGAATCTGCAGTCTTCAAGCGTGGTGATTTCGGCAGTGTGATCACGACTCCTTTTGGAAAAGTCGGTGTGGGCATTTGCTTTGATTCCAGACGCAGACATTTTTATAAAAATGTGAAAAACGAAAAACTGTCTCTGATCCTGTTTCCGCACGGATCACCTGCAGACCCGAAGAAACCCGAAAAAGAGCGTCAGGAAAATGATACTCGCTGTTTGATGTATGTAGATGCCTTTGGCGTTCCGGTTGTGTATGTGAATAGTAAAGGCAGCCTTGAATATATGCCGGGGAAAATGGGTGCAATGATGAAGAGACATGGGTTCAGGCTGAATGGTATGAGCAAAATTTACGCTCCCGATGCGGTTCCGATTCCTGTGGATATTCCGGAAGCCATCGCTTCAGAAATCAAGCTTTGCCCAAAACGGCGGGTAAAAGACATTCGTTTCTATGGAAATGACATTCTGCCTGGAAATTGGTTATTCAAGCATTTGATCATGAGACCGGATACAGAAGCGGGGATCCGATCATATGAGGCGAATCGTTAAAATCCAGTCTATGGTGGAAATTCATATTTATTAAAAACTGATTCTCAACAGGATAAAGAAGATTATTTTCTTACCGCGATTCCTGCTTTGCCGGCCTCGGCTATTCATACGCTTTCGGGCGCAGCGGAAAAGGGCAGCTTGGAATATACAGGCTTGATAGCGGCCTTTCTTGTTCTCGGGTCTTGGCTTTTGTTATCTGCTGCAACTGCGATCTGGAAATTCCGAAAAAACGATATATAAGAGCTGATAGGAGCGAGGTCCGAGGTACCGCATGCTTCTTCTTTATCAGAGCAGTGCTTGCTCACTTTACATATATCTTTAATTGTTGCATTATGATTATCAGATAAAGGGAACCAGATGTACGATGAGTTTTTCCTGCAAATGCAGATGATAAATCTTCTTGTGTACATTCAGAAAAATGTCAAAGCTAAGATGTTCCCAAGTAATGACCGGTTTGATATTGCTCCAATTGAAAGAGGTATCGGTAGATGAGAATTACACCGAATCGCAAAGTCGGAAAGGGCAACCGCGTTCTTTTGTCTGAAACGAAGAGTGTCTGTCCTGTATGCCTTGAGAGGATTGAAGCACGTTATACGGCGGGCGCAGACGGTGTCTTCCTGGAAAAGGTCTGTTCCGAACATGGAGATTTTTGTGTTCCTGTGTGGGACAATCCGCTTGACTTCCTCAAATGGAAGACGCGTGTTATCGACGAACCGGATTTCAAAAGTAATTGCCCGTACAGCTGCGGTATCTGCGAAAATCACTTGCAGGCTACTTGTTGTGTATTAATTGAGGTAACGCAGCACTGTAATCTTGGCTGTCCGATCTGCTTTGCTTCCTCCGGCGGTGAACAGACTGTTGAGGATCCCGATCTGACAACGATTGCCGGTTGGTACAAGATGCTGATGGAAAACGGCGGTCCGTTTAATATTCAGCTCTCCGGCGGAGAGCCTACGATGCGTGATGATCTCCCTGAAATTATCCGCTTGGGAAGAGAAAGGGGATTTTCATTTTTTCAGCTTAATACGAATGGCCTGCGCATAGCCAACGAGACAGGATATATTGAAAAACTTAAAGCAGCCGGACTTTCCACTGTATTTTTGCAATTCGACGGCTTTTCCGATAAAGCAAACTTCGCGCTGCGAGGGCGCAGTATCATAGAAGATAAGCTCCGTGTAGTGCAACGCTGCCGGGAAGCTCATATCGGGGTCGTCCTTGTGCCGACAGTAATGAAGGGCGCAAACGACGATGAATTAGGCGATATTCTGCGCTTTGCAGCTGACAACATGCCCATTGTGCGCGGAGTTCACTTCCAGCCAATTTCTCTTTTTGGCAGATATTCTGCCGGAGAAGATGCGCGAATCACATTTCCCGAGTTATTTGAAAGAATTGAACATCAGACAGACAGAAAACTGAAAAGGACTGATTTTGTGCCCTCCAATGCCGAACATCCGCTCTGCGGATTTCATGCGACCTATGTGGTGAAAGATGGGAACTGGACACTTCTGAGTAGTGGCGAAGATTGCAGTTGCGGTATATCGAGTGATCAGGCCAGAAGAGCCGTGGCCAATAAATGGACGGCTCCTGAGGAGATCGCCCCGTCAGAAAAAACAAGCTCGATCGATATCTCATACTTGGATGAATTTTTGATGGAGCGGCAAAATACAACCCTGGCGATTTCCGGTATGGCTTTTCAGGATGCATATACGATAGATTTAAACAGGCTTCGCCGTTGTTATATTCACGTAGTTTCTCCGAAAGGAAAACTCATTCCGTTTTGTAGTTATAACTTGAGCTCAGATACGGGCAAAACCCTATACCGATAGCTTAAGAAGATATCAGATATGAGAAAATCACTATATGGTAACTTGAAAAAAGACAACAGAGGATAAAACAAAAAATCAACTGATCAAAAGGAGGAATTGAGATGTCACAAGCAAAAGCCAAGTATATGGTAACAAGCGGATTTTTGGGATCGGGGAAAACGACTTCCATGATTGCATTCGGGAAGATCATTGACAGACACTATGGCAAAGCGGCTATTCTGGTCAATGACCTTGGTGCGGACAATATTGTTGATGCCAGCTTTACGGCAACGACCGATATACTGACTACGCAGATTGCAGGTGATTGCATTTGTTATCAACATGAAAATCTGGTTGATAAGCTCAATCAGTTAGTCGATCGAGGTGCAACGGTTATTATGTCCGATATTCCGGGTTGCGGTATCGGGGCGCTTGAACACGTTTATGTACAGCTTGCAGAAAGAAGACCCGGAGAATTTGACTTGATGCCCTTTACTTGTATTGTTGATCCGGAACGTCTGCGTATGCTGATGCCGGAAGCAGAGCAAATAAATCTGCCTGCGGAGATGCGTTTCCTGCTTGAAGCGCAAATGGCTGAGGCCGATATAATTGTGCTGAATAAAGTGGATTTGATCAGTGCGAAGGAAAAGGAAAAGCGCGTGGAGTTTATTAAGGCAACATTTCCGGATACGCCGGTCTTTATGATGTCTGCTCTTACGGGTGAAGGGGTTGATGAGGTTGTTGATTACCTGATGAACCACAAAGCAGCGGCCGTACATCGTGAAATCGGTTACGGCTCGGAAGCGTTTATCGCTGCCGAAAATTTGTTGAGCTGGTATAATCGCCGTGTGTTCTTTGAAGAGAAGAATGATAAAAATATTGATTTTAACGAAGTTGTTGAAGACCTTTTTGATCAAGTACGCAAGGGTCTGACAGCAGGCGGTAACAATGTTCCGCATTTGAAAGCGTTCGCAGCCGGCGAGGGAGACGATTTCGTTAAAGCGAGCCTGATCGGCATAGACTACGATGTTGAGTATGACCAAAAGTTGACACAGCCCTACAGTGCGATTTCACTCGTCATTAATGCACGTGCGGTCGCCGATTCACATGTCATGGCAGATATCGTTGAAGATGCACTCGATACCATTGCGAACAAATACAATCTCCGGTCTCGAACATTTTTTGTTGAGACATTCGGCATGATGGAAGAGGGAAGAGGTGACGGCGGAAGAGCCTCGCGTTATGAGTAAACTTTATTCAATAAATTATTCAGAAAGTTAACCCGTTATGCTCGTGATACATTACATAATATTACCCGCGAATTAAATCTGAAATCTTGATTAACGCTGTTTGTTATGATATATTAGTTAAATAATCTACATGAAGTAGGTTCAAGAACGAAGATACGTTCAGGTTTTCGCACTATGTGCAACAATCTTTTGTGTTGAATGTATATATGCTATGAAAGCATACAGTTTTTCAGAAGAAAAACCGTATGCTTTTTTTGTTTTTTGTTATGAGGATTGATTGGCACATTCGGTATGATTGTTAAGCACAATTATTTGTTATTACGGGACTAACTGTTAACGAAAGTCAATAATCAGCATAGTCGAGCCCGTTGAAAAGGCAAAGAATGACATAACTTTTTATAATAATAGGAGGAATTTATTATGGCATGTTTTCTTGTACCTGTTGCAGAGGCTGTTGTAACGACTGTTATAACCAAAGCTGCAAAATCTAAAGAAACCGAACCGTCAGCTTTAAAGGTTAAAACTGACAATGACAGTTTCGAGGTGGAGATCAAAATACCGTTCTCCAGAAAGCTGAAATGGCTCACTAATTTGCTTTGGGGTGGCTCTATTTTACTTGCCTTTGAGCATGTGTGGCACGGCGAGGTAGTGCCGTGGTTCCCGTTCCTGACTGCGGCATCCGATCCCGCCGAGGCGTCGGCGATGCTTTCAGAAATGGCGACTGTCGGTGTGTCCATGGCTGTACTTATCACCGCCGTTTGGGGTGTGATGCTGCTGGTAACTAATGCAATGGAGAAGAAGGCTCTCGAAGCGCAGACCACTTCAAATTAAGGAGGATTGTACATGACTTTACTTACCACCGTTTTTGCGGCGATCATTTGCACAATTATCTGGTACAAAAATGCTCCCAAGGACGAAATGAAGGTCGGTATCCTCTGTTGGATGTATTGGGGTGCCTCACTGATGTGGCTGGTGGATGCGATCTTCGAGTACGCAGAGCTACACGCGGAATATTTTACTCCCGCGCCGGTTGATATGCTCAACGATTTCTATCTGGGACTCTCCGTCGTTGCACTGGGCATGATAATCTGGCTTGTAATTCTGCTTATCAAAGACCCCAAAGGTGTCATCAAGGCGGCATTATTCAAAAAAAATAAAAAATAAACAAAAGGGTGGCCCTGCTTTTACTTTGCAAGGCCGCTCTAATTGTTTTGCTTTTTTAAATTTCTGAATTTACATGGCAATATTAAAATCGATAAATTCTTTTGTTGAAAATATTTAAAATAAACAGACAAATATATAATGAAATTATTATCTAATATGCCATATCGTATTTGTTATGTCTCTGAATAGACTTGTTCCGTAAAAAAATGTTAAAATTAAATACAATAATATTCAATTATTGAATTAGCAGTAATGAGCATTGTGAAGTGTTTATAACATTTAACGAAACAATATTCTCATTTGTTGTAATTCAAACAATCAATTAATCAAGCATTAATAGTTTAATAGTATTATATATTTAAGCTATAACTGAGAATTGTCTTTTAAAGTATAAGTGTGAAGTTTGATAACGATCTATATTAAAGCTATCGATAAGTACTTTTAAGGTCTGGTTCTTTATTTTAAGCTTAAATGAAATTGTCTTGAAGTTTAAATCAAATTATCGAAATGAAGAATATATTGAAACTGTGTTCTTCAAAATTGAGCGATTTTTTAGAGACTAATAGGAGTGAATCATATGAAAATTACAGTTATAGGTGCGGGAAATTCTGGTTTAGCAATGGCAGGACAATTAGCAATTGCCGGACACGATGTAATCCTTTGGAATCGTACCGAAAAGCATATCGAAAAAATTATGCAAACTAAAGTCATTAATATGGAAGGCATAATAGAAGGCGAAGCGATAATCAGAGATGCAACTTCAGATTTGAATTTGGCTTTAGCTGAACCGGAAATTGTTGTAATTACTCCGCCGGCTTTTTCGCATAAAGAATTGGCTATCCGATTTCGTGAATGTTTGCAGAGTGAACCCTTGATTATTCTGAGTCCGGGACGTACTTGCGGGGCAATTGAATTCAGACATTATTACAATCAAGGCAATAATCCAAATCGACCGTTAATCGCGGAAGCTCAGACAGTAATTCATACTTGCCGTAAACTGTCGGAAGATCTTGTTCATTTGTATGCAATAAAAAATGCAGTTTATTTATCAGGTCTGGGTATTGTGAGCAATGAAGATATTTATGATAAACTACCACCTGATCTGAAACAAAATTTTCAACCAGCAGATTCCATGATTCAAACTTCAATCGGCAATGTAGGCATGATATTGCATTGTGCACCCTTGTTATTGAATAGTGGTAGAACCGAGGATCAATATTCGGATTATCTTTATTATCATCAGGGAATTACTCCTCGGATTGCCGAGTATCTGGAGGCGATGGACCGAGAGAGAATGCAAGTTGCACTGGCATTGGATTATGAAGTTGAAAGTACAAGTGATTGGCTTAGTCGCAGTTATCAATCTCCGGGTAAGAACCTTTATGAAAAAATTCAGAATACCCATGCCTATTCGGAAATCTTAGCTCCGCCAACCTTGAAACATCGCTATGTTTTTGAGGATATTCCCTATGGGTTGGTGCCTTTGGAAGCCTTGGGTCATATGTTCGATATTGATATGAGTTATACGAGCTTGATAATTGATTTGGGTTCGAAACTGATGCATGAAAATTTCCGTGAAAACGGCAGAAATTTACGGCAGATAGATTTTGTAGATTTTTTCCAAAGACTTGTGCGCAAAGATGATGTAGATGAGATATTCTGATTTAAGTTGTTCGTCTGGCGGTTCGCTTGAGATACGAAAGGATTATGCAGATGATATCTTCTGATTTGAGAGCGGTATACGGTTTGCTTAAACCTGCCAATGATGCACATACAATCGGTTTGCAAACTGCCGGTGAATTACTGGCAGAATGTGGTTTCCGAGTTGTTATAGCTGATGAAAAAGTGCAGGAAGCATTGAGTTATTATCATGATCATGTGGCAAGAGCGGAAGTGATGAACTGGATCCGGGCCAATCAGATAAGTCGTTTAGGAATAAGCTATCGATTAGACCATACAGACGCTGTGAATATGTTAGGTTTTATTTTAGAGGAACTTAAACGACAAAGAATGCTCAAATTTCAAGACGGAAATATTGATTTGTTGTTTTTTGGCGGTTTGCCTCAAACTTGTCGGGAAGTTGAGCGAGAATTTTCCGGAATCTATACATGCTTTCAAGGTGGAGAAACAATTGGTGAAACATTATCTTTAATGCAAGTTCCGTCTTATTTGATTCCGCAAGACATGTTGGAAGTCAGTCAATATGACGATACGTTATATCAATTCGGTAAGGAAATAATTGAATCCGGCAAATATCATTCATATAATGTAAAATCTGCTACCGACTATCAAGGTTTCGGTACGGATCAGGATACTTTATTAAAAAGACTGAATGCTACCGCAAACAATTGCGGCAACAATGTCAGACCTTTGGTCAGAGCACATGTCGGACCTTATCATTCGGGTCAAAAACGAGAAGAAGCAGTACGAGAATGCGGTTCCTGGGTGCAGCAGTTGGCGGAACGCGGTTTGCTGGATATTTTGTCTTTAGGAACTTCGCAGTTGTCACAATCAAATTTTTCGGAAAATTGGGCCGGCAGAATAAACGGTGGAGGAGTTCCGGTTAATTCGGAAGCGGATTATCGTTATTTATATGAACAGGCCAGACCGCTTTTGATGCGGACATATGCCGGCACAAAAAATATTCCGCAATTAGCAAGAATGTATGAAAATACGATAAACATCGCTTGGCATGCCCTTTCTTTGTGGTGGTTTAATCAATTGGATGATCGCGGTCCATATGATTTATATACCAATTTGCAAGAACACTTTAAAACAATCGACTATATTGCCACTACTGATAAACCGTTAGAAGCCAATGTATCACACCATTTCGCATTTAGGGGTTCCGATGATGTAACTTATATTGTGGTTGCATTTTTAGCAGCTAAGCTGGCTAAAAAACACGGTATAAAAACGTTTATTTTACAAAATATGCTTAACACACCGCGCAGTACATGGGGTGTGCAAGATTTAGCAAAATCAAGAGCATTATTGAAATTAATTCGATCCCTGGAAGATGAAAATTTTAAAATAGTATTCCAGCCGCGAGCCGGTCTTGATTTTTTCAAACCGGATCTCCATGAAGCCAAGATTCAATTGGCTTCAGTCAGTTGCTTGATGGACGATATTGAGCCGCATAATCAGGCAAATCCCGATGTTATTCATGTTGTTAGTTATTCCGAGGCTTCCCATTTGGCAACTCCGGATATAATTAATGAGAGTATTCAGATTACTTTGCACACCATAAAAGAATATCGTAAAGCTCGCGCCAAAGGCTTGGTCGATGATATGAGCAAAAACCCTGAAGTCAAGCAACGTGAGCAAGAGCTCTATACGAATTCACGTATATTGCTCAAAACATTAGAAGACAATATAGAAAATCTCTATACCCCGAAAGGATTTTTCTTAGCCTTTGCAGCCGGATTTTTCCCTGTACCTTATCTTTGGGGCGAACAGGATAAATTTTCTTCAGCCATAGATTGGCAAACAAAAATAATTCGAGGTTCGATGCAAGTTGTAGATGAAAATGGAGTTGCTCTTGATATGGAACAACGTATGAATCAAGCTATAGCTAATCTTAAGCAGGCGCGGAGATTACTGTGATAATGTTTTGAATCCGGTTGTGATATCCGGCGTTAACATTTCTCCAACTAACACTTCGAAAATTTCTATAAATAAAGCTGCATTTATAGTCATATTCGCCAAATTCAGTTTATACAACAATGATAAATGCTTTTACTTTGTACAAAAATCATTGATTTGTTTTGTCAATGTCTATATAATCTAGATAGTCGAAACAGATGTTAATTCTATTAACTTCAAGTATTAATAAAATTAATAAAATTAATATCTGATGAAGAGTAGACAAATTTTTTTATTCATAATTGACGAAAGGAAAAACAACATGTTTGATTACACAGGAAGAGTAGTAGTATTATCAGGAGCTTCATCAGGTCTCGGAAAACAAATGGCACTTGCTTATGCTGATCAAGGTGCTGATATGGTTATCATGGCAAGAAGATTAGAAAGACTCGAAGAGTTGGCAAAAGAAATTGAAGCAAAAGGTGTTAAATGTGTCGCTATTCGCTGCGATGTTACAGACGTTGAAAGTGTAAATGCTGCAGCTGCTGAAGCAAAAGAAAAAATGGGCAAAATTGATGTAATAGTTAACTGTGCAGGCGCATCTGCTAATGCCGGCGTTTTGGAAATGACGGATGAAGAATGGGATTTCACAATTGAAACAGATATGTCAAGTGTATTCTATGTAACCCGTGCTTTCGGTAAATACATGAAAGAAGCTAATTATGGCCGTATTATCAATATTTCATCAATGTACGGTTTAGTCGGTAATACAGCGATCGATACAGTTGCTTACCATACTTCAAAAGGCGGTGTTGTAAACTTCACACGTGCAGTTGCTGCTGAATTGGCAAGATATAATATTACATGCAATTGTATTTGCCCGGGTTACTTCGAAACTGAATTGACAACTGATACCTTAAATACAGACGATTTCACAGCTTACATGAAGGCCACAGTACCTCTGGGCCGTTACGGTAAAAGCGGTGAATTAGATGCCAGCGCAATCTTCTTAGGCAGTGAAGAAGCTTCATATGTAACAGGTGTTATTTTACCGGTTGATGGCGGATATACCTGTGTATAATCTCAATTGAGATACTCACTGAAATCTTCTTGATTTCGATTATATTAATTAAACAAAAAAGAAGCCTGTCTCAACAGTTTTTGTCGAACAGGCTTTTTTAATATTATATTGTTTGATTAATGAATTAAATTTAGTATTCTAATTGAATGAGTTTTTTAAAAATTTATCAAGTTAACATTACTCAATTGCTAATCCTTATATTAATTGAGTGAAATTTTGTTTTTCGAAGATTTATAAATCCAAATTAACATAATAATCCAAGTAATAAATGTTATGAAGATGAAACCTATTCCGAAAATTTTAATATCATGACTTTTATTACTTAATAATCTACTTATTTCCGACATCATGCTTTCAAAGACAATTTGGAACTTAAAGCCTGAATCAAAATTTTCAGGTAATCTGATTGCAATAGGAATAAATAACATACTGATTAAAGTAATAATTTGCATAACGATATAATGGAGAAAATAAACCAAAACAGGACCGCCGATGCCAAGCCTTTTGAATTTAGCTTCAGAGCCGATCGTGATGGCAAACATCATCGAAACCATGTGTTGGATTGCGGCATAAATTATTAGAATGAAAAGCAAACCGATAATTTTTGTTCGTAAAACAAAGCCTTTAACAATATTGAAAATGATCTGAAACGACACACCCATTTTAACTGCGTTATCCAAGATAAGAAAAATTGCCAGACCAATCACAATAAAAAGCACGGTTACAAAATAATAGGTAAAATAATAAGCCATGCGTGAGCTTAAAATGGCAGATTCCCGTGCAGGTATTGAACGGAAAAAATATGAGCGTTTACCCTGTTGATTTTGATAATCATAAACGATAGTAAATATGCCTACTGTCACACCACAAAGAATAAAACTTAAAATAGAGAGCGCATTGAAAAATAGAACAATGCCGGGAATTCTTGTTGCGGTAATTAATAGACTGAGAATGATTGCTCCGATCATTCCGAGATAAAAATAACGTGCGACAGACCACAATTCTTTGACTTGATATTTATATAATTTGGAAAACATTGAAAACTCCTTATTTAATGCTGAAATAATTTTTTTAAATTTTGCTTATTATTGAAATATTTGCTCAAATAATTCATTGATACTTTTTCCGTATTGTTCACGCAAATCATCAGTTGAGCCTTTGATTTTTATTTGACCGGAGTCAAGAAACAGAACGGAATCAATGATATTTTCTATATCATTTAATAAATGTGTTGATACAATCATCAGGGCATCCTCCGAAAAACCTTCGATCATGCTGCGTAAAATGATTTTTCTGGAAGCAGGATCAACACCCGAAATCGGTTCATCAAGAAGATATATTTTTGCATCGCGTGACATGGTAAGTAAAACTTGAATTTTGTCTCCCATACCTTTTGACATTTCTTTCAACTTTTGTTCAGGTTTCAATTTAAATAATTCAAGCATGTTGAAAGCTTTTTCCTGATTAAAGTCAGAGAAAAAATCGGAATATAATTTGATCATTTGTTCAGCTCTTAAACTTTCACTAATATAAGGCTTATCAGATAAATAGGATACGATTTTTCTGCTTTCTAAACCGGGCTTAAGTCCGTTGATTAGAACTTCTCCGGAATAAGCCATGTCAAAAGCGCCGAGAATTCGCAGCAAACTGCTTTTGCCGGATCCGTTCGGTCCGACCAAACCGACGATCTGACCGGAATTGAGTTCTATACTCAAATTGTTGATTGCCTGAAGTTTTCCGTAATTTTTACATAAATTGTTAATTTGAATGATTGACATTTTATAATAGCTCCTCGCTTTTCCACGAATTTTTAATTGTTTTAAAAATATTTTCTTACTAATTTTAAATTTGTTTTTTGTTTGAGCTTAAGCATGGTTTAACCCTGTTAAATCCGGATGAATTTCCTGCTGAACTTTAATTGTCTTCTGAATTTAAACACCGTTGGACTAAATCCAAGATTTCTTTTTGCTCGATATCAATTGCTTGCATTTGCGAAACGAAATCCCGCGTTTTATGTTCTGCCATTTCATGTTTTAAATTAGTAATTAAGACTTGATTTTGAGTAACAAATCTGCCTGTAGTTCTTTGACTGTATGCTAAACCGATATTTTCCAACTCGACCAAAGCACGTTGAACCGTGTTGGGATTCACGGCGAAACTCAAAGCCAAATTTCTCACGCTGTCAATTTTTTCTCCTGCTTGCCAAGTGCCATTTGCAATATTTGTTTTGAATATTTCAATTAATTGCAAATAGATTGGTTGACTTTCGTCAAATTTATACGACATTCAGCTTTACTCCAACTTCTTGTATTGCTTTAAATTTTCGTAACAACTCTGATTACTGTTTGTGTTTAAATTTTCTAGCTTGATTAATGCAATTGTTTTTTTATTATTCTGTCAAATGTTAGTCGATAGATTTTTCATCATATGCTTGTATTAATCAATTAATACAATAATACAAGATTGATTGTTACAAAGTCAAGAGAAAATAATGTAATTTTTCAAGAATCTTCACAATACTTCACTTTCAAACTGTTTTTATTTCAAAAGTTATTGCTATTATGTATTCACGTTGATAAACGTAGTCGCAAAAGAGGCGACTATAAACAGACACCTCTTCATACGTCTCCTCATGATCAAGGTCCCTTTCTCGGGATCTTGATCTCTTTTTAAGCAATTGCAGGAACTTATTACAACAAATGACTCAAATAAACCATTCTGATAAATTCCTATTAAAAACTATTCTGCTGAACTGAGCTAATAATCCATTCCGATAATCATTCTAATTATTTTGTGTGATACAATAAGCCGCAGAATAGATTTATACATGATCTGAAATATGTCAAATAATAATCTGAAAACAAGATTGTAATTGTATGGGTGATAATTATGTTTCATTTATGGTATGAACGGCAGATGGATCACGAACTGAATATTCGGACACGAATTATGCGAGAGTGGACAGAAGTAGAGGATTTGCTGCAATATAATCGTTTGGAATCAACTCCGTATCAAGCTTTGGATAAACTTTTTGAATTTAATGAATTAGATTCAGATGCGGATTTTGTTGATTTTGGTTGCGGTAGCGGCCGTGTAGCTTTTTATGTACATAATCGTTTTAACATTCCGGTTACCGGCATTGAACTAAATATGGAGACATATTATGAATTAAAAAATAATATGGCTTCATATCTCAAAGCCAGTCCCAAAGTAAACTTTTTAGAGAATATTGCTACGTATAAAAAGATTGAACAATATAATATGTCAGATGAAAAATATAATTACGATTTAAATTCCCGAAATTTTGACAAGCGAAAAAATATAATTAAAAAGGAAAATCAGGCTTCAATCAGGTTTGTTCAGGAATATGCAGAAAAATATCAAATTCAAAAGAATCAGAATGTATTCTATTTTTTTAATCCATTCACCGTGAAAATTTTTGCACAAGTTATCCGTAATATTGAGCAAAGCTTATTTGACAATCCGCGCACAGCCGAAATTATTTTGTATTATCCGATGTATGATTATCAAGAATTTATGGAAAAAAAGACGATCTTCCAAAGAGAAGGTTCGATTAATCTGAATATGTTGGAAGATGAATTTGAAAAATTTATTATTTATCGATATGATCCGATATCCGAATAATTGAACTTAATAAATCAAGCATAAATTATATAATGAAACTGGTTTTCAGTTTGAGTGTAATGAATTATACAACTTATGCTGATTAAGAACATTGGATTTGCACTTGCAAGCATTTTTTGTTAATGATAGAATACTTATCTGTATTCGGAGCTAATCCATCCTATTAGAGTGTTTAAAGTTCCGATTCTACAGAATTAAGTCGCAGGAGGTGAAAGAATGCCTAATATTAAATCAGCGAGAAAACGTGTGAGACTAGCTGCTCGTAAAACTGAAATCAATAAACGCAAAAAAAGTGAATTGAAAACAGTTTTGAAAAAAACTCATCAAGCATTAGATTCTTCCGCAGCAGATGCGGCCGAACAAGCAGTTTATGCTCAGAAAAAAATCGATAAAGCTGTTACAGCAGGTTTGATTCACAAAAATAAAGCTTCACGCAAAAAAGCACAAATAGCGAAAAAACTCAACAATTTGGCTTAATCCGCAATTGAGTTTATAATAAATATGAATTATTAATAAGGAATGTTTCCGGGGCAGGGTGAAACTCCCTACCGGCGGTAATTGATTTTGTCATCAGCCCGCGACTCTCTTTGAGATTGATAAGGTGAAAATCCTTAGCCGACAGTAAAGTCTGGATGGAAGGAAGCATATTCGGTTAAATACCGATCGTTGTGCCCCGTCATTTGTCGGGGTTTTTTACTTTGACAAATGAACTTTCTGATGAGGAGGTTTAATTATGTCAGAATTCGAATTGAAACAAAAATCAGCATCTATCAACAAAACAAGCGATAGCAGTCGTACGCGCTGGATTGCCAAGACCGGAATATTGTCGGCTCTGGCAATTATCCTAATGTATTTGGAATTCAATTTACCTTTTATGCCGGTGTTTTTGAAATTCGACTTTGCCGAGATACCTGCTTTGCTCGGTACTTTTGCAATGGGACCTTTGACCGGCGTGATTATCGAATTAATTAAAAATCTTTCGCATTTACCGTTCAGTCATACATCATATATCGGTGAATTAGCCAATTTCTTAGTTTGCAGCAGTTTTGTTTTTGTTGCAGGCTTGATTTATCGTAAAAACAAAACTCGCAAAACTGCAATTGTCAGTTTGGTTGCCGGAACTATAATGATGACAATAATGGGAGTTTTGGTTAATTATTACATTAATTTACCTTTCTATGCTACGGCAATGGGAATCGATTTGAATGCAATTATCGGCATGAGTAACGGAGCTGGCAATAAATTAGTTACAGACATGAAAAGTTTGCTTGCTTTCGTGTTTGTACCCTTTAATCTTTTTAAAGGTACAGTTATTTCGATTATTGTCATGTTGATTTATAAAAAGTTGAGTCCGATTTTACATAAATAAAATGGTATGTACTAAAACCTGTGATTTAACAATATTACTACAATCATTTTGTAAGCGCACATCCACAATTGATTTGAATATTGAGTTAGATAAAGATGTGAATGGTCTGGATTTGACAGTTCACATCTTTGCTTTTTAACGCTATAATAAAAAAGATATTGGGGAGGTAAGGGTTTGTCAAATGCTCTTGGACAATTAGATCAGCTAGTGACCTTTTTTAAGAATTTATTTAATTCGTTGCAAGAGGGTATACTTTTTGTAGGTGAGCCGTTGGATATTGCACTTGCAGCAATTGATATCTTAATTACTACTTTTATTTTTTATTATATTTTACGCATTGTCAGAGATTCCAGAGCATGGCAATTATTAAAGGGTATCTTATTCATAGTGTTTCTAACCATTATTGCTCGGGTTTTTGGTCTGAGCCTCTTAAGTTATTTATTAATGAATACAATATCGGTCTTTTCAATTGCTTTTGTGATTATTTTTCAACCGGAATTAAGGCGGGCTTTGGAAACGGTCGGACGCTCCGGGTTGAATTTATTTAACCCCAGAATCGGAGATTATCAAGGGGAACGAGCTGCAACAACAGTAGCGCAAATGATCGAATCGATAGTACAGGCATGTCATGAAATGTCTGAAACAAATACAGGTGCTCTGATTGTGCTTGAACGAACCACGCCTTTGGGAGAATTGCAGGATCAGGAAAATGCTGTGGAGATTGATTCACCGGTTTCGACCAGTTTGATTAAGCAAATTTTTGTTGACAGCACACCGCTCCATGACGGTGCAATTTTAATTCGCTATGGTAGGATTGCTGCTGCCAGAATTCATATACCGTTATCTGATAATTATCATTTGCGAAAAGATTACGGAACCAGACATCGGGCTGCGATTGGTGCGAGTGAGATGGGTGATGCAATTGCGATTGTAATTTCTGAAGAAAAAGCTACAATTAGTATTGCAATTGAGGGCAGGCTGTATGTTCTGGAAAATAGTGATGCACTGAGAACTCAGCTCTACCGTTTGCTTTTACCTTACGAAGAAGAAACGGAAGGACGTTTTCGTTTGTTCCGCAGAAGGAAAAAAAACAAAACTGTGCTTGGACCTAAAATTCCGAAAGCCAGGCGTGTTTTGCTGATTTTTGTTTCTTTGATTTCCGCTTTAGCTTTATGGCTTTATGTGCAGGCTACGGTCAATCCAATTGAAGCAAAGTCGTTTTCTGTTCCTTTATCTTTTAAGAATACGGAGATTTCACAGGAAAGGGGTTTTGAGATCACATATCCTGCGAAAAACATTCAAATAACTTTGACAGGACGTAAGAATTTATTAGATAGTATGACAAATAGAGATCTTTCTGCTTTTGTGGACTTAGCTCAAATTGAAAAAGAAGGAATACAAACAATCGCGATTAATATTTCAAAAAACACACCTTTATATACGCGAACTGATCATATAACACCGGATGAAGTGACTATAGCGGTTCGCAAGGTCGAATAATCGTATTTTCGATCTTGTATATCGAAAATACGATGTTTCAAATTGAATATTGAACAATGATGTTTTGAATTAAAACTTATAGAAGAAAATTGATTGAAAGAATTTTGGAGGACAAATGACTAGATTATTTGGCACTGATGGAGTGCGAGGTATTGCGAATAAAGAATTAACACCGGATTTAGCCTTTCGCTTAGGTTTTGCCGGAGCACAAGTTTTGACAGGTGAGAAAAGCCACAAACCGATTATTTTAGTCGGTACGGATACAAGAATATCTTGCGGAATGTTAGAATCTGCATTAGTTGCCGGCATCACGTCAGCCGGAGCAGATGTGTTTTTGGCGGGAGTTGTTCCGACGCCCGGTATAGCATATTTGACGCGTAAATATAATTGTGATGCGGGAATTATGATTTCAGCATCACATAATTCATATGAATATAACGGAATTAAGTTTTTTGCCAGTACAGGTTACAAATTACCTGATGAAATTGAAGATCAGATTGAACAAGTTATTAGTGAATATACAGAAGATATCCCAAGACCGATTGCGGATCGTATTGGTCATCGTATTCAAAAACCGAATTCTGCACGCGATTATGCAGAACATTTGAAACGACGTATGAGTGTTGATCTAAGTGGTATGAAAATTGCTCTGGATTGTGCTAATGGTGCGAGTTTTCATATTGCACCGGGAATTTTTGCAGATTTAGGTGCAGAAGTAGTTTCGATCGGTATTGAGCCGGATGGCGAGAACATCAATCTCAATTGTGGTTCGACTCATCTTACCAGACTGGGACAAACAGTCAGACGTGAAGGTTGTGATATAGGAATTGCTTTCGACGGTGATGCGGATCGGATGTTGGCAATTGATGAGAACGGCACTATGGTAGACGGTGATGGAATTATTGCGATTATAGCCAAAGGCATGAAAGAGAGAGGCACTTTACGTGATCATAAAGTTTGTGTCACTGTGATGAGCAATCTCGGCCTCGATATTTTTGCTGAACAAGCCGGTATCACTTTGTACAAAGCACAAGTCGGTGATCGCTATGTCTTAGAAGAAATGTTGAAATCGGGGATCGTTTTAGGTGGTGAGCAAAGTGGTCATATCATTTTGCTGGAACATACAACTACCGGCGACGGTTTATTAAGTGCACTGGCATTGTTAAAAACTCTGAAATTTTCCGATCAACGTCTTTCAGAAGCACATTCAATCATGAAACCCTTACCGCAAGTTTTAAAAAATGCCCAGATTGCCAACGAGCTTAAAAAAGCGGCGTTGGAAGATGAAGATGTCAAAGAAACCATTGTTCAAGAAGAAGCCAGATTGAAGAATAAAGGTCGTATTTTAGTCAGACCATCCGGAACTGAACCGCTGATTCGAGTTATGGTTGAGGGTGAAAACAAAAAAGAAATAAGCATCATAGCGGATCGTATTGTTGATTTATTAACCAGTCGATACGGAATCTGATATGTCACAAAAAACAGCGTTAAAAACCGTAGGGATTTTGGTCTTAATCAGTGTCCTGGTATTGACCATCAATGCAATTTTAGTCAAAAAATATCCGGATAAATTCGGAGTAAATAAAAATTTGCAACAAGTTGCAGATACTGATTCCAAGAATAAAATTAAGGCCGATGAATTGCCGATTAATGAAATGGATATGGCCAACACGACGAAAAACAATCGCAATGTTTGGAGTTGGCCATATGATTCAGCTGTTCCTGTCTATCATCATGCTAATTTAGATATCTATTCAGGTAAAACTAAAGAAGAAGGTACGTTAAACGGCATTACTGTTTATCTTGCGATGGATCCGATAGTTGAGAATAGTGTTGCCGATTCTCCTGGCGTAAGTGATCCGATTTCGAATAATTCTTCCGGAAATGAACAAACAGATGCTTTATCTGATGATGATTTTACCGGATCACAAGGTGCCGGGATTGAAAATCTGATCGGGGAAAGTGCCAAGTCTGCCCAAGCTACGGAAGATTCAGGAATTTCAATTGAAACAATTCCTAATGCTTTGATTGCCAAAAACGGTCTTCAAACAAATTTAGATAATATTTTACAGTATACCAAGGAAAGTTTTATATCTTTAGGTGCAGAAGTAATTATTCTTGACAAAAAATATCAAACTGATATGCAAAAAGCGGCTTTTATCGGACAAGATATTTTACAAGATTTTTTTGCAGAGTTAGCTGAGCAAAATTTCAAAAGTGAGCGTTTGGAAGGTTTGATCGAACCGCTGAAAACAATTCAGAATTCACCGGAGAATCAACAGGTTATTAATGATTTCTTTCCTAATATAGGAGTTTCTAAAGACCAAAGATTGTTGCTTGATGTTGAACGCCAATATACTGATCGAATATTTATCAACATCCGATACGGTGAATCGGAATTGGAAGAAATTTCCGGTAGCCGGGTCTTTTATCTGGGTAATGAAACTGCTGCGATTGGTGCAAAATCTGAAACAATCGATGCTAAAAGCACTGAAAAACCGGCATATATCGGTTATTTAATCGAAGATCGCAGACGTTTTGCCGGTTTATCGGAAAAAAACATCAGCCAATTGATTCCGGGTTTGGCATATAACAGTGAAGAAGCAGTGGTTGAGCAAATTATTCCCAGTCTGCGCTTAATCAATTTGACATCGTTGGAAATTGAGATAGGTCAAAAGAAAAACAAATTCGATTTACAGATTTTAAATTCCGTCGAACAACAAAAAATCTTTGCTGAAGCGATTGCCAATGCTTGCTATGAATTTTATTGCACTGATTTACCATAAAGATTTTTCAACACAAACATCTTCTCAGATGTGCTGTTAAAAATTCCGATTTGTTTTGAAAAAATTATTATAAATTTAATAGAAATTCATGCATTGGCTAAGTCTGCAGCGAATCATCGAGCTTGATTCGGTGAGCAAGGACTGAAAATCATGAATTTCTATTTGAAGCTAAAATAATTAATCATTTACTTGTCCGGTAACAATAACATGGCCGGTATTGTCGGGAGAATATATTATATTCTGTAAGCCTGCTGGCAATACGATTTGTGAATTAAGAGGTTGTCTTGTAATAAGATAATTGTTATAACGATAAAATTTATTCGGTTTTAATAAATCAATATATTCTTCAAATGTGATAAATTTTTGTTGGATGATTTTAGAATGAGGCAGTCCGACATAACGCAAATGCCAAGGTTCAAAAGTTATACCGGTAATCTCTTCCTTGTCCTCAGGATAACGAATGATAAAACCGAAATCATAGCAATTTTTATTGACATATTGTCCGGCTTCACTTTCAAGGAAATTCATTCCGGCATGTTCGAAAACGTAGACGTCAACTGCCAAACCGGTATGATGTTCACTGTGACCCGGCGGTAAAGCTATTTCCGGATCATTTGCCTGGATTTCCGCTTGTTCTTCAACTGAACGGTAGACTGAACTGACATACATCTTATCTCCGGTGTTTTCAGTGACTGCAGCCGATAGTTGTGCATATGCATCTAACATGGCAACATTCATTTGAACACCGCTATCCTTATATTCTGCCATCTGTGGCTCAAAACCTTCAGGTAAAGCATGGGTTTTATTGAGCAGAATCAAACTTTGTTCAGAACGCCATTCTGTTTGACTGTTTAAATCAAAACTTTGCAAATTAGTTTTTGAATAATTTTTTCCCTTTAATGAGACATATTGATCTTTACGTCCTAGAAGAACACCTTGCACGCGATATAACAATTCAGGCTTGCTGACTAAGAGAATTGTCATTATCAATAATATGCTGCACAAGCTGCCGAGGATTATTTTTATAACATTTGTTTTGTTACTTTTTTGATTTCTGTTTTTCTTACTTTTATTACTCATAAAATTATTCCGTTTATATCTACATTGCTTAATATACTATGTCATTTTTGGCGAGCTGTAGAATGAAATTTGATTTCATTATAATTTGTAATACCATGTTTCAAAATAATACCATTTTAAATACTCATCTGCTAATGATACCATTAATAATATATAGAAAATTTAATTTTTATTAATAAATATTTGAAAATTGACTATAATAATCAAGAGCAAATTACATTTGAAACGGGTAAAATAATGAAAGCAAAGAACAACATTTGGTCATACGGAATCGGCACGATCGGTCGTGATATGGTTTATACATTGGTTTCAATGTTTCTCATGGTTTATTTAACAGATGTTTTAGATGTATCAGATCGCGATTTGGTTTCAATCGGTATTGTATTTATGGTAATGCGGATTTTTGATGCAATCAATGACCCGGTCATGGGCTTATTGGTGGACAATACCAAAAGTCGATTCGGTAAATTCAAACCTTGGATTTTTTCCGGTGCTTTTTTGTCCGGTATATTTACGATTTTAATGTTTATCGATTTCGGTCTAACCGGTTCGGCATATGTTTTAATCTTCGCAGTTATTTATTTGTTCTGGGAAATCAGTTATACCGCAAACGATATAGCTTATTGGTCGATGTTGCCGGCGTTGTCTTCTAACCAAAAAGATCGCGAAAAGATCGGAGCGGTAGCCAGAATTTGTGCAAATATCGGACTTTTTTCTTTAGTAGTCGGGATTGTGCCGGTTACCAAAATGTTGGCAGACCTGCTCGGTTCAATGCAAAAAGCCTACACGACATTAGCGATTATATTAGTTGCTTTGATGTGGTTTTTTCAATTATTCACTTTGCTTTTTACTAAAGAAGATGTTGAATTACAAAAAGTTGAAGAACATACAAAATTTTCAGAAATCGTCAAAATTATTTTCCAAAACGATCAATTGCTTTGGACCACGGTTTCGATGGCTTTATTCATGATCGGTTATATGACTACGACTCAATTCGGATTGCATTATTTCAAATACATCTATGGTGATGAAGATAAATATGCAATTTTTGCTTTAGTTTTAGGCGTGAGTCAAATTGCGGCTTTGAGTGTATTTCCATTATTTTCCAAACGTTTCAATCGACGTAAATTGTATTTTACTGCAACAATCTTGGTAGTGATCGGATATTTAATTTTCTTTTTCGGAGACCATTCTATGATTTTAATAGTAATTGCCGGAATTTTAATCTTTGTGGGACAAGCGTTTATTCAGTTGATGATGTTAATGTTTATTGCGGATACGGTCGAATATGGTGAATATAAATTCGGCAAGCGCAATGATTCGATCACTCTGTCTTTACAGCCTTTAATCTATAAGATAGGCGGCGCAATTGCAACGGGAATTGTCAGCCAAACTCTGGTATTGACCGGAGTGAATTCTGCAGAAAAAGCATCGGATGTTACAGAAAAAGGTGCTTTCGTATTTAAAATCAGTATGATGATTTTACCGTTGTTATTGATTGTGATCGGCTATATTGTTTATCGTATCAAATATAAAATTACTGAAGAGAGTTATGCTGAAATGCTGAAAGAATTGACTGAAAGACGAAAAAATTAAAAGCATGTCTGAGAAGAAAAGTATAGCTTGCTAGAAAACAGAACAATACAGCATTACAGACTGTGAGGGGAATATGAATTTAACATACGAAAAGGTTACACCGAATTCGAAAATTAAAACTGTTTACAACACTCCGGTCGGACGAGATGTTATTGATAAAGTTCTGATGCAAATGAATGTTTCAGTCAAGTGGTTAACCAATCCTTTGATCGGTAATTTGAAACTTAAACATTTGAAAAAATGGATTAAAGATCCGGATTTTTTACAAGTGTTTTGTGATTTAATTAATCAGGAAAAAGATGTTGCCGTCCAAAAGGGTGGTACTTTGACCAAGCAATGGTGGAAAGAAATTGTCTTTTATCAGATTTATCCCCGTTCTTTTAAAGATGCCGATGGTGATGGTTTAGGCGATCTTAAAGGAATTATCGGTAAATTAGATTATATTGCTGAAATGGGTTTTGGTGGCATTTGGCTTTCACCGATTTTTAAGTCACCGATGCAGGATAATGGCTATGACATTAGTGATTATTATCAAATTAATCCGGAAATGGGTACAATGCAGGATTTAAGAGATTTGATTTCCGGTTGTCATGCAAGAGGTCTCAAGATCATTTTGGATTTGGTAGTCAATCATACCAGTGCACAACATCCTTGGTTTATAGAAGCACTTAACAATCCGAATTCTGATAAGCGAGATTACTATTTTTTCCGTAAGCCGGATGACATTAACAATTGGGTATCGTTCTTTTTTGAAGATGCTTGGCAAATCTTTGAAGAACAGGATATTGCGGCTTTGCATCTTTTTGCCAGTGAGCAGTTTGATTTAAATTGGGATAATCCTGCTGTGCGTGCGGAAGTTGTCAAAATAATTAATTTTTATGCTGAATTGGGAATTGACGGTTATCGTTTAGACGTCATCAATTATATTTCGAAAAAACCGGGTTTGCCTGATGGTAATAAGTGGGTTGGTGACTTGATGGAATTCAGAGGTATCGAAAACTATTATTACGGTGAGAATTTGCATAAATATCTTAAAGAGATTCATCAAAAAGCGTTTAAGCCGAATCAATTGTTCAGCATTGGTGAAACTCCTGGTATCGGAATTCAAATGGGAAAACTACTATCAGCCGATTATCGTCAGGAACTCGATTTGATTTTTAATTTTGATCATCTCGAAATACCGGGCAAGGTCCGCTATGATGATTATCTTTACGATTTGAATTTTTATAAGGAATACATTATGAAATGGAATAATGCCCTATCCAACCATGATTGGATGTCCTTGTTTTTTGAAAATCATGATAATCCGCGCATGATTTCCAAAGTAAATCCGAATCCGCGTTATCATCAAGTTCTTGGTAAATTAATTGCAATGTTACTTTTAACTTTAAAAGGTACACCGTTTATTTATCAAGGCCAGGAAGCAGGTTTTATTAATCAGACATTCAGTGCCGAAGAATTACGCGATGTTGAAAGTTTAAATAAATTGAAGCAAAGCAATCTAGCTACGGTTCTTGCCGGAAGCAGAGATCATGCGAGAACCGTTATCAAATGGACAGAACAGGGTGATTTCTCGGAAGGAGAACCTTGGATCAAAGGTCAAGTCGACAAAGTCAGTTCAATCGAACAACAGCTGACCGATGCCGATTCAATTCTGAATTTTTATAAAAATTTAATTGAATTTCGTAATCAAAATGTGGACTTCGTTTATGCACCAATCGAATTTATATATCCGAAACGCAAAAACTTTTTCGGTTATATCAGAAATAATTATTATATAGAAATCAATTTAAGTTCTGATCTGTTCAAAAGACCGAATCTAAAGCGCAAATCTAAATTGCTGATCAGCAATTATCATGCTGCCACAGTTCTGAAAATTGATCCTAAACAAAAAATGCAACCTTATGAAGCAAATTTGTATTTGTTGAATTGACTTTTGATTTCAAAGGGTATATCATACATAAGCTGTTTGACAGCTAAAGCTGATTAAGCTATTCAATAAACTCGTATCGCATTCGTGAGAGAACGCAAGATACTTACGGGCGGTATGGTATGTGAGGTGAAAATAATGAAAGAAGGAATCCATCCTAAATACGGAAAATGCGTAGTGCGTTGTGCATGCGGTGAAACTTTTGAAACAGGTTCAATTTTGGAGAGTATTACAGTAGATATTTGTTCAAAATGTCATCCGTTCTATACCGGACGCCAAAAGTTAGTCGATACCGGCGGTCGTGTAGATAAGTTCAAACGTCGTATGGATCGTGCAAAAAAATCTGAATAACTTATAGAATCGATTAATGAAGAGTGAGGAGGGTGTACATTTTGTTGTGCAAACTCCTTTTTTATTGTAGATTTTAAACATTAAACATTTTTATTAGATCGATAGTTTAGCAAATTAAAAACCTTGTATGTGATATAGGTGAAAATCAATGAGACAAGATAATAATATCCGGGAAGTACATAAAACGACAATTGGCGGACAAGCTTTAATCGAAGGTTTAATGATGATCGGACCCGATAAAAAAGCAATGGCGGTAAGAAATGCCAAAGGTGAAATAAAATTGGAATTTTTGGCAACAGGCAAAAAATCCAAAGCGGAAACTATTCCATTTATTCGAGGTCCGGTCAGAGTATTTAAACAATTGGTGTTAGGTACGAGAGCTTTGATGCGGTCAGCAGATATAGCCGAATCGGAAGAAATGACAGAATCAGAAGTAATTGCTGAAAAAGAAGAAATTACTGATACAGAAGCAGCAGAATCAACAAAAACAGCCGAATCCGCAGAAATTACCAAAATTAAAGCAGAAAAAAGATCTGTTTCCGAATCAGATAAAAGCAAGAAGAATTTTTCGGAACGGTATCCGAATTTCGGTTTATATGTGTCAGCTATTGTCAGCATATTTTTCTCGGTCATTATTTTTATGTTGTTGCCGGGTTTAATTGTTGACGGTATTAAAGTTTTGTTCAAAATTGATTTAGCATCTCGCTTAATCAGTTTGGCTTTGACCTTGTTTGAAGGCATTATTCGTGTCGGGATTTTTATTTTGTACTTATGGTTAGTTTCCAAAATGGATGAAATTAAACGTGTTTGGCAATATCATGGTTCAGAGCATAAAACCATTGCATGTTATGAAGCGAGAATGCCATTAACAGTAGAAAACATCAGAGAATTCAGCAGATTTCATCCACGCTGTGGTACATCATTTATGTTTTTAATTATGATTGTCAGTATTATTATTTTGGCGTTTATCGGTTGGCGCAGCCGCTTGGTTAATCTGATTGTAAGATTACTGTTATTGCCGGTAATTGCCGGAATAACTTATGAAATAATCAGGTTGGTCGGTCGTTATGATAACGCATTGACCAGAGTGATCAGCAAACCGGGAATGGCAATGCAGAAATTAACTACGGCGGAACCGGATGACAGTATGATTGAAGTGGCAATTGTAGCCATGGAAGCGGTAATTCCCGAACAAGAAGGTAGTGATGATTGGTAAACCGACAGATTTTTTAATTCGCTGCTCGGCAGCACAATTGACAAAAGCAGGAATTGAAAATGCATTATATGAAACCAGACTATTGCTGGAGGCGGCAACCGGAATCAGTCTAAAAGAACAATTGACTCAACCGGATCAGAATTTGAATGCAAAGCAAGTACAAGTTTTTGCTGAATACGTTGAATTAAGAAGAAATCGAACACCTTTTGCTTATATTACCGGACAAACAGAATTTTACGGCAGAAAATTTCAGGTTGAAAATTGCTTGATTCCCAGGCCGGAAACAGAATTATTAGTTGATTTGGTTTTGGCAAAGCAAAAAGAATGGTTTTCCGGCAAACCGAGAATTCTTGAATTGTGTACCGGTACAGGTTGTGTAGGTATAACACTTTATTTGGAACTTAAAACTGAATGTGCAGAAGCTGATGTCATTTTGACCGATATTTCAGAACAGGCTTTGGCTACTTGCAGAGCGAACATAATGCAATATTGCGAACCGGATTGTCAGATTGAAGTTGTTGCTGCGGATTTATTTCCTGAGTTGCAACGATTTGATTTAATAATTGCTAATCCGCCTTATATCAAAAGTGAAGATATTGAGAAATTAGAAGCAGATGTTTTTGAGTATGAACCGCATTTAGCTTTAGACGGCGGTGAAGACGGTCTGGATTTTTACCGCAGAATCGCCGAAGAATTAAAACCGTTTTTATCGGATACCGGAAATACTGTATTATTACTGGAGCATGGTTCAGGTCAAAGAAATGCAATCAAACAAATATTCGCAGAAACAAACTTAGACATAGAAAAAATTATTGAGCTGGATGATTTTCAAAAACACGACAGAATTCTGGGGTTTGTTATAAAATGAGATTACTTAACTAATGTAGGAGAATTGAATGAATCAGAATTTAGAAAATTCAGTAAAACGCTATGAAGAATTGAATATAATGCTTGCAGATCCGATGGTTATTAATGATCAGGATAAATATTTGGGCTTAGTCAAAGAATTTAACGAACTTGAACCTTTAGTCAAAAATGTTTTGCGTTTAAATCAAGCGGAAACTGAATTGGAAGAAAATAAAACTTTGCTATATGAGACAGAAGATCAGGAATTTCGTGATTTAATTCGGGAAGAAATATCGGAATTGGAATCTGAAATAGCTGAGATTGATGCTGCAATTAAGGAAGCACTGATTCCCAAGGATCCGAATGATGAAAAAAATGTTATTGTCGAGATACGTGCCGGTGCCGGTGGAGACGAAGCAGCCTTATTTGCCGGTGATTTATTTAAGATGTATACGTCATTTGCTGAAACTCAAGGCTGGAGTTTTGACTTAATCGATGCTTCCGAAAATGAAATTGGCGGTTTTAAAGAAGTTATTTTTGAAATAATCGGACGGGGAGCTTTCTCAAAGTTAAAATATGAAAGCGGTGTACATCGAGTGCAAAGAGTACCTGAAACAGAAGCCGGAGGTAGAATTCATACATCTACTGTTACGGTTGCCGTTTTGCCGGAAGCGGAAGAAGTTGATATAGAAATTGATCCGGCAGATTTACAGATCGATACTTATCGGGCATCGGGAGCAGGCGGACAACATGTTAACAAAACCAGTTCGGCAATCAGAATAACTCACTTGCCGACCGGTCTGGTTGTGACTTGCCAAGATCAACGTTCGCAACATAAAAACAAAGATAAAGCTATGCAGGTTCTGCGAACAAGACTTTATGAAATTGAGCAGAGAAAACTAGATGCGGCAATTGCCAGTGACCGCAAAGATCAAGTCGGTACCGGAGACCGCAGTGAAAGAATCAGAACTTATAATTTCCCGCAAGGCAGAGTGAGCGATCACCGAATAAATTTAACTTTATATCAATTGGATAATATTTTGTCCGGAGATTTAGAACCCTTTATTAACAGTCTGCAGGCTGCTGCCCATGAAAAAGCGATCGACGCTAAGACAAATGAAATGGGAATGAAGAACGATTAATAAAGACAGGTTCCTTAAGACGAATGATTAATGCAGTTTAGTTGTCTTAAGACTAATGATTGACGAATAATTAATGAAGTTGAATTGAAACGAATGACTTATAAAGCTAAAAAGAATGATTAATACGGAAGTAATAAAACTGAATCCGGATTTTGATTCCGCTCTGATTCTGCCGGCAGCCGAAGCGATAAGATCAGGCGAATTAGTAGCTTTTCCGACGGAAACAGTCTATGGGCTGGGAGCAAATGCATTCTGCGAAACAGCAATTAAAAAGGTTTTTGAAGTTAAAGGCAGACCTCAGGATAATCCGTTAATTGTCCACTTGAGCAGGCTTGCACATTTGACTGAAATTGCAATCAATATTCCTCAAATTGCCTATGACTTGTTAGATGTTTTTGCACCGGGGCCACTTACCTTAATTTTGCAAAAAAGTGATCTTATACCGGAAATAGTCAGTGCAGGTTTGCCAACGGTTGCAATTCGCTTTCCGAGTGATCCGATTGCCCAAGCTTTAATTGAACTTGCAGAAGTTCCGATTGTTGCACCGTCGGCGAATTTATCAGGTAAGCCGTCACCGACTCAAGCATGGCATGTTTATCAAGATTTAGCAGGCAAAATACCTTATATTCTGGATGGAGGAGCTTCTGATTATGGTTTGGAATCAACGATTATTGATTTAAGTATTGCTGATCCGGTGATTTTAAGACCGGGATTTATCACGGCTCGCGACATTAAAAATGTAGTGGGAATCGATATAACCGAATATCAAGCAGATCAATCAGGCAGTAAGCCGGATTTCCAACCGAAAGCTCCGGGGCAGAAATATCGTCATTATTCACCTCGAGCGACAGTTCTTATTTTAGCAGAAAATTCCAATCCGACAGAGCGACTTAATAATTTGTTAACGGGGATTGAAGGATTTATTCGCAATAAAATATCTGATAACAATATGAAAAAAGATACGACGAAAGAAATTTTGGTAGGTTTATTTTTAGCGGAGAAATTGAGCAAAAAGCTGAATTTAGAATATTTTAAGAAATATTTGTATAAATCGACTTGTTACAATGTCGGGTTTAAGTTAGAATCATACAACAATCAACAAGGTGCTGCAGGTGCAGCTCATGATTTGTTCAACCGATTTAGAGAGTTTGACCGGATCCGAGCGGATTTAATAATTTGTTCTGCGGAACAGATGGATGGAGCAGGAATTGCGTACATGAATCGTTTGAAAAAAGCTGCAGATTATGAAATATAGTTAAAAAAGCTATGTATTAAGAAATTTAGCAAAAACTGCAAAGTATGAGAATTAACTTGATGGAGTAAAGATGAGAATAGAAGACGATATTCAAAAACATATATTATTTGTATGTACCGGAAATACTTGTCGTAGTCCGATGGCTGCTGCTATTTTTAACAGTTATGCCGAGAAGGAAAATATGAATTGGTTTGCAATTTCTGCCGGTCTGGCTACAGAAAGCGGTTTGCCTGTTACGCCTGAAGCAAAAGAAGCCCTTGCTGCCGTAGGAATTAATGTGGAAGATCATCGTTCACGTCAACTGGATGAAAAAATGATAAAAGATGCCCGGATTGTGTTAACTATGACAGCCACACAAAGAGAACTATTACATATCTATTATCCTGATAAAGCTGAAAAAATCTTTACTATATGTGAATATATCGGTTCGGATCAAGATATCAAAGATCCTTACGGCGGTTCGCTTGAAGTTTATCAAGAAACGGCAGAAAGATTGATTTCTATAATGCCTTGTATTTTAAAAAATTTGACTAATTAACCTGAATTATGCTAATTTTATTTAGCTGATAATATTTAAATAATGGAACTGATCCTGACGGATCATGCACTCGTCGAGTGCATTCCTCGCTCTATTCATATATAGAGCCATTTGACCGAGAGGAGGTGAACTACGTGTCAAGAAAATACGAATTACTTTATGTGCTTAATCCTACGATAGGTGAAGACGCTTTGGATTCTTTAAATCAAAGAATTCAGGATTTAATTGCCGGTCAGGGCGAAATTCTGGAAATTGATGTATGGGGACGCAGACGTCTGGCATATGAAATCGAAGATGAGACTGAAGGTTATTACGTTTTAATTAATTTCAAATCTGAACCTGATTTTCCAATTGAAGTTAACCGTATTCTAAGAATCACAGATAACGTACTGCGTTATTTAGTAACAGCGGTAGATGAGTAAGTCCAAAAGAAAAGAAAGGTAGAAATTATGAATAAAGCGATATTGATGGGAAGGTTAACCAAAGATCCCGAATTGAGAACTACACAGAATAATATCTCCGTCTGTTCGTTTACTTTAGCGATTGATCGTCGTTTCAAAAATCAGCAGGGAGAGCGCGAAACTGATTTTATTCCGATTGTGGCTTGGCGACAAACTGCAGAATTTGCTGCCAGATATTTCAGCAAGGGTGCACGAATGGCTTTGGTCGGTTCAATTCAGCCGAGAAGCTGGGAAGATGAAAATGGTGAACGTCGTTACATTACAGAAGTTATAGCTGATGAAATTTACTTTGCTGATTCCAAAAGACAGCAGGATGATAATTATGACGGATCAAATTATTATAATAGTGGCAGCCCCGGTTCTGTTCAACAACCATCTGGACCGAAAGTAAGCCTGGACATTCCGGAAGGAGAAGGATTTATGCCCGAGGTCGATGACACATCGCTACCTTTTGATCTTTAATTAAATTGAAATTACCTCATTTTTGAAAGGAGTTTGACTAATGGCAGATAATAAGAGAGGCGATCGTAGAAATTTCCGCCCCCGCCGTGGTCGTAGAAAAGTTTGTCATTTTTGTGCTGAGCATATTGAGCACATAGACTATAAAGATGTGAATACTTTGCAACGCTATGTTAGTGAAAGCGGCAAAATTTTACCGCGTCGAATGTCCGGTACCTGTGCCAAGCATCAAAGAGGAATAGCTACTGCAATCAAGCGTGCACGTCAAATGGCATTACTTTCCTACACTGGAGAATAATTTAAATTTCATTTAACATGCAGGCTGATTCAATCGGGTCAGCCTCACACAAATTATTAATCTGGAGGATAGTAGATGAAAGTCATATTACTTGAAGATATAAACAATTTAGGGCAAGCCGGTGAGATTGTTGAGGTTAAACGCGGTTATGCCAACAATTATTTATTACGTCAAAAATTGGCAGTTAGAACAACTAAAGAAAATTTAAATACTTTGAAAACTCAGCAAAAAGCTTTTGAAGCAAAAAGAGCACGTAACTTGGCTGAAGCTCAAGAAAAAGCTGAGAAAATCAGCGGCGAAGAATTTACAATCAAAGTCAAAACCGGTGAAGCAGGACGTTTATTCGGTTCAGTTACGACAATCGATTTGGCTGAAGTTTTAGCTGATAATGGTTATATGGCAGATCGCAGAGATTTATCATTGTCAGAAAATATTAAAGAAATCGGTACGTATACTGCAAATATTAAATTGCATCCTGAAATCTCAGTTAATTTTACAATTCACGTCGAAGATGAAGATCCGGAAAAACAAAAAGTTTTAGCACAAGCTAAATTGGCAGCAGAAGCAAAAAATGCTGCAGAAAAAGCGGTTGCGGAAGAAGTCGCCGAAGCAAAAGAAGTAGCTGATCAAATTGAAGCTGCTTTGGCAGAGTCTGAAGAAGAAACCGAAGCAGATTCCGAAGTAAACGAATAAAATTCTGAAGAAACATAACACAAGAAGTATCTTAATAAACAGAAGATGTTCTGCAGAAGTATGGGAATTGTATGAGATAAAAGCATAATATTTATATTGATTAAACCGGAATATATGGCAAGAAATAATTACATACCTGAAGAAATCAGGCAAAAATTGTTAAATCGAATCCCACCCCACAATGAGCAAGCTGAACAGGCAGTTCTTGGCAGTGCGATGATTTCTGCCGATTGTATTCCGGATTTAATTAATACTCTAGATCCGGAAGATTTCTATTTTCCGGCAAATCAAACTATTTTTGAAGCAATCTTAATTCTTTACAATGATCATAAACCGATTGATTTAGTAACCTTGTCGGAGTATTTATCACTCAAAGGTCAATTAGCAGATGTTGGAAGTTTAGAATATTTGACTTCGCTTGCCGAAGCCACTCCGCTTTTGCGTAATTACCGATATTATTCCGATATCGTCTTGGAAAAATCCAAATTACGTCAGATGATTTTGAGTTTAAATGATGTAATTGCAACTTGTTACGGCGATAGTGAAAATATCGATGAGATTATCGATCTGGTCGCAAAAAAATTGTATGATATTCGTGAAGATCAGGATCGTCGCGGTTTTGCCAAATTGGGACCTGTCTTGGCCGAGCGCTTGAATTATTTGGAAGCTTTTGCCAAGGGTGGTAAAGAAGACATGATTCGCTCAGGCTTTCCGTCAATTGATGAAACACTTGGCGGTTTGAAAAAGGGCGGCTTAGTAATTATTGCGGCAAGACCGGGAATGGGAAAAACTGCATTGGCTTTGAATATAGTACATAAAGCAGCGATGATCTATCAAATTCCTACGGCTATTTTCAGTTTGGAAATGTCAAAAGAAGAAGTATCAAATCGATTTCTGTCCTCACATCTTTCAATTGATTCAAGAAGAATCGGCTCAGCCAAATTAACTAAAGAAGATTGGGACAAAATTGCCGATAATTTCACGGCTTTATATGAAGCGCCGATTTATATAGATGATCGTTCCGGCATTTCGGCAAT
Source organism: Clostridiaceae bacterium (assembly GCA_012838135.1). Lineage (GTDB taxonomy): Bacteria > Bacillota > Clostridia > Saccharofermentanales > DTU023 > UBA5436. The sequence goes on along the minus strand of DUPV01000072.1, from coordinate 51,364 downwards.
TGAAATGCTGGCTAAAGCCAGACAATTAAAACTCGAAAAAAATCTCGGCTTAATCGTCGTTGATTATTTACAATTGATGTCAAGCGATCGAATTCGTAATGATAATCGACAGCAGGAAATATCAGAAATTTCCCGTCAGCTGAAAATTATGGCACGTGAATTGGATGTTCCGGTCATTGCTATTTCTCAATTATCGCGAGCTTGTGAAAATAGAAGTAACAGACGACCTATTTTATCTGACCTGAGAGATTCCGGTGCGATTGAGCAGGATGCTGATGTGGTCATGTTTCTCTATCGTGATGATTATTATAATCAAGATGAACCAAAAAAAGATGTTGAAGCGGCGGAATTAATTGTTGCGAAAAACAGACACGGTGAAACCAGAACTATTCATTTAGGCTGGCGCGCAGAATATACAATGTTTTTTGAACCCGAAATTATTCCTTTACCGGATGCTCCGCCTGCTGGCAGAGGTTCAACATCGGGCTATTAAAATGATTGAAGAATTTTCCGGTCAATTTATTAAAATCAAAAACTACTGTCAGGAGCATAGTTTAATTAGTCAACGAACTGTGGTGATTGTCGCTTTGTCCGGCGGTATTGATTCAATTTATTTGCTATATTTTTTTATTTGGTTACAACAAAGAAATGTTTATCAATTAGAGCTTGTTGCAGCTCATCTGAATCATCAAATTAGAGAAGAAGCTGATCGGGATCAGACTTTTGTTGAAAAACTTTGTTCTGAGTTAAATGTCCCGCTTTTTGTAAAAAAAGTTGATATACCGGTTTTAGCGGAACAAAGACAAAAGGGTGAAGAAGAAGCCGGACGTTTTGCTCGTTATGCTTTTTTTGCTGAGTTAGCAGAAAAAATACAAAAAGAACAGTCGTATGTAGGTCATGACATCAAGGTGGCCTTGGGGCATCATCAAGATGATTTGGCAGAATCCGTTGTGCTGAATATCGGACGCGGTACGGGATTAGCAGGACTAAGTACTTTAAGAATTAAGGAAAATTATTTGATCAGACCGTTGCTTTGTATCAGCAAACAAGAAATCCAAGAATTAGTTGCTGAGCAAAATTGGCAATGGGTTGAAGATCATACTAATCAATCTGACTTATATTTACGCAATAGAATCCGCAACCATTTGCTTCCCGTGTGGAGTGAAACGGTCGGTTATGATATTAAACCGGTCATTGCGAGAATGGCATACAATTTAAATGAAGCGGAAGATGCATTACTTTGGACGAAAAACAAAATTTTTCCTGAATGTCAGATCGAAGAAACGATATTGGCTTTGAAAAAAGTTAAACGGCTGCCGCGTGCTTTATTTAAACAAGTAATTGATCAATGGATTCAAAGCAAAATACCGGATAAAATTCTCAGCTATTCTCAATTTGAACAACTTTGGCAGATAGTCCATGGCGAACATGGCAATAAACTGATAGATATCGGTGATGGTATTGGTATCAAAAGATATAAATCAAGGCTTATTTTGCTATTGGAGTAACATTTTTATAAATTTTGGCAAGAAAAAAAGAGTCAAATTTTACATATATCGATTGAGATTTTACGTGATAAGTGGAATTCAAAATAGTCTCTTGGTATAATTGAAAAACAAGAAATTTATAATTGAAAGTGATAATTGTATGTATATTTCAGAGATTCTGGTATCCAAAGAAGAAATTGAAACAATTTGCAAGCGTTTAGGAGAGCAGATAACTGCAGACTATCAAGGCAAAGAAATAGTCTTAATCTGCATTTTAAAAGGAGCTATCATTTTTTTAGCAGATTTAATGCGAAAAATCGAAGTTCCCTGTGAGATTGATTTTATGTCGGTTTCAAGTTATACGGGTACGAAGAGTTCAGGTGATGTGAAAATAATTAAAGACCTGGATGATACAATCGAAGATAAACATGTCATTCTGGTTGAAGATATTATTGATTCCGGTTTAACCCTTTCGCATTTAGTGGATATGTTGAAAAGCAGAAATCCTGCAAGTTTGCGAATTTGTGCATGTTTTGATAAGCCGGATCGAAGAAGAGCGGAAGTAAAAGTTGATTATATAGGTAGACAAATTCCTGACAAATTTATTGTAGGCTATGGTCTTGATTATAATGGACAATATCGAAATTTGCCGGACATCTGTGTACTTACGAAGTCCGATCAGGAGGAATTAGATGGGTAATAAAAAGAAAAACCGATCTTCCGGGATGTCTTTTTATATAATTTTATTAGTGGTGATTTTATTATCATCTTATTTTATGTCAAGAGTAAATAATCCGGATCAATTTTATTTATCCGATTTACAAAAACAATTGGAAGATAAACAGATCAAATCGGTCAAAATGGATGGCGATAAGCTTGAAGTTACTTTGAAAGATCAAAATGGTCAACCGGGTAAAATTTATTCTAAACAAATTCATCCGGCGTTAGTTGGTGACTTATTTAAAGATTTTGAAGCTGCCTATCAAAAAGGTGAAATAGATACATACGACTATAATAAACCAACGGATTTTTACAGTGTTTTTAATATTGTTTTAGTTATGCTCTTAGTCGGCGGGATGATCTTCTTTGTTTGGTTTACGTTCAATCGTCAAGCCGGTGACGGCAGGAGTACGATGAATTTCGGCCGCAGCCGGGCAAGGCTTAGCAATCCGGATGAAAATGTGATTACTTTTGATGATGTAGCCGGTGCGGATGAAGAAAAGGCCGAATTACAGGAAATTGTTGATTTCTTAAAGAACTCGGATAAGTATTCCAAATTGGGTGCTCGAGTTCCGAAAGGTATTCTCCTGGTCGGTGCCCCGGGAACAGGTAAAACTTTATTAGGTAAAGCCGTGGCAGGTGAGGCAGGAGTTCCCTTCTTCTCAATTTCAGGTTCGGATTTTGTTGAAATGTTTGTCGGTGTAGGTGCATCACGAGTTAGAGATATGTTTGATGAAGCCAAGAAAAAATCACCTTCGATTATTTTTATAGATGAAATTGATGCAGTCGGCAGACAACGCGGTGCCGGACTTGGCGGCGGGCATGATGAAAGAGAACAAACCTTGAATCAGCTATTGGTTGAAATGGATGGTTTTGGTCCGAATGAGGGTGTAATAGTTATGGCGGCTACCAATCGACCGGATATTTTGGATCCTGCACTATTAAGACCGGGCAGATTTGACCGTAGAATAACGGTTATGCGTCCGGATTTGGCAGGTCGCACGGCAATTCTCCATGTTCATGCCAAAGACAAACCTTTGGATTCTGCAATCGATTTGGAGGAAATTGCAAAACTTACTCCCGGTTTTACCGGTGCTGATTTGGCAAATTTATTGAATGAAGCTGCTCTGCTTGCTGCCAGAAAAAATGCTAACAAAATCTACTATGAAGATATCAGTGAGGCCGTTTATAAAGTTACAATCGGGCCGGAAAAGAAGAGCAGTGTGATGTCGGATAAAGATCGTAAAATTACAGCTTATCATGAAGCCGGACATGCCGTAGTGCTGAGATCGGTTTCTGATACGAAACGTGTTGAGCGTGTTACGATTATTCCTGCCGGCGGCGCCGGAGGATATACTGCTGCAAAACCGAATGAGGACTTTAACTACTTAACTAAAGAACAGCTGTATGATGATATTTTGTATGCTTTAGGCGGCAGAGGAGCAGAAGAAATAATCTTTAATGAAATTTCTACCGGAGCTTCTTCCGATTTGCAGACATGTAATAAAATTGCGCGCGACATGATTACAAAATACGGTATGAGTGATAAATTGAAAAACTATTCTCTAACTACACATGAAGAAGTATTTTTAGGTAGAGATTATACACATAGCAACGGTAATTACAGTGAACATTTATTGGCGCAAATTGACCAGGAAGTGAAGAGTATTTTGGATCAGGCATATGCTGAAACTTTGGCAATTTTGAGTCGAGAGAGAGTACTCTTGGAAAAATTGTCGGAGCTTCTGCTGGAAGTTGAGAAAATTGAAGGTCCGGAATTTGAGAAGCTTTATCGAGAATATGCTGTGGAATTCAAACCATTGGCAGATCCTGACGACCAATATATTTCCGAACTCGGCAATAAACTTCCTAAAGATCCGGAAATGGTTGCACCGCCGGTTCCTGATTCTGAATTGCCGAATTATGGAGTAACCGATGAAATCAGACCACAAGTGACGGATTCAAATTTGCAAAATTCGACATTTGATACTATATCAAATGATTATGATAATAATAAATCAGAGTTATAGAAACATTATAAGAAAAGCGTGAGTAGTACACGCTTTTCTTAAAGTAAAGGAGATATTAATGAAACCCAGTTTACACATAGACAAGCATTTAGAATTATTGAGCAAGCGTTACCCTACAATTGAAGCAGCACGCGGAGAACTGGTATATTTACAAACTCTGCTGTCTTTGCCGAAAGGAACAGAATATTTCTTTTCTGATTTACATGGCGAGGCTGATGCATTTATTAATTTTTTACACAGTGCTTCCGGTAGTATTCGAGGCAAAATCAAAACGCTATTCCAGAGATCTTTAACCGAAGACCAACAGAATGATTTGGCGTTTCTTGTGTATAATCCGCGGACTGCCTTAAAAAAATTACATGAAGAGAATAAAATTACTGATGAATGGGTTAGAATCATTATTTTCCAGCTGATTGATTTATTAAAATATGTTTCCTCAAAATATCCGTTACCTAAAATTCAAGAAAAGACACCGAAAGAATATTCGGTTATTATTAATGAACTTTTGAATACAATTGTTGATGAAGAAGATAGTGATATTTATAATCAAGCAATAATTTTTGCAATTATTGAACAGGATGCCAGCATACCCTTTATTATTGCACTGTGTGAAATGATTCAAAATGTTTCAGTTGATGAATTGCATATTATCGGGGATATCTACGATCGTGGTTCGGGACCGCATAGAATTATGGATGTATTGATGAATTATCCGGATGTGGATATTCAATGGGGTAACCATGATGTTATCTGGATGGCCGCTGCCGGTGGCTGTGAAGTGGCGATTATGGCAGTAGTGCGTATTGCTTTGCGTTATAATAATTTCGATTGTTTGGAAGATGGTTATGGAATTAATTTAAGGCCGCTTTACAGCTATGCAACAGAAGTTTATGCAGATGATCCTTGCGAGCGTTTTATGCCTCGGATCTTTGAAGATGATAAGCAAATTGCCAGAATCGATCCTGAAATTGCTGCCAAAATGCAAAAAATGGTTGCGATTATTGAAACCAAATTGGAAGGCAAATTATATGAACGTAATCCGGAATTTAATATGGAAGATCGTATCGTACTGAAAAAAATCGATTTTGAACGCAATGTCTTTATAGAGAACGGTGTAGAATATCCGCTGTTGGATACAAATTTCCCAACAATTGATCCGCAGGACCCGCTTGCTCTGAGTGAGCAGGAACAGGAATTAGTTGACTCTTTAAAAGTATCTTTCACATCATCACCCAAATTGCAAAGGCATATCAATTATTTATATTCCGTAGGTGGAATGTATAAAATTCACAATAGCAATTTACTATATCATGGTTGTATTCCGACGAATGAAGATGGTAGTTTTACCGCTTTGGAGTTCGACGGCGAAAAATATGCCGGTAAAGAATTGATGGACTATATCTATTATCAAGTGCGCCGGGCTTGGTTCAGCATGGAAAATTCACCTGAACGTCGAAAAGGACAGGACTTCATGTGGTATCTGTGGTGCGGCAAAAATTCTCCCTTATTCGGTAAAGACAAAATGGCAACTTTTGAAAGATATTTTCTGGATGCTAAAGAGTTGCATGAAGAAAAGAGAAACCCGTATTATGAGTATTCGCGTACCGAAGAAGGTGCCGATGCTATCTTGCGGGAATTTGGTCTTGATCCGAAGTTTTCACATATCATTAACGGTCATGTACCGGTAAAAATTAAAGACGGTGAAACACCGATTAAGGCAAACGGCAAGCTGTTTGTAATTGACGGCGGCTTGTCTAAAGCTTATCAAGCTACTACGGGAATAGCAGGTTATACTTTGATTTTCAGCTCACATGAACTGGCTTTAGCGGAACATCATGCTTTTGACCCTACCAAAGAAAGTGGCAGTTATTTGCCGGAAATTCATGTAGTCACACCGATGCCGCGTCGTTTGAGGATCAGTGATACTGATCAGGGGCGAGAAATAATTACACAGATTCATGATCTTAAAGCATTAATTAAAGCCTATTGCCGTGGTGATATTCGTAGTGAATTAAAATAATAAAAAAATGCAATTTTTATAAGCTACGAATGATTGAACGGTTTTTTATTTAATGTGAGTTCTTTATATAAAGTGATCGGTTCTGCCGGTGAGATTGTCTGCAATGGTTCTGACGTCTTGTCCCATAATAATTGCCAAGTCACCCTCAGCCAGGACTTTACGTAAATAATTATCCAGTTCGGTGAGGGAATTGAAAAATAATGCATTAACGCCTTTTTCTTTAATTCGTTCAGCAATTATTTCAGAAGAAAAATTGTGATCTTTTTCCCGGTCATCATAAACTTCCATTAAAATCGGATTTTTTGCTTTTGCTAAAGCTTCGACAAAACCGTCTGCGAAACCTTTGGCTCGACTATATGTGATCGGTTGAAAAACGGCATAGAGATTTTTGTGCGGGATGTTTTCGGCAGCTTGTAAAGTTTTGGTAATTGAGTTCGGGTGATGGGCATAGTCGGCGATAATTCTGGCGCCGTTATAATATCCGGTTTCAGTAAATCTGCCTTCAGCTCCTGCGAATTCAGCCAGTGCTTTGCGAGCAGCTTCGGTCTCCGCTCCGTTTAAGTAGGCACAAGCAATTGCTGCCATTGCATTATCTACATTAAATTTCCCCGGGATTTTGAGATTGAAATTTCCGAAATACTCTCCGGAAAGACTTAGTCTGAAGTGCGGATAGCCTTCAACAAAATCCAATTTGTCACAACACAGATCAGGTTTTTGTCCTGCAAATCTGTCTTGCGGATAACCGAAACTGAAGATATTCAATTTATATCGGATTGCCGGATTGAGTAAATATGCCTGCTCCAGCATTTTTGGAATTGACGGATCAAATGCCGGTACAACCAGGTTTGAACCCGGGTCGAGTAAAGCGACAAATTCTGCAAAAGCATAAATAACATCTTCAATTGTCGGGAAAACATCAAGATGGTCATGGTCGATATTTAATACGGCTGCCGTCGTCGAATAAAAATGAAGGAAACTTCTGCCGAATTCACAAGCTTCTGAAACCATCAAATGATTATCTGAGCCTGGTCTGACGGTAGTTTTGAATTGTTTCAGTTCAGCACCCAGATGAACTGTAGGATCTAAGCCCTGTTCAATCAAAATCAAAGAGCACATGGCTGTTGTTGTAGTTTTGCCATTGGTTCCGGCAATGTTGATTGAACGCTTAAAATTCTGATTTAGCAACCCAAGATAAACGGCACGTTCAATCTCCGGAATGCCGAGTTCACGAGCTTTGATTCTTTCCGGATTATCAACCGGCACAGCTAATGTATAAACGACAACATCCGGCGCAAACATTTCAATATTGTCTGCCGTTTGCTGATAGTTAATTGCAATACCCAAAGATTCAAGATATTTGGTACGATTGTTAGAGTGCAAATCGGATCCTGCAACTTGCATCCCATGATGTTGTGCCAATTCAGCCAAGCCACACATTGAAATGCCGCCGATACCGACGAAATAAATTTTATTATTCGGTTTAAAAATTAATACTTTTAATTGTTCTGTATTTAGTTGCATTTTAATTCTCCCGAAATCAGCTGTTTTTTTGTGTTTTTAATGCTTATTCTAAAATTTTATTATTGTTAATTACAACATCGAAATTTACGCTTTAATTCAAGTTAAACTAAAATTGAGTTTCATTTATAATAAAATTCACTCTGCATTGAAATTTCAAGCAAATATTTGTCAAACAAACAATAATATTGCTAGAATATTTTTGCTATACTAAAAACTGTTTTAGGCTTCTTGTATTACAATTAACAATAAGCTACACAGGTGACAAACTATTAATATTATAAATGATTATTGCAGATAAGAACATTAAAAACATAGTTTAATAATATTTTAATAAAAAACATTAAAAACTGGTGTAACGATTTTTTAAGATAATTGTGTAACATATATGCCAATTATTATCATTTCTTAATGTATAATACTTTTAATGTATTTGCGAGAAGATAAACAAAGAGACGTGTATGAAGAGTATTTTAATTACCGGTGGATCTCGTGGCATCGGATATGCGATGACAAACTTATTTTTAGCTAATGATTATCAGGTTTATGCAACTTATAACCGGACTAAAGATAGCTTATTTGAATTGCAAAAAACCTTGCCTGATCCGACCAATCTGATTCCGCTTCCGGTTGAACTTAGCAATAAATCAGAAATTGATCTTTTGTTTTCAAAAATTGAGCAACCGCTTGATGTTTTAATTAATAATGCTTCGATTGCAGAAAACAAATTATTTGATCAAATTACAGAGGCGGATTGGGATAAAATTCAAGCAACGAATTTAAAAGCATATTTTTTATTAGCACAAAAAGTTTATCCCGGGATGGTTAAACAAAAATCAGGTTGCATCATTAATATCAGCTCAATTTGGGGTGTAACGGGTGCAGCCTGTGAAGTTCATTATTCGACGATGAAAGCCGGAATTATCGGCCTGACGAAGGCTTTAGCCAAAGAATTGGCACCATGTAACGTAAGGGTTAATGCAATTGCTCCGGGAGTGATTGACACGGATATGTTAAATGACTACTCGTCAGCTGAAATTAAAAAACTGATCCGGGAAATTCCGTTATTACGTTTGGGCAAACCGGAAGAGATCGCTCAAACAGCATTGTTTTTAGCTGAACAGGAATACATAACAGGTGAAGTAATTAATGTTAACGGAGGACTTTGGATTTAGTTATTCATTGAAGGACGATACACTTTGGGCGTAATGCCGGATAACAGTTAACATACGTTGAATATTTATTTAACATACAGAAGTTCATTATGAGATATCATAGAATGATACATTTTTAAAGTTAGGACAGAAGTAAGATGCAATCTCAAAAAGATTACTATAATTTTGTAAATCCTTTTTTGGAAAAATATGATTATGGTTCTTTAGAATTTCGCCAGGATTATCATTTTTCCGGAAAATTGGGTTTTGTATATAAAAAAAGCAGAACAGTCTTTAAAGTATGGTCTCCGGTTGTCAAAAATATTGAGATTCTCAGTTATGGATTTTGGTCGGAGGATTATGATATTCCTGTTGAACCGGTGGCAGTCTGGCCGATGGAATATCTGGAAAAGGGTGTCTGGAATTTAAAAATTGATACTGATCTTCATTTGTTAATTTATCGTTTGCGTGTTACTTATGATAACGGTGAGCAGAGAATCTGTCATGATCCGTATAGTATTGCGACAACAGTTAACAGCGGTCATTCGGTCGTATTGGATTTAGATCGAACCCAACCGGAAAACTGGAATCAACGCAGAATGGATTTTACCAGATCGGTTGATGCAGTTATCTATGAAATGAGTATTCGTGATTTTACCATTTATCCCGATACAGACATAGAACATAAAGGTAAATATCTGGGATTAACGGAAACCGGTCGAACCAATCAGGATGGTTTGCCAGTCGGTCTGGATTATTTGACTTCTCTTGGCATAACCCATGTTCAGTTGATGCCCTTTTATGATTTTGCAACCGTTAACGAAGAACATCCTTCGTTTGAATATAATTGGGGTTATGATCCTGCCAATTATAATGTGCCGGAGGGTTCATTTGCAACTGATCCTTATAATCCGCTAGCCAGAATTCGTGAAGTTAAAGAGATGATTCAGGCTCTCCATGACAAAGGTTTGAGAGTCATTATGGATGTGGTTTATAATCATGTTTACGACGTTACGGCACATCCTTTTACGGTTTTGGTTCCGGGTTATTATTTTCGTCATACGGCCGACGGTAAACTGGCAAACGGAACTTTTTGCGGCAATGAAGTCGCAAGTGAAAGAAGTATGGTCAGTAAATATATTACGGACAGCGTTTTATATTGGGCACAAGAATACAATTTAGACGGTTTCAGATTTGATCTTTTAGGTATTCTTGATGTATTTACCATGCGGACTGTTCGTGAGCAATTGGACGAAATTGATCCCTCGATCATTATGCTCGGTGAAGGTTGGAATATGGGCGATGTCTTGCCGGAAGTTTTACGTACAACGGCAGCCCGTTCGCATATATTACGCGGCATCGGTTTCTTTAATGATCAATTTCGCAACTCGATCCGCGGCAATGTATTTGATAAATACACTCAAGGATTTGCTGCCGGCGGTGAAACCGATTCTAATTTTCTCAACTATGATCTGTTGGCTGAACGTTATTTCAGACCGGGCCAAATGGTTCAATATGTTGCAGCACACGACAATTATACTTTATTTGATCAAATTACTTCTTCTTTACCGATGCGAAGTTTTGAAGAATATGAACGCAGACAGAACTTGGCGAACAGTATGGTTTTGCTCTCACAAGGTGTGGCATTTATCCATTCCGGACAAGAATTTATGCGTACAAAATTCGGTAATCCGAATAGCTATAATTCACCGGATTCAGTCAATCAAATAGTCTGGTCTCAAACAAATCGTTATTCAGTCGATTATTTTCGTGCTTTAGTCCAATTCCGCAAGGAACATCAGGTTTTCCATTATCATACATTCAATGAGATTTTGAAAAATGTTCAAGTAGATTTTTTATCGGATCATTTAATTAAAATGCGTATCCACAGTGAAAATTCTCATCATGTTGATTTTTGGGTATTCTTTAATGCCTCTGAGGGTTTCAGTCCGACTTTAATTGATGCCGGAACCTACAAAATATATTTTGCCGATAACGGATACTTTATAGATCAACCAAGAATCCTGGAACTGGAGGAAGGCGGTAATATGATTAACATCAGTCCGCTCTCAACTCTGGTCCTGGAAAAAATCAACGGCTGTCCCGCACCTGAAACTGATTTACTAACTGATTCAGAGATTTAGTGCACTGAATATGTGATTCAAAATTTAGTTTAATATGGAAAAGCTGAAAAACAATATTCATAATGTAGCGTTAATATTTGAAGGTGGAGGCATGCGTGCCAGTTTCAGCTCCGGTGTACTCAATGTGTTTTTAGAAGAAAAATATTATTTTGATTACGTTTGCGGAGTTTCAGCAGGAGCTTCCTGTACTGTTAACTATCTTTCGCGTGATCAAAAACGTGCCAAAGAGTCTTTTATTGATTTGGCAAAATATCCTGAATTTGGCGGCTGGAAACATTTTGTGAAAGGCAATGGCTTCTTTAATGCTAAGTGGATCTATGAAGAAACCTGTCATAGTATTTTACCTTTTGACATATCAACTTTTAATGCAAATCCGGCTCGTATGAAAATCAGTGCAATCGAAGCAGATTCGGCTTTACCGCGATTTTGGGATAAAACGCAACTCACCAAACTCGAAGACGTAGTTCAAGCAGTAAGAGCTTCTTCTACTTTACCCATTATGATGCCACCTTTGACTATTGATGGAAAAATCTATTTTGATGGCGGTTTGCGCAACGGTATAGAACTTGAAACTGCAAAAAATGACGGAATGAACCGCTTTGTTGTCGTATTGACCCGTGAAAAAGGTTATCGCAAATCGGCACAGTCGCATATGCCTTTTTTACGTCTTTATTTAAGAAGGTACCCTCAATTATTTAAACTGCTGACTAAACGTCATTTCAACTATAATAAAACTCTGGACGAACTTTCAGCATTGAAAAAATCCGGTCAGGCTTTTTTAATCTATCCGGAGAAGATGGCAATTGACAGTAGCTGTCGGGATTTGGCTGCTTTGGAAGCCAACTACCAACAAGGCTATCGTCAGGCCAGGCAAATTTTACCTGAACTAGATAAATTTTTAGACAATTCCAATTGAAATTCAGACTTACCTGACGAGTATATTGAGGTTTTACTTGAATTAAAAAATCAAATAGAATCGGATTTCTAACAGCAAATCCCTATATGCCCAGCTCAGACATTTTTTGGTTAATAAGGTCTAATCTCGTATGCTGATTTTCATTTTCAAAATTAAGTTCTGATTCTAAAGCGCCGTCCTTCATGAATATAATCCTTCCGGCTCTTGCTGCAACTTTCGGATCGTGGGTAACGAGCAGGATGGTCATACCCTTCTTGTTCAGCTGTTCAAATATGTCCAAAATTTCCTCAGATGATTTTGAATTTAGAGCACCGGTCGGTTCATCTCCGAACAGGATATCCGGATTATGCAGAATGGCTCGGCAAATGGATGCCCTTTGGAGCTGCCCGCCGGAAACTTCGGTTATTTTTCGATTCTCAATACCTTCTATACCGGTCAATTTCATCAACTTGAGCGCCATTTGACTCAATTTCGATTTGTCTTTTTTATAATCTTCGTAGCTCGGAAGCATTATATTATCTAAAATATCTAAACTGGGAAGCATTGTGGGATTTTGAAACACAAACCCCATTTTTTTGCGTCTAAAGTCTGCCAGCTTTTGTTCATCCATGTCGTAAAGTGGTACCCCATTAATAGAAACGCTACCCTTATCAATCATATCCATTCCACTTACAGCAAATAAAAGTGTTGATTTGCCTGATCCGGAAGGTCCCATCACGCAAACAAATTCATTTGCCGTAATGAAAATAGATACATCGTTTAGAGCGATTGTCTGATTTTTTTCCTGACCAAATATTTTAGTGATTTTTTGTGCTTCAATGATTCTAGTCATATTTACCCCCTAATGTAATCCGATAATTTCATTTCTTTAATTGAACGAGTAGTAAGCCCGGTTCCGATATAAACAGTTGTTACCATACATATCGGTGCTATAAAGAGAACAAAAAGCTTGTTTATATCAAATTTGAAATTCGCTATACCCATTGTTTGGATAAAACTTCCTGCGATAGCTTGACCTAAAGTGCTTACAAGCAGCATTCCCAAAATCATGCTGACAATGACAAGTAAGAGTGATCCGGTCATATACTGTTTACGCAGATTTTTATAAGTAAATCCGACAGACTTGAGGATCGAAATATTTTGTCGATCCTTAACAACAAGCATATTGATAAACAAAAGTGTGATTAAAAATGTTAAGCCGATCGACAAAATTATGGCAGTGATACCCGATGTTCTGATACTGTTTAAGGTTGAACCGAAAACAGCATCCCGATATGATTCGATATGGTACACTTTAGCATTCGGATAGACTTGTTCCAAGGACTTTATTTTTTCATTGACCGATATATCTTGCTTAAAGTTCATCAGAACGCTTTTGCTCAAAGAAGGTGTTACTGCGTCAGAAAAAGCTGCTCGTGCGGTTTTCCCGCCATTAGTGATATCTGAATAGATTCCGGTTATGACAAGGTCGATCCTCTGGCGGTTAATAATAAGCGATAAGGTATCACCGATTTCTTTCTCAAGACCGGATGCATTTAAATAAGAAAGAGCAATCTCATTGTCATGTTGCGGTGCATGACCTGTTGTGTACAAAACAGGGAATTGATCGTGATTGCCCAAAGTAAGCCACATCTTGCTCACGGTGTTATCATCCAGCATAAACTCATAACTTTTATTGTCATAAATGGCATAATCCCCAACATCCTGATCATTTTTCAAGTATGTATCTAAATCGTTTAATTGATCACTGCCGGGCAATATCATCATAGCTTGTCCGTTTCCAAGTCCCATATAGGTTATGAACTTGTCAGATGCAAGGGAAGAATAAATGTTATTAGGTAAAATCATAACAAATGACGCAATGATTAGAATTATCACGAAAGTTAAATAGGTCTTTTTACGTGTCAAAATAAGATTCAGGCCAAGAAATGAATCTGTTGACAGGAGTTTTTGTTTTCTTAGCTTAAAATATTTGAGTTTTGATGCACTATCCGAGACAATACCTGTATTGATTGCAGATGCGGGCGACATCTTTTTTAATCGATTAAGAAAGCGACTGATATAAAACATGACAATTAAAAAGATGAACATGGCACCTATAATAGCACTGATGGCAGCGGGTAGTGCAGCTCCATTTTCGCCGAAAAACATGCGAATATTTTGCAGAAAAAATCCGGAAAAAACAAATGAAAGAATTAGACCGAATACACATCCTAAGAAAGATAGCAAAGTATATTTCGCCTGATAGATTTTCTTAATGTTGGAAAGCCTTATCCCGATCGCCTTTAAGACGCCGATAGTTTTATATTCATCTTCGATCTTTGCTGTCAGGGTCAAGCGTATACAGAGAAAGCTGACGATAACTATTAAAATAGCGATTAAAGAAAGTATGGCGATCATAATGCCATCGGTCAGAGCATTCATCAGCCTGATGATTGAATAGGTAATAGTAGGCCCGTTGCTTTCTAAGTTAGCATTGGAATAATCGGCTTGAAACATATTGATACTCGAAAGGTCGTTTAACAAAAATTCGATTAAAAATTCTTCTCTGCCAATTGATTTAATCTTTTCATAATCGTTCGGATGAATTAAAAACCTCTTGGATGAAGAAAGCATTGAAGACATTTGAGCATCCCTAATGGCACCTTTGACTGTAAAATCCCGATTTGAAACGGTGATATTGTCTCCTATCTTCAAGTTGCCATTTATATAATAAACGAGTGGAATATAAATTTCACTTTCCTTTGGATAGATGATGCGATTGTCTAAATCCAAAAGAAAATCAAAATTTTCGCTTTGATAAGAAAACCCGTTATCCTGACTGTTTTCCGAGAACCGTATGCCGTTTACTAAAATGTCACTTGCATCCACATTCAAAAAAGGCATAGTTTGATAATCCTGCACATGCTTGTTATTTTGGGCAAAAGATAGCATGCTTTCAGAATCAAAATTCCCCATGTGCATTTGCAGAAAATGAGGTGCTTTGGCATTTTCTGCAAAAAGATTGACCGATGCACTTAAGTTAACGGCAACAATTCCGACCGTGCTTAATAAAAAACTTGCGAATAAAATGAAGCTGAAAATGGTAAAGCTTATAAGCTTTGATCCTTTTAAATCGTTTCTGATAATCTTTGTGAACATTTCTTAATTTCCTATTCCTTTCAATCCTGACAGACCTTTACTTGCGGGCAGGAAGATGGCTAAAATCATGAGTGCAAATCCCTCACACATTATTAATAGACCGATTCCTCTGCCGGTGCCGACACCGATTATTGCCCCAATGGATGAAGCAAGCAGACCTCCCTCGCTTAGGAGAGGGCGAAAAATAAAATCAGACAGTAAACCTGTAAAAGCATAAGCAAACAGGTAGCCAATTTGAGAAATTGTGCCGATAATGCCGAAGACACGCCCTTGCAAAGTATTCGGAATATTGACCCGGACGAAATAGTCAGCAATTGAATTCATAAAAGGCAAGGTGGCAAAAAACAAAAATCCGAACAGTGTTACAAGCCAAACCTTTTCTTGAATTCCAAACCCTACCATAGCCGCTCCTGCTCCAAAAGCGGAAATGCTGAAAATCTTAATTTTATTTCCCTTAATTTCTCGTATACCAAGATACAGCGAACTTGCTACCATGCCTAAAGCTGCAATTGTGATCATCATGCTCAGTGCTTTGGCATCAGTAAAAGACAGAACAAGAGGTGTTGAAAGTTCCTGTAGTGAGCCGACCATAAAGGTCAATAAAATCATGAAGATAACAAGTACCCGAATGCCCGCATTATTTTTAATCGCAGCAAACCCCTGACGTAAGTTTTGTTTGCCTAAGCCTTTCTCGTTGGTGCTTTCCTTTGACTCCAAGCCTCTTGAAATGCATATAACCGCACCTATCGTGCTCAGAATGGTAAAAAGGTCGATGAATAGAACCGCTTCCAGTCCGCCTTTTGCCATTACCATCGCACAGATTACAGGCGATATCAGAAACCTGGCCGACTCTGCAAGCTGCAGCAGTCCGCTGGCTTTTGTATAATCTTTTTCATTTAGGATGTCAGAGACTGTTGCTTTGGCTGCAGGTTCAATCATAGATGAAAATAGAGCAGACAGAAAAACACCACATCCGATGAGGAAGATATTGCTGTTTGTAAAATAAACCGCATAAAGTATGAGCAGAACTCCTAAAGTTGAAAGACCATCACTTAAAACTATCAGTTTTCTGCGATCGAAACGATCTGCAAGGGCGCCTGCAAAAGGTCCTACAACAATCGTAGGCAGAAAGGCAGCCAAGCTGATCATTGACTTAACAAAAGCAGAATCCGTCCTTTCAAAAACATAAACTCCGATTCCGAAGGATGTCATCCCGCTACCGATAGCTGCAATAAGACCGGCAAGCCAAAATACAAAAAACCTGCAGTTGCTGCCGGCGTTAAACGCGTCAGGTTTTGTTTCCATGAGCAATAGCCTCCACAAAAACATGAAATGTCCCCTCTGCTGCACCAAGCATACGTTCCACATTACAAAGGAGGGCAATCAGCCTATTCACCCTTTCCATATCGCTCATTTCAATAAAATCACCATCAAAAATCGTCGATACATAAGCAACCAAAACTTCCATACATTCATAAGGATATTTTGTATTAAAAATGCCTTCTTGATTGCCGTCTTCGATTATTTTGGCAAGGATGCCCGGAAGCGTCAGCAGCATTTCCTTTTGAACTTTTTGATGAAGTAAAATGTTATTCGGGCTGTTCAAATGTTCCAAGATGATATGGTCGGGACTGCTTTCGACATTGAGCGCCAAGATTGTTTTTAGTATTCGTTCAACAACCGGAATAGATTTGTCCTCTGCAATTTCTCTTGCACGTTGATAAATGTCGGCACTTGTTTGTTCAACAAGCGCATCTAAAATGGCTTCTTTAGATTCAAAATGATGATATAAGGTTCCTCTGGAAATGCCCACTGTGCGAGCAATGTCGTTGGTAGAAGTGTTGCTTAATCCCTTCTCGTTGATTAGTTTTCTTGTAACATCTAAAATTTCTGCTTTTCTATTATCCACAATTTCACCACCATAACTCTGATTGCTTCTGTTTTGTTGTTCAATTACTTCTTAACTTGCTGCCCAATTATTCAGACTTGCCGTTTAATCATTTCTCAATTATTTTTTACAATTCGACCGGCAGCCTGTCGAGAACATTATGATATATGCTGTCTGAATTGTCAATTAAAAACTATCTCTTATTTTAAAAATTGTTGAAAATAAAAAGGTTGTTCGTATGTATCGTCTTATTTTTGGCGGAAGAAATTGGGAGTGAATGTTGTGAAATTAACTCCATGCGTTTCGATGAAGAGAAACATCATATTACCTAAAACAAAAGGACAGCTATGTCTCAAATATAAATAATTTCATCTTTAGAATCATACTACCGGAGGGATATATAAGTTTAGGAACACCCATATCGACAAGTTAAAAGTGTCAACCAATGCATGGGCGATGATGCAGTGGCGCAGGCTGGCTGATTTAAGGAAAGCTATTGACCAGATCACTCCCATGATGATAAGCGGCATAAGCATCATGCTACTTCTGATGGTAAGAGAAAAAACACCCCACATCAAATAGTGACTTATCGTGAACATCAGGGTGGAATAAGTGATGTTAGCAGCCTGCCCCCAAGGCAGGTGAGTTAGTAGCCAACCCCGCCAGAACAATTCCTCCATCACTGGATTAACGAGAATAAAGATTATAGACAACACTGTGAGTAATGGTGTTATCGTGATTACCCGCAGACCCCATACAAATGCCACTAAGGTGAACAGTGCCGGAAAATAAGGCAAAAACTGCCACACCAAACTGCCTTGAGGTTTTTTCAGCAATTTGGAAAGGTTAGTTCTGTCCGGTTTGACCACACAGATGATGGACAGCCAATATACCAGTGCAAGCGGAATAAAAGCCCAAGCTCCGATGAAGGTGTTCGCTGTCAATGCTACCAGAAAACCAAACAGGATAATTGCCGGTGGCGCTATTACCGCCGGACTTTTTGTCAACTTTTGCATTATTGATCTCCTCTCAGCCATTAGACAGGATCATTATACAGAATGAAATTTTAAAAAAGATATAATCCATGTAAAATATATGGTGTACTAGTAAGAACAAATTTGACGCCATTTGTCTTTCATTATCAAGTACGCTTTTACTTGCTATATACTCTTTTAATAGATTAGAATAGATTTAGTTGAAAAAATACACGACTGTAACTTTGAAAGGGGATAGTATGGTGATTTCACTTGCTTTGTATATTGTTCTTGGGGGTGGGCTGTTCGCACTAGTGTTTGCCTTTGGTAAAACCAGGTGGATCTATCGCCAGGAAGTTAACAACCCGACGCTTAAAAAAATCGGTGGGTATATTGCGGAGGGCGCCATGGCCTTTCTCTCGCGGGAGTATAAGGTGTTAACACCTTTCATCCTGCTGATAACCGCTTTTCTGACTATCGGTAACCAAGGTGCCCTGCGTTTCCAAGGCGTGGCCTTCCTGCTTGGGGCAATAACTTCTGCCCTGGCCGGTTTCATCGGCATGCGGGTAGCTACTGCCGCCAACTCTCGTACGGCTCAGGCCGCCAACGATAAGGGACTTAACGATGCTCTCCAGATAGCTTTCTCCGGCGGTTCTGTTATGGGTATGAGCGTGGTGGGCTTGGCTCTGGTCGGTCTTTTTCTGGTGATTTTCTTTGGGATCAGGGCATACGGTGCCGATGAAGTTACCTTGAACACGGTGATCCTGCCACTGGGTACTGCCTTCTCTCTAGGAGCTTCTTCTACAGCACTCTTCTCACGGGTAGGTGGCGGCATTTTCACGAAAGCCGCCGATGTGGGTGCTGACCTGGTGGGCAAGGTAGAAGCCGGCATACCTGAGGATGACCACCGTAACCCCGCTACTATTGCCGACAATGTAGGTGATAATGTGGGCGATGTGGCCGGCATGGGTGCTGACCTGTTTGAATCCTTCGTAGGTTCTATTGTGGGCGCCATGATATTGGGATTGAATTTGCCTGCTCATTCTGAACTTAAAATCAAGTTAATGTTGTTACCCCTTTTAGTGGCAGCAGTGGGAGTGGTAGCTTCCATCGCGGGTACACTTGTAGTGCGCACCAAGCCCGGCAGTGATCCGCAAAAGGCTCTCAACACCGGCACTTTTGGTGCGGCAGGTGCTGCCACAGTGCTTGTGTTCATCTTGATGAAGGTACTCATTGGTAATGAAACCTATGAGAATATTGGCGTATACCATATCTTTGGCGCTACCGTTATTGGCCTTGTCGCAGGTGTTATCATTGGTCAGGTCACTGAATACTACACGGGTACCGAGAAAAAGCCTGTGTTGTCTATTCTCAGATCTTCTGAAACCGGGCCTGCCACTACCATCATCACGGGCATTGGCGTGGGCATGCGTAGTACTTTTCCCACAGTGCTGATTATCGCTGCAGGTATCCTTGGCAGTTACCTTTTGGTTGGACTTTATGGCGTGGGCATCGCCGCAGTGGGGATGCTGGTGACACTTGGTATCCAGCTGGCTGTGGACGCTTATGGTCCTATTGCTGATAACGCCGGGGGCTTGGCCGAAATGGCAGAATTGCCCCCGTCTGTACGCCAAATCACAGACTCCTTGGATGCGGTAGGTAATACCACCGCCGCCATCGGCAAAGGCTTCGCGATTGGTTCAGCGGCGCTGACTGCTATTATTCTCTTCTCTTCTTTTAATAATCAGGCGGGGATTGGCACGGTGGATATAACCAACACCAATGTGCTGGTGGGCATTCTGACAGGTTCGGTGATACCCTTCCTGTTCTCGTCCCTTACCATGAATGCTGTGGGCAAAGCTGCCTATCAGATGATTGCAGAAGTCCGCCGCCAGTTTCGGGAAATGCCCGGTATCTTGGCCGGTACCCAAGAGCCTGACTACCGCCGTTGTATTGACATCTCCACTCAGTCGGCGTTGAAGGAGATGCTGCCCCCAGGTCTGGTGGCATTGATTTCACCTGTCTTGGTGGGATTCTTGGGGGGCGCTCAGATGTTGCTTGGCCTTTTAATCGGCGTGACCATCACGGGGGTGGGGCTAGCCATTTTCATGTCAAATGCGGGTGGTGCTTGGGACAACGCAAAAAAAATGGCAGAAACCGAGGAAGGCAGTCGGGGTACTGAGGCCTACAAAGCCGCTGTAGTAGGGGACACCGTGGGAGATCCCTTTAAGGATACTGCCGGGCCTGCACTTAACATCCTAATTAAACTCATGTCCATGGTAGCACTGGTGATAGCGCCGATGCTGCAAGCCTATTGGAGGTAAAAACAATGACAAACCAACTACAACCACATCTTTACATGATCTGCTACCCGAACTCCGCCCTGGTACTGAGCCAACTCACGCCAAATGACTTTGGCTTCCGCTACAACTATGGTTCTGCTTCCTTCTATTCGGGCAAGCTGATTTTTGCCGAAATTGACATTAACTACCGCCATCCTTATTTTCAGATTGATGATGCCCTCGAACAGCTTAAGCCCCACGAAGACGGGCGGCCTAAGGCTACCACATACATTTCCAGCTATCGAGTGCTGGAGCATATTGACATTGATGCCATCCAGACTCTTTACATCGCCAACTCTGACGGTACCTGCTATCCCTTGCCGGCGGGGGAATACGTCCCGGCTGGGGACGACCACAACCCGCGTGTCTATGCGGAACTGACCCCCCTTAGCATGCTGACCCTTGCCAAATTCAACCTGCGGGATTTCGGCCTGTGGTTTACCAATCCGGAAAATACCATCAGCGTGCCGCGACTGCTATATTTGCAGGTAGACCTGGACATCGATGCATTTCTTTTCAAATTTGAGA
The DNA here is from genome assembly GCA_012838135.1 of Clostridiaceae bacterium. GTDB lineage: Bacteria > Bacillota > Clostridia > Saccharofermentanales > DTU023 > UBA5436. Next base: position 30,502 of record DUPV01000072.1, on the reverse strand, counting down.
CAAATCCCCTCCTGCCATCTCCTTTGGAAGGTGTCCATCCCTCAAAGTTGCGAGATGCCATTCTTGACTTGCGCAGGCGAAATAACAAGTTCATCAAGGGTATCACCCTTGATACTGCCTTCACCAAGGAATCCTACCGTAAGATTCGCCATGGCTTCATGGTAGCTGATCAAGAGAAGCAAAAGTTTTTCCCAATGCCTTCCATGGACGAAATCGAAAAGAACGACTACCGCTTCTATCGGGGTATGTAAGTCAGCAGGTAGTTCCCGGGGCCGCTGTAAACAGCGGCTCTTTTAGAGTGCTGAAAACTTGGATTGTATCCTTTTATGACATTTAGGGCATTCTTTGGTTTAACCGCCGAGATACGCATTTTTTACTCGTTCGTCATTTAGAAGATCGATACATTTTCCCGTTGTTACGATCGAACCTGTTTCCAGAACGTACCCACGATCTGCGATTGAAAGCGCCATTTGTGCGTTTTGTTCGACAAGAAGAATTGTTGTGCCGGCCTTGTTTAGTCCGCCGATCAGCTCGAAAATCTGTTCAACGAGGATAGGTGCAAGACCCATCGATGGTTCATCGAGCATAAGCAGTGAAGGTTTTGCCATCATCGCACGGCCTATTGCCAACATTTGTTGTTCGCCACCTGAAAGCGAGCCTGCTAACTGCTTGCGGCGTTCTTTAAGGCGGGGAAAACGTTGGTAGACATCGGCTATTTCTGCATCAAGGTCGAGGTCTTCACGCGTATACGCACCCATTTCGAGGTTTTCTTCCACGCTCATCTGTAAGAAGAGACGGCGTCCTTCAGGACAATGCACCAGGCCTTTGTGTACGATTTTATGTGAGGCCAGGTTGACAATACTTTGATCTAAAAACTCGATTGTACCGGCAACAGGTCGAATTAAGCCGGATATTGTTTTCAAGATTGTGGACTTGCCGGCGCCATTTGCACCGATTAAGGTGACTATTTCACCTTCCTCAACATAAAAACTTACGTCCTTGATGGCATGAATATTACTGTAAAAGACCTGGATCCCGGTCACGTTTAACATGGATTTTCCCTTTCTTTTTGCCGAGGTACGCTTCAATCACAAGTGGATTTTTTTGAATTTCCTCCGGTGTGCCCTTAGCGATAATTTTACCGTAATTGATCACAGCAATGCCTTCGCAGATACCCATGACAAGTCGCATGTCATGCTCGATCAGCATAATTGCGATCTGAAAGCTGTCACGAATTTTTTCGATGTTACTCATCAGTTCTTCCGTCTCAGAAGGATTCATACCGGCAGCCGGTTCGTCCAATAAGAGCAGTTTCGGGTTAGTAGCAAGTGCACGAATTAATTCGAGACGGCGTTGTGCGCCGTAGGGCAGAGAACCGGCACGGTGAGATGCGAGATGCGTCATATCGAAGATATCAAGTAGCTCCATCACACGCTTCCTTGCACGGCGTTCACCTGAAAAGAAAGCAGGAAGGCGGAAGATGCCACTGACCATATTATAGCCGATTTGATTGTGTAAGCCGATTTTGACATTATCTTCAACCGACAAAGAAGGAAAGAGCCGGATGTTTTGAAAAGTTCGTGCGATACCCGCCTGATTAATCTGCACCGTATTCATGTTGGATGTATCTTGGCCATCAAGCAAGATCGCGCCGCTCGTCGGTTGGTAGACTTTTGTGAGCAGGTTAAAAATGGTTGTTTTACCGGCACCGTTCGGACCGATTATGCCACAAATTTCGGTGGGACCGACGGCAATGTTAAAATCTTCTACAGCCGCAAGACCGCCGAAATTAATGCCAAGTCGACTGACTTCAAGAATCGGTTTTTGCGCTATGTCACGCTCCGGGATTATGGATTGACTCGGCAATGGTACCATTTTTGTCTTTTTTATTTCGCTGTTCATGCATCGTCTCCTTCCTTGTTATTTGCCAGAGAGTTTCTTCGCTTTATGCCAATTTTTTGGAAAAGTTGGCGAAGAGTTACGTTATTCCTGACCAACATGACCAGGATTAAAATGATTGCGTAAACGAGCATACGTACTTCATTAAAAGCTCGCAATACCTCCGGCAAAACGGTCAAGACTGTTGCCGCAATGATCGACCCGCGGATATTGCCCATGCCGCCTAAAACGACAAAAACCAGAATTAGAATGGACGTATTAAAGTCAAATTTACGAGCGACAACGGTGGTGTAGTTGAGAGCATATAAGGCACCAGCTGCACCGGCGAGCGTTGCCGAGGTGACAAAGGCCATCATGCGATAGCGCCAGACAGAAATGCCGACAGACTCGGCAGCGATCTTGTCATCTCTGACTGCCTTGATTGCACGTCCCGATTTACTATTGATCAGGTTCAGAACGATAAATAAAGTAATCAAGATCAGGACAAAGCCGGCGTTGAACGAAGATAGCTTCGTAATGCCGATTGCGCCCATGGGACCGTTCAAAATAACTTTGCCGCCTTCATCCAGTTTAAGTGCATTCGCACTTTCCATACTGATTCGGATACCGTTTTTGTCATAACCGAGGTAGATGGTGTTCATCACATTCTTGATAATCTCACCGAAAGCAAGGGTGACAATTGCAAGATAGTCGCCTTGCAGTCGCAGAACAGGGATACCGATAAGAAATCCGAATATCGCGGCGATCAAACTGCCGACAAGCATGGCCAAAGCAAGGCGCAGCCACGTCGTCGGTATCGTGTCGGTCAATAAAGTTGCGGTAATGACACCGCTAAAGGCACCTACACTCATAAAACCGGCATGACCGAGACTCAATTCGCCGAGCACACCGACGGTCAGATTTAATGAGACAGCCATGACAATGTAAGCAGTAATCGGGACGAGCTGACCTTGCAGGGCAGAAGAGATGTTGCCACCGGCGATCAGGAGGCGCATAACAATATATGCGACGATGACGAGACCGTATGTTAACAAGTTATCAATGTTGGATCGTAAACGTAAACCTCTCATAGTTACACCTTAACTAATGTTTTTTTACCGAGGAGACCGGTTGGTTTTACAAGCAAAATAATGATCAATACAGCGAAGACAATTGCGTCGGATAACTGAGTTGAAACATAGGCTTTGCCAAGGATTTCAATAATTCCGAGCAAGATACCACCCAGAAAAGCGCCGGGAATGGAACCGATGCCACCGAAAACGGCTGCTGTAAAAGCTTTAATGCCGGGCATCGCACCTGTTGTAGGCATGAGAATTGGGTAAGCCGAGCAAAGCAAGACACCGGCTACAGCGGCAAGTGCGCTGCCGATAGCGAAGGTTACAGAGATCGTCTTATTCACACTGATGCCCATGAGCTGTGCGGCTTCTTTGTCTTCAGAGACTGCACGCATTGCTTTACCGATCTTTGTTTTGTTGACGATAGTATTTAAAGTCCAAATAATTACGATGCAGGCAATAATCGTGACGATGGTTGTGCCCGAGATAATTAACTGACCGTTAAATAAACGCAGCGAATCGAAGGGTATGATTGAAGAATAACTTTTTGGATTGGCAGAAAATATAAGAAGAGCTGCATTTTGTAGAAAATAGCTGACTCCAATTGCTGTGATAAGAACAGCCAGAGGCGGCGCCGATCGTAACGGTTTGTAAGCCAGCTGCTCAATCAGGATTCCGAGCACTGTACATACTAATATTGCAAATAAGACGGAAAGAAGCGGTGGCCAGCCGAAATTGATCATTGCTATAAACGACATGTAACCACCGACCATGATCACATCGCCGTGGGCAAAGTTTAGCATCTTGGCAATACCGTAAACCATCGTATATCCGAGGGCAATGATTGCATAAATGCTACCTAGGCTTATGCCTGAGATTAAATAGCTCAAAAAGGTCATAACATATCCTAACGTTAAAAAACAGCGCCAAAAAGGTGCAATCACCTTTTTGACGCAGGTTGTCGTGCATGTGTGCTTGATTAATCCATCCCGACGTAAACACCGTTCTCTATAATCATACCCTTCGGGGACTTAGCAACTTCACCCGTTTCTGACCAAGTCATATTATCACCGGTCAGACCATTGAATTCAAAATCATCACCACTAAATATTCCGATAAGCAGATCGCACAAATCGCTGGCCGATGTCTCAGCCGTGACATCACTATCTTTAAGCGCTTCATAAATGGCGTAGACTGAATCATAACCGTCGGCAGCAAACTGGTTTGGTACTTCGCCGTAAAGTTCATCATATTTTTCGACAAATGCAACCGTTAGATCGTCTGTTGCATCGGCTACGAAGGGGGTCAGGAGCATGACACCTTCAGCCAGTTTGGTGTCGAAGTTTTCCAGCGTTAAAATGCCATCCATACCATCAACGCCGAAGAATGTAGGCTCATAGCCCATCTCTTTGGCCTGTGCCAAAATGAGCGAGGAAGGTTGGTAATAGATCGGAAGGAAGACCAAATCGGCTCCGGCATTTTGCGCTTCCGTTAACTGAACTGAGAAGTCGTTTGCCGTATCATCCGTAAAAGTTGTAGTGCTGACAACTTCAAGATCTCTGACTTCAGCTTCACTGATAAACTTCTCATAAATGCCGGTCGAATACGCATCGGCATTGTTGTAGATAATAGCGACTTTTGTAGCGAGTTTTTTCTCTTCAATGTACTGCGCCGAAGCAATACCTTGGTTCAGGTCACTAAAACACATTTGGTAGACGTTATCTTTGCCCTTGATAACCTCCGGTGATGAAGCGGACGGGGTCAGCGTGAAGATACGATCATTGTAACTTTCTGCTGCTACGTCAAGACAGGGTCCGGTGGTGACGGTACCAACCAATATTTGCATACCCCAGTCCTTCAGACTGTTATATGCATTGACCGATTTTTCTGCGTCATGCTCATCATCTTCAAATTTCAGTTCAAACTGCATACCGCCCAATGCATTGATTTCATCAACAGCAATGCTGGCACCGTTCTTCACAGCAATACCGTATACAGCCGCAGGACCGGAAATAGGTCCAATGCCGCCCAGTTTGATTGGTGCCGCATCATCAGACTTTTCAGCTTGTTTATCATCGGCTTTCTCTGTTTCTTTTTCAGCCGGTGCTGCTGATTCGGTAGAGTCAGTTTTCTTAGCACCCTTGTCGCCACACCCTGCCAGCATAGCCAGACAGAGTACCAGAGCAACTACAAGAGTTAAATAAAATCTTGGTTTCATATGTTTTCTCATTTGTTTTCTCCTTCACAATAGATTCATATTATATAATATAAATTTATATTATATAACTAAACATGAATGTATTTTGAAGATTCTACAAAAAAAAGTCAACCTGCTGACTAACTGAACTATTGACCTAATCGTCTTGTTTCGTTGTTGAATTGGCTAAATAGCCTTTGGGAGAAATAAGCAGTATGGTTTGCAAAATATCCCGGACGAATTATAGATCCTATGATTCGTCAAGTAAATACTATCAAATAAGAAAAAACTTGTTGACCAAATGTTATAGTTACCAATATAGAAATATTTTTGACTTTCTTTTTTCAAAAATCTACAAAAATGTTATCATTTTATATTGTTTAACATTTGAATTGTTTGACACAAATAAAATCATTTGATAATATAGCAAAGCAGTTAAGAACCAATGGCTAATTAATTGCTAAATGCGGGATTAACTCAGTGGTAGAGTGTCACCTTGCCAAGGTGAAAGTCGCGAGTTCGAATCTCGTATCCCGCTCCACTAAATGACCGCCATATCATTAGAATTGATAAGCGGTCATTATTTATACGGCACCATAGCCAAGTGGTAAGGCAGGGGTCTGCAAAACCCTTATTCTCCAGTTCAAATCTGGATGGTGCCTCCATAAAAGGACGACAAAACGGATACAATCCTGAGTCGTCTTTTTTTATGCTCTGAAACGTTGATAGGACAGGGATTTCAGAAAATGCCCAAATAAACGAAAGGGTGCAAAAAGGGCTAAAGTTACGCTGTTTTGCCGTATTTCTTCACCTTTCCATCGGGAAAGCTAACGTGATCAACAAGGCTGCACCAGTGTTCCTCACTGAATTTCACCTCGGTGATGGTTTCAAGTCTCTTCATAAAAAAGCTGAGGTTGAATTGCCTGTCTTCTTTATCGGCAATTTCCTTTTTTTATCTTTTTTTACCTTTCTAGTTTGTAGTTTTTACGATTATAGTTTTGGAAAGATACAGAGCATTTCTTAAAAATACAAACACGCTGTGGCGAAAAGTAAACACGCGATCAATGTACATAATTCAGTTTTTTCATTGCTGTCACGAAGAGTGACAGCAATGTTACAGCTAGTTTATTGCTTAATCAATTCCTTCTTCTAAAATGAAATTAATTTTAAACTCCTAGGAGGTAATAAAAATGACATTAGGTGAAAAAATAACAGAGGCAAGAATACAATGCGGATTAACTCAGGAGCAACTTGCTGAAAAAATGATACTTCAAAAATCAGAAATCGTAAAATGGGAATCAAATGCAGGGCTACCTGATGTGGATAGTTTAAAAGTACTGGCTCATCTTCTAAATGTGAATATCGATTATTTACTAGACAATGGGGATGAAAAGCAAGATACTGCTTGTCTGCCGCAGCCATCCTGCGACCATGTCTATGCTCAAGGACAACTTCCGCAGAAGACTCATAGCTCCGACTACGTTCAAGGAGAGTCTACGCATGGATACATATGCCCGCCGCAAAACTTGCCTGTCCTGCCGCGTCAACGGGTTCGTCCGAACGGGAAACGCTATTTTTCCGCTCGCACAGTTGTTTATCCGATTGTCTTTTTAGTTGTGCATTTTCTGATTCAGCTTCTTGCAACTGTTATTGCCGGTATTTCCTATTTAGATAGTAATTCCTTCTTCTTCCTTGTGGATATGACACCGGATACGACACTGAATATGATTCAAGAGGTGGTTAAGGCCATCGGGATTTCCGCGTTGCTGTACAGTTCCTTCTTGCAGATCACTATCTACGCTATTTTTCTTTGGTACCAAAAACGAAAAAATCAGCAGTATTTGCTTATGCGCCCAACCCATGTGACCACGTTTCCCTTAGGTCTTGCCACCGCTTTTGGCTGCTTGGGAATCACAACTTTACTTATTCAGTTATTCGATATGCTGGCGAAAAACAGTCTTTTTTGGGAAAGCATGATGGTCGGTTATCAGCAATCAACCGCGGCCCTGCAGGGTATTGACTTGCTGTTGACGACGCTGTGCGTCGCCATTTTGGTTCCGATTGCTGAGGAATTATTGTTTCGCGGTATCATCACCGAAGAAATAAGACAGGTGGCTCCGGATTGGCTGACTATTTTGCTCAGCGGTGTCATTTTTGCTCTAGTACACGGAAACCTTGTTCAAATCCTGTATATTCTGCCGTTCGGCTTTCTTTTAGGTGCGTCCTACATTTGGTCTAACTCCATCTGGGTGCCTGTCCTGATTCATGTTGTTTTCAACTTCTTCGGCAGCGTATTCGGCACACTAATTAGTGAAAACGAAATCGCGCAGACGGTCTACACAATATTTTTAATCGTCATGATTCCGGTTGGTATTTACTGCGCCTTCATCATGTATCGTATGTTTCGGAAAAACAAGAAAGAAGCGGCAAAAAAAGATGGAGAAAAGGTGACCGCTCAATAGCAATTTCGTTGAAATCTGAATATTAACCCGCCCAGTCATTTTTGCAGCAGCGGACATTTTCTGTCTTGGCGTGTGGTATAATAAGAACACGAAGATTATAATTCGAGCCGGAAGGATAGCTGAATGGATAGAAGGCTAATTGTCCAGGCGATAGTGAAATATCTATCCGGGTTAATATTGATCTCGACGCACCAAAATATAATACGGATGATAAGATTGCAAAACGTGTATAAATATCGCTGCATAGTTTTGCAGAACGTGTTAAATATGACTAATTAAGTTTTGCAGATTGTGTAAAATTCGTGTATGGCAGGGGGTATATAAACTGAAAATTTATTCATTAGCTTCAAGAAAGTTCAGAGGATGTGCCATGCTCAAACGAAAAGCCTACGACAAACTACTCGAGTGGAAACATATTTCTTATGCCCTTACAACATAAATGATGAGTCGTTTAAGATATTATCTCTCTTCTACAGTCAATCTTTTACGGTCAATAAAAAAAGCCGAATCAACGGCTTACTTGTTTTTTTTTAATGTATGCATTAGCCAAGAAACTAACATGCCAATTAAGAATGCAAAAACAATAATTACAACGAGTGGTGCTTCTATTTCTAAAACTAAAAAGTTAACTCTAACTTGTTCACGGTTGGTTGCGGCAAAAATGATAAACAACACTAAAGCGATAACTAATACAATTTGCTTAAAAGTGACTCGCATCGGTTTCTTCTCAGGAGAAGGATTGTAGTTATTACTTGTTTTATTTTTTGGTATTTGATCACTCATATTAAACAGCTCCTTTAAACTAATTTAATTATACCATTTTTTTAAGGTTTCAATAAAATGTTAATAATCATTGCTCGCCTCAATGTGTTCGAGAAATTAATATATTGCAAAGAGTATCCCGATACAGAAATACGAAAATTAGCTTCTGATGAAATAATGAAATATATGAGTGAACGCTAAAGTTCTAATTTGTAAAGTAAGGAGAGCTTTTGTTAAGTTGCTTTTTGGGAAGTCCGTTGAATCAAAATAAAATGCGTATGAAATAAGTATAGTTAAGTCATAAAAAATGATCCTGAAAGATTGTTGTAAAATTGATTTTTTTGAAAGATGAAGCTAAAATGAAATGAATTAAATAATAAAAGAATCCGGGGAGCCCATAGGCTGAGAGTGTTCTCTAAGAACTGACCCGATAGAACCTGATCGACATAATGGTTGCGTAGGGAGATTCGTAGCATATAAATAATGTGCTCCTTCTGGGATTCAATTGAATAGGAGGAGTTTTTTTATGGCAGAAAAACCGTATGTCAACTATCAGTCGTGTCAAGCGGGTGTCCCCGGATCGAAAAAAGGTGTTGTCGGAATACGTTTCAGTTTAGCACCTATGTGTGATGACTTCATTACTATTATTCTGGACGCTATCAGCAAGGTTGATTTATCAAAAGTCTGGGCAAAAACTGACGCCACTTCAACTGTTTACAGAGGGCGAGAATCGGCGGTGTTCGATGCAAGTAAAGCATGTTTTCACCATGCCTATCGTAAAGATGTCCATATGATGTTTGAGATGACGATTTCCAAAGGCTGCCCGGGTGATGTTGATGCGGATTATGCACTGGAATTTTCCGATGAAAAAGTGAATGCAGCAGCTATAGAAGCGATCCATTTCCCCGTCCTTTGTAAATTTGCGTTATATCCTATGGGCGAAACCAACTATATGCATGTTATCGAGAAAGTGGTCAATGAAGCAGTAGACCGTGGTATTTTCCATGGTACAGGGCACTATACTTCCTTCCTGAAGGGAGATTCACATGCTGTTCTGGACTACTTGGAATGGGTTGCGAACCGGGTTGGTGAAGAGATTAGTCACTATATTATTGAAGCAACAATACTTTGTAATTTACCTGAGGAGGATATCTAAATGAGCAAGAAATTGAGTAGGCAACGGAAAGCTTTAGCCTTGAAGGATTATATTTTTATGGGCTTATTATCCTTGGTTTTCGGTTTGATTTACCTGCTGGCTGTTTATGCAGGTTCTGCTACAACCGCGGTGTTGACACCAAGCGGTTACGGAATTCTTGGCTATGAACCTTTTTATGGGATTTGGTTTATGGCGGCACTCGCCGCAGTCTATATCTTAAGACGTCCCGGTGTTGGTATCGTTGCAGAAATAATTGCTTCTGTTATCGAAGTGATTTTAGGCAACACATTTGGTCCTGTCGTTATATTAAGTGCCTTCATTCAGGGTTTAGCTGTTGAGTTAGGTTTTATGATCTTCCGTTATAAACGTTATGATTATCTGTCATGTCTGTTAGGTGCCGTTTTTGCCACTGTATTTAGTTTTGTCTGGACCGGATTCCGTTCCGGCTATCATACGATGCAATTACAGATTGTGTTATTGATTTTTGTAATTCGTTTGCTAAGTTCAATATTCTTTACCGGCTTTTTGACAAAAGTACTTTGTGATCAACTTGCAAAAACAGGATTGCTTAATTCCTATCCGATAGGGCAGGATAAAACATGATAAAAGAGCCTGTACTTGAAATTCTGAATCTGTCTTTCGGTTTTGGTAAAAATAATATCTTGAACGATATTTCACTTCAGATATGGCCGGGCGAATTAGTCTTGCTTTGCGGAGAGAGCGGAGCCGGCAAGAGTACTTTAGCAAAAGTACTTTGCGGGCATTATCCTGCGAATGGCGGTGTGTTAAATAGCGGGCGGATTCTGGTTTCCGGTCAAGATATTACTGACCTAAATACAACAGAACGTAGTCAATATATGACGACGATATTTCAGAATGCACGAGGTTCGTTCTGTATGTCTAACCTCAGGCAAGAAATTATATTTTGTTTTGAAAACTTGGAAACACCACCTTGTGATATTGATCTTGAGTTAGAAAGAGTAATCGAAAAATTCAATTTGTCATCCATAGCTGACCGCGAGTTTGATTATTTGTCGGGTGGTGAGCTTGAACTTTGTGCCCTTGCTATTGCTGAACTCTATCCCGGAAATCTTTATATTTTGGATGAGCCGTTTGCAAATCTTGATGATGAGACGGTTCATCAATGCCGGGGTTTGATAGAAAACTGGCGTGCTAAGGGCAAAGCTGTGTTGGTTATTGACCACCGGCTTGAACATTGGAAAGAATGTACCGGGCAATTATTACTCGATAGAAAAGGACAGTTAGTGCAAGTCAATGAGGATAATCTATTTGCGCACGGTTTGCATGTTGATTGGAAACCGCGTCCGGTAAATGAAGGACAGAATACGAAAGCTTCAGAGAGTAAGGAAGAGCCGATTTTACAACTGCGTGATTTTTCCTTATTGGTTGGAGCTTCAAGACCCGGAATCTTACGTCGCAAATGGCGAGGAGGAGAAAGAATAGTACATTCTGATGTTCTGGATATTCCGGGCAATAAATTGGTTGCACTAACCGGATCGAGTGGCAGCGGCAAAACGAGTTTTTTTCGTGCTTTGTTAGGAGAATGCGCCTACTCCGGTACGATTTTTTTCGCAGGTGATGATCTTAGTACACTGAAACGAAGAGATGTTTTTCAACGTATTGGCATAGTCTTCCAGGATCCGGCTTTGCAGTTTGTTCAGATGGATGTGGCATCGGAAATAGCGTTTAGTGTTAAACTCCGGGAAAAGCCTGATGCTGCTTTAGAAGAGGTTGCCGATAGTGCAAGAGTTCATTCATTCTTGGAACGTTATGGTTTACAGAGTAAAACGAAAGTGTCCCCCTGGTTACTTAGCCAGGGAGAGCAGCGCAGGTTAGCGGTTTTAACAATGCTTCCGGGATCACGTAAATTACTTCTCGTGGATGAGCCTACCTACGGGCAAGATATCAGACATGGTGTGGAAATTATGGAAACACTGCAAGATTTAATCCGGCATGGTATCAGCTGTATTTTTACCAGTCATGATCGGACATTAATTAGTCGTTATGCGGATTGTGAAATAGAAATAGACAAGGGTGAAATGAGGCGGATCCGATGATTGATTATGTGAATCCATTTTATAAAATGTCAGGTATCCTTAGTACTGCACTGTTATTAGCAGTAGTGCCGGGTTATCATGTCAATATATTTATTGCAGGAATTGCTCTGTTTTGTCTTCTAGGTAGTCAACGTACGAATTTTATTACAGCTATTAAGTTCCTAATGCCTGCTCTATTAGTAGCTCTTAGTTTTTTCTTTGCAGGTATGAAGTTTTATAGTGGTGAAGAGATTAGTGCACAGACTAATCTGACTATCTCAGAAGCGAGTGTATTGCCGCCTTCCTTTGTTAATGGTCTGATGTTAAGTACGAGAATTCTTGCTTATGCGATGTTAGGGCTTGTCTTCGGGCTTACAACAAAAAACAATGAATTAATTGCTTCAGCTATTCAACAAGCACGCATGAAACCTGAGATGGCATATGGAATTCTTGCTGCTGTGCATCTGCTTCCTACGGTAAGAGAAGAATATAGACGATCTAAATTGGCTTATCGTGTACGGGGTGTGCGAGGAAGAGCATTCTTATCAGGTCCCATATTTTGTATGCTGATTCGTACTGTTCGCTGGTCAGAATTTCTGGCGATGGCGATGGAAGCCAGAGGGTTTTCTAATCAACGTACTTCCTATCTGGAGATGAAAGTACGTATGTCAGATATTGTTTTTGGATTAGGTTTACCTGCTTCAGTTGTCACACTTGCTTTGTTGAACCGATTTCTTTAACAGTAAAAAAATGAATTAATGCTTTATGAACCTGTAGAAGCGCAACAACGCAAAACACAAGTTGTCTAAACGTTGAGCAGTAGGGATTCGTACATGACAGACCGGTTGCAATATTATAATGTAAACAATTATAATATGAAATAAATATTATAACTCAGTTGAAACTGAGCTAAATGAGTCAAACCGTTAATGCTGTTTGAATAGTGAAGGTAACCGTGAAGACAAGATTTAACAACCAATTAAATAAAAAAGGTTTAACACTGATGGAGACACTCATTGCTGTCGCAATAGTAGTTATTCTTGGCGCTATTGCATTCATTGGCGTTCAAAACCTGGTTGACCGTAATAAGCAAACTAAACTGGACAACATAGCTCAGAGCATGTACGTAAGCGCCCAGAACAGAATCAGGGAGTTAAAAGCATCGGGCGAAATAGACAAATTATTAACGAACACAGAACTTGTAGATGTCGTCGGAGATAGCGATGGAAAACCTGTCGATTGGGAATTAGATACTAATGATACGGTACAGTATCAAAACTTAAAATATTTTTGGCATGATAAAAACAATCCAACATTGTCCACTTCAAGTGATCTTATCGATTTGTTTTTCCCTAAAGGGAGCATCGACGAGGATGTACTTGATGATAACTGGGTCATTGAACTTGACCCTGTTACCGGATATGTCTATTCGGCATTCTACTCGGAAGAAAGATCAGCTGATGATTTTTACGTCAGTAACGATGACACACTCGACCAAAATGTAATTGACGATTCTTCGATCAGGTTCAAGGATTTCAGGCACAGCTTAAAAGGTTATAATAAAGCAGGCTACTATGGCGGCAAAGCGAATATGCCTGAGGATGCAAACGGTGGCAAAATCAACGCGTCACTGAATATCATCAATGCCGACATTTTGCAAGCGAATATGACAGCAATTGTTCCTTATGTTGCAGGTGATACAAGCACTCTTGAATTTGAGCTTACAGTTAAGGGAAAAACAAGCGAGAAAACAGTAATTCTCACGCCTATAGTCAACTCAGATATTGTAGGATTAACGAAGAAGTACTCTGCGTCAGTTACACTAGATAAGCTGGAAGTCGATCAAAACTTCAAAGATACTTTCGGTGATGCAGATTGGCAACCATCTGGCGTAGAGCGCAGCACGGGAGCTCTCATTCCGGGTGAGGACTTAGAGCTTTCCTTCACTGTCTCAAGCAACGATGACAGTATTCCGGATACAAGTCCAATAAGAAGGACTGTAAACAGTTTATTCGCATCATTGACGACAGAAGCTGAAGCCAATATAGCGTATGGCAGACATCTCCAGAATTTAGATAACTCGACTTCGGGCTTGCCGGCAACTGCAGTTACGTCCGCAAAACAGATTTCGGATATAGATTTTAGTGATGACTCCGACAATACTCGGCCTGTTGAAGAACAGTTCCTTTGGAAGTCACTTTACGGAAACAAGACATTTACACCGATTGATAACTCAAACTTAAACGTATATTCAGGCTATATTCCCGCGCCGGAAACTGGTTCATTTAAAATATTGAATATGCATATTGGCAACAGAACCGACAAACCGGCGGGACTATTCGAGACTTTTGCAGGAAGTGAGATTTCCGGCATTACGTTGATTAACGAAAAGATAGAAGGTGGTACAAATGTCGGCGGTCTGGCGGGAACAGCTACCTCCACCTCTGACCTTACGATATCCAACGTTACCATGGATAACACCAAGATAGACAGCGGTACGGACGTAGGCGGTCTGGTGGGAAATGCCACCTCTGACCTTACGATATCCGGCGTTACCATGGATAACACCAAGATAGACAGCGGTACGGACGTAGGCGGTCTGGTGGGAAATGCCACCTCTGACCTTACGATATCCGGCGTTACCATGGATAACACCAAGATAAACGGCAGCACGGACGTGGGCGGTCTGGTGGGAGTGGGAACAGCCGGCTCTAACCTTACGATATCCGATGTTACTATGGTTAACACAAAGATAGACGGCGGTACGGACGTAGGCGGTCTGGTGGGAAAGGCCACCTCTGATCTTACAATAAAAGACTGCAAACTTTATGTTGAGAAAAATTACTTTGTTCCCCGCACCTATAAAGACAATATTTTATTGAAAGGCACTTCTAATATCGGCGGACTCGTAGGCAGTTCAACTGCCGCCAATCTAACAATCGAACACAGCTTTGCTTCAACAATAATTGAGGGAACGGGCTCGATTGGCGGATTGATTGGCAAAACAAGCGGTAATGCTTCTATACAGGACTCATATGCTGACTCATATCTGATCGGAGGTGCATCGACTTCCAAGATTGGCGGACTGGCAGGTGAACTTGCTGAAGGATCCTCTATTTCAGGCTCATACTCCGCAGGTTTCGGCATGATAAAAAGCGGCATAGCCGAAGGTAAAATTGCTGCAGCAGCGGGTTTTGTTCCAAACAAAATTGCCAGTGTCACCAATTCCTATTCGATATTTAACTGTTCCGAATTAAAGGCAACTGATATCTACAGTACGGCACCGTCCGCAACAACGGTAAACAATGTCTACTACTTCAAATCCGTTGCTAAAAATTTAGTTGGTTCTTCCGAATATAATTTCGCATCTAATGCCGAAGCGGTTTCCGGATTTGACGGAGGCAAATTTTCGGATGATAACAACGAAAACGACACCTATCCATATAATCAAAAAACAGACCTTGATCCTCAGCCCCTTGTCACCTATCCTTATTTATCAATAACCGGTCTCCCGCATTATGGTGATTGGAAGATACCGCCGGAGCCGGAAGAACCTGACTTCGGTAAAGCCGGTTTCTTCTACTGGGAGAAGGTTACAGGAGGCTCTACTCCGGGATATCAGATTTACATGGTAGGCAGAAAAAAAGTCGAAACCGAAAATGTAGCCTACGAGGCAGTGTTCCATGACACCATAAACACGGTACATGACGACGGAGGAATCGTCAAAGAATACGGCTATGGCTATTATGTTGCGAAAAAAGGCGACGGTACACAAACATATAACTTAGGAAAAGTATGGTCGAATGTGAATGTCCCTGCTAACCGAAACACGAATGCGGAATCATCGTTTAATACTGCCTACAGCGGTTATGTTTTCACATGCTATAGCACTTGTACTGAAACGAACCCTGCTACCTCATATAATGCCGATGTAAACAACTATATGTTTATGACGGGGAATGTACAGAATGCTACTGTAACTTTAACACCGGAGGATGAACCGGCACTCAGCTATTCTTTCTGTCCTTTCTTCGCCAAATCAATCAAGCTTGAAGGCTGGAATAACGATACCCAACCCTCGCTTCAACACGAGCCGGGAATGGCGGATAACAAATACAAGATCAGGTCGCTCGACCAACTTCAGTTTATCAACTGGAACAGTTTATCGAGAACTAACAATAGAATGACAAATAATGGCAGAACTTCAACGTTCGGACTATATTACTGCAAATATTTCCCTTACTTAATGTCAGCAACACTTCCATCCAGTATCATTCGGAATCTTAACAACTACTGGTTTTATTCACCGCTGCTACCACTTGATGGCCTGTCAAATTTTACTACACTGAGAGCAAGACAAAACTTCATTCAGGATTATGATATAGAGTGCATTGGAAGAACAGGCTATACACCGATTGCCGCTCTTGGTGAAACCTCAGGAACGATTGACGTTACCTATAGAATTCCGTTTTTTGCCTGGTTCGGGGGCAGCTTTGACGGCCAAAGTTATAAGATAAAAAACCTTTCTATTACATCAGGTTGCTATTCAGTAGGAGTTTTCGGATTAACCGTAAGTGCTACGATAAGAAATGTCGTGCTCATCAGGGACTCAAAAGATACTGTTCCTGTGATTAAGCGTCCTGCTGGCAGCCCTCAGGGCTATTACGCAATCGGCACCTTAGTGGGGATGGCAAACGAATATAGTACCGGAACGTATAACGGAGGAGTAAGCCCTTATGACTACATAGGTATAATTGAAAACTGTGCGGTTGCCGGCTATGAGGTGATTGATGAAAGTGATCAACCGGTATCCTGCGGAGAAACAACCATAGGTGGTCTGGCAGGTGTTCTCAGAACGCAAATAAACAAGTGCTCTGCTGTAACTACAATTAAAATCCACACAGATAGGCACAGGGGTACAGGTGTTGTCAGTCTCGTAGGCATTGAGTATGAGGATAACATAACCGTAGGAGGTATTGCAGGTACAAATCAAACCAGGATCTATAATTGTTACTCCGGCGGCAGAGTTCTTGTTGACCCTTCTCTTATCTATACCGATCCCGATGCTGCTAATGGTGTATATAAACTGAATATTTATATCAGCGGCATCGCTTCATCAGCCTTTACATGCAGAGCTGTAAATATGCATGATATATGGGATAATTCGTGGGGATTTATAAGTCCGAATTATTATAACTGCTATTCTTATATGGATTTACCGCAGCCTGTAGGCAATGTCAAGGTTGCTGTAATAGGCGGTGATGCATACTATAATGAGTACGTTGGTAAACCGGCACTTGGTGGTGAGTTAAATAACTGTCATTATTATGCTAACAATTATAAAACCGATCAGATGATAATATCGGATGAACCTGGCTGGATAAATAACGGCATTTATTCAAAATCATATGATGATATGTTCCTGGAGCAATTCTGCACCGACTTGAATGGTAGTTCTTCACCGGCCCCTTATCAAAAAATTACACTTGTTAACAGCAGTTTCCCCTGCGGGGATGCTTCACTTGAAGGTAAGAACTATCCGTTCCCGGCGGTAATTAAGCAAGAATATTCGGGAGAATATGTTCATTACGGTCAATGGCCTATAGTAAGACGCTTAGAGTTGACTAAAGCCGATATGGCATTGGATTTAATTTCTTACCATGAGGATACAGTTACAGGCGAATATATTGACGATTATTACGATGAAACGGAAGTGAAATTTTATGACTGCGGAAGTTACCCCGATATTGTACTGTCAAATCTTGAAATCAGAATAGATGCTGCAAATGATACATGGGTTAATTTTGACGCTAATCAGCCAGTAATTATCGACGACAAAGTAAGTGTATCCGCAAGCGTGAGCGAAATAGATGGTACTTGTAAACTTACTGTAACGGGTATCGATAAGACAGAATTGACTGAAATCCTTCTGAGATATTCAGTCGAAGACGGATATTACAGTGAAGCACAACTAAATGTTGATGTCACCGCTGAAGTGAATCTTTCAGCAAATCCGATTACACCTACGACGGTAAAACCCGGAGAAATAGTAAAGTGGAATCTCATATTAACAGATAAAAATAATAACTTGATAGATTCGGACGAAATTACAACAACCGGTGAAAATTGGGACTACTCATCCACATCCAATAATCCGGCCGATCCATCCACTCCGGAGGCTGACGTCTTCAATCTGTCAATTACAAAAGCCACACCTGAACCTGATCCTGATCCTTCTTCGCCGTTTTATCTGGAAGCCACAGCGCAAAATGCAGGAGAAGCTGATTTTAAAGTGCAGGCACTGAGAATAAAAGTTAGCGATGAGAATAATAAGGACAGCGACGGCAATATAAGGACTTTTGACAGTAATATAGTCAGCGATGATTTGCACGCAATCTGTTACACCGGAAAGCTTATTTTGAAACATTATAACGAAACGGGAACATACGTATTTAGCAGTTATATCTATAATAACGGTGGCAGCGGTATAAATCCGGAGCTCTTGTCGACAGACACAGATCAACCAAAATCATTCTCTGCTTTGAATGGTGAGATGAATGATAAAGTTGCAACGTTAGACCCAATACCGGTCTTTGAAGGCTGGTATATAAAAAATGAAAGTGGTAATCATCAAAAACTATTGGATACTGAAGGGAATATTGTCAGTGATGTAGAGAATATAACACAGGATGGCAAGTTTAATGTCAATCCGACAGAGGATAATCCGACAGGAGACATAGTATTACATGCGATGTGGAAGATATCATACAATCCTTTGAAACTTGTCACAGCCTCTGGCCAACTTCCCGATCCCGATACGAAAAAGTACCTTATTATTGCCAAGGAACCGCGTGAAAGTGGAACTGACTCAGAATACTATTGTATGAACGGAATAGTAAACGCTTGGTCTAACAGTGCGATTGCTGCGATAAAGGTAGATCTTCAGCAGGATTTGCAGACAGGAGACTACTATCTCACCTCACCTGTAAGCAATAACACAATGCTATGGGAAGTTACCGGCAATAAGAGACATTTAAAGATTTTCAACAATTTATTGAACCCATATCTTCACAATACAAATACCAATGCTACTTTTGGTATTGAATGGAAATCGGTTGAAAAAACTGAATACGACAGCGCGAAACACAATCTGTATTTCTCAGGTCAAAAAAGAATCGTGCTTAACGGTACACAAACCGGATTTAAGTTCGAACAAATTTTAGGTTCAGGTACAGGTCAAAATCAAGACGGTGGAATATGGCTATTTGAGTGTGATACTGTCCCTCAGGAGAGATTACATGAATTCAAGTAATCTGAAAAACAAAATACGGTCAAATAAGGGAGCGACCCTTATATTCGCTTTGATTGCCCTGATCGTTTGTGTTATGATTTCAGCGGTCATAGTTTCTACTGCGTTTTCCAATGTAGGTCGTGTAAAAAACACGCAGAGTGAAGAACAAAACTACCTTTCGGTAAGCTCTGCTGTTAAGCTGTTCAAAGATTCACTTGAGGGTGACAGTGTTTCTTATGAGGAAAAGTCTGTAGCAACTACTACGGAAACATATGATGGGAACTGGGAAACGCTAATTAGCAGTAACACTGTCCCTGAGGAACCTACATCAGGTGCAGCTGTTTATCATGATGTCGCACAGGATAATACTATACTGCAAGAAGTTCTAAAAGAATGGGCGAAATTAATTGATTCACCTAGTCCGCAAACTCTGACTATCACGATAGAAGGTAATGACAAGCTACAGAAGCTTGCACCGGTGGTAGCTAAGCTGGATTTTGATCCCGCAAATATGAAAATGACTATTGCTTTCGGCATCAAAAACGCTTCATCATCAGAAGCTGATAAATTTATTACGGTTATGACGCTGGATTTAGCAAAATCCACCTCAGATCCGGTCACATTTTCAAAAGAACAGAAAAATGACAACTATGTTAAGACTATAACCGTTACAAAAAAGGTTGTTCATACAATCAGCTGGGAAAACTGCGTTATAAGTAAAAAGAAGTAAGTAGCAGGGGTAATATGAAAACAAAAAATAAACTTAAAAACAAACGCGGAGAAACCCTTATAGAAGTTTTGGCTGGTCTGGTAATCATAGTTCTGGTTATGATGATACTTACTTCCGCTATTGTCCTTGCGGCTAAGTTTAATAAACAGGCTGAGGATAAAGATATTTCAACGATGATGGACAGGACAGGAGAGACTATAACCGGCGCAGGGATTACAGTCAGCTATACTTTCACTGTTCCTACAAGTATTCCTATTCCTGTAAATGCCTATGAATCTGAGGATAAGGAGTTCTGTTTTTACGAATATTATGAGGAATAATGTCGTTAAAAAATTAAATAATAAAAAAGGTGTGACCCTGATCGAACTCTTGGTTACGCTGGTTCTCCTGGTATTAGTAACCGGAATCATAACCTTAGCGATAGATCTTGGGGTGCGTTCATTTAAAAAATCGAACAGGGAAGCGGAGGGGCAGATTTTGTGCGCTACCCTCGCTACTTCAGTTAAGGATGAACTGCGCTATGCTAAAAATATTACAGGAACCGATCTTAGTACCTTGAAATTTTTTAGCACGAATCTTTCTCTTAAAAATTGCAGTTTCTCAGTAATGGATAAGGACGGTCAGTCAGCTGAAAGTGGATTCATTATGCTGAGTACGTCAAAAGGGGTGGATGACTTAGAATACGACTTAGTTCCGAAAAAAACCTACGTTTACGATTTGAAGGCAAAGTTCACTGAGTTCAAAAGGGATTCAACTCAACCGAAGCCAACGTTCGAGGTAGGCATTCAAGTTGTGGCGCAAGATGGTTTAAGCCAAGTAATTATTTCCGAAGAGAAATTTGTGGTTGAGAATCTCAATGGCTAGGATTATGTGTGTCCGCCTTATATTCGAAACTTGTCATGGTTATCACTATATCGTATCTACCGCTGTCTTGAGTGCGGTTAACAGGATCACCAAACTGGTCGGTTAAGCCGGAACTGGTGACATCTGAATCGTAAATAGAAATATTTTGAATCAAATATTTATTTTCCGACTCATTAATCGTCTTAATTTTTGCTACAGCATCATCATATGTTTGTGTTGAAAAAGAAATATCTATCGGTCTTCTGATAATATTGACATTATTCTCATCAACTACCTCAGCGCCAAAGGATAAATGGTAATCATAAGTACTACCTAAAATACCGTTTAATTCGCCGATAATAACATTAGTATTGTTGTATTCAGGAGTCATAGGTGGATTACCGTCATATTCGTCAAATATGGCATCGATTGACCTCTGCATCTTAATCATCTCGGCAGCCTTTATTTGTGAAATCTGTATTTCCGAGTTGATCTCGGCAAGCCGGTTATCGTACTCCTCCGTCTGTTTTTTAATCGGTCCATGCACTACGAAATAATATGTTGCGAGGATGATCAATATGCCCAGAAGTGTCAACTCTTTAAGTGACAGAATTTCTTTCTTTAGATTCATCAGTGATCAGCCTCCTCTCCGTCTACCGCTTCCATAGTACCTGAAACTTCACTAACAGGCACCTTAAACTCGCCCTGATAGATAACCTCAAACTCGATCGAAGCGACTACTTTGTCTCCTTCTGTGACGGAAGTATTCTTCGTAGCGGTATTGACGGTTATGCTCCCGACCCAATCGACTGTTTCCAGCTGTTTTCCGATCACGCGAACATCATCGAGCGTATTGACAATTACTTCAAGAGAAACCGTGTTGTCAGCTATTGAATAGCTCTTAATTTCTCCTATGTTGGAAACATTATCAGCGATCAGACCGATGATGCTCATCCTGTCAACGAGTGTTCCTTCTTCCTCCAGCATGTAATTATCGGTATATCTCATATATTCAGTCTTCAGATCATCATAGCCCTCTATTGCCTTATTTAATTCATCAAGCATAAGCTGATCTTCAGAAACCTGTTTACTCAACTGATTAAGATGTGACATCCTTTGAAACACACCTAATTTAATAAAAGCAGCTACAATAACAATGATCAGTATCGCATAAGGTATTACCCTCTGCCATGAATTATCGGTAATCTCAATCTGATAGAGGTTCATGGATTTTTTGGAAGGAAGTTTTGAGCTTATATGTTTATTAATTTTATTTCCCATAAAGTTCCTTCTCCTACAAAGTAACGCCTATGGACATAAGGGCGCGCGGAGCGTCACTCAGGCCTTTGCATTCTTCAGGTAAAATCACATCCAGACTCTCCCTGTTCAGCCGGACGTATGCAAGCATATTATTGACAAGAGCTTCGGTATCCGAGCAGTCACCGCAGATAAAGCAGTCCTCGAATTCGCTCTGCCGATTTTCATATTTATAAAAGTTTATAGCCTTCATTACCTCCAGCGATATCCGGTTGTATACTGCCCGGCATATATCGCTTTCCAGTATCCCTGCATGGTCGGTCTCCCTGTATGAAGCAGCAAGATAAACATCGATATTATAATAATCCGCTATGACGCTGTCCACATCCCGGCAGCCCATTTCGATCGTTTTGGTAGCCTTCAGATCTTCGCCTTGAAAAATGTAGACCCGCGTATTTGCAAAACCGACATCGATTATTACGAAGGTTCTGTCACCGGGAGCTCCCTTCTCAATCGCCTTTCTGACGAGATTAAGCAGAGCCATCTCGCGCGGCAGTGCCAACTTTAGCTTGAAACCTGCTCTGTGAAGCAGGTTCTCATATTCCTTGATCGTTTGCTTCGAGGCGGCTGCCGCGAGCAAACGGACGGCCGTTACCTTGCCGTCCTCGTCTGTGACATAGCCTTCGACCGCATAATCATAATTGTAGTTTATGCTCTCGTTTCCGACGAAGTCTCTGAATTCGTACGGGAGGTTGAGTCTCAGCTGTTTTTCACTGATCGGAGGCATCTCGAGCGACCTGAAATATGCACTGAACTCAGGTAAAATCAAGGCACAGGCTCTGCCGCTGAATCTTCCCTCTTTTTTCATTTTTTTCAAAAACTGTGAGAGGAACTCCGGCGAAACAATCTCACCGCCATCCACGAGATTCTCAGGCAGGCGTGAAACGAGGATTTTGCTCTTTTTTCCGCCCTGATACATCGTAGTGATTCCGTTACCTATCTCAATCCCGATATAGTTTTTTGCCACAAACTATTCTCCTGCAATCCGGTCTAAAAAAGACCTAAATATAAATTAACTAATTCACTTCCGGCAAGCATGCCCAGAAAATATCCAATAGAAATGGCCGGTCCGAAAGGTATCTGATTTTCTTGATTCTTCTTTGACTTCGCCAAAATGCCAAAAATTATGCCTATGATCGTGCTCATGAAAAGTACGAGAAGATTCACAGGCCAGGCGAAATACATGCCCGCCATAAAAAATAATTTAATGTCTCCGCCACCCATCGTGTCTTTTTTTAGAATCTTATCAAGGATGAGCGATAAAATGAGGAGTGGCAGCGACACAGAAAATGCTCCTATGATACTAAGCTTTAACTCTTCAAGTATATTTCCCGATATCAGAACAAAAATAATTCTGTTAATAATTCCGATGACGATAAACCGGTCGGGAATTATATGCTCATCTAAATCGCAGAGTGTGATGCAAAGTAAAAGCGAGCAAAGTACGATAAGTTCAAGTGTTCTCAAGGTTAAATCATACTTTGCTAAAAGTATGATATAAACGATACCCAACACAAGCTCACTGAGCGGATACCGCGTGCTTATCTTAGATCTGCAGTATCTGCATTTACCCCTGAGAAAAAGCCAGCTGAACAGCGGGATTAAATCAAGCACGCCCAGCTTGTGTCCGCATGACATACAGTGCGATCTGCCTCTTGCAATCGGTTCTCCCGAAAGCACCCGCATCACCACACAGTTAAGAAAGCTGCCCAGTGTAATTCCGAGTAAGAAGGCTACAAAAAAACCATATAACGTAAAAAATGTCGATGAATAGATGGTCATTATCATCATTCTTTTCAAAAGTACACTAACCCCAAAGATGCACCCCTGCATCTTTGGGGAAATGATTAAAGATTTTTTCGTTCTTAATTAACGAGCTAGTATCAGGTTTTACTATTTAGCTACCCAATTAAGTGTTACTCCACCATCATCAGCAATGATAACTTCTATAATCTGATCTTTTGTTGCTGTTCCAGCAGCATAACCCATTTCTGTCATTCCGCCATCAATATTAGTTCCCTTACCGTATCCTTTTGAGATTTCTGCTTTAGTATCCTTTAATGTACCACTTACTACATCAAAATACTTTGTTCCTGTTGTTCCCTCGCTTAAATATCCAACTACAGCTACAGCTTTTGCGGATCTCATATTTGCAACGTCTGTTGCTTCTCTTGCCTTTTCAAGTTGAGAATTCATTACAGGAATGGCAATCGCGACTAACACAGCGATAATTGCTACTACGATGAGCAGCTCCATTAAGGTAAAGCCTTTGTTATTCATTTTTTTCATTAATCTTATCTCCTATCTTACTATTATTTTTCTTATTATTATTTTTTAGATGTATATTCTAATCGGGATTTGAGGTACCCGTCAAAACCATTATATTTCTTACATCAATAATAAACCACAGATTACTTATGAAATGTAACATAAATTACAACTGCATCAACTTTCCTCTATCAAATACTGTCATACATACTAAACATCGGCAGATAGACTGAGAGCAGTATGAATGCTACGAATGCTGCCAGCACGACTATGATCACCGGTTCGATTAATTTGACCGCCCTGCTTGTCACATACTCGACCTCAGTATCGTAATAATGCCCTACCACCTCCAGCGTATGCTCCATTGAGCCCGAGTCTTCACCGACAGCCGTCATCTCGACTAGCAACTCCGGCAGCTCGTTGACCTGTCTGAGAGCATTTCCGATCGAATAACCCTGCTCGACCATGCCGACCGTGTTCAGGATTTCGTCGGCCATATAGGCGTTCGGCAGCGAGCGCGCAGTGATTCCGAGAGCCCTGACAGCGGGAACGCCGGCAGCCAGCATGGTGGAGAAAGTATTGGCGAACTGGCTCGCCGCATTCATGATGTTTATCTTACCCACAACTGGTAATTTCAATTTAATCTTATCAAACCTGATCGCCCAGCTTTCTTTCTTCTTCAAAAGTCGATACATAATTATTAGCACTGCAATAATGCATATTATAGGTATAGTTGCGACCTTAAAGAAATCCGACATGGCTATCAAGATCCTGGTCGGTAACGGAAGCTCAACACCCATTCCTACGAATACATTTGTAAACACCGGCACGGCGTACCCCATTATAACAGCAATTACTATGACTGCAACTATTATTACCATAATCGGATAAGTCAGCGCCGACTTGACCTTACCGGATATATTGGCTTTCTTTTCAAAGAAGCTGGCTAATCTGCCGAAAGCCATCTCAAGGGAGCCTGATTCCTCGCCCGCCCTTATTGTTTCAATAAAGTTGACAGGCAGGTTTTTGGCTCTCGTCTGGAAGCTGCCTGCTAAGTTATATCCTGCGGTTACATCTTCAGCCACGGATGTGAGAATCTGCTTAAGTACCTTGCTCTCTGATCTCACACCTACAAGCTCCACTGTTCTGGCTATCGGCAGTCCTGCCGTGAGAAGAATGGAAAACTGCTGGCACATCAGGGCTATATCCTTGTCTTTTACTTTGCCTGTGCCTTCTTTTTTTGTAAAAAGGTCTAAGCTTGTTACTTCCTTGATATCTACGATGATGCCGTATTCATTTTTCAGCTTGAATACGGCGTCATTTCTGTCATGAGCCTTGATCACGCCTTCGACCGCCATGCCGTCTTTTGATAAGGCTTTGTATTTGTATGTTATCATGTTTTTTCTCTCTAATTCTTATCGTTTTTTAAAATTAATTCCGGATACTTTTAGTTAAACATGAGTTAAACATGAGTGTCTATCTTATTATCCTGTCACGGCTTATTGAAGTTGACATACTCGACATGCCTATAAGTTTTTTCAGAAAATCTATATCGTGTGCCGCCTCTACAGCCACCTCCCTGGATATAGCACCCTGTTTAACGAGTTTGGCCAGGAAATTATCCATAGAGATATTGCCTTCCGCCGCGGAGGTCTGTATCGCGCTGGCAATCTGAGGCGTCTTGCCCTCTCTGATCATTGCCCTGATTGCGGAATTAGGCACCATTACCTCACAGGCAAGTACCCTGCCCTGTCCGCTTGCGCGAGGCAGGAGTTGCTGCGCAAGCACTGCTCTTAACGTCATGCTGAGCTGAAGCCGGATTTGCTGCTGCCTTTCCCCCGGAAAAACATCTACGATACGATCGATGGAGTCCGCCGCACTGTTGGTGTGAAGCGTGGCAAAAACCAAATGCCCTGTTTCTGCGGCTGTCAAAGCCGTTTCAATAGTTTCCAGAGTTCGCATCTCACCGATCAGTATGATGTCCGGGTCTTCACGCAGTATCGCCTTTAGCCCGGTTTCATAGCTTGCGGTATCTTCCGCTATCTGCCTCTGGTTGATCGTACATTTGTCCGGGTGATAGATATATTCTATCGGATCCTCAAGCGTGATAATGTGCTGTGCTCTGGTTTGATTGATGCGGTTAAGAAGTGCGGCCAATGTAGTTGATTTACCTGAGCCTGTTTCTCCTGTTACGATTACTATTCCTCTCGGATATTCTGCAAATTCGTAGCAAATAGGCGGCAAGCCAAGCATCTCGAGTTCGGGTATTCTGTCGGACAAAATACGGATCGCGGAGCTGATATGCCCCTGCTGTCTGAACACATGCAGTCTGCAACGGACATCATCCGCAAAAGTACCTGCCGCATCGACCTCTCCGACTGACTCAAGCAGCTTGTATTTTTCAGCTAGAAGCTGCTTGGCAATACTGTTGCAGTCCTCATGTGTCAGAACATTGTCATCATAGTTTTCAAGAACTCCGTCTATTCTGATTCTGACAGGCAGCCCATACACGACATGGATATCCGATGCTCTTCTTAGCTGTGCTTCTTTGATTATGCTTATTATATTCATTATTGTCCTCGTTCTCATCCGCGTCCGGCAGTTTGTGAACTCTAATATATAACGGTTATTTCTTTATAAATCTGTAGAGTAGAGGATTCTTTTCGCCTCACTTGCGGTCGTCTTGCCTTCTAAAACAAGTCTTAAACAATTCTGACTCATCGTTTCAAAATTCGGGGAGCGATAAATTGCTTCCTCGAGCTCGTGATGTGGCGCATTTTCTCTGAACTTCTGTTTAATTTCGGAATTAAGCACCAACATTTCGAATGCTGCGGTTCTGCCGCGATAGCCTCTGCCCAGGCAGTCAGGGCAGCCTTTTCCTCGGTAAAACTTGATATCCTTTGACTTGTCAGGATCAAGACCCAAGGAAATGAGTTCGTCCTCGCCCGGTGTGTAGGATTCTTTGCAATTGGGACAAATCTTACGCACGAGCCTTTGTGCTATGACACCTTTAAGAGCACTCGCGATCAGGTAAGGCTCTACGCCTATATCGAGCAGTCTGTCCAGAGTCGCAATGGCGGAATTCGTATGTATGGTCGATAATACCAGGTGCCCCGTTATGGCGGCACGCATTGCTATTTCGGCTGTTTCTCCGTCACGGATTTCGCCGACGGCTATGATATCAGGGTCTTGACGGAGTATCGCCCGCAGACCGTTGGCGAAGGTCATTCCCACTTTTTCGTTTATCTGAACCTGATTCACACCGTCGATGTTATATTCTATAGGGTCTTCAAGGGTCACCAGATTGACTTCCTCACGGTTAAGATCATTCACCATAGTGTACATAGTGGTAGTTTTTCCTGAACCCGTAGGTCCGGCAATGAGTATTACGCCATTGGCATTAGCTATAAGCTCGTTATAATTGTCTAACAGTTTGCCGGTAAGTCCGATTCCGTCGCTTGTAAGAAGCGACGCAGATTTTTCCAGGAAACGTATAACCACTTTTTCACCGTATTGGGTAGGGAGTGTGGAAATTCTGAGATCGATATCTCTTCCTTTGACTCTTATATTAGAACGACCGTCCTGAGGTATTCTCCTTTCAGCGATATCCATTTCACCCATGATCTTGATTCTGGATATTACAGATGATTGCAGATTCTGAGGAACGGTAAGCATTTCGTGAAGCACACCGTCTATCCTCATTCTGATTATGAATCCGTTTTCTCTCGGCTCCATGTGAATATCGGAAGCATTCTCCTGCGCACCACGCTCTATGATCGAATTGACAAGTCTGATTCCCGGTGCAGCTTGTTCATCAACTTCACCTGACTCAACTAAATCGCTGATCGGCTGAACAATGTCATTCATTGACTTCTGCATCTCGTCTATAGCCCGGTTTACGTTCTCGCTGCCGTAAAGCACATGGATTGCCCTGTCAGTTGCACTCTTCGTGGCAATCATCGGTATGACACGCTTCTTCGTCGCCGATTTGACTTCTTCAATTGCCATGAAATTCAGAGGATCAAACATTGCCACATAAATAGTGTCTCCTGCCACTCTCACAGGAACGACCTCATGCTTCTTCGCAATGTTCTTAGGGAGAAGCTGAGCCATCTGAACAGGAATCTCAACTTTGGAAAGATCAATAAAATCAACACCTAATTGATATTGAAGCACATCTATGAGCTGTCTTTCGGTAATAATCTTATTATCAAGCAAAACCTCACCAAGACGTTTATTCTGCTCCTTACCGAGAGCAAGCGCATTGGCGAGCTGTTCCTCAGATATAACGCCCGCATCTGTTAAAATTTCACCTAATCGTCTATATTCCATAGTTTTTCCTTTGCTTTGTTATTATATTATAATTTATTTTAAATTGCACTATATCCTCCTATATCCTCGATATCCTCGCACTTTGAACACTTAACTGGTTGTCTTAAAGTACGATAAGCGTGCTGTTGACAGTATCGTATAGAAGCTAACAAGTTAGGTCCTGCTTAAAGTGAGTCGGTAGGAATTTGGTAATTTAAAATATTTTTAAACTTTACCTAACATTTATTTATCTCGTTTTTTACGTGATTTCACTTTTTAAATAATACTTCGCATATATACTGATATTTAATTGATATTTATAGGAATATTAAACTATAGGAGTGTTTTATGAAAGAAAAGAGATTTGCGAAGTATCTTGCATTCATTTTGGTGTTTGTACAGATTGTATCGGTAGTAGGATTTCTGGCTACTACGGTGAAAGGGCAGGCGATGCCACTCACTACTGGCGATCCTCAGACATCCGAAATCACTATTGCTGAAGCACGTCAAATCACAGGTGAAACTGTTTTTGAAACTTCAGGAATTGTTACTTTTATCGATAAACAAAACTTGACCATTCAAGATGCGCCAGCAGGTATTGTGGCAAGAATTTCTGCAGTGGATCCGACGATTAAGCTGGGTGACAAGATCTGGGTTAAAGGAAAACCGGCCACTTATAAAGGATTGCAGCAAATCACTGTTTCTGAATATGCAGTGAAGTCTTCCGGTCATGGTCTGCCGGAAGCACAAAAAGTAAGTTTGGCAGCTCTTTTGGCCGATTATAAAGCATATGAGTCGGAGATAGTATCGCTTGAGAGTTTGACTGTAAAAGAGGGACAATACAAAAATAGTCCCGGTTTTACCGATGGTACAAACGAGATTGCTTCCTACAAAATACCTATAGATACATTGAAAAATGGTGACAAGGTAAATCTTACTGCCATTGCTTCATATTACGATGCTCCACAGTTGCGTGTGGCCAAGGCGGAGGATATTACATTGCTGACGGGTGGCGAAACAGCAGATCCCGGCAATCCTCCGGCATCCGGCATCACGATCGCCGAAGGTCGCAGTAAAGCAACAACAGAAACTTATACAACTTCCGGTATTGTTACTATGGTTGATGGCCAAAGTATAACGATCCAAGATAATACTGCCGGTATCGTTTTACGTTTGCGAAAATATGATGGTTCTATCAAATTAGGTGACCGCATTGAAGCAACCGGATCAAACGGTGACTACAAGGGATTGTTACAACTTAATGAAACAAGCTATCATGTGGTGTCTTCTAATAATCCTTTGCCGGCGGCGCAAGAGATTACTTTGGACAAATATTTGGACGATCCGGAGAGCTATGAGTCAGAGCGTATTAAAATTTCAAACGCTACTTTGGGAACGCTGAATCATAAAGGCAATACTGCTTTAACTGCTGACGGTACACAAATCAATATTTACAAGATTCCAGAGGGTGACTATCAAGCAGGCAATATCGTGCATGTGACTGCAATAGGGGCACAATATAATGCTACATATCAACTGCGTGTAGCGGATGCTGCGCATGTTGAAGTTGTAAACGACCAGACTTTTGAAGATAAAATCTTTACAACGGATTTGCCCGATCCGATTACAGAGCAAGATATTATAGATATCCAAACTTCCGAAGGCATTAACAAAATCTATAACGTAAAAGAAGCAGCAGATTTGTCGAAAGAAAATAATGATACCGGCAAAGGTGTTTACGTTATCGGTGTTGTAACTTATGCTTACAGCGGCGGCAATTCGCTGATCATTCAAGACATTATTGATAAGCAAATTTTTGGCTATCAGATTTATGGTCCGACCGAAGAAGTACAACCCGGTGATATTGTTTTGGCCAAAGGTAATGCCGTCTTATTCTACGGCTTGCCTGAATTGAGCAATGTGGAATCCATGAAGGTAGTGGGCAGCGCGGAAGTGTTTGAACCGCAAGAGATTACGGTAAAAGATATTTCGGTGTATGGCGACCAATTTGTGAATGAATATGTCACGTTTAAGGATTTGGAGTTGCCGGAATATGACGGCGGTTCCGGTCAGCTTTATTTCAAGAGCAAAGATGGTTTGCAACTGCAGACTTATCGTGCGCCGGCATATCCTATCGGGTCAAAGGCAGGCGAT
>DUPV01000071.1 GCA_012838135.1 Clostridiaceae bacterium | reverse complement strand
GCAGCTTTTACTTTAGAATCATTAGTACTAAGCAATTCCAACGCACTGCTTTTCAAGCTCGGTATTTTCCCAATCATATTTTTCGCATTTTCCAAGAAATATTTTTGATAAAAATCATTCGTTAGTTTTTTCATATCTAACGGTTTATTATCTTCTTGTACTTGTTTTTTTATAAAAGCAGTCGTTATCTTCCCCCTTTCGTTAATATCTTTTAAACCAACATCCGTATTGTCTTCTTTCAGACACAAGATAAAAACCTTGCCACCTTCTTTGAGTAACCCTTCTCTGTTGCAACGACCACGTGCTTGTTCGATAGAATCTGCGCCTGTTACAGAACGAAGAACAATATCAAAATCTACGTCCACACCTGCTTCAATCAAACTGGTTGTAATACAAATCAGCTTTCGGGGCTGCTTTGGAGAAGACTCTGTTCGCATGTCTTTTAACTCTTGACGCATTTTTTGTATGGAATCTAAACGATGAGCTGCACATAGATTGGTAGTTAAATATACAACCTTTGCTCCTGGAAAATAATCTTGTGTTTTTTCAAACAAAGCCTTCACTGCCGCTCTTGTATTAAGGATACACAAAACAGAATTTGCCCATTTCATTTGTTCTGAAAGTAATTCCAGAACATCAGTAAGTTCCATATATTCACAATTTTGTTCCGGAATCCAAGCCGGAAATACTTGTGATCGTTCAAAAACACTATAATCTATTGCATTCTCTCCTAGATTCTCATTGGAAGGAATTACCTGTTTTTCTTTTGAAAACTTTATCGGATAATCAAGTCTTTTATGGTCGAATGGTGGTTGAGTCGCCGAACACAATAGAATATTCGCTTTCATTATATAAGATAAAAAATTCAACATTAGATTAAAACAATAGATATGTTTGACAGGCAAGCTTTGAATTTCATCTAAAATAATTGTACTGTCTATAAGTTTGCAAAACCGACAAATATTTGCTGACTTTCCCGCAAATAAAGTGTTATAAAATTGCACCATTGTCGTGACAATGATGGCTGCATCCCAATAATCGGTGATGTAAGACCGAGGCAGATATAGTTTTTGATCTATCTCTGTTTCATCCTCTGTTTCTTCAGAATAATGTTCATCCTCATCGTTAATCACATTACTGTGATGTTCTAATACAAATTCATCTCCTGAAATATTTTTAATATTTTCAGAAGCTACAACATCTTTAATGCTTTGAGCCGATTGTTCTACGACCGATAAAAAAGGCGCCGTATAAATCAGACGCCCTTTCTT
This sequence comes from Clostridiaceae bacterium, assembly GCA_012838135.1. Taxonomy (GTDB): domain Bacteria; phylum Bacillota; class Clostridia; order Saccharofermentanales; family DTU023; genus UBA5436. Next base: position 49,603 of record DUPV01000071.1, on the reverse strand, counting down.
GAATTTATTGATATTATTTACACCATAACGCAATCCGGTTTCGGTTTTACCTGCACCCGTCGGCATTTCAAATTGTGAGATTCCAAAAGATTGTTCTAAGGCATGTTCTTGCGCTAAATCAGATAGCTGTGTTCGTACTTTATTTAATGAATTACTATCGGCATTTTCAGAAAAATTAGCTGCTCTGTTTTCTGTTGCATGATGATAGGCAGTAAAAATATCTGATAAATCATTTTTGGTTAAAGGAGTTATTTTATTTTTCTCAGACCATTGTGCAGAGTCAAAGCAATCTGCTATTTTCAAGATAGAAAGTAGAAGTCTGGTTAAAAAACCTTCATAAACTTTTCTTTCTCTCTTTTTCACATATGCTTCTTTATCATCGGAAATGAGATCCTCTATTTTCATGGTAATATTATTTAATTCTTCTAATGCTCGTAAGATTAGTTCATCAAAAGAAATACCAAGTTCTTTGTTAATAGCAGGTTCGAGTTCATTTTCTACAAATGGGATAATTTCCTCTTCCAGAGCTATTTTATCTTCTTCTGACCCCATTCGGTCATTAATTCTGCTAACAAAGTTTCCTAAAATGTTTTGACCTTGACCAATCGTGTCATATAGGCCATGATGAGCGGTAATGACATAGAAAAGAATTTCGCGTCGCAATCCTGCCTCTCGAAGTCCTCGTTTTTCTATTTCACCCCATAATTTTATGTTTTCTATTTTATGGCGTAAATAAATAGCACCGGCAGAAGAGTGATTTACGCTTTTATTATGTAATCCCATAATTCTACGCTGGAAGTTACCTTTTGCCTTGCCTTTGTCGTGAGATATTCCCAAAAGGAAAGATAAATAATAACAATCTATATCTTTTCCAATCTCTGCTGCATATTTTGCCGTGTTCATCAAATGATCAATTAAGGATTGTATTGCAATAATTTCACCCGACTCATCTCGTTCTAAATGAGCCAATTTTATTTCCATATGATTCTCGTAATTCATACAACCAATTCTCCTTTCCAAGTAAGACCATTAGTTGTTCTTTGGATATAGGATATTTCACGAGATAAGTATAATATATAAAAAATAACTTGTCTATTCATTTAGGGGATTATTGTATAATATTTTGTTATACCAGTGAATTTTAAAGATATTAAAATTAATATTACAATATTGTAGTGCGAAGATGCTACAATAGGATTTGTCAGATATAATCTGCGGATTGAAGTATTTATGGGATTATTGTATTGAAAAACCAAACTTTGCAAGAGCTAAGCTCTTGTAAGAAAAGAGACTGTTTCAAAAGATGTAAATGAAACAGTCCTTTTCTTTTTCTAAAAGTATAAGAAATTTAATAGTAATTATTTATATTAGGTTTTGTTTTTCATTTTATTCTGAGTTAACGAGACTGCTTTCAGGAGGTAATGCTATCTTTATACTTCCCCCCCAGACAATTAGAAATATAATCAAATCATCGGCATAGGATTATATGCTAACAAAAAAACTTTTATTAAAAAAACATCTTGTAATAACTTAAAGGTCATATCTCCTCTGAAGGAAAAATGACAATTAATATCATTTTTTAGAATATGTTTTTATGTAGAAATAAATCTGACCGGAGTACATTTATGCGTTACTTCTTTACTTTCCATTCTCCATCTTTAGAGCTGCCCACATATTCAATGTATCCGGCTTTTGTTAATTTTGCTAAATCTCTTTCAATTGTTCTTTCAGTTACTAAAAATATCTTCGATAAGTCTAAAGCTGTCATTTTCGCATTATGATTAAGATATTCTAGAATTTTATTTTGTCTTTCAGCAGGTTTAAGTTTTTGACCGACACTTTGACCGACACTTTGACCGACACTTTGGCCGACACTTTGATCGACACTTGAGGCATCATAATTCAAATTCTTCAAAACTGTAAAAAATTTAGTTTCTGTTGAACGGAATTCAGGCTTTAAATCTTCTTTATAATTTTCCTGGAATTCATAAGCTTCTATAATATTTTTTAAACCTGAACCACGTCTTTCCATTAAATCCATCCTTGCAAAAACATCGGCAATAACAGGATTTCTTCTGGTAGAAGCTATGTTATAGGGATCTTGATCTTGTATAAAAGTCCCGTCATACATGCCCCCCGGTGAATAAATTTCCAATCTGTCATCATAGATATCAATATGAACTTCGCTTCCAATAACAGTATAATCTCGATGAATCAGTGCATTAACTATTACTTCTTGTATTGCTCTTTCCGGATATTCAGGATACTCTACTCTATATACAGGACCTTTTCTCCACATCTTTTTACTATTTCTTTTTACAAAATCTAAAGATGCATTTAGCAAATACAGAAGACTTCCTTCAAACTCTTGATCATCTAAGGCTTCCATAAGTCCATGAGTCTTATCCAGTCCATTCCACCTCGTACAGAATACTCTTGATTGATAAACTTGATGCCCATCTGCAAAAAGAGCTCCGGCGATTGTCAAAACACCATTCTCATCCAACAATCCGAAAGATTTTAAATCTCTTTCTTCAAAGGATTTTCCGACTCTATCGTGATACTCCAACTTTAATTCTTTGAAAGATACATCTTCTAAGCGTTTTTCTGACGGTAAAGAATCATAAGAACGTTTTTCTCCTTTTAAAGACAAATTTACAAGATCTATTCTTGAAGCTGGAACACTTTGATTTCCAACACGTATATATGCAATCCTCGAGCCACTATCTATAAAGAAGTACGGGGTATTTCTTCCCGGAAAAATAGTCAATATTAAAATGAATTTTCCCTCTAGTTCTATTATTTCTATGTCAAATTCGGGACTTGAATCAATTTTTGTCTTGATTGTTTCACTTATAAACTCGGAATCTCCTTGATAATCATTTAAACCTACGATTGTATTATCCTCTTTAATCCCAAATATTAACTTCCCACCACGACTATTGGCGAAAGCAGCCACACTCTTCAGCCAAGATTTTGGCTTGTTTCTTTCTAGCTTTTCTTTTTTTTCATAGAGATTTGTCTCCCCTATGTACTCTTTTAAATTCAGAAGCCTTGCCCTCCTTCTCATATAGTCTTTTCAAGAATACTATTCATTCAACAGCCAATCTACAATGTAAATTATAGGTATTCCGCGAATGTTTTTTTCTTCAAAATATCTGCCGGTTACAATGATTTTTTTGTAATTATCTTTTATAAGAAGAAGATTATCTATCTCTCGTGAACCTTTGGGCATTTCATGGGTTACTTGTATATAGATTTGTTCATCTACTTTTCTTGCAATAAAATCTATTTCTTTAGTATCGATCCTGCCAAGATCAACCGTATAACCTCTTCTTAAAAGTTCTAAATATACAATATTTTCCAAACGATTCCCGAAATTTCCATCTTTTTTTCCTACTGAATGTCTTCTCAAACCATTATCTACAATAAAATATTTCGCATTGGTTTTTAAATACGCTTTTCCTCTAAGATCATATTGCCTTACACGGTAGAATAAATAAGCATTTTCCAAAAGATCCAAATATCGATTTACTGTGTGATTACTGGTATTCACTTTTTCATTTTTCAATACATTTGCAATTGTACTGGGATTTACAAGTTGACCTACATTGTCCGCCAAATAAGAAATAATATCTTTAAGAACAAAAGTGTCTCTTATTCCCGATCGATACGCTATATCATTGAGAACAATTGAATCAAAAATTCCTGATAATATCGTATCCTTGATTTCTTCTTGAGCTAGAACCACACCGGGAAATCCACCATATTTTTCATATTCAGAATAATATCTGTCAACCATTCTTGAATCATTATCTACTTGTTTTACTGTCAGAAACTCTTGAAATGAGAGAGGATAAACCGGAATTTCTACGTAACGTCCACTTAAAAGAGTTGCCAATTCACCTGATAGCATTTTGGCATTTGAGCCGGTAATTACAATATCACAGTCATAACTTACTCGTAATGAATTAACAACCTTTTGCCAACCTTCGACAAGCTGAATTTCATCAAACAAGTAGTATATTCTGTTCTTATTCCGAGGAGTTTTTTCCAAGATTAATTTTCTGAAGTCTTCTTCGAGTTTTATCATTTGATATTCAAATTCCTCAAAATTTATATAAATAATATTTTTCTCAGAAATATTTTCATTTTTTAAATAATCAACATATAACTTTAGCAAAACCGATTTGCCGGAACGTCTCACACCGGTAATGATCTTGATAAAATCACTGTCTTTAAATTTAATAAGTCTATTTAAATAAGATGGTCTCTGGAACATAAGCTTTTCTCCTTTGCTTGTGAACATTATAACAAATCGGAAATACACTTCCAAGTTTATAACTTTATTATGTAATTGGAAGTATGTTTCCAATTTAAAGAAATTAACTCTATAGTAGGAAATATATTGTTTATTTAAGTAAAAATTGCGTTCTCAGAAGTAAATTTCCTAGAGCGAACCGACGGTCTTCTGAAACTGCACTCTTCAAAAATACTCCTATTTGCTTTTTTATTCTTTTTTGAATCATTAATAAAATTTGAAATTGAAATAATGCAATGAATATTAATATCACCATTAATTAATATTTCCGTCCCCTCTCGGGGATAGGATCTGTCATATTTAATAAAGGCTTGCCTTTGCAGCAAGATCTAAAATTTGCAGAAACAGGGTGAAAAAAAGATAATATATATATATTCACGCTTATAATCGCGCTGAAAAGCATCGAACAAATTCATATAGGAGCATTTAAACCCTTGGAAAGTATTGAGAAAAATCAGGATAAAGTAATTTTATTCATTCATGGGATTACCGGGCATCCGAATCAATTTCGTGATTTTTATCCTATGGTTCCGGACAGTTATGCTAAGCATATGATGTTGTTAAAAGGCCATGGCGGCAGTGTCGATGATTTCGGCAAAGCTACAATGCAGGACTGGCAGAATCAGGTGGATTTTACTCTGGCTGAATTAAGGCAAAATTATTCTGAAATATATGTTGTGGCTCATTCAATGGGAACATTATTTACTTTACAACGAATCCAAAATCCCGGAATTAAAGCGGTTCTTCTGCTTGCGGTTCCTTTGAAAATAAGGTTTAAATTGAAGCCTTTTTTCAACAATATAAAAAGGATGATCGATTATCAAAAAAATCCTTCCGGCAGTTTTGATCCTCGCTACGGTGTCGAACCTGATCTCAGATTTTGGAAGTACTTTAAATGGATTCCGAATTATCTTGCCTTATTGAAAGAAATTGGCAGAACAAAAAAATTGTTGAGCGAAGGCTTTCCTTTAAACAAAGAAATTAAAATTTTTCAATCTGCAAAAGATGAGTTAGTTAGTCCTAAAGCGACAGCAATATTGCAAAACTCAGGATTAGAGGTAGATGTCCTAAAAGATTCTTTTCATTATGAATACAGCAACTCGGACTTACAGAAAATTCTAACCGGTTTCAGTGAGCTGCTGAGCGAAGTTTGACAAATCCTTTTTATACGACATACTCTTGTTCCTTTATACTTTTCTGTTAGTTCATCGCCCGTACCAAACTTCAAAAATGTTATCCGGTGACAAGCAATTGCTTACATCCGCCATCCGCACTAAGTTTGGCCGGAATAAAAATACCCCGAGTTTAGTAATACTTTTTGATATTCAAATTGTATTGCCAAACCACGGGGTTTTCTATCTTTTATTTCTATCTTTTACAAGATTGTGTGATAAATTTTATTTATCTTTCTTAAAGGTCAAGTACCAGTCAAGTTGATCGTACTCGTCTTTACCTTTGACTTCTTCAACACGTTTTGCAATTCCGTCCGTTGTAGCAGGCGGCGGTACAATTACATCATCGCCCGGATGCCAGTTGGCAGGTAAAGCTACTTCTTCAGCATCAGATTTTTGCAATCCGATAATAATACGTTTAATCTCGTTAAAGTTTCTGCCGAGAGATGCGGGGTAATACAAAATTGTTCTCATGATACCTTCAGGATCAACAAAGAATACGGCACGTACGGCTGCTGTATCCGATTCACCTTGAAGCATACCATACTTATTTGCCACTTCCATCTTCACATCGTCAATGACGGGAAATTTGACCTCCGGATGCTCAATGCCGTTCCAGGAATAATTTTTAATTGCAGTCACCCAACCGAGATGTGCATGAACAGAGTCGATCGATAAACCGACAAGTTCCGTGTCGAGGGCCTGGAATTCCTCATGCATGCTGGCAAAAGTCATAAATTCCGTTGTACATACCGGTGTGAAATCCGCCGGGTGAGAGAAAAGAATTACCCATTTGCCCTTATAATCATCCGGAAAATTTATCACTCCATGCGTTGTATTAGCAGTAAACTTCGGGGCCGGGCGTCCGATCAAAGGAAATACCTGCTCCACTTCTTCGTATGTGTTTTTATCATCATAGTTTTCCATTTCTAAATCCTCCTAAAAATATCTAGTGTCTTGAAAATAAATTTTTCTATTACTATTTTACCTCAAAATATAGTTTACTTTGTAAGATTTGTTACATCGAACATCTTAAACAATGTTATCTGTGTAAAAAGTTATCTATGTAAAAAATACTTATTGAGCAGTTAATCTATCTCTCTGCCAAAAAAAGCATGAATCTTTTCACTCATATCTGCATATTTCAGGTAAATGATATTGAATTCACGAACAACTTTTTCTCCCTTAATCGAAAATTTCGCAAGCTCCGAGTCGGAATCTGCAAGTATACGATACACAAACGAAATGCCGAATCCCCGTTTCACGAGATCCAATATCAGCTTGAAACTTGAAATACAGACGTGGCGTTGAAACCGCTGTAATGATTCATTATATCCACTGAGTTCCTGCTCCAAAATAGCACGGGTGCCGGATCCCTTTTCCCGATGAATAATGGTTTCTTGCAACAACTCTTCAATGCTGATTTCCCGTCCTGCAAATGGGTGATTTTTTTGACAGATGCCCACAAAGGGTTCTCGACGTAGAAGGACACTGTTAAAACTATCTTTATCAAACATACCCTCGATTACGGCAAAATCCAATTCATTATCTTCCAAGGATTCCAGAAGATGTTCTGTATTGTCCATAATCAGTGTCAAGCCATTTTCCTTTTTTCTCAAAAATCTACAGATATACTCCTCCAGGAAATAATCACCGATGGTTTTTGTTACACCTACCCTCAGGATATTAATCTCTTTGTTTTCAAGCTTCTCTCTCAGTGCATAATCATGTAATTTTAATGCCTTAGCATACTTTTCAAGCAATATAGCGGCATCTGTTTTAGTCAATTTATGATTTTTGTAGCAAAATAGTTTGCACCCATAAATGCGCTCAATAGATTGTATCTGTTGCGTTACTGCCGGTTGAGACAGATGGAGCATTTCGGCCGTTTTTCTGTAATTCATATACTTACACAGTGTTAAAAACGTATCAATTCGATAGTCGAGCATATTTTTCACCACATGATAATTATATCTTATCATCAAATAATTAATATTAAATTTAATTTATCATGAAGGTACGATATAATCAATAAAGATGCAAAATAATAATTATAAAGCATATTAAAAGAATAGGAAAATTCTATTCCGCATGTAAGAAGGAGCGACTATTATGAACGATACTATTAAAACTTCCTTTGAAGGTACTCAACTGCCTCCTGAAGAGGTCAAGCGCGTTAAAGCCCTAGGCTGCCTGCGCGACAAACGCTATTCAGATGTATTCAATGTACGCGTGATTACCCGTAACGGCAAAATCACCTCCAAGGAGCACCATGTTGTTGCAGAAGCAGCCGAAAAATTCGGTTCATCGGAAGTGGCCATGACCACCCGTTTAACTCTGGAAATCCAGGGCGTAAAACATGCAAATATCCAGCCTCTCATCGACTTCTTGGCTGAATACGGTCTGTCTACCGGCGGTACCGGTCCTCTGGTTCGTCCCGTTGTTTCCTGTAAGGGTACCACTTGCCAATACGGTTTGATCGATACATTCGATCTTTCCGAAAAGATCCATGAGAGATTTTATGTCGGCTACCGTGATGTTGCTCTGCCTCACAAGTTTAAGATTGGTGTAGGCGGCTGCCCTAACAACTGCATAAAACCCAGTCTGAACGATCTCGGTATTGTAGGCATGAAAATACCGATGATCAACTATGACAAGTGCCGCGGTTGCAAGAAATGCCAAGTGGTGGAAAGCTGTCCGATCAAGGTGGCAGAATTGATTGATGGCAAAATCCATGTAGATCCCAATATCTGCAACAGCTGCGGTCGTTGCATAGGCAAATGCCCCTTCGGTGCATTTGAGGAATACCAGTGCGGCTTTAAAGTCTTCATCGGCGGTCGTTGGGGCAAGAAGGTTGCTCACGGTCAGCTCTTGACCAAAATTTTCACTTCCGAGGAAGAGGTCATGGATGTGATTGAAAAAGCGATTCTCTTGTTCCGTGACAAGGGTATCTCCGGTGAACGCTTTGCCGATACCATTAATCGCCTTAGCTTCGACTATGTCAACCAAGAGCTGATCAGCGGGTAATATCAACAAGGCTACCATTTGGGAAAAACGGTCGAAGACAGCTTAGTCTGTCATAGTGTAAGGAGTCGTCGGAAAAAACATATAATGCCAGTCTACCGGATCAAGTTTTTGACATCAAGACTATTCCAATACACATTGATCGCAATGGCATTATTTTTTTATGAAGAATAATGAGACTTCCAATGCAATAATAAGAGAATTCATGTATCAGCACTTATATTGACACGGCATTCCAGACTGGTAAAATTAAAAAGACGAATGGTAAGAACAGGTGATGAAGGTATAGGGGGTTTAGAGTGAAAAAGAATCGATGGTTGCTGTTAGCAGCTAGTATTGTCGCAAACTTATGTACCGGCTCAGCCTATGCATGGAGTGTCTTTTCCTTACCCTTACAAGAAAAATTCGGCTGGACCGCCACTCAGGTTAACTTGGCCTATTCCATCTATCTGGGAATGATTCCCTTTGCTGTGATTATCGCCGGAAAACTCCAAGACAAATTCGGTCCAAGATGGGTTATTTTCGCCGGAGGACTGATTTTTGGGATCGGAACATTCCTTTTAAGCTTCACCAGCACTACCATTTGGCTGTATTTTACCTACGGCATCTTGGGTGGAATCGGTATTGGGTTTATCTATGGAAGCACCATACCCAATACCACTAAATGGTTCCCTGATAAGAAAGGCCTTGCCGGTGGCATCATCACCGGCGGGTTTGGAATCGGGGCAATGATCTTTGGTCCTCTTTCCGCCAGCCTCATTGAAAGAATTGGTATTCTTGCCACCTTTCGTTATGAAGGCATCGCCTATCTTATCATTATAGGAATTGTCTCCCAATACATTACAGCTCCCCCAAAAGGATATAAACCTGAGGGCTGGGAACCTCCTGCACCCGCTCCGGGCGTGGTAAGCACAGCTGCGGTGGACCTGACTCCGGGGCAAATGCTCCGAACTCCTATCTTCTGGATTCTCTTTGCTATGTACACTTTGGCTTGCTTTGCAGGACTTATGATCATTGGAAATGCCTCTCCTATCGGCCAGGAACAAGTTGGTATGTCTGCTGCGGCAGCAGCAGGAGCTGTGGGCTTCCTGAGCTTAGGAAATACTTTGGGTCGTGTCTTTTGGGGCTGGGTTTCGGATGTAATAGGGCGTTTTGCCAGCCTCTTGATAATGTATTCCATCTCAGCTGTAGCACTCTTTGGACTTATTAACGCAAGCACCTATTGGCCTTTCATCATTTCCGTCATGATAGTGGCTGCCTGCTTTGGTGGTTTCTTCGGGATTTTTCCCGCCCTCACCGCAGACAATTTTGGCCTAAATAACCTCGGTGTCAACTACGGGGTCTTGTTTATCTCTTATGGTATAGCCGGAGTTATTGCTCCTACCTTGGCTGCTTATTTGAAGGAAGCCAGTGGCGGAGGCTACTCCCTTCCTTTGACTATTGCTCTCGTTGTAAATATTCTCGGAGCTCTCTTGACCGTAGTCTATAAGAAAATGAGTACACCCAAGATAGGATCCGATTAAGATTACAGGACCTCTTAAGATTTTAATTGAGTCTTTTGTACATTCTTCATTTGACTTTTTCACTGCAATTTACGCCTTTATTATTTACTTGTCGGTTCAATAATTATAGACTTATGATATAACAATCGTAAATGTATGAAATTTATTGTAAACACGGGGGTTATTTATGAAAAAGATATTGTTTTATGCAATGCGAGAAGAAAAAATGTGCTTTGTCCATGTGCTCTTAAATGCACTGGAGCTACATGAGGCAGGTTATGAAGTAAAAATAATATTTGAGGGTATGGCGGTAAAGTTGCCGTCTGTCCTGACAGAAGAGGCAAATCCTCTCTACCGAGAAGCCCTTGATAAAAATATAATCGTCGGCGTTTGCCGTGTTTGCTCAAAGATGATGGGCGTCCTTGAGGAAAATGAAAAGTTGGGTCTTCCGCTTCTTGACGATATGAAAGGTCATGCAGGCATGAAAGACTATATAGAAAACGGCTACGAAGTAGTTATAAGCTAAAGTTTAAAAGTAATTACAAGCCAGAGTATAGAAGTAACTATAAACTAATTTTTATCCGGCACGGTCAAGTGCCGGTTTTTTATCTTCTTCACTACTTAAGTAACGGGCATTTGCAACGAGAACACACATTGTTATTTATGTTTTATTTTGTGCCACAAACCATGCCTGGCGTACGATGAAAAGGACAGCTATTGACGGAATCATCAAAGCTGTCCTTTTTTAACATTTTACTTTTTTAGACAATTCATTATTTGTCTTGTTTTACTTTTCTTCTTGTAATGATTAGCATGACACCCAATAAGATAAATACTAGAACAAGGATAACACCTATTGTGGATTCACCTGTTTTTGCAATACCCGGGCTTCCTGTTTCTGTAGTTATCGGTGTTCTCTGACCTGCCGGCTTGTCGGTTGTCTGCGTCGGCACTCCTTTATCTACTGGTTTGTAGGAAGCAACGAAATAATAGTAACGATGTGTTGTATTATTTATTACTGTATCTCCCGACATAGCCAGACTCCATTTATCAAATGTATATGATGGATCGACATGTGTTGCTGTTGGAACCATTAAACCGTTTGCCAAAGCATCCGCCCATGTAATGTTCTTTAAGACATCAAATGCGATAGTTTTTCCGGTATCGAATGTCGGATTGTATTTCAGCCAGCCAACATCCATCGGATCAAAATACACTCTGATATAGTTTTCGGGAATCGGACTATTAATATCCGAACCAACCGGGATTACTTTATCAAGATCACTCGGATCTGTTGGTTTACCGGGTTCTTCCGGCTTGCCGGGTTCTTCCGGTTTACCGGGATCTTCCGGTTGTCCGGGATCTTCCGGTTTACCAGGATCTTCCGGTTTACCAGGATCTTTTTCTTTCACTAACTTTTCACCCAAAATGGTATCTTCGCTTCCATCCGGATAGGTGATTGTTATGTCTCCGTTGTCAGAAACCTCTAACTTGGTGCCTGCCGGGAACTTGTCTTTATTGGCTTCTTCAAATTTCTTTTTAACTTCAGCTTTTTCTTCATCAGTTAACTTGTTCTCGTCTTTTACTTTAATCTTGTCCGGAACAGTCGGTTCAATTGTTTCGGCTTGAGTTGGATTTGGATTTACCACTATTGTTACTGAAACTTCTTCGCTTGAGTTATCCGGATAGGTTACTACTACCGTCACTGTTTTTTCTCCATCAGTTGATGTATCAACAGCTCCTTTGTATGCGAATGTTGTTCCGGCCGGTAACTCATCTATATTGCCTATTGATTCTTCAACTTCCGGTATTCCACCTATGTCAACCTTTTGATCCTTGGGAAGTGGTACATAAGTATCAGCTTGGGTTGGTTTCGGCGTTACAACTATTGTTACCGGAACCTCTTCGCTAGAACCGTCACCCGGATAAGTTACCACTATTGTAGTGAACTTGTCTCCCGGTGTTGATGTGTCAACTGTTTCTTTGTATGTAAATGTTGTTCCTGCCGGTAACTCTCCAGCATTGGCTATTGAATTTTCAGGTACCGGTATTCCACCAAGTTCTACTATTTGCTCTTTAGCCACCGGATTATACGTTTCGGCATCTGTTATCTTAGGTAGTTCAGGTGGAGTTGGTGTTGTATCAACTACTGTCACCTTAACCGGAACTTCTTCACCAGATCCGTCACCCGGATAAGTTACGACTATTGTAGCATCCTTGTCTCCCGGTGTTGATGTGTCAACTGTTTCTTTGTATACGAATGTTGTTCCGGCCGGTAACTCACCAGCATTGGCTATTGAATTTTCAGGTATCGGTGTACCACCTATCTCTATTTCCTGAGCTTTAGGCTTTGGATTGTATGTATCAGCTTGCGTTGGTTTCGGATTGACGATAATCGTTACAACCAACGTATCTACTGAGCCATCTGAATAAGTGACTACAACTGTAGCTTCCTTTCGACCAGGTATTGATGTATCTATATTATTTCCAAATGTAACCGTTACATCTGTCGGTAGTATTCCCAAGTTCGCAATTGAATCTCGAGCATCAGGCATTTGTCCTATATCAACAGCTTGTTCTTTTCCTACCGGATCATAATTGTCTGCTTGTGTCGGTTTTATTACTACAGGAATGATAACTTCTATTTTCTCACCGTCTTTGAATTTTACTTCTTCTTCGGTTGACAATTCCAGATCTTTTTCCTTACCGTTTGGTAATTCCACCTCCAGGACAACTTGCGTTTTGCCTACTTGATTTACCCTAGGTTCGGTTATTATGGTTACCTTTGCTTTTTCCGGAAGATTGGTAATCTTATCTTTGTAAACTTGAGGTTGCGGTTGTACTCCGAATGGTGTTTCGACTGACCCTGAAATCTTCGGATCCCATACTTTTGGATCGGTTTTTGCTTTCAGTTCATCTTTATCCAGTACTCCATCATTATCATCATCGTCATCCCCTTCAACAAGTTCTTTTCCTGTTTCAGGATCGACAATACCATCATCGAAGTCTACTTTTCCATCAGCGTCTGTATCTCTGTAAACTGTGATTTCTATAGTTTTAGTTACTGTAATGTTGTTTTCATCAACTACTTGTACAACTACTTCGATTACACGGATCTCTTCCTCTGATTTCCAGTTTTCTACTCTTGGTATACCTGTAATTTGTTTTGCTTCTTCATCATAGGTTAATTCTGATTTCTCAGGAATTTCTACCTTCGTTATTATTGATGTAGTCGGAACTGTAATTCCGACAGCCGTTATTTCTTTTCTTTCCACTACATTTTGTTTTTCCGGTTCTATCGTCACTGTACCAGGTACGATAATCGGTGTTTGAGGTTGAGAGTTAACCGTCACTTTGACATCCGGAGAGGCATTTTTACCTTCTTCCTGGGCTCTAGCTGTAATGGTATCACCCACTGTCAGCGAGCTTCCTTCAGGCAGGTCAATGCTCCACTTGCCCGCACTGTTTGCAGTCACATTGTAGTCTGTATCGTTGACCTTGACAGTGACCTTTGAGTTGGCAGGAGCTGTTCCTGTTATTTCTGTATCTCCAGCCAAGACCGGGTCGATGATCGGTGTATCTGTAGTATCTTTTACCTCGTCCTCGTACTGAGCTATAATGTCGGTTTTTGTTGCAAAGGTTCCTGATCGTTCTTTATCCCAGCCTGTAAACTTATAACCAACATTTGCATTTACAGTTGGTGCCTGTAATGTTACTAATTTGGTTGGATTTACCCAGTAGATACTTTTTTGGTCTGTGCCAATAGTCCCATTATCACCCGGTAAGAATTTAACCTCAACGAAGTTATTTGGTACATCCGGTTTCTCCTCTCCGGTTTTTTGGCCTACTGCATAATCACCATCATAGATGTATAGGGCTTTATGGGTGATATCTTCATTGTAGCTCATCGTTACTGCAGGATTCCATCTCGTAAAGACCCAATTGGGATTTTCTATTACTGTTGGCGCTGTGATCTTTACTAGTTTGTTTTTCAAGACCCAGTAAGCTGTTGTCGATCCTTCAGCAAAGCTGCCCTTGCCTTCTGCACTGAAGTCTACTTTGACATAGTCAGGATCTGTGATTGGAGTACCTGGGTTTTCCGGATCATCTATTTGAGGTTCCTTATCAACAACAAAGGCCTTATATTGGGCTGTGATGGTTGCAGCTTTATCAAAGGTATCTGTTAATCCTTCCCATCCTACAAACTTGTAGCCTTCTTTTGCAGTCAAGCTTGGAGTTGTTAAGGTTACTTGTTCACCCTTTAATACCCAATAGGATGTTATTGCATCGGTTGCGAAGCTGCCATTGCTTCCTGCACTAAAGTCTACTTTGACGTAGTTTTCTGTATCACCTGGATCGGTTGTAACAACTTTTTCTTTATATTGAGCTGTGATTTTGGTTGCTGTTGCAAATTTTGCTGTTAATTCTTGATTCCAGCCTGCGTGTTTGTAGCCTGTATTTGCATTTACATCAGGTGCTGTCAAGGTTACTTCTGCTTCCGGATTGACCCAGTAGATGGTTGTTTGGTCTTCAGCAATTGTTCCGTTTGTACCCGGCAAGAATTTAACCTCTACAAAGTTATCCGGTACAACCGGTTTAATTTTGCCCGGTTGACCTACGACATCATCACCTTCATAGGTATAATGGGCTTTATGCGTTGTGTTTTCATCGTATTTTGTCTTGACGGCAGGATTCCAACCTGTAGATTTCCAACCTGTACTTGGTTGAACTGTTGGTACTGTCAGGTTTACTTCTGCCTTTTTTAGGACCCAGTAAGTTGTTGTGTCTGCAGGGTCAAAGCTTCCCTTACCTTCTGCACTAAAGTCGACTTTAACATAATCAGGATCTGCCGGATCGTCCCTTGTGACAATAGACTTGTATTGAGCCTTAATGGTTGTTGGCATTTCAAATGATGCTGCTGTGAAACCGTGATCCCAAGCTATAAACTCGTAGCCTTTGTGTGCAGTTAATTTTGCTTTTGGATCGGGTAGGCTCACTATTTCACCCTTAAGGACCCAGTATGTCGTTGTTGCACCTACTTCAAAGCTGCCCTTGTCATCTGCACTGAAGTTTACTTCAACGTAGGCTGGATCTGTAATTGAATTGCCGGTGTCTGGATCTGTTATTTCAGGTTTATCACTGACAACATAAGCCTTGTATTGGGCTGTGATGTCAGTTGCTTTTGTAAATGTTGCTGTTAACCCTGTATCCCAACCTGTGTGTTTGAAGCCATCATTTGCAGTAACAGTCGGTGCCGGTATAGTTACTTCTATACTCGGATTGACCCAGTAAACAATTGTTTGTCCGGTGTCAATGGCTCCACCTGTAGCATCTTTAAATTCGACCTTTACAAAACTATCAGGTACACCAGGCTTGTTTTCCCCTTCTGCTTGGCCTACTACATTTTGTCCTTTATAGGTGTATTCGGCTTTATACGTTTTAGGTTCACTATAACTTGTCGCTATGACAGAATCCCAACCTGTAAAAGTCCAGTCTGGATTGGCTGTGACAGTTGGTGGTGTAACAGTTACTATTTCTTCTTTTAGGACCCAGTAAGCACTAGTACCTGCCATTGTACCATTGGTTTCTGCACTGAAGTCTACTCTGACATAGTCAGAATCAGTCGGATCGGGTGCGAAATCCAGAACTTTTTTCTTATATTGGGCTGTATGAGTTGTGTTTTCACTATAGCTTGTCGCTACTGGATCAGTCCAACCTGTAAACTTATAGTCATTATCAGTTACTGTTACTGTCGGTGCCGGTATACTTACTGTCGCACCCGACTTAACCCAATAGATGGTCGTACCTGTTAGACTACCCTTTGCATCAGTAGCAAAATCGACTTTTACAAAATCATTCGGTAGATCAGGTTTTGCTCCACCTATTTGAGGGACAAGATCCCCTCCGGTATAGGTATATTGGGCTGTAATTTTATTTGTTTCTTCTGTAAATTGTCTTGTTAGGTCTGAATCCCAGCCTGTAAAGATCCAACCTTGATTTGATGTTCCGGTCGGTGCAGTCAGGCTAACTATTTCATTTTTCAAGACCCAGTATTCCTTGGTTGCACCCTCTGCAAGACTTCCATGTGCACCTGCACTAAAGTCTACTTTAACATAAGCTGTATCACCCGGATTAGCTGTCACGAC
Source organism: Clostridiaceae bacterium (assembly GCA_012838135.1). GTDB lineage: Bacteria > Bacillota > Clostridia > Saccharofermentanales > DTU023 > UBA5436. The sequence continues at coordinate 33,438 of DUPV01000071.1, read as the reverse complement.
TTTTTTCTTATATTGGGCTTTATAAGTTTCATCGTCAAGATAGGTTGTTTTTTCGGTTGGTACTGCCGGATTCCAGTCAATAAACTTGTAATCGGCATTGGCTGTTACACTGGGTGCTAGTAAAAATACCTCTTTAGTTGGATCGACCCAGTAGGTGCTAATACCAGTTAAGGTGCCTTTTATTTCATCAGTTGTAAACTTTATTGTTTTATAGCCTAACTCTAATACTGTTGTAGGGTCAATATTGCCTGTTTGGGCAACCACACCTTCTTGTTTATACAAATACTTAGCTTCATGAGTTTTGTCTGTATTATAGATTGTCTCTATTGCTGGATACCACTGTGCAAAGAACCAATCCTTTTGAGGAACAGCCACGGGTGGTGTTAGACTTACGACCTCATTTCTTAAGACCCAGAATGCTGTCGTTGAACCAGCTGCAAAATCTTGCCCGCTTCCTTTAGTAAAGTCTACTTTGACATAATCACTATCGGAAGGATCACTTGTAACCACTTTTTCCTTGTATTGGGCTGTGATTTCTGTTCCTTCTACTGCTGTAAACTGCGCAGTCAGTAGTCCATCCCAACCTGTAAACTTATAAGCTTCATCTGCACTTACACTAGGTTCCCCTAGAGTGACTGGTTCTGTTGGATCAACCCAGTAGATTTTTGTTTGGTCCGGATCGATTGTTCCATGTGCGCCATCTTTAAATTCTACCCTTACAAAATTATCCGGTACATCGGGTTCGGTTTCGCCTATTTGGCCTACGACCTTGTCTCCAATATAGGTATATCGGGCTATATGAGTGGTAGGTCCATCATAGCTGCGTGTCTCGACGGCAGGATTCCAACTTGCAAGTTCCCAGCCTGTATTTGGATTGATGCCTGGTGCAGTTAAGTTTACTGCTTCACCTATTAGCACCCAGTATTCCTTGGTTTCTGCAAGGCTTCCATGGTCACCTGCACTGAAGTCTACTTTGACATAGTCTTCATCAGTTGTTACATCTGTAAGAACTTTTTTCTTATATTGGGCTGTGATTTCTGTTTTTGGTGCTGTAAAGATGTCTGTTAATTCCTTATCCCAGCCTGTGAATTTATAGTCTTGATCAACTGTTCCACTCGGTTGCGGTAAAGTCACTTCTTTTGCCGGATTTACCCAGTAAATGCTTGTACCGGTTATACTACCATGGTCACCCGGTAAGAATTTAACCTCTACATAGTTTTCCGGTACATCCGGTTTGTTTTCCTCACCAGCTTGTGTTTGAGCCACTACATCGCCACCGTTGAAGCCGTATTGGGCTGTATGGGTGGTGTTTTCGCTATAGCTGCGTGTCTCGACAGCAGGATCCCAACCTGTAAATGGCCATCCCGGATTTGAATCGATACCCGGTGCTGTTAATATGACTGTTTGATCTTTTAGGACCCAGTATTTGGTCGTTGAGCCCGCTGTAAAGTTTCCTTTGGCTCCCTTATCAAAGTCTACTTCCACATAGGCCGGATCTGTGATTGGCTGACCGGGGTTATCCGGATCTTCTATCTCAGGTTCTGCACTGACAACCTTATCTTTAACAATCACTGTTCCGTCTGCTTCATAGCCATTCAAGGTCGATGTCACAGTGAGTTCCGTACCGGCAGCTTGTTTTGGAATCGTAAGAGTAAAGTCTCCCATATCATTAGCAATCATTGAATATGTTGATGTACCAACAGTTATGGAAACCTGTGCTCCCGGATCAGCTTTGCCTTTAATCACCGTATTACCGGGATGGGCTACGCTGTCGTTCATAGCCGTCATATCGTAGGGGGCTATGGGCTCGGGCAATTTAAGAACACTGGTGCTAACAGGAGTCGAAACATTACCCAAGTAGTCATAATATTTTGCCTGTACACTTTGGCCTGCCACAAAAATGGATCCCGGCGGCAGGGTATAGTTCAATATCCCTACTTGCCTTGTTTCAGTTTCTCCGGTATTAGGATCAACTACAACTTCGACTTCTTCTACTCCTTCATAAAATTCTCTCGTATTACACAGCCACGTATTCGTTGAATTACCATTTTCATCATATTTACGCACAATGGTACAGTTGAGATTGTCTCCAATCTTTAGATCAATTCGATCAATGTCTTTTACATCTGATGTGTTTTCATCAGCAGAAAGATTGGTTATCTTTAAGGTTGTTGATTTTTCTTTGGGTTGAACCATTTGCAAGGGGGTGGGTGGAATATTGTCAATGACAATAGCTCCTCCGATTGAAATTTGTTTATTTTCTGCGCGATCTTCAGTTACTTTCGTTGAATCAGTCTTATCCGACTCTAATTCATTTAGCTTCTGTTGTGTAATATAAACTTTTTTGCCATTAAAACGGCTGACATCCGCTTGAGATATCGTGATGTCTATGGTCCCGTCATTTTTTATAATCTTAGAACCGCTGGTTCCGGGAATGTCAATTTCAGTAAAGCTTCCTCCATCCTCACTGTAAAGCTTAATGGTGGCACCTTTTAGACCTTGGACGGTCAGAGAAACATTTCCCTGAGCATCATTGGTATTTTGAGTAATCCTCGTAATAGCTGCTGTAGTCTCTTTCTGTTCAATAGTCAGGGTAATATCCCTGCTCGAAACATTTCCGTAGATATCTTTCGCACTAATAGTAATGGTATATACACCTACCAGACTTGGAGCAAGGATATCTGCTGTCTTACCTGAGAATTTTCCGGTAAGCGGATCAAAGAAAATACCATCAGGTAAACCAGCAACCGCTCCACCCTTTTTAACACTATAGCTGAGGCTTACACTAGAAGCATCAGTTGTTGTGACTTGACCTTGGGTGTCGCCAATTAAATCACCGGTTTTAATTGTAAAATCCGCTGCAGTAATTGCAGGTGCAGTTAAATCTAAGGCCGGAACACCGGTATCACTTGGTGAATGATTGTCCGCAGAATCTATACCACGAATAATATAAGTTTTCCCCTCTTCTAACTTTCCTGCAGGCACATTAAAGGTTAACTTTTCAGTCGGATCAGGTTTTACGGTAATCGGATTTCCTTCATTATCCGTTACCCCGTCTGTTACCACTTTGAAAACACCTTCTGCCATATAACCAAGAGTATAGTCAGCTCCTGCATAGGACCCCGCCGGAATCTTGGCAGTAATTACATTATGGGTAATAAGGCCATTTTCATCCTTGGTATGGGGCTCTTGCTTGACTTCTACCAATTGGTCAAGAGGATCATACGCTTCAACTGTTTTTGCAGCATATTCCAAGTCAGATTGGTCTCCCGGGTTATATATTTTGAAAGCGGCATATATTTTCTGACCTTTTGTAAAGCTTAAAGGAGTGCTTGTATTAGAAGAGATGGTCAGTTTACCACCCTCTTCTATCATTTTTATATTCGTTGTACCATCCGGAATCCATGCATTATTATCCTGTTTTCTAAAGAGAATAGGATCAGCAGATCCGGGAAGCTTCAAATAGAGATACCTAACCTCACTATTGAGTGGGCTGTCAATTACAATCTCTGTATGGTTTTCTTGAATCCTATGAATATTTGGCACTTCGACCTTAATCTCAAAGTTTTTCAAATGAAAAGCAAGAGGCACAGTAGAATTTACAAATTGTTTGGATGCTGCTTCAGGCTGATTACTGGTCGTAACTGCCAAATAAGACCTTACCGTATCTCCAGCTTTTAGACTGATCGCTGTATACTTTGACAGAAGATCGCTCTGACCAATCATGGTAATATACATGGAAGCCCAGGTTCTCTTGTTGTTAAAATGGTCAATAATCTCTTGCTCTGTGTGTGCACCGGGTTGCTGGGCAGAAAACTCCGTCATCAGATAGGAGTATTTTCGTCCATTGGCATCATGTCCCTCCTGGTCTGCCCAGGTCCACTCTTGACCATCCTTACCGGCACTATAAAAGCCGTTAATAATCTCATACTCATCGGGATCCAGGGTCTTGCCCTCAGTGGTCCTTAAAAGAACCATGGCCACATTGGAGTTGGTGAAATGCGGAGGATCGTCGGAAGGTCTGTTATATCCTGCCGGATTTTGTGTATACTCATCCTTTTCACCTATAGGGTACCAGCCTTTGGTCGCCGTCATTTTGAGCAAAGGCTTATATTGGGCATAGAGATCAATAGTTGCTGTTCCGTTATTATTAACCAGGTTAGTTGCAACTGTATTCCATGGATTATCATGATCAACCGGGTCCTTAGGCTCTTCATTTAATTGAAGTTGAAGACCTTCATTAACCAATTGAACCTTGGATCCGTTGGTGTAAAGCTGATGAACCTGAACGTTATCAGCAACCGTCTCGCCTTTAGACCAACCGACAAAGTAACCTGTCTGCTTACCTTCTGAATCCTCTTTCTTAAATCCTTTATCAAAAAGGACATTTCCTGATTCTTTTAAATAAGCTGTCAATTCTCCGGTAGATCCATTGGAAATACTGGCAAGGGGTAATTCTACAGTGTGGGTAATATCTTCTCCACCATTGTTAGCATGGAGAACGATCTTAATTGTATCTAGATTTTTCTCCCAGACCGCATAAACCGTCCTGCTTTTGTCTACAGGGGAAGTTGCGGTGAATTTATAGTTATTTGTTTCATCATCCCAGTTCGCAACATCTGTCAATTCCGCCATGTTATCAAAGTCAGACTTAGACATAGACTCAACTTGCTTGGTTGACCAGCCCAGGAAGGTATAACCTTCACGAGTGGGTTTATCAGTATCCTCTTCTTTTGCATAAAAGAGTCTGTTTGTATGAGCAGTGCTTGCAAGATTCGTAATAGGCTTACCTTCATAGTCAGAAAAATACTTTACGCTATCAGTAGCTTGAGCAGCATTTCCGTTTGCATCCAGCCATAGGATATTTTCTCCTTCAAAGCCGTTGGGTACATAATGTGCATCTTTATAATCCTTTTGGTTGATGGGAACGATTCGCTCTACCGCCTCTCCGGAGCCGCTATTTTTATCAAAGGTCACCTTGGCCTGGGCCCGATAGATGGAAGGAAGAGATCGGAAATAGCCCGGTGCCGCATTGGAAAATTTTATGGCCATGTCTTTTTTTAGCTGGACTTCTGCAGGAACATCCAGGGTAAAGAAATAACCACCATTGTCCCCGGTATAGGTGGTTTCGTCTCCTTCAGCTGTAAAGTCTTCAATGGTTGTAGCTGAAAAGGCTTCCTTGAAAACTTCTTCCGTCTTTGGATCTGCCTTGGCTTCTCTTGCTGAAACAAGAGCTTCGGCATATTTGCTATGGCCGCTTATAGACGTGGAGTCCGTAAAGAATTCATTGATATGGGGCGTATTGGCACTACGGTTGATAATGAGCCCCGAGCGGACATTGGCATTGGGCATGGTGTAGATTTTATTTTCGTCTGTTTTGTGTTTAGTTAGTAAATAATTTACTTTATCTGCCTCATCGATTCCTGTAGAAACTGTCATTTTAACCGTTTCCGGAGGATTGGCATCAAACACTGTCAGACTGATACTATCTCCAGAAAGAACCCTCAGGCCTGTTTCAACTGTTAAGACATGGCCGCCTTCAGTACCGAAATAGGGTGCAACTGTATAAGCATCGCCAAAATCGCTAGGATCTACACCACCTATGTTCATGTCTCCATGTCGTCTGGTTTCCAAGTTTCCGATAATACGTTCATAGTTATTGCCTAAGCCGGCTTTAAAAACAGACCTTGTAACTTTGGGTAATCCAAAAACTATTTGGGCTCCCTTGGGAATGTCAATATTTTGACTAGCTTCTAAACGATATTCCGTCTGAGTGGTTTCCCCTGGTCGGTCGGTAATATAGGAGGTCGAAATACTAAAAGTCGAACTGTTTGCCGTTTTAAACAGATCATCCATCTTATTCTTGTCAACATTGTAAATAAAACGGACATAGTCAGCCTCCTTCCTCCAGCCATGAAGATAGACGTTTTTGAGGTTTCCGCCAGGAGCAATGGCTTTTTCCCCTACGCCAGTCTTAAAACCTTGGGGAACCATCATATAAGAACGGGTACCTACATCATTGGTAGCTGGGTTATAGGAAAATTCGCTCTTTTTGATATTTTGTGGTCTGTTTGATCCCCATGAGTTACCATTCATGTCAAGCATGATCATCTGGCCCACAACATCATTTTCATCTGGCTTCAGAGCATCAAAAATCCTGGAATCCATAACTTGACGGATCCCTATCCACGAAGATAAAAAGTACCCATTATCCGCATAGCTGCCACGAATATAATGATTGGGAGCCTCCTTATAGTAAACATGGAGCTTACCTTGTACATTATCATAAATAACCGATTGCCCCACTGTCCGCATCATATTCGGTGGTAGGATCGGATTAGGTATGGTGCCCGGCATAGAGGCCGTTTGAAAGGGAGCAATGGTCTTTAGGGTTACATCGTCATTATTGACACTGACATCATAAGTCGGCAGGGCCGGGGTAGAAGGATAACCGGTGTAATCCCCCAGAACCTGCTTGTCCTGAGATCCCTTTTGGTTATAAACGTGGCCGTTGTCGTTGGTATAGCGTAATTCCAAGGCATAGTCCTGATTTAGTTGGTCTCTGGCAACGCCGCTTTTTAAAACCAAGTAGAGTTTAGAAGACATATAGTCGTTGGAAAGTGTTAGTATATTCGGATACACGTCACTTACATTTAGCTTGTAGATATTGGGCCCTTCAGGATGCGTCGCATTACTCAAAAGCCTTTGTGTCTGTGCCGAAGGAAAAGCCTCTGCAGGATAGGACATCTGGAAAAAACTCGCAGACTCGTCTACCTTGCTTGCTAAGTCAGGATCAATGAAAATATTGGCATATTGCCATTGGGCTCTAAAGGTCCTGTAATTTGAAGTCTCGTTATTAGCTGCGTCGGGGAAAATACTCAAATCAATTTCCAATACAAGTCTCCCCTGATCGTTATAATAAAAATTCCGATAGGAAAAACCGGCCGTCCCGATCCCCGCACGGGTCTTGGTGGTCAAACTCGGATCAAGAGGCCATTCATGCTGAACCTCTTCTGCATTATCCCAGTCGAAATTTGTCTGGTAGGAGCTTGCTTCTACCTTCTTTGGCAAACTAACCAAGATTATAACTCCTATTAACAAGAGAGCTACAAACCATTTTAGTGAATTATTCTCAATTTTAAAATTTAATTTCCTCATTTAACCACACCTTAATAATATTTCATTACGAAATACATTTACATATTATTTATTACAGATATTTATTTATTGCTTATTACAGATATTTATTTATTGCTTATTATGATATTAGGTTAACACATTACTATAGAATATCAGCTTACATAATTTTTTATATACTTTCAACCGTTTATTCGTTAATTCAGCCTCGAACTCCGTTACGAAGCTGTTACAAAACTTATGCAAGTTTATAATGATTTCATATTATTTGACAGAATTTTCATATTACCGGATTTGGCAAGCTAGTCATCCGTCTCATCATCTGCAGGAAACTCAGCCAAAAAGAGCTCCGTGATATCCCCCATCCACTCACTGTGAGGATTGCCGTCTTCAGAAAAAGAGATTGATTCGCCGGATTCGTACTTGCAGAGAAGACTGCAGGGGCCATATTCAAAAGGCAAACCGGAGGTCACTCTGTATACACCGTTTAGGCTTGCTAACTTGTGTTTATCTATGATCTCTTGCAAACTTATCAAAAACTCCGGACCGACGGTGACTTTAGATGCCCACTCACCGTATCCCTCAGTGAGTTCTACACTTCCGTCAGCCTGTTGTTTTGCGTTGAATTCATAGTGCGAATAAGAGCCGGACTCATCAGCATACACAAAATACGTATCAAAAGAAGTTATATCCTTTGATATGATCACCTTAGGAGCATCATCGTCTGATCGATCGGTAACTCCGCCACACAATTCAGGCTCAGTCGTTTCGGTTTCTTCTTTTGCCTGATTAATTTTATCAATTAATCCCTTATGTGATATAAATGCACAAGAAGACAAAAATAATATTACAACGAGTACAAGGATAAAATATAACGGTTTCATAGCGAGCTCCTCAACTTATTTCTAAAACAGTTAAACCGATCAAACATCCTCATGCTTTTTCTTTCTTTTCTTAATGCGACGGATAATCAAGATTATCGACACAATCAACAACAATAATGAACCTGATACAATTAAGAGGCGTTGCTGAAATAGAACACCCAGCCAAGGAACCAATAAACCGGGCAAAGGTTCCGAAACAATATCACGATAATAAAGCATTTTTGTATCATATTCGGAGGGTCGGTCTGCATACAATGTTAATAATCTGGCACCATGCTCGTCTCCGCGTCCATACATATAAAAGCCGATTCCGGCAGTAGTGATCAGATCGATGCCTTCGATTGTGCCACAGTAATCATTTAGATGATCATGTCCAAAAAATGCAGCTTTTACACCCATTGATTTCCATGCAGAAAACTCTCCGCTATCGTACTCGGAAGAACAGGGACCTTCTCCCAAATTTCCTGCCCATATATAATCCGGATTTGGTATATACCACTTTTTTAAAAAATTTGATCCATATTGAGTTACGGATCCCTTTGTTCCAAAAGGAACTTCGGTAATCATTTCATAAACCTGAGGTACAGGAATATGTTGAAACACATACGAAACAGGGGATTTGTAACGAGCCAGGAATTCATTATTTGAACGAAGCATCCATTCATTTTGTTCTTCAGTTACATAGCCATATTTTCCTCGTCCGGGTTCAGCATATGTACCGCTATCCAAAAACCAGAGAATCAGAGGGCTTTCCGGAATAAGCGGATTATCAATCAGCAAAGTATAATTTCCGGTTCCCGGCATTTCTTCCCCTTCAATAGCTAAACATCCGGGATATGATTGGTATATTTGGAGTTGTTCTTCATTACTGACGCCGGATTCATAGTCATGATTCCCGAATACCAACGCAAATGGAATTCCGCGCTGCACCACAGGTTGAATTATTGCATCAATAGCTTTTTTAACATTATCCACTCCCGGTGTTGAAGATCCGTGGATCATATCACCCAAAAAAACAACTAAATCCGGATCCGCAACGTCTAAAGCAGAATTAAGCAGCCTCAGCATTGCTTGCTGTGGCTGAGCTGTGTCCTGTGTATCTGCCACAATTAAGATCTTAAACTGTTGATTTTCATCAAATGACAAATCATGCGCTGCTTCCGCACTCGCCTCTACTCGGTACATCATCATTAATAATAGAACAACCAATAACAATACCAGGCGCCGCACACGAACCTCCTTAATGGACAAACAATCTAATATAGGTTACACAGATAAGTTATTATAATCAATATAACACCTGGCGTATATAAGTTAGCAGAAAAAATTTTTTAACATTCAAAATACGTGCTTTTTCATGCTATATTTAACATGAAGATTCGCTTTTTTAATAATAAGAAAAACTGCGAAAGCGGCTTAAGATTGGAGAAAAAATAAACTATGCAACTTCTGACAATAGCAATATTGTTTATCATATGTATTTGTAGTGTTGCGTTCTGTATAACACTGCGCCGCAAAGCCGGAAGACAGTTTTTGATTGCTTTAGCGACAATATTTGTTTTAAACATTCTTATACTTTCCGGTTGTACAAGACAGGCAGAAACACCTTCATCAGAAACAAGCGAAATGCTGACGGAATCCACAGCCACAACTAATCCACCGTCAGCTTCGCCTGTACAGGAACCCAGCATTACAACTACGTCGACTGCTGCCCCGTCAGAAGCTAATGGGACCAGCGAGTTCATTGACTCATATATTGATCTGGCTATTTCGCTGATTGATGCTGACCGCCGAGAACTGTCCAACGTCACATTTGATTATGAGCCTAAGCTACTCTATGACGGCCTGAGCCGGGAAGAAAAAGCCATGTATGATGAAATCCTTAGTAACGTACAGGATCTCAAACCTTTCTCTTATACCGCTGAACAGCATGGATATGATGTAATGAACATGGCAATGGCCATCTCCGATGCTGTAATAAACGACCACCCCGAACTCGAAAATTATTTTATGATTCGCGAGGTGGTAGAAGGCAACATGACTACTGCACTGGAATCTCTCTATTTTATGCCGTGGGACGCAGAACAACATCCGGCTGATTTAGTCGAGCTTCGCAAAGAACTGCTGCTCTTCGAAGAAGTTTGTACCCGCATCATTGAGCGTATGCCGGATGATTATTCCACTTATGACAAATACCGCTATCTGGCTGCAGTTATATCGTATATCACAACCTATGACTATGACGGTATAGGGGGTTGGCAGGTAGGAACCGCATACGGTTCAATTGTGAGCGGCTATTCAATCTGTCAAGGGTATTCCAGAGGTTTCATGTATCTTTGTCAAAAAGCAAATTTGTGGTGTGAAACCGTAGATGGCGTTGGCGGGGGGAATTACGCCCATATGTGGAACATCGTAAAATTAGATTCCGGCACCTATTTTTTAGATATTACATGGAGTGACGATATGGGTTTGCCCGGCAGCCCGGAATGGAACAACTACTTCATGCTTACACAGGATGAAATTCTCATTGACCACGAAATCACCGATGGCAAGGTTGCAACCGGCACAGCAATAAATTAGCTGCCTACAGGCTAAATAAAAGAAGGTATAGAACTTTTAAGGTCATTCCGGCCTGGTAAAGATCTCCAACTTCCCTTCTTCCATGTCGATGACTGCAAGCATACAGGTAGGCATGATCAGAAGCTGACCGGTCAAGTCTTCGGCTAAGGCTTCTATTTCCGGATTGTGGCCTATCAGGAGGAGAGAGTCGAAGTTCACTTGGCGGATAAGATCCTTCAGAGTAGAAACTGATGCAGCGTAGATTTCATCTTTGTATTCAATTTCACCTCGGTAGTCATAAGACTCCAGAAGGAGATCCAGGGTCTCTCTGGTCCTCTGAGCACCGGAACAGAATATACCATCTATTTCAAATGCATTTTCTTGGAAAAACTCACCCATGGCCCTGGCTTGTCTCCTTCCCCGGTCATTCAGGGGTCTATCGTAGTCTCTGAGAGCGGGATTACTCCAACTACTCTTGGCATGTCTCAGCAAATATAATTTTTTCATCGAATTACCTCGTGTTAAAGTTTTTCTATTTGTCGTCCTTAGGTTTTAACCTTGTCCTTTTGATATGATCTGTCTTTTAATTAATCGAACTTAATCGTTACCTTAATCGAGTCTGATTTGTCCTTATTAAAAATAAACTCAAGTCCACCCGGACTTCCCGACGGACTTAAGTTTTTATATGATTTTAAGCTTTTTAGAAAACATTTATTTTTCTTTTATCGTAAGTCTTAAACGATCTTCTGTTTTCTTCCTCTTTTCCATAGCATGTAGCATTAGTGAAATTCCAATTACCCCATATGCCACGAATACTCTAAAGTACTCTCCGATTTGAGCATCTCCCATTAACTTTTGTCCGGCCGGCGGAGATACTATAAATAGCAAGTGGAAAAGGAAGGTTCCTATAAGAGCCTCTTTCCAGGTTGCTTTTTCCACTGATGCTCCCCCTATTAAAAGAGCAGCTACTGCAAATAGCCCCACTTGTTCATGGTTGGTAAAGGTATTTAAGGTTCCCAGGTTTTGCAGGTAAACGATTTGTCCCCATGCTGCCAGTACTGTAGATATTACGATCGCTTTTAGCCTGGTCTTATCTACGTCTATACCTTGAACTTCTGCTATATGCATATCCTGACCAACCGCTCTCATTTCTTGCCCGACTTTTGTCTTAAAAAACCTGTTTATCAGTAATAAGATTATTGCTACAAATACAATCGGCATTACCGGGAAATTTACGATGTCCCCAAACAACCAAGTATCGAAAGACTTTCTTATTGAGACAAGGTCTATTGTGTTCTTTAAACCCACTCCTGAATCCATAAGCAGATCTTTGTTGGAAAATGGTATTATCTTTCCTGCCATTACTATAAATATAAGTTGGTAAATACCATTTGCAAAGAAGCCTAAGATCATTGAGGTGATCATTTCTTTTCCTTTGGCTCTATTTAGCACTTGGCCTACCAGGTAACCGAACACTACAGCGAAAGGAACTGAAGCCAGCATCGCTACAGTTATTCCTGTCATACCGCCAATCCCGAAGTTAGCTATTATAAATAGACCTATTTGTCCCGCCATAGCTCCTATTACTATGCCAAAGTTTAATCCCATACCTGTAATAACCGGAATAATAAGGCTGGCAACCAGTAAAAGATTTCTGGACAATCTAAAGAACATTTCTACCATAACGAAATCAAATGCAAGACCTGAAAAGTAATATCCCACTGCACATATTATTATAAAGACTATAGGTACTATCATTTACACTGCCTCCTTTCTTGTTAAAGCATAGAGAATGATTCCGTTAGAAATGACTATTCTGATGATTTCCGCCATTGATCCTTCAGATATTATATTTATAACCGGTAGGGATACGGTTAGCAGCCCTTGGAATAATAAGGTGCCAATGATTACATGTGCTATTGATGCCTTCCTGAGGTTGGCTCCGCCTATTAGGATAGAAGCCGCTGCAGGCATAGAAACATAAAGTGGCGCCATATATAGTTGTAGGAAGCCGAAGCTTTGAGAGTAAACGATTATCGCTGTTGCTGCCAGAACTGTTGAAATTACTATTCCTAATATTCTGTATCTATCTACGTTTAGTCCACTTGATATAGCAAATTTTTCTCCACTACCTGATACTCTCATAGCTAAGCCTGTCTTAGTATTTGAAAACACATAAACTATCAGGGCACATAGGGCAAAAAACAATAATAACCCTGTCGGTATTGTTACTCCCATTATTTCAAAAGATAAGAAGTTGTCTAACACCTTACCAAAGGAATCATCCATTGTTAAGGTGGTTCTCAATCCTGTTCCTCCCATAGCCCAAACGAGTTGAGGATTTTTAAATGGTGCTAAAAGCCAGAATATACACATAAGAGAAACAACGGAGTATCCAAAATAGTTTCCGACAGTCATTTCCTGCCCTTTAACTCTATTTAACATCAAACCATATAAGTAGCCCGCGAGTGCTGCAAGAGGAATCGCTATAGCTAAAGCAACTCCAAACCCTGTCCAACCTGCCAGACCCAACTCCATAGATACCAGGCAGCCAATCAGACCTAAAATAACCCCCAGGGCAAGATTCATGTTTATTCCACTTCCTGACTGTACAGTCGGCACCATTGCTAAAACTAAAATCGCATTCATACCAAACCTTTTCAGTATGTCAGTAAACATTGATGCCAAAGATAAGTCCAAGAAAAAGGCAATACCAATAAATAAAAATAAAAGTAGAGTAATGATAAATCTCGGAAAACCTATTTTATTATATATTGCTTTTATTTTATCCATTAGCAACCACCTCAACATTTTCACCACTCATTGCAAGTCCGAAAATTACATCATCAGTATCCGGTGTAAAGATTCCATTTAACTTGCCCTCAGCAATAATAGCTATCCTGTCTGATATTTGCTTTAACTCAGCTAATTCACTAGAAGTTATTATTATGGTAAGATTTTTTTCCTTATTTAATCTCACCAGAGTATCCATTACCAATTCTTTGGCTCCGATATCTATACCTCTGGTAGGCTCCGATATCAAAAGAACCTCCGGCTCAAAAGTCAAGGCTCTGGCAATACAAACTTTTTGTTGATTACCACCACTTAAAGACCTGGTATGTTGTTTTGGTCCCCTACATCTAATATCCAGAAGTTTTATCATTTCATTCGCATTTTGTAAAACTGCAGCTTTGTCTACCTGTGTCAAGGGCCCTATTTTATTAAAAAATCTGCCGCGACTTTCCATAGCATTATAGGCTATATTCAAGTCAATGGGCTCATCTAAAAGAAGCCCTACTCCCTTTCTGTCTTCTGATAAGAATGCAACATTATTATCGAGCATGGCACCGGGGTCATTATTCTTCATCTCTACTCCATTTTTGTATATCTTGCCACTGGTTTCGTAAAGACCCATTATGCCATTAGCTATTCCTATTTTCCCTTGACCGGCCAAACCGCCAATTCCGAATATTTCACCCTTCTTTATCTCAAGATCTATACCCTTAACCAATTCACCGGGCATTAAGACCTTTAGATTTTCCACTTTCAAGGCAATAGGTGTATCTTCGTCAAAAGCTCTCTTATTAGTTTTTTTAATTTTTACATCTCTACCAACCATTAAGGCCGCGATATCAATCGGAGTGACATCACTTGTTTTCAATGATGACACCATTTGACCATCTCTTAAAACAGTGATGTTTTCTGTAATTTCCTTAATTTCATCTAATCTATGAGTAATAAACAAAACTGCTATTTCAAGTTCTGAAAGTTTCTTAATTATTTTTAGAAAGTCAGCTGCTTCCGATTCCGTTAAAACAGCAGTTGGCTCATCTAAAATCAGTAATTTTAAATTACTTTTATCAATTTCTCTGGCAATCTCAACAAACTGCATATAACCTACAGGTAGACCTGCAACCTTCTGCTTATGGTCCATCTCTACATTCAACTTGTTAAGAGATTCAATAGTATCTTTTTCCATATTATCAAAATCCAGGAATTCCAAAGATTTACCCAGGATTTTACTAATAAGACTCGGCTTGGTATTTTCCCTGTTTAATTTTACATTTTCAGTAATTGTGAAGCCCGGAATAAGCATAAACTCCTGATGCACCATTCCTACTCCTCTTTCCATCGCTTCTAAAGGAGTCATTGGAGAATATTCTTCTCCCTCAATCCACATCTTGCCTTCATAGCCCCCGGTTGAGTGAATTACACTCATGCCGAACAAAATATTCATAAGGGTTGATTTTCCGGCACCGTTTTCACCTACCAGACCATGGATTTCTCCAGCTTTTATTTCAATGGAAACATCTTGAAGAACCTGATTACCGAAATAGTTTTTTCCTATTCCTTCAAGCTTCAATAGGCTCATACGATTTCCTCTTTCTTGAAAAAAAGAGACTCTTCAGATCTGAAGAGTCTCTTTAATAGAATTATCAATATATTTGTGATCCCATTGTAAATAGGATAAAGTTTTCGTTTCCGTCAAGATTTGAGAAAGTAACATCTTCTTCTCCGGCTAATGATGCAAAGACTTCTTGCATTTTTGCATAGTCATCTTTTCCAACTTCACCTTTTCCGTATAACATTCCGTATTCAACACCAGCTTCGATCATTGTCGGGTTAGCAGGTCTCACCCAAGTAGCAAATCTTCCGGTACCATCTTTTTCAGCAACTTTAGCTGCATTTTGTTCATGAACATATGCAACATCTCCGGCATATTCTTCCGGAATTTCAATACCTAAAGCACCGGGGTAAGCATGGTATGGTGATGGACAACATTGTTCAGGGTAAATTGCTCCATATTCAAGTGCTTGCTTGATTAAAGGCTCTTGCATACCGCAGTTTGTAGAGAAGAATGCAGTATTTTTACCATATTTTTCTACTTGTCTCGGTACGTCTTCCATTATGAATTGTTGTGCACCCGGAGTTCCTGCATCTCCTGTCGGGTCCGGAGCATCAACTTCGTAGAAAGCTATACCTAGTTTTTCAGCTGTCTTAGCCATCTCATCTCTTCTGGCAGCCAATAATTCCATTGCCATATGTCTTGGGAAAGAATAGTGAATAAATGTTTCAGCTCCCATTTCTTTAGCTGTTTCAATAATTCTGCTTCCTCTGGTTAATTGGTCTAACTCAAGAATCATATCTGCTCTGGGAATGACTGTGTCCGGGTCTTCGTGTGGAGCACCCAAGACGAATATAATGTCATCTCTGGTTTCTTTTACTCTGTCAATAGCTGCAGCAGAACCTGTTACCGCTTGTGTAATTACAATGGCCTTAACCTCCGGGTCGGAAGCCAATGAAGCGATTTGTGAAATAGTTGTTTCAGTTTCTTGTGCAAATTTGTCCGGATAAGTAACATGAACGATTTTATCTTCACCATACTTAGCAATCATATTTTCGGCAGCTCTGAACTCTTCTTCGCCTTGTGAAACTGTTCCTGTAACAATTCCTATCTTGAAGTTCTCGCCCTCTGTAGCTTCATCTGCCGGAGCTTCGTCTTCTGAAGCCTTGTCTGCCGGAGCCTTATCTGCCGGAGCCTCATCTTTTGAATCTTTTTTATCTTTATTACACCCTACCATTATAGATAGTACAAGTACTAAAGATAACAATACTAATAAAATTTTTTTCATTTAGGTCACTCCTTATTCTTTTAAGTGGTCTGTTAACTTAAAAATTCATCTTTAGTTAACAGAGCCCTTTTAAGTGAGAATTTAAATTAAAAATATACTCTTCTCTTCACTGTGGTCATTTTATAGGAATAAGGCTAAAACATCAATTATTCTAAATAAATCAAAGTAAAATTGTTCTTGCGGCGCTGATATGGCTATAGGAGAATATGAATATTTTGTCTTTCGAAAACCAGAAAACACTTAACTTAATACTACCCGAAATCTGACAGTTCACCATCGTATCACAATCAATAAGTGCCATTCAGTGTTTTAGACAAGAACTCCTTCTTTAACTTTAATTGAGCAACAGAGCTTTAGCCAATCATCCTCTTGCCGGAATAAAGAGACTTGCAGCTACCTTCGCAAATTTGGGTGCTTATTTTTAACTTATTATCAGAAAGCAGAGGAGAAACACGCTTTTGTATCTCTTCTTCTATTTGAACATTTCCCAGAACACAGGCCTTAAGCTCGAGTACATTTCCTGCAAATCCGGCCTTAACATCTACCAATTCTTTGATATCAAACAGCGCCTCGTCTATATCCGACATACGCAAGTTATCATCAAGGCGCCCTTCCACCTCTATTCTGGCACTCACGGCTCCGCACGGACATGGTTCTGCCAGTATGCAAGCCCTGTCACCCGTTCTATATCTTATGAGCGGCATTATTTCCATTCCTACGGTCGTTATAACCAGTTCGCCGTAGTCACCGTTGCGGACAGGCTTTCCGTTTTTTTCGATAATCTCCGCAATTATATGATTTTCTCTGACATGCATACCAGCATGGGCTTGACAGGTTACAGCCCCTCCGAGGCAACATTCTCTGAGACCATAATGCGGAAAGAGTCTGCTGCCCAGTAATCCTTCAATTTCCCGCCGAACAGAAACAGGACAAACATCCGCAGAAACCAGGGCGCGTTTTAACGTAGAACTGTTACCACAGAACCTGAGCAAGGATAATAGGGGTACTGGCATACCGATATATGAATCGGGACGCTCAAGACGCATAATTTCATTCAGCTCCGCATAACTTAAGTCCGAACCTGCCCTGATCGGCTTTGCGCCCAGCAATTCCACCGCCCTTGCGATCAGTTCGCCCAGACCACCTGAGACAGAAAAAGGCATGGTAATGAGAACGGTTTCGCCCGCCGCAGTCATCTCCGATATACCCGCAGCAAAAAAGGTGACGGTGTTCGCCAAATCCCCGTCGGAATAAAAAATCCTCTTGGAAGGACCTGTGGTTCCGCTGGTAACACCTGAGATAACCCTGCTCACCTCCGACTGAGAACCAAGAAGCAAAGCAGCTGTGTTTTCAGCCAGATCTTCTGCAGTTGTAAAGGGAAGGCTCTCTAATTCTTTCAGACTTGTGAGATATTCCGGCAGATCAGCATAAAAGCCCCCTCGCCTTTTTTCCTTGGCTAAGAGGGCATTCAGCTTGGTCAGTTGCAGGTCATCCAGTATATCTCCGGTCAAATAAGGAATATTTTCCTGATCACATATCCACTTATCTAAGGCAGACTTTTTCATTTTCCGTATTAGGCCTCTCCCCGGATATTCGTGATATTGCAGGAGATACCCTCTCCCACCGGTTGTTTAGTTTCTATACGCTTAAGACAGACCGGACGGACACTTTCATTTTTTAAAATAAATTCAGACATTGAAAAACTTCTCAAAATTACACAAACTGCTGACTTATATTAATTCGTATTCCTGCAAGAGCGAGATGCATTTTTCCAGTGTATCTCTGACTACCATGGGACAGCGCTGTACTTTGTTAAGCGGATCACCGTCCAATATCTGTCTGCAGTTTATACCGCCGTATTCAGCAGTATAGTCAATAAACCAATCGTACAGCTCTTTCGCCATGGGCTTCAAATTGGCATTTTCCACTTCGTCATCGCCGCCTCTTCCGCCAAAATAATTTAAAAAGCACATCCCTCCGCTGAGAGCACCACATACCTCACCTGAACCGTTAAGACCCCCTCTCAGACCGCCTATCGCACGGATCAAATCCGGATTTTCCTTGCCCTCACTCTCAAGGGCAATCAAAAGCATTACCTGTGAACAAGAATAACCCTTTTGCGAATACTCAAAAAGTCTGTCGAAGATATCACTCATAGAATTCACATCCTTTCACTAACGCTCAAAAAATACCTGAATTTTTTAGGACAATAATCGTCATGTTTAAGCTTGCAGAACTTATCCGCAGTTCCATCCCATATCCTCTCTATGTAATAGTGTTTCCATTCGTCAGTAATATCCACACAGGATAGGAGTTTAAAACCGCCTGTCAGTATAAACTTGTAAAAATCTTCCTCATCACCATAAAAAATATCTGAGAGGAGAAGTTTTCCGCCTCTTCTGAGCAGCCTGTTAGCTTCACTGAGAGCTCCGCAGCCATCTCCCGAGATAAAAAAGGCACATTCGGATATAAGTGCCTCAAAGCTCCCGTCGGGAAAGCCGGTCCTCAAAATATCCCCTCTATCCACACCTTCCCCGGGCTCGAGATCTATGCCACTGGCATCAAAATCCAGTTCTTTTAAAAGCTTGAGAGTAACACCGCTACCGGCGCCCATGTCTAAGATTCTACAGGGCTCTATACCCGCAAGCTTGATCAGACGTCTCGTTGTTTTTTGGCCACCGGGATGTCTCTCTGGCTTCACCTTATATTGCGGGTTCAGACATATGGAATCTGTAAACTCCGATCCATCCACTATTTATCCTCCAGAACCTTCTCTACAGAGAGAACTTTGCCCAGAGCCAAGTCCTCCGGGACATAAACAAAGCCGCATTTAGGGCAGGCGGGAAGTTCTACGGGGAATGAATTGTCCAGATATTCAAAAACTGCTTCCGTCTTTTCCAGGGGGATACCGCACTTGCTGCAGATCAGGTTTTCCTCCGCTTCCACAGAGTAATATACTTTATTGTCTGTCATACATCATACCTCGTTCTTACCTTCATGCGGTGACTGTATGCCCCTTTAATCGTGTAAACACCCGCTTCACCTGCTTCGTCTTCAGTAAAATTAAGCCAAAATGTGACATTGCCCTTTCTCAAAGAGCTAGTGAGCAGGCCGCTTTTTTCATCGTAGACGGCACTTCCGCCTGCATGATACGCCTCGATGACATCGTAAACGTCTTCCTCCAGGATCATGCGCTGATCAAGAATCTCGGCTACATCCTCCGGTATCACTATCTTATATTCCGGACTCACCTCTATTACCTCCTCATTCCAGACCTCTTCCAATAGCTTACGTTTAAGATTCAGTCTGTTTTTGCGCTTTTCGGATATGTCGGGCGGGTTACCTGCCGGAGCGGCATAGACGAGCTCAAGTACGTGCATACTTTCCCTGCCTTCTCTGGCAAAGCGGTCGCGACAGGCCATACAATAACTGATATAAGGCACATCTTCGTCCTTGGTACAGCTTTGCGCCATCTTAGATGCGAGATCCTTATTTACATAGCTCACGAGACCGCCGTAGCCACAACATTCTGTCATGTCACCGTTATACGGCACTTCCTTCAATGTGCAGCCTAGACTATCTGTAAGCTTGCGAATGGCCGCTTGCATATCACGATCTCCTCTTGCGCTGCAGGAATCGTGCATGATAAGCGGTCTGTCGTATTCCAATGCCCCCGCGGGTAATCCGTTTTCATTAAGAATATCCCAGATGCCTTTTACTTCTGCTCCGATCATCTCTTCAAGCGTCTTTTTGCAAGTGGGACAAGCAGCTATTATCTGAGGATTTCCGAGTTTCTTCAGTTCGCTTATTAAGAGTTCTTCACACTCCTCATACATTGCAGTCCTTCCGGCCCATTTGGCAATAGCACCGCAACAGCCATTGATCAGACCGACACCTCCTTCAAGTCTCCCGGCCAGATCCGAATAGGCCTTAAATACCGCATCAGGCGCTATAGCTCCGGCCTGACACCCCGGGAAAAACACATATTTACACTCCTCATATCCTGATTGGGGCTTGGAGAGAAAGGCTTCATCGTTTGAAAAGAGCATATCCAAAAGGGCAAATTCATGGTAAGCCAGGGCCATTTTAGTCGTGCTGACCATGTTTTCCCTGGCATCCCTGCAGATTTCAGCCATATCATAGCCGTTAGGACAAGTGACGGTACACTGACCACAGAGCGAACAAGAATTTATCGTTTTATTCATCAGATGGTCACCCATGATTATATCGACGTTGTTGTAAATCTCTCGGGTGAGTATACGCGGATATTTGCCCGTTTCCTGAAGAAAGACACAGTGTTTTATACATTCCTCACACTTACACTGGATGCAGCGTGCAGCTTCTTCGATTGCAGCTTCTCTTGCGTAACCTTCTCTTGGCTCGGGAATTCGCTTTGAGGGAACTGCCTCACTCATGTCGGTATAAAGTCGGGACTCTCTTGCCCCTTCCTCGCCCCGCGAACTCCCCGGATCTAAGCCCTGGGCTATGCGATCAGCCGAGACTCCCGCTCTCCTCGCATCAAAAATAGCTTCTAAAACATTTGGATCGCCGTTTTGCGAACTGAGAAGCTGAGAAACAGGGGATAATAAAGTCCTGCTGTCAGGTAGATCTCCGGGAAAGCATATACTTAGAAAACTGCGCGCAGCAGCAATTATATCGAAATTTTTCTTCTCACTCTCAAATAACTCTTTTGTGAGCCTGGCAGAGTAGATTATTTTTATATCCATAGCTTCAAGCTTTTTAGCTTCTTTGGCTAAATCATCTTCTGATAAAAAAGGGGCACAATCTTTAATCAGAGAGACTGCATCCGCCTGACTTACATAAAAACTCACAGGATAGCTTTTTCTTGCCAGCTCCGCAGCCAGAGAAAGTGAAAACAAATCAGAACCGAAAACTGCTGCCTTTTGCTTTTTTTTGAACTTCAGCATGCCTTTTCCCGTCTTAGGGCTGCCATGGTTAATCGCCGCACGTTCTAAAGCCGGAATATCTATACCTTCCCCTACTTCGTTCATCCTGCAGACCTTTTTGCAAGGAGCCTCACAACCGTAAACCAATATACGAGGAAATGGCGTAATATGCTCAAGCATTGCACGGGCCTCGGAGAAACTACCTTTCTCTATAAAGGCTATCAGTTTTTTTGCATCTAAACCCAAAGGACAGGCAGCATGACAAAACGCGGGTTCTTCATAAATACAGCGGTTTTCCCGCTCCATCAATCCCTCTAAGCTATAGAGCTTTTTTTGAAAATAATCCCTGGTAGATCTCTCTTTAAAATGGTCCATAATTTCTCTCCGTTTATATAGCAGTGCTTGGGAAAATCCTACCAAATGATGTTTTCAGAAAATCAATATCATGACCACCGTTAAGAGGGTGGTTTAAGTCAGACCTCTAAGGTCTTGTATCGTCTGACATCTCAAGATGCCGGCTTTCACTACATTCAAACAGAGAGGCGGTATAACCATCCTCTCTGTTTGTGTTAATAGTTCAGTCAGGTATTCACCGACTACATTATATGTTTTTTAGTGCTTCCAGGACAACCTCCGGTTTTGCAGGAACTCTGGTTATACGTGCGCCGGTAGCATTATAGATGGCGTTCAGTATAGCCGGATGAGGTGCGGTCAGTGGTGCTTCACCGCAACCTGCAGCTCCGAAAAGGCTCTTCGGACGCGGATGAGATTCTTGGTATACAACTTCCAGGTCATAAGGTACATCCATCGGATATGGAATACCGCATCTGAGTAGATTTGTGTGCTTCTCAAGATCTTCGAAATCCTCTGTTAACGCAAGACCGATACCTTGTACAAGTCCACCGTAGAACTGTCCGTCTACGACAGATTTATTCATAACAGTTCCGACATCGGTAACACAGGTAAATTTCTCTACCTTAACTTTGCCGGTTTCGGTGTCAACAGCTACCTCAGGCAGGAAAATACTGTACATATATGCCGGGAACGGATCTCCTTGACCGGTTTCCTGGTCTAGCGCAACTGAAGCGGTGAAAGTATAGACGCCTTTTGCATGGGTGTCTATTCCATCGGCCTTCATTTCCTCATAAGTCCTGTATGTTCCGTCATCTTTCTTCATAGCCTTGACCAGGTTTTCACAGGCTATACGCGTTGCATTACCCGACATTACAGTCGAACGGCTGCCGCCGGCAGGACCGGAGTTCGGGGTGTGCTTGCTATCGCATTGGAATAATGTAATATCTTCCGGTTTGAAGCCTGCTTCTCTCAGCGCTTCGTGTGCCGAAGTAAGAGTTCCCATATCGGCACCTTGACCGTGATCTTCCCAAGAGTTTCTGACCAGGACCGTATTATCCGGCTGTAAGTCGGCCCAGCACTCGGAGACATCTGAGTTATCCAGGCTGCAGCCGTAGACACCTAAGGAGACACCGACACCGTATTTGATTTTACCGTCAGAAGCAGCATTCTTTTCTTCTACGCGCTTCTTAGCTTCCAGGTATTTAGGACGTGCCAGATCGTAAAGATCCTCTAAGCAATATACATCAGGTTTGCAGCCGGTCGGTGTGCGGGAATCTTCACTTTCCTTGTAGCAGTTCATAGCTCTCATTTCGAAGGGATCTATGCCCATCTTGGCAGCGAGGCAGTCAATAGCTATATCACTTCCCATAAAGGCTTGAGGTGAACCGTAAGCTCTGAATGCGGAACCCCATGCGTGATTAGTAAATACTGTTGAATTTTTGCTCCTTATACTCGGGATATCAAGACCTGAGCCTACAAACTGAGTAAGTCTGTGGGTAAGCAGATCACCGAACTCCGAGTATGGACCGTGGTCAATGTAATTGCGGCCCCAGAGTGCTTGAATCTTACCGTCATCATCAGCCGCAAGCTTAATATTCATAAAGCCCGGACTTCTCTTGCCGGTATAAGTGATAGTTTGATACATATTAAAGTTCAGGCTGACAGGACGCTGTGTAACCAAAGCGGCAACTCCCAGCAGAGCCTCGTTTGTCGGCGAGAATTTATATCCGAAGGTTCCGCCGGCATTATTTTGAACCATTCTCAAGTTTTCCATCTCAACACCGATACCTTCGGCTATCATCGGCATATGAAGGTGGATACCTATACTCTTGGAATGAATAGTGAGCATACCGTCTTCATCTATGTATGCATAGCCATTGTCGGGCTCAAGGTACATATGAGGTTGACGCGAACAGTAACTCTCGATTTCGACCATGTTTTCTTCAGGTACACTGTCCCAGTCAAAGTCAGGACCCTTGATACAATTTGTTTCATAATATTCATTTGGAATTCCTGGATGAATTTCTATTGCGTCAGGCGCTAGTGCTTCAGGCACACTCATGTATGCAGGGAGAACTTCCAGATCTACTTTTACAGCTTTTGCAGCAGCCCTGGCTTGTTCCTCTGTATCAGCAGCGACTATCGCTATGGCATCACCGTATTGGAAAACTTTTTCGTCGCAAAGTATCGGGCGATCCCAGCCGTCACATTTGTTGTTTAATGGTAACATGACAAGACCGTTGATACGGTTTTTTCCGGGAACATCTTTTGCCGTGATAACCTGGTAAACGCCGGGCATTTTTTCCGCCTCGGAAGTATCTATGCCTTTGATATTGGCATGTGAAACTTCAGCTTGAACAAGGGCAAGACGTAAGGTGTCCGGAGGCATGTAAAGTGCATCGTCCGCACCAAAGTCCCAGGTTCCCGTTACCTTCATTGCAGCTGAAGGACGTACATACTCCGTACCGAGTATGCGGTTGTCTGTCGGTGTAAACATGAGGTCTTCTTTGGTTTTTTCACCTCGTAATACAGCAGCAGCAGCCATGGTGGCGTCGATCAGAGGCTTATAGCCGGTACATCTGCAGAGATTGCGACATTTGTGGAACCATGCGCTGACTTCTTCTCTTGTCGGATCTGGGTTTTCATCAAGCAGAACCTTGGCGCTGATTATGAAGCCGGGACTGCAGAATCCGCACTGTGCACAGCCGTAAGCCATCCAAGCTACTTGCAGCGGATGAAGATCGTCAAGCGTACCTATACCTTCAATTGTCGTGATTTCAGTAAAATCGGGAACATTTGAGATCGGTACAATACAGGATCTGGTAACTTTTCCATCCATTATAACATTACAAGCTCCGCATTGACCTTGTCCACAGCCGACCTTACATCCTGTGAGCAGAAGACGCTCACGGAGTATGGTTGAGAGCTTCTCATCACCCCTGACGAGAATACTTCTCCTTACTCCGTTGATATTCAGAATTTTTTTAGTGACTCCCTTACCCATTCTCGAGTCTCCTTTCTTAATCTTATCTTGATTTTCTCGTTTTTCTCTCTTGATTTTCTTCTGATTTTCTTTTTTACAATTCTTTAAGATTTTTATGACAAAATTTACATTAAGACATTGCTGAAATTTAGTTATAATGTAAACTTCCGTTGAGACTGCATGTGTTTTTGTTGTAAACTGTTACCATCTTTAAGATTTATAAAGGGGGACAGTTTATGAATAGCAAAGCCGACATGCCTAACAAAATCACTGCGGATGAGATAAAAGTCGAAGTAGTTGACAAGGACACAGGCAAAACTTATATAAGAAAGCTCCCTATAAACTACCTGGAAACATCTAATTTTCTTCGTCTTTCCGCTGAAGACAGCCAAGGAAAACCGTCCTCACTTGTGTTCTATACCGAGCAGGGAGTCCTTGGTCTCCGAGATATGACAGGCGGCGGACCGGACACCCACCGCTGCGAAGATCACCGGGAATAATACTATTCCACACCTTAAAATTAAAATCTAAGAAATTACTGATAAATTTCTACTTAAATAAATTTTAATAATTGAGTAGTCAGCTGTCAAATTGTTTGTTTGTACAAGTTGTATATATTTACAACTCGAAAGAAAATGTTTATAATGATTTTAACAATAAGTTATTTATGATTTCCGAGAATTTTGTGAAACGCTTAGCTTCAAATTGTAAGCCGAGTCGCTTTTATAACGAAAGGTGAGACAATGAAAGTAGGAGCAGTGATTACAGCAGCCGGAATGTCATCCAGAATGGGAAAATTCAAGCCCATGCTCAGCATCGGTTCAATATCCGTGGCACAGCGCATCATTGCAACGCTGCAGCAGTCAGGAATCTCTCAGATAATAGTCGTCACCGGCTATAATGCAGACGAACTTGAGAGACATCTTACAAAGAGCGGCGTAATCTTCCTCCGCAACGAAAATTACAAAAACACGGAAATGTTCGATTCGGCTTGTATAGGCTTTAGGTATCTGCGCAGGAAGTGCAGCCGTATTTTATTTACTCCCGTAGACATACCGCTTTTCAGGGCCGACACCGTCGAAGAACTCCTGAAAAAACATAGTGATGTTGTTTATCCGGTCTGTGCCGGTCTTAAGGGTCATCCCATACTTCTCTCCTCAAAGGCAATAGATCTCATATTGGATTACAACGGTGAGGGCGGTCTCGCCGGAGCTCTCCAGAAACTCGACATTTCTGAAGCATATGTTTACCTGGAAGACGAGGGCATACTTTACGATGCCGACACCCCCGAAGAATTTGATAAGTTGCTGGAATATCATAACAGCCAGCTGATGCGACCTGTCATCAAGCTTTCCCTTGAAAAAGAGAGAAGGTTTTTTGACCAACATATTGCACTTTTGCTGGAACTCATAGATGAAACGCGGTCAGTCAAGACAGCCTGTCAGCGAATGCAGATCTCGTACAGCAAGGGCTGGAAGACTCTAAATTCAATAGAAGATCAGGCAGGTTTTGCTTTGGTTTTACGTAAACAAGGCGGAGCACGAGGAGGTAGCAGCAGCCTTACCCCGGAAGGCAGGCTGCTTTTAGAACGCTATCGCAAATATGAGAAAGCCGTGAGGGAAGCCTCTGTGGAACTTTACGAAAAATATCTGTCTGATGTACTCAAATAACGGAGATCTGAAAAAATGCGAAAAATCTATCTTATACGCCATGGACTTCCGGAATTTCCGGACGGAAAAAGGGTGTGTATCGGACACACTGACTTACCTGTTTCTCCTGCAGGCAAGATGCAGGCCTTGCTTGCTGCAAAATTTTTAGATAATGCCGATATCTCGGCTGTATTCTGCAGTAAGCTGAAACGTACCGTACAAACAGCGGAGTCTTTTGGTGAAGCGAAAATAATTGACGGACTTGAAGAAATGTATTTCGGAGAGTGGGACGGTTTCTCCTTTGACGAAATTAAAATCCGCTGGCCGGATCTTTACGAAGCCAGGGGACGTGATAATTCCATTCAGCCGCCGGGTGCAGAGAATCCACAACAAGCTTTTCTTCGTTTTGACTCGGCTCTGCACAAAATACTCGAGACCAGTACGGGGAATATAGTGATAGTCTCTCACGCTTCGGTCATGCGTACCTTTCTTTCTGAAATATCCGAAAAAGAACTGCCGCCCGGCAGAAAACTCCTACCCTATGGCTCGGTATCTGAGCTCAGCTTAAAAAACAATATTTTTACCATTGAATATATGGGCGAATTAAATCGGCCACCGCTGACAAAAGAACTCTGTCTCGAACTTATCACCGCAGCCGGTACACCGGAACACGTAATCAGACATAGCATAGCGGTAGCCGAAGAAGCTGCAAGGATAGGAATGGCCTTAGCGGAAAACGGTCTCGACTTAGATATCGATTTAATAATCAGGTCAGCTCTCCTCCATGATGTAGCCAGAACAAAGAAAAGTCATTGCCAAGTAGGCGAAAACTGGATTCGTGCCCTCGGCTACCATCAGGAAGCAGAAATAGTAGGTGGTCACGGTGACAATTGTCTCTTCGAAATACCGGATGAACTTGCGGTATTAATTGTTGCCGACCGGGTAGTTTCGGAAGATAAGGTAATCGGTCTGCACGAAAGGATTAAGAGACAAGCCGCAAAGTTTAAAACTGAAGAGGCTCAAAAAAAGCTGGCACTGGTGTTGGAAATCACTGAAAAAAACATCGAGACCATAAATCACATCTGCAAACGAGAGCTGGTAAAGCTGTAAGAAATACAAGAACTTTTGAAAACCGGTAAATCTATAAGTAATCGAAGAACTTTGAACATCTGAGAAAGCTGATAAAACAAAAATAGTCGTCAAAACCCAGAAATTTAAAAATACAATTACAAAAGCCGGATTCAAGATAAGATTGGAGGTCAAAATGCGCAACATGTTTAAGCTTATGAGCGAAAGCTTAGCAGCAGGAGAAGATTTGGTACTCGTCACGGTAATCGCCTCGTCAGGCTCTACTCCGCGCGGTTCGGGTGCAAGGATGCTTGTCGGGAAAAAAGGCAGACTTGCAGGGACTATCGGCGGCGGAGCCGTAGAATACAGATCTGAGCAGATAGCCGCTGAAATTCTGGAAAGAAAGCGTTCGGGTGAACATAACTTTACTCTGACCAAGGATGATGTGGAGAATTTGGGCATGATCTGCGGCGGTGCCGTTGAAGTTTTCTTCCATTATATACCCGCCGGGGATCAGGCGACCATCTCCCTTGTAAATGAGGTGGAAAAGCGTTTCAACCAAGATCAGGATATTTGGCTGATCAGTGATATCGCGGGAGATGGCAGACTTGCCATTTGGTCAAAGGCGAGTGGCAGCTTCGGCTTTGATATACCGGAGATAGTCCTTAAAAGCTTGTCTCGTCAACCGGCAAGAATAAAGGCAGCCAGTATTGATATGTATGCCGAGCAGATAGCATCCTCCGGGAAGGTCTATATCTTTGGCTGCGGCCATGTAGGTCAAGCCCTCGTACCTGCACTTGCATCTGTCGGTTTCAGATGTATAGCGGCAGATGACCGTCCGGAATTTGCTGACAAATCACTTTTTCCCGATGCAGAAGATGTTCTGCTCGTAGACTTGGAGAATATTGCGGAGAAGATAGAGATAGGACCTGAAGATTATGTCTGCATCATGACACGCGGTCACTCACACGACACGATAGTTCAGGCCCAGGTTTTACGTACGCCCGCCTGTTATATAGGAGTAATCGGCAGCAAGTATAAAATAGCCGGAGTACAAGCTGAACTTAGAAAACAAGGTTTCAGCAAAACAGACTTCGCCAGGATAACCACCCCGATCGGTCTCGCGATCAAGGCCGAAACACCTGCGGAGATAGCAATTTCCATATGTGCCCAAATGATAGAACTGAGGGCAACCAGGAGCAAAGCTTGAAGCGGATTTTCCTGACCGGACCGATAGGCTGTGGCAAGAGCACACTCATCAGGACTGTGCTCAGGGATAGTCTCAGTGTGGCCGGCGGCTATCTTACCGAACGTGTCCTTGAGGGTGGGGAGCTCGTGGGTTTCGATCTGGTAAGTCCGGGGATTTCCGTTGGTATAGGAAATTCAGCAAGCCTAAGAGATTTAGTAAGTCAAAAGCTCGTTCTTCTTGATTTGGCCGTCCCCGGATTGTACGAAAAAGCCGGGCACTTGTGCCTGCGATTTCTTACATTCAAAGAAGGCAACGTTAAGCGAAATGACGAGGCATTTTCTATCTTTGCCTCAGCTCTCTTACGAGAAGCCGGTACTAAGCGTTTTGCACTTATCGATGAAATTGGCGGCTTTGAAATACTTATACCCGAGTTTATGGAAGCCTTCGAGCTGTTGCTCGAATCGCAAGTGCCTTGTGTCGGAGTACTTAAATCACTGCCTTCTGCTAAAGAGCTTTCAAAAACCGCAGGTCTTGATTCAGAATACTTAAAAGCTGCTGAGGACCTTCACATACGCCTCGCTTCAGATCCTGAAACGGAGATTGTGGAACTCGGCAGTCACGAAGATAAACATGCTTTGCATAAACTCGAAAGCTGGAAAGATCAATATCTTAGATAGGGAGAACTAAAGCGAAATGAATAATAACTTGATTTACGACACTATAATAAGTTCTGTTACGCAAGGGGAAAATATCGCAGACACAATTGTCGGTGATGCATGGTCGTTGGTTGAGACCGACCGGGGTAAGGTCGGAATCGCCATGACTACTGCGGGCAGCACTCGTTCTCCCATGTTTTCAGAGGGTTTTACGGGAATGAATATCCAAGAAGCCGCCCGGGCACTGATGAGTTGGAACTTCGCAGAAGCCTCGCTTGCCCTGGCAGCAATCAATGCCTGTCTCAATACTGAGGCACGAATGAAAGAATTGAATTGCCAAGAGCCTTATGATAATTATTGCACGCGAGGACTCGACCTGGCAGGAAAGAAGTTGGGATTAGTCGGACACCTTAAAATGCCGGAAGAAGTCAGAAACGCAGCGGCTGAGTGTCACATACTTGAACTTCATCCGCAACCCGGCGACTACCCGGCCTCAGCCTGTGAATGGATACTCCCGGAATGCGATATAGTTCTAATCACCGGAAGCAGTCTGATCAACAAGACACTTCCTCGCCTCCTCGCCTTATGCCGCAATGCTTACACTATACTTACAGGACCTACCGTTCCGTTATGCCCGGCACTTCTTGATCTGGGTATCGACAGACTTGCAGGGTTGGTAATTAATGATCCGGAGGGAATGAAGAAACGACAAGCTTCAGGAGTTTCGGGACCCCCTTACGACTGTGGACAGACTTTTCTGATCATGAGGTGAGAATTTGGACAGAAAAAACATTAAAAAAACAGAAACTCAATACGAGATAATGCCAAAAGAGCAATCAGCTATGAACGTACAGGACGACAAAATAAAGAAAATACCGCCACACAGACAATTAGCCGGTCCTTCAGCCATAATGATTTTTATCGCCATACTTATCATCTGTACACTATTTTCATTCACTCTTGGCAGATACCCCGTTCCGCTCAAGGAACTTCTGGCTATACTCGGAAATAAAATCTTCGGTCTTTTCCAGGACGCGGGGAAGTTCTGGACGGAGCAAATGGAAGCTGCTGTCTGGAATGTAAGACTACCGAGGGTCATTCTATCTGTTCTGGTTGGTGCCTGCCTTTCAGCAGCCGGCGCCTCTTATCAGGGTGTCTTTCAAAATCCCATGGCATCCCCCGATATTCTGGGTGCATCTGCCGGAGCGGGTTTCGGTGCAGCCCTCGCAATATTCCTGGACTTCAAACACGTAAATATTACACTTTCAGCATTTGCAATGAGCTTGATTACCGTAGCCTTGGTTTTTCGCATCAGCAATTACGTAAAAGGAGGAAAGGTCCTGGGCCTTGTTCTCGCGGGTATAATGGTCAGCTCACTTTTTAATGCAGGAACCTCCTTCATCAAACTGGTTGCTGACCCAAATAACAAGCTGCCCCAGATAACATACTGGCTCATGGGTTCTTTGTCGGGTGCCAAGTGGAGCGATATTCGCTTTGTAATATTCCCCATGCTGGCAGGTTTAATCCCCCTGCTGCTTTTGCGCTGGCGCCTCAATGTCATAACCATGGGCGATGAAGAAGCAAAGACCATGGGCGTAGATGCCGGAAGGGTCCGCTTGGCTGTCATAATATCAGCGACTCTTGTGACTGCTTCAGCGGTTTCGGTGAGCGGGATGATCGGTTGGGTTGGTCTTGTCATCCCTCACATGATGCGAAGGATAGTCGGCAGCAGTTATCGCTGGCTCATGCCTGTTTCCATGTTGGGCGGCAGCATCTTTCTCTTAATGGTGGACAATATATCAAGAAATGTGACGACAGCGGGGATACCGATAGGCATATTGACATCCTTTGTCGGGGCACCTTTCTTTATTTTACTGATAACCGGAAGGGGTGAGAGATATTGAGTTTAGAAGTAAAAAATCTTTCATTCGCATATGACAAAAGGACTGTCTTAAATAACATGAGTTTCACAGCTCGTGCGGGAGAGGTCCTTTCAATACTGGGCCCGAACGGGGTAGGAAAGAGTACTCTTTTTAAGTGTATTCTGGGACTACTCCCTGATTATACGGGAAATATAGATATCAACGGATTAGACGCTTCCGGCTTAAAGGTAAGCGAGCTCGCAAAGCAAATCGCCTATGTCCCTCAAAGATCGGAGCCGGTCTTCAATTTCAGCGTACACGAAATAGTGCTCATGGGTACTACCAACAAACTTAAACTATTTTCTTCTCCGGGAAAATCTGCCCGGGCCAAGGCGGAACAAGCACTTGAAAAATTAGGTATCTCAGAGCTATCTAATCGCTGTTTTCATCATACCTCCGGTGGAGAACGCCAGCTCGTCATGATAGCACGAGCCCTGGTTCAAGATACTCCTATTCTCTTACTCGATGAGCCAACAGCGAATCTTGATCGCGGAAATCAAATACTGGTTTTGGAGCAGATAAAAGTCCTCGCTAAAGAAGGATATACGGTCTTACAGACGACTCATGACCCCGAACAAAGTTATATGTTTTCTGACAAAATACTCACTATGAAAGACGGTACTGTACTCTCCTGCGGCTCTCCTGCAGAGATATTAAATAAGGAAACCATGAAGTCACTTTATGGAGTAGATATGGAGGTGTCCAGCCTCTTTGACGACAGGGCACGTTTTTGTGTTCCCGTATCCGTCATATCCGATGAAAACTGATGTCTGTTTAGATGAAAACTGATACCTGTTTAATAGAAGTTTAACAATATTAATATCGATATAACGATGAAAATCTGATGAAACTGATATCTGCTTAAAAAGATTCATCAGTAAGTATATATAAAACTTTATTGGAATTGAAAATTGATTGGAATTGGAAAGGTGGTAAGAAAAATGAAAAACAAAAAAACAAAAAGACTGCTGCCCCTCATACTTCTTCTCGTAGCTGCGCTGTTGCTTACAGCTTGCGGAAAGTCCTCTGAGCAAGAGAAGGAATCAACCGAAGCAAAAGTCGAAGAAAAAGTTGAGAAAAAAACTGAGAAAAAATCCGAGGAAAAAACCGAAGAAAAAATTGAGCAAGAGTCTGAGAAAAAAGAAGAAAAGACGGAGAAAAAAGAAGAAGAGCCGGCAAAAGAGACGCAGGATACGACTCGTGAATTCACGGATTCTACAGGCCGTACTGTAACCATACCGGCTGAAATTACAAAAATAGCAGTCTCCGGTCCGCTCACTCAAATCTATGTTCTGCCTCTCTGCCCGGAAATGATGGTAGGCTTTGCCAGTGAATTCTCAGAAGAAGCTTCCATCTACATCCCCCAAAAATATCTTGATTTGCCAAAACTCGGCCAGCTCTATGGCGGTAAGGGTGAAATGGATTTAGAAGCTCTGCTCGCTGCTGCACCTGATATAGTAATTGATGTTGGTGAAGCTAAAAAGACAATAGTCGAAGATATGGACTCTCTTACTGAACAAACAGGCATACCTTTTGTCCACATTGATGCAACAGTCGCAACCGCTCCGGAAGCATACAGACAATTGGGCGAGCTCACCGGCAAAACTGATAAGGCGGAAGAGCTCGCCGCATGGTGCGAAAAGACCTATTTAATGATAACAGATATGATGGCAAAAGTAGATACTGATGGCAAGCGAAAGACCCTGCTGTACTGTTTGGGAGATTCCGGCACCAATGTCATTGCCGAGGGCTCTTTTCATGCTGAAACCATCAATCTCATGTCAACGAATCTTGCTGTAATTGATGATGTGGTCCCTTCGGGAGGCGGAAACGAGGTCGATATCGAACAGATCATGAACTGGGATCCTGAAGTCATTGTCTTCGGTCCTGAGAGTATATACGGCACTGTAGATTCCGAATCCTCATGGAGTGGTGTTACAGCTATCAATACCGGCAATTTTTATCAAACTCCGTCCGGACCTTACGGCTGGCTGTCATCACCACCTTCGGTGCAAAGGTACCTCGGTCTGCTCTGGCTGGGTGAATTGCTCTATCCTGACTATACCGAATATGATCTCCAAGCTGAAGTAACAGGCTATTATGAACTGTTTTATGATTGTGATCTGACCGATGAGATGTACGATAATCTGGTTGAAAAGGCATTACCTTAAGTATAAACCCGGAGCTGCATATTTTTCATTTAAGAAAAAATTTTCAACATCTCCTTTTGCTTTATACATATTTGTTCCAAGTGGCTGGCCATATTTTGTGGCTAGCCACATTTTTTGTATCAAACTAGTACTGTAAGCCGGTTGCACCCTTAGAATAGTCAGGTTTTCTTCAATTCTTCAGACAACCGGCATTTTTTGGGGTACAGTATTTCTCAGCCTTTTTTTATCCTCATACATTTTATGATCTGCTCTGACAGTTGTTGCATGAATATCCGTGTCTAAAAAAGCATCATATTCAACAATCCCGAACGATATAGAAAAATCAT